>CAYXVF010000011.1:0-84780 GCA_964468125.1 uncultured Bdellovibrionales bacterium | reverse complement strand
TGCAGTCCCGAGCACGGGAGGGGACAGATGACCAAGATCGTGAACATTCGCGCGCCGGCGGAGCAGCTCGTGGACAACGAGCACAAGCGCATGGGTGAGGCGCTCGGTCGCCCGGGGCTCATACGTCTCGACGAATATCTCGCGCGTCGAGAGCGAGTCTTCTCCCAGCTCGACCCGAAGGCCGTCCGAGCGCTCATGCACTTCGTGCAGCGCTCGAGCTCCTACGACCGTGAGGGCCGCCAGCGGGCGCTCGAGCGCTGGGTCAACGGCGAGAACCTCACCCCCTGGACGCTGCATTTTCTCGACTTCTGCAACGCCTTCACCGAAGCCGCCGAGTACATCCTCAGCAGCAAACAGGTGGTCGCCAATCTGTCCTTCGCCGAGTTTTCGAGCCGCCTCGCCGGCGACGGGATCGATGGCGCCTTCCACTACGGCCTGCGCGGCATGCTCCTTCCAGCCGAGGTCGTCGTCGTTGACGATGTCGTCACGGACGACCAGCTCGACTTCGTTCGCAAGGGAATGGAGAAAGCGGGCCTCGAGCCGTCGCCGGTGGTGCGCCGCTCGGACTACCTCGCGCATAGGGAGTCCTTCTCCGACTACCGAGAAATTCAGTGGTACCGCGACTCTACCTCCACGGAACACAATGCCAAGAAGTGGCAAGACCTGCTCAACAACAAGATCTATCAGCAGGTCTTGCTCGAAGGCCTTCGCGGCGTCCCCCCGAGCTTGAGCGCAGGGATCGCCGGTGCGCTCGAGACCGGGCATCTACCAGACGACCGGCTGAAGTTCCTGAAGCTCGGCTGGTCCGCGGGCGGTGAAGGCGTCTTTCCGACGCACGACCGGGGTGAGGTGGAGATGATCCTCGAGCGCCTCGCGCCGGAAACGCCGGTCTATGTCCAGGCGGCGGCCTTCTCACCGGAGCAGATCGCAGGCGCACCGGTCGCAGAGGTGTCAAAGAAGTTCATCACCACCTCGTCGTATTTAATCGGCTTGGCCACATCCGAGCAGGAGGTCGTGGGCACCGCACACCAAGGCAACGCCTTCCCAAACGCGCACTTCGGACTCGAAGCCCATCACGTCTCCGACGGCGTCGCACGCAAGCTCTACGAAAAGCTCGCGCGCAGCGGAGCGCCACCGGAGAACTGGGGACAGATCTTCGGGGTCGATCTGCTTCAGACCGGCTCACAGGCCGCCTTCCTCGAGGTCAACTATCGCTTGACCGGCTACACCGCAGGCCTCGTCGCCGCATTGCGCGCCGGTGCCACCCGGGGACATACGGGCAAGCTTCATGCGGCGAGCCTCGAAGACGCGGCGGCCCAGATCGAGCGCATCGCTGCGCGCCGCCCGGGACGCGTGACCCTGCCGAGCGTGGTCGCACCGTCCGCCAAGGGCGGTTACAAAGTCGAGTACGTCGCCCTAGACGGCGCCACCTGACTCGGGCGCTCAGGACACGGCGGCCTCTTCCTCGACCGACTCCATCACCACCCCGGGCGCCGGCAAGGCCTCTTCGGACAGGTATTCGGCGTAACGCTCTTCGATCGCGCTCCGTTTGATCTTCATCGTCGGCGTGAGGAGCCCGTTCGGGATCGACCACTCGTCGAGAGTCACCATCAGATTGCGCAAACGCTCGTGGCCCGGGAGCGCGCCATTGACCGTCTTTAGCACCGCTTCCACCTCCGCACTCACCGCCTCGCGTTCGCCGGCGAGCGCACGCTGCCGTGCCGGCTCGCTCAACATCACGACCGCGAAGGGTTGCGGCATGCCGACTCCCATCACGCAGGACTGCTCAATCACACCGGTGGTATTGAGCATGTTCTCAATCGGGGCGGGCGCGACGTACTTGCCCTTGCTCGTCTTGAAGAGCTCCTTGACCCGGCCGGTGATGCGAAGCGCACCGTCGTCATCGATCTCGCCGCGGTCTCCGGTGCGCAGCCAGCCGTCTTCGGTGAAGGTTTCCGCAGTGCGCTCCGGGTCGCGATAGTAGCTATTCATCACACCCGGCCCGCGGGTTTGAATCTCGCCTTCTTCAGAGATCCGCAACTCAACGCCCGGAAGCGGCTCCCCCACGTAGCCCGGTTTGATCCGACCCGGTCGGGTCATGGTGCACACGACGCAGTTCTCGGTCATGGCGTAGGCCTCGAGGAGCTCGAGCCCGAGGTCGAGGTACCAGCGCAGAATCTCCGCCGGGATCGGAGCTGAGCCGGTAAACGCCATGCGGCAGGCGTCGAGGCCCAAGCCGCTGAGTACCTTCTTTCGGACCACCGTGCCGAAGAGCGGGATCCGAAGCAGCCTCGCGAGCTTCTTCGCGGGCATCTTTGCCTCGACCCCCGCCTTGAATTTGAGCCACAGACGAGGGACCGAATGGAAGACGGTGGGTCTCGCCCGCTTCAGGTCCTCGATGAAGGTGTCCAGAGACTCGACGAAGTGCACTTGAAAACCGATGCAGAAGGCGGTCACCAACAACCCATTTCGTTCCATGGAATGGGCGAGCGGTAGATAGGACATCATTCGATCGTCGACGCTCACCTGCAGCAGCTGTTTCGCCGAGCGCGCCCACGCAACCGCCTGCTCGACGGTCGCCTCCACGCCTTTCGGCGTGCCCGTGCTCCCCGAGGTGTACATGAGCATGAGCGTGTCGTCTCGATCACGTACCGGGTTGTCGCGAATGGGCTCGTGTTCGGCGATGAGGTCGTCCCAGCGGATCGCCCCCTCGATCACCGGGCTGAAGGCGCACGTGACGAGCTCGGTGCCTTCCCGCACCCCGTGTTTCATCGCCTCCCAGTTGTCGAGCTTGCCCACGAATAGCAATGAAGACTCTGAATGTTCGAGAACGTAGCGCAATGTATCGGCGCCGACGGTCGGGTAGATCGCGACACTCACGTGCCCCGCCATCCAAATTGCGAGATCGAAGATGAAATGCTGCGCGCAATTCTTGCTGATCAAGGCGACCCGACTGCCGCGGGGTAGATTCTTCTCACGCAGCCAGGAGGCGATTCGGCGCGCTCCGTCCATCGTTCGCCGCCAGTCGTAGACGTCGAGCTGGCCGCCGTCGAAGGGCTGGAACAAGAACGGTGCGTCCGGTCGCTCTCGCTCGTGGCGATAGGCGCATTGCAGTGGCAGCTCCTCGTCGCTCGGAGGCGCGATCGGCTCCCCGCGAACATAGTCCATGCTTTCCCCCCAGATTGAGCGTCAGCTCAGGCGTATATCATCAAAGCTCCTGGCGGTGCGGTGCTTTCCCAGCACGACCTTCTCGTCCCGAACGAGCTGAAGGGTCTGCATGCCCGCGTCCGCCGCCGCGTCGAGCTCCTCGGCAACGTCGGACAAAAAGAGGATCTCGCCGGGGTCTCCGCCGATGGCCTCGGCAATGACGCGGTAGGACGAGCTCTCGCGCTTGGGCCCGGTCGTCGTATCGAAATAGCCGGCGAAGAGCGGCGTGAGGTCGCCGGCATCTGAATGGCCAAAGAGAAGCTTCTGGGCCTTGAGCGAGCCGCTCGAATACACGTAGAGCGCCACCCCGCACGCATGCCAGCGCTGCAGGGCGTCGGCTGCGTCGTCGTAGATGTGACCCGTGAACGCACCGGTCTCGTAGCCGTGGCTCCAGATGTGTCCCTGAATTGCTTTGAGTGGCGTCGCTTTCTTGTCCGCAGCGATCCACTCGAGCAGGATGGCGATCACCCGTTCGATGTTCGCTGAAGGCTCTCCCGCCTCTTCGCGCACCGCGTCGACGAGCTTCGTGTGCTCGGTCGCGTGGTCCCGGAGGTAATCCGGCAGGACGCGGGCGGCGTAAGGAAAGAGGGTTTCGTGCACGAAGGCGATCGAGCTCGTCGTGCCTTCGATGTCGGTCAGGACCGCGCGCACCTCCATCAGTGCATCCCTCGGCCCGGGTGACCCCCGAGCGCCTCCTGCCAGACGCAGGAGAGAAGAAACTCCAGGCCTTCCACGTGACGCTTCGCTTCCGCGATCGACTCACCCCAGGTGTAGAGACCGTGACCGCGTACCAAGAATCCCGGTGTTTGAATCCGTCCGGCCGAAAGGGCCTCCTGCACCTGCGCGGCGAGGGCGTCCATGTCCTGGGTGTTGTCGAAGACCGGCAGGCGTACCGGGGCATCGTGCGCCGTCTCGCCACTCAAGGACTTTTGCATCTCGAAGCCCTCGAAGACGACCGACTCGCTGCATGCGCGCCCGACCACTGTGGAGGTGACCGAGTGCGTGTGCAACACCGAGCCAATGGAGGACTCGTAGCGGTAGAGGGCGACGTGGACCGCCGTCTCCGCCGACGGCTTCAGCTCCGCGTCCACCGGTCGGCCGTCCAGATCGCAGAGCATGAGATCGCTCGGCTCGAGGTTGCTCTTGTCCTTACCCGACTGGGTGATCAGGCAGTGCGCGTCGTCGATCCGCGCGGAGAAATTCCCCCCGGTAGCGAGACACCATCCTCGGGTTCCGAATTCCTGCACGGCATCGCACAGCTTCCGAGCCGCGTCGTGAAAATCCATGACTTTCATGCGATCTGGATACCGCGCGACCGGGCCGAATGTCGAACCCTCAGTCTTTGCCCGCCCGGCTCACGAGGTAGACGGCGAAGCTTCCCAACCAGTGGCCCCCTTCGTAGTGCTCACCGGTGACCGCCGCGAGGCCAGCCTCCCGATGGGCACTCGCAATGTCCTCGAGGAGCGGCCGCCGCGGGTCGTCCGGGGGAAGCGCCTCCAATACCCCTTCCATCATCCAGGCCCGGCTCAGGTTGAGTCCATCGAGGTGGGCGAGCTTGCCGTCCGATTTGTCCGTGACCACCGCGGGAACGAGGCCGGGGTGAAGGGTCGAGGTTCGTGCGGAGCCCGCGAGGGTTCGGAGGCGCGGCAGGAAACGGTCGAGCCACTGGGCGAACGGCTCGGGCGCCATGAAGCGGCGAACGAGATCGGCTTCGGCCCAGATCGGAGACAGGAAATCCTGTCCACCGGGCTCGTAGTCGAGGGGCGCATCGCGGTCTCGGGCGTAGAAGCGCTTCGCGCTGTCGGAGATCAGCTGCGCCATCTCCTGGTGACGCCGTGACTTCGCCCAGTCGGAGATCAATCCCATCGCAAATGCGGTCTGGCTGTGCTCGCCGGTCCGGATGGGAAAGGTGAGCTTGGGAAACCAAGTGAGGAGCCGCGTGACGGCCTCTGCCTCGAGGGGCTCTAGCACCTTTGCCCAACGGCGCCCCTCAGGGTCCTCCCAGTCGTGGAGCTCAGCGGAGAGCTGCAGCAGCCAGGCGAGACCGTAGGGCCGCTCAAAGGACCCGCGCCCTTCGCCGCGTAGGTACTCCGCCTCCGCGACGACCTTCTCGAGTACGAAACTCTTGCTGAGCGCCGCCCGGGCGTCTTTCGCAAACGGTGCCTCGGGGAAGAGCTTCACGAGGCGCACCAACAACCAGTGGCCGTGCACGGAGGAATGCCAGTCGTAGCAACCATAGAACACGGGCGTCAGAGCCCTCGGCGGCTTGGCATCGGACTTCGACTGCAAGACATGCGCGATCTTGTTCGGGTACTCGCGGTGCACGCAGTCGAGGGCGAGACGGGCAAAACGCTCCGCGTCCTCTGCGTCAAAATCCGGAGCGGCGAGCGACATCATCGAGAGGAGCACGATCACCAGCTGTCACCCGTGGTCGCCCACATAGGCGTCGACTTCGATTTCGATCAGCATCTCCGAGTCGATCAGCGCCTTCACCTCCACCATCGTAGTCGCAGGGCGGTGGTCGCCGAAAAACTCCGAGTGGGCACGGCCGTACTCTTCCCAGCGGGAAATGTCGGTCACGAACATCCGGGTCCGCGTGACTGCCGTGCGATCCGCGCCGAGCTTCTGGAGGGAGCGCTCGATCAGCTCCAAGCAACGGCGCGCCTGACCGTAGCCGTCATCTGGCGCATGAACGCTGCCGTCCTCTCCCACGGGTGCGGTGCCGGTAACGTAGATGAAGTCCCCCGCCCGAAGCGCGCGGCAATAGCCGACGAGCTCCTCCCACGGTGCATCAGAGAATACGCGTTCCATCGCTCCCCCTCGCTCACGGATCACCTCCACAGTGACCCGCGACTGGCGGGGAAGGCAATGGTGGAGGAGACTTACGCTCAGGCGGCGCTGGGCGCGTCCTTCTTCGGCTCAGGGGCCGCCACGGGCGCTTTGGCCTTGGACCACAGAGGGCTCACGGCGCGGAAGATCAGCATGCCCGCCACCATCGACGCGGTGAAGGCGATCGCGCTCGCGCCGAGGGATGTGGACGACACGACCCCCGGTCCCGGACAGAAGCCACCGAGTCCCCAGCCCACCCCAAACAGCGCAGCTCCGCCGAGCAGACGCCCGTCGATCTGCGAGTTGTTCTTGGGAAGCTCGAACTGGTTCGTGATCACCGGCTTCGTTTGCCGCTTCGACCAGAGGTAGGCGAGCGTGTAGACCGTCACTCCGCCGCCCATGACGAAGGCGAGCGATGGATCCCACTGACCGCCGAAGAAATCGAGGAAGCCGATCACCTTGGACGGCAGCGTCATACCGCCGAGCGCCAGGCCGATGGCAAACAGAACTCCAGAAACGAATGCGATGAGCGCCTGCATATCAACCTCCGAGCGCCACGCGCGCGACATAGACGGTGAGAGCTCCGGTGGCCATGAACGTGAGCACCGCGCTCGTCGAGCGCAGGGATAGACGTCCCATGCCACAGACCCCGTGACCGCTGGTGCAACCGTTGCCCAAACGGGTTCCAAAACCCACGAGCAAACCCGCGGCCACGGTCCAGGCCATCGGCCGAACGGGGCCGGTGGGAAACGCGCTCGGCATGACGGCGACCATGACCACGCCGCCGACCAGCAACCCCGCGATGAACGCGACCCGCCAAAATACCTCCGATTTCGGTGGCGGGTTGAAGAGGTTTCCGATCATGCCGCTGATGCCGACGATGCGCCCCATCATCAACAGGACCAGAGCCGACGCGAGCCCGATCAAGGCGCCGCCGGCGAGGGGTGCGAGAATTTGAAAGTCTTCAGCCACTGTTGGCCCTCCGTCTGTGTTCGTCTCAACTACAGCACGTCTCGTGCCAAACGCACATGGGGTGAATCTGCAAACAATCCTCCATGCGTGTCTCGCGACGTCGCAACGCGTTGCATTAGATTATTTCGAAAATAAACGACGCTGTGGCCCAGCGTGCTTTTCAGCCGCCGGAGGCGGAGTGCTTCTCGATGTCCGTGTCGTTTTCTGGGGTCGCCTGCAGCTCGGGAACCACCCGGAGCGGTGAGCGGTTTTCGGCGTCGACCCATCCCTTGAGCTCGTTGCGTACGACCGACAGGATCGTCGCCATGCCACCCGGCGAATCGTTCAGGCAGGGAATGAAGGAGAAGTGGTCGCCGCCGGCTTCCTCGTACGCCTCCATCGCTTCGACCGCGATCTCATCGAGCGTTTCGATGCAGTCCGCGGAAAAGCCCGGGGTCGCGACCGCAACCCGTTTGACGCCCCCTTCCGCGAGCTCGACCAGGCGGGGCTCGGTGTAGGGCTGGAGCCACTCCTCCGGCCCGAAGCGCGACTGAAAAGTCGCCTCGATTTCGATGTCGCCACCTAGGGACTCGCGCACGAGCCGCGCGGTTTTCTGGCAGTGACAGTGGTAGGGATCGCCCGCGAGGTGATAGCGCTTTGGGATCCCGTGGAAGGATAGGAGTACCTTCTCCGGTATCCAGTCGAGACCACTCAGCTGTTCACGCACGCTATCGGCGAGAGCTCCGATGTAGACCGGGTTGTCGTGGTAGGACATCACGGTCCGGATCGCCGGCTGCCAGCGCATGCGCTGCAGGACCCGGAAGACCTCGTCGTAGGAGGAGGCGGTGGTCGAGGCGCTGTATTGCGGATAGAGCGCGAGGGCGAGAATCTTCGTGCAGCCTGAGTCTTTTAGTTTCGTCAGCGCGGCTTCCGTCGACGGGTTGCCGTAGCGCATGCCGTATTCGACCACCACGTCATCGCCGAGTGTGGCCTGCAGCTTCTCCGCTTGGCGCTTCGTGATCGCGCGGAGCGGAGAGTCCTCTCCGTCCTTCCAGATGCGTCTATAGGCCGCCGCTGTCTTGCGCGGCCGGAACGTGAGCACGAAGAGGAACAGGATCGGATACCAGAGGATGCGCGGAAGCTCGATCACGCGCCGGTCGGTGAGGAACTGCTTGAGATAGGGGCGCACCGCTTTCGCCGTCGGCGCGTCCGGGGTCCCGAGATTCAAGAGGAGGACCCCGACGCGTCCGTGGCGGATCTTCGGGTGATCGGGGCTCGCTGCGCTGTTCATCATCTCTCAGATCTCAGTGGTCCGTGGGCGGTTCACCGCTGAAAGTGCTCACGACCGTCGACGACGTCAAATCGCCCAGGCCATTCGAAGCTGCTCTCCTGCGGTGATGCGAGAGTGCCTCTATCAAAGAGCGAAGACTGTTCAAATCGTGCATCGGTCGAAAATCGTCCACATGCGGCAGGAGCGCCTGAATCCCGGCTGCCTTGGCCTCAAAACCGTCGTAGCGCAGGAGCGGGTTCAGCCAGATCAGCCGGTGACAGGATTTTCGCAGCCGATCTGCCTCGAAGCTCAGGGAATGCTCCGAATCCCGGTCCAAGCCGTCGCTGATCAGAAGGACCACCCCATTCTGCCCCAGAACCCGCCGCGACCAGTGTCGGTTGAACTCGTGGAGTGCGCGGGCGATCCGGGTGCCGCCGGACCAACCGGTCACCTCCTCCCCGAGCTTTCCGAGCGCGACATCGATGTCCTTGTGGCGTAGGGAGCGGGTCACATGGGTGAGGCGGGTGCCAAACAAAAAAGAGTAAACGCGCTCGCGCGCGTTGGTGATCGCATGCAGCAGGTGCAAGAACATGCGCGAGTAACGCTCCATCGATCCCGACACGTCGCACAGAACGACGAGAGGCGGCGGCTTCGATTTGCGCGCCCTGAAGGCGAGGTCGATGGTCTGGCCGCCGGATCGCAGGCTTCTGCGCAGCGTCCGGCGCAGGTCGACGCGTTCACCGCGCGCATTGGGCTCCATGCGACGCTGCGGCACGGCGGCGAAGGGCAGCTGCATTCGACGGATCAAGCGCTCCGCTTCCCGCACCTCCTCGGCGCTCATCTGGTCAAAGTCTTTGCTGCGGAGCGTTTCGGTCGGACTGAAGGTCATGACCGCATCGAGGTCGATCCGCTCCTCCTCCGCCGGCGGTGGAGGGTTTCCCTGCTCCCGCGGCCTTTGCCACGCTTCCATCATGCGGCGGGCGTAGCTCGGCTTTTTCTCCTCGTGCTCCGGCACCTTGCTCGAGGGGAGGATGATCGAGATCGCTTCATTGGCCCCGAAGGGGTCGCGCCAGAACATGGAGAACGCCTCATGGAAGAGCTTTCGGTGCTCTCGCTTGCTGATCAAGCTCGCGTGCAGGGCCCAGTAGACGTCTTCCTTGTGCATGACGCCGACCGTGCCGAGCGCTTCCATCGCCTTGATCACGTGCCCCGGACCGATCGGAACCCCTGCCCGGCGCAGCAGGCGCGAGAACTGCATCACGTTCTCGAAGAGCTGTCCGCTCTGGTCGCCCCGCCCGGGGATGAGGTCACGCGTGCGCGGTCGCATCGAGCTAGCCGGTCTGCTCCTGCGCCTCCTTGAGGAGGGCACGGGCCTCGTCGCCACGGACGTGCTCGATGTCGTCTTGGTACTTGAGCACCACACCGAGAGTCGCGTCGACCGCCTCAGGCTCGAGCACGTGTTGGTCGAGCGCTAGGAGGGCGTGGGTCCAGTCGATCGACTCCGCCACCCCGGGCACCTTGTAGAGGTCCCGCTGGCGAAGGCGCTGCACGAAGGCGACGACCTGCTCGCGAAGCGCCTCTTTCGCTTCCGGTGCTTTGACACGGAGAATCTCGAGCTCCCGTTCGGCGTTCGGGTAGTCGACCCAGTGGTAGAAGCAACGCCGCTTGAGTGCATCGTGCACCTCTCGGGTTCGGTTCGAGGTGAGAATGGTGATCGGTGGCTCCGAGGCTTTGATGGTTCCGAGCTCCGGGACCGTGACCTGGTAGTCACTCAACACCTCGAGCAGGAAGGCCTCGAAGGGCTCATCGGTTCGATCGAGCTCATCGATCAGCAGCACCGGTGCCGCACCGGGTGCTGACTCGAGCGCACGCAAGAGCGGTCTTTTAAATAGAAACTTCTCACCGAAAACATCCGTCGCCAATGACTGGCGGTCCGTCTTACCCTCGGCTTCCGCGAGGCGGATTTCCATCATCTGACGGCTGTAGTTCCACTCCCCCACCGCCGAGGCGAAATCGAGACCTTCGTAGCACTGAAGCCGAATCAGTGGGCGATCGAGGGCCTGGCTCAAGACCTTGGCGATCTCCGTCTTGCCGACGCCGGCCTCCCCTTCCAGAAAGAGAGGCCGGCCGAGCTTCAACGCGAGAAAGACCGCGGTACCGAGCGCGCGGTCGCAGATGTAGTCGCAGCCCCTGAGCATCTCGAGGACGCCGTCGACGTTTGCCGGGGGCTGACGACTCATGAATACCTCACTGCGCGCCGGCAACGGCTCGCTTGGCCATGACGTGAATGAGGTGGGCTCGGTATTCCGCGTCCGCATCGAGGTCCGACATGAACTCGCTCGTATCAATGTCGGTGCCGTCAACCGCGTCGGCGGAGAAGTTGGCGCTGAGCTTCGTTTCGAGCTCGGTCCAGCGGAACGCGTGCGCGCGGGCGCCGGTGACCCCCACCCGTACACCGTCGCCGTACTCCGCCACCATGACCCCGATGATCGCGTACTTCGAGGCTGGGTTGGCGAACTTCAGGTAGAACGCCTTCTCCGGTTTCTCGAAGTGCACCGCGGTGATGAGCTCTCCTGGGTTCAGAGCAGTCTCAAAGAGACCGGTGAAGAAGGAATCCCCATCGATGACCCGAGAGTCGGTCTTGACCTGGCACTTGTAGCCGACGACCGCCGCCGGGTAGTCCGCCGCCGGATCCGCGTGCGCGAGCGAGCCACCCAGTGTTCCACGATTCCGCACCTGAGCGTCACCGATGCCACTGGCGAGGTGAGCGAGTGAAGGAAGTCCTTTCTTCACCACCTCGCTGCGCTCCACGTCGGCGTGCGTCGCCATCGCTCCGACGATGATCTTGTTGCCGTCTTCTTTGATTTCCGCGAGCGCTTTGATCCCTCGGAGGGAAATCAACTTCGACGGCTCGGCAAACTCCATCTTCAGTACGGGCACCAACGACTGGCCGCCGGCGAGAATCTTCGCGTCCTCGTCGGCCTTCAAGGCCGCAACAGCCACGTCCACCGAATCAGCGTTCATGAACTCAAAGTTCAGCATGAGCTCCCCCTTTCTTTCAGGCTGATGCCTGAGCCTGGTTGATCGCTTTCCACACCTTCTGTGGGGTCGCGGGCATTGTGATGTCTTTGACTCCGAACTCGCGGATCGCGTCGAGCACCGCGTTGATCACCGCGGGCGGGACGCCGATCGCACCGACCTCACCAACTCCCTTGGAGCCGAGAGGATTGTGAGTGCAGGGCGTGACGTGGTTGCCAACATTGAACATCGGGAAATCCGCCGCGCGCGGCATCTGGTAGTTCATGTAGGAGCCGGTGAGCAGCTGACCGTGATCGTCATAGACGGCCTGCTCCATCAGAGCCTGACCGATGCCCTGAGCGAGACCACCGTGAATCTGACCGTCGACAATCATCGGGTTGATCACCCGCCCCACGTCGTCCGCCACCGCCACGTTGCAGACCTCGACGACGCCGGTCTCCGGATCCACCTCGACCTCGACGACGTGACAACCACCGGGGAAGGTGAAGTTCTTTGGATCGTAGAACGCGGTCTCCTCGAGACCGGGCTCGACCTCCTCGATCGGGTAGTCGTGCGGGACATAGGCAGCGAAAGCGACCTCGCCGAAGGCCTTCGCCCGGTCGGTCCCCTTCACCTTGAACTGTCCGTTCTCGAACTCGATGTCGTCCGCGGAGGCTTCGAGCATGTGAGCGGCGATCTTCCGCCCTTTCTCGATGATCTTATCCGCCGCCTTGACGATCGCCGAGCCGCCCACGGGCAAGGAGCGCGACCCGTAGGTCCCCATGCCGAAGGCCGACTGCGCCGAATCCCCGTGCTCGAGATTCACCTGGTCCACCTCGATGCCGAAGTGATCGGCGACGATCTGCGCAAACGTGGTTTCGTGCCCCTGCCCGTGACTGTGCGTTCCGGTGAACACAGTCACCGATCCGGTGGGATGCACCCGAATCGTCGACGACTCGTAGAGACCCGCGCGCGCACCGAGGGCCCCCGCGAGCGCCGACGGAGCGATCCCGCAGGCCTCGACGTAGGTCGAGATCCCGAGCCCGCGAACCTTGCCGCGACTCTTTGAATCCTCGCGCCGCTTCTCGAAACCGGCGTAGTCGATCTTCTCTAGCGCCAGGTCGAGGCACGCCTCGAAATCGCCGGTGTCGTACTCGAGCGCCACCGGAGTCTGATACGGAAACTGGTCCTTCTTGATCATGTTCTTGCGGCGCAGCTCCACCCGGTCGATGCCGGTCTGCCGCGCGGCCTCTTCCACCAGGCGCTCGAGCAAATACGCCGCCTCGGGACGCCCCGCGCCGCGGTAGGCGTCAACGGGCGTCGTGTTGGTGAAGCGCGCCTTCACCTCCGCGTAGATCGCAGGGGTCGTGTAGACACCCGCCAGCAGCGTCGCGTAAAGGTAGGTCGGCACCGCCGGAGCAAAGGTGGACAAGAAAGCCCCCATGTTCGCTTCGGTCTGGACGTGAAGTCCCAAGAACTTGCCGTCGCCGTCCATCGCCAATCGAGCGCGGGAAATGTGGTCGCGCCCATGGGCGTCCGTGAGGAACGATTCGGTTCGCTCCGCGGTCCATTTCACCGGCCGGCCGATCATCTTGGACGCGGCGACCACCAGCACCTCTTCCGCATAGTGGAAGATTTTGGAGCCGAATCCACCGCCAACGTCCGGTGCGAGCACTCGAATCTTGTGCTCGGGAACCTGCATCACGAATGCCCCGAGGAGCAGTCGGATCAGGTGCGGGTTCTGCGAGGTGGTGATCAGGGTGTAGTGATCCATCGCGGAGTCGTATTCACCGATGGCCGCCCGGGGCTCCATCGCGTTTGGCACCACGCGCTGGTTGCGAATATCCAGCTCGATCACGTGCTTGGCGTTCTTGAACGCTTCGTCCACGGGGTCTTTCTCGCCGATGTGCCAATCGTAAGCGACGTTGTCTTTGGTCCCGTCGTGGATCTCGATTCCGGCCCCGCCCACGGCTTGCTCGAGTGTGCCAATCGGTGTCAGCTCTTCGATATCCGCATGGATGAGCTTGCCCGCCGCCTTGGCTTGTTCTTTCGTCTCCGCGACGACGACCGCGATCGATTGGCCGCAGTAGAAGACCTTGTCTTCCGCGAGCACGGGCCATTTGGGCTCGACCATCGGTGAGCCGTCCTTGCTGTGCACCTGCCAGCCGCAGGGTAGACCACCGAGGTGCGCGGTGTCTTTGCTCGTGAGCACGGCGATCACGCCGGGCGCTTTCTCAGCGTCGGACGTATCGACGCTCTTCAGCTTGCCGTGCGCGATCTGCGAACGAACGATGTAGGCATGGGCCTGGCCTCGACGGTTCATGTCGTCGGTGTAGCGTCCCTTGCCCGTAAGGAAGCGTTGGTCTTCTTTACGCGCGATGCGTTGTCCAATTACGCCCATCTTCAACCTCGCATTTCCTTCGCGGCGACCTGAATGGCCTTCACGATGTTGTGGTAACCGGTGCACCGGCAGAGATTCCCTTCGAGCCAATCGCGGATCTCGTGCTCGCTCGGGTCCGGATTGACCTGGAGCAGGTCGAGAGCACTCATCACCATTCCTGGTGTGCAAAACCCGCACTGCAACCCGTGCTCTTGCTTGAAGGCCTTCTGGAGCGGATGCATTTCGCCGTTGGCCAAACCCTCGATCGTCTGGAGCTCACTGCCTTCTGCTTCCATCGCGAGCATCGAGCAGGCCTTCACGGATTTCCCATCCACCATGACGGTGCAGGCTCCGCACTGAGACGTGTCACACCCCACGTGCGTTCCCGTGAGGTTGAAGTGTTCGCGGATCACATCCACGAGGAGGGTGTTCGGTGAGACCTCGGCCGCCATGGCCTTACCGTTCACCGTCATTGAAACGGTCCCCATAGCTCCACCTTCTTTTCTACAACGTGTTGAATGCCCGTCGCCCCGCGGGGCGAACCTCAGTTATACCTCGACACCGAGGGACAACCAGGGGGCGCGAGCAACTTTCGTCGACGCGGTGCGACGTGAACGTTCAATGGAACGTTGTTTTGCCGTTCAAAGCTCGCGGGTCTCCGCGATCCTCACACTCTCGATGAATGCTTTCATGATCGGCATCAGCGCTTCGCGTTCGTCGGGCGGGCAATACACTTCGATGTGAATCAGCTCTTCGACGCGACTGATGAAATAGCTCCAGCGAAGGGAACGCATCGGGCGCCCCCCTCCGACCACCGTTCCGCTCGTGTGACACAGCCCCGCAGGTCGCTCATCGATGGTCAGCGCCTTCGGCGGCTCTACTACTCGGGTTCCGACGCCTTGCTCCGCCGTGACGTCGCACCAGACGCGAGCGAGCATGAAGGGGTCGCGGGGAAGCCCGTCCGGGAACGGCTCAACCCCGATGACGATTCCGACGTTGAGCCTCGGAATCGGCTCTTCGTATTTGAGCATTTCGAGCACGTTGCGGTCCGTACCGCTCTCGACCTCTCCGACCGTGCCGTCTGGCTTCTTCTCGAAGGAACGGACGCGCTCGATCTCGTCGTTCTCACCGACGAGATGCCACCCTTTCGGGACCTGAACCGTGATACCGCGACCAGAGATCACCCGCGGCGCATCTGTGTCCGCGGTGTTCAGCGTTAGAGCAAGCAAGAGAAGCGCGGCTGCCATGCCTCTGAATACACTTCCCGCCGCGTCGAAGGAAAGACGCGTCCGGTCGTCGGAGGAGAGCGCCGCCATCTCCCGCTACGACGCCCTCTCCGGTCCAGATTCGTCAGTCGGGCTCTATCAGCGGCAGCGCCGCCAGAACCAAAAGCCGCGGCAATCGCCTGAGCAACACTCGGCATCGTCGGTGCACGACTCGTCTACAGGCAGACACTGATTAGCCTCGCAGTCAGAGTCGTTGCCATCGACGAAGCCATCGCAATCGTTATCGACGCCATCATCGCAGGTCGACTCAGTCGCTTCTGTCGGCTCGCACTCGCCCGGCGCGTTTTCGAGCTGTTCGAGCGCCGCCTGCGCCTGCACGAGCCCGTACCCGAAGCTGTTGTCGCGCCCCGGTGCACCGAGGTCCAGAGCGGTCTGGGTCATCGCCGCGCGCACCGCCTGCGGGCTCGCTTCCGGAACGTTCCGCCAGATCAAGGCGGCAACCCCCGCCACGTGCGGCGAAGCCATCGAGGTGCCACTGAGCTCCGCGTAGCCACCCGCGCCCTCCACCACCTGGGCCACCAAAGTGGCATCCTTGCCGACTCCGGTCCCAACGAGCGCCTGGCCGAGCGCCTGGCTCATCGCAACAACCGGGATGTCGGAGGTCACGCCGCTGCCGAGCGTCCCGCTGAATCCTCCGGCGACGTTGTTGTAGATGACTGCAGCCACGCCTCCACCGTCCCGCGCGTTGTCGTGTTTGTCCTTGAACGAGATCGCACCGCGCTCGCACAGCACGATTGCACCGGCCCAGTCACCGCTCTCGGCGCACGCGCCACCATCGACGAGTGGCCCCAGGACGCCATCCGTGTCGCGGGAGCCGTCCATCTGCGCCGCCGCGTAGGTCTCCGCCCCCAGAGTCACGCTCGAAACGTCTCGGTCGGGGACCGTGCTCAACACACCGACGCCCGGCGCCGCCAGCTCCACCTGATCGTTGCGCTGCGAGAACTCCGCGAGGTTCAAATCCCGATCCACCGCCGCAACGGAGAGGACCGAGTCGTAGGAGGCGGGATAGCTCTTGCTCGTGTTGCCCGAGTTGCCCGCGGCAGCCACCGGCAGGAAGCCCGCGGCGTAGGCCTCCTCGAACGCACGACGCTCGGTTTGGCTCGCGCGCGTGCCGCCCAAGCTCATGTTGATCACCTTGGCGCCGGCCGCGCGACACTCTTCGAGCGCGGAGACCAGGTTCGAGGCGAAGCCCGCGCTGCAGTCGTCGCGGAAGAAACGCACGATGTGAAGGTTGATGTTGCCATTCCCGTTCAATCCGACGACGCCAGCACCGTTGCCGGAGAGTGCCGCGATCGTCCCGGTGACGTGCGAGCCGTGACCGCAACCGTCCTCGAAGGCGGGGCCGTTCGGGCCCGATGCGCGGCCCGTCACGTTCTCATCCTGAAGATCCTCGTGCGCGATCAGGTAGCCAGAATCGATCACACAGACCCCGATGCCGTCGCTTTCGGGCTCCGTGACGAGGTCCCCCTGCACCAAAGTGATGCCGTAGGGGGTCGACTCGAGGTAGGGCTCACGGATCGGGTCGGGCTCGACGTACTCGACCCCGGTTTTCTGGCTCAGGCGCTCCGCCTCCTTCGGCGTGAGGTACGTCGCCATCGCGTTCATGCTTGACAGGTCCGCCGCAACCTCCAGCCCGGTGACGATGTCGCGCGCCCGCGCGCGCCCATCGAGTTGCACGATGTAGCGCTGCGCCCCATCGCGCGCGGTTCCATCGCCAAACACGGCACTGTTGGCTCTGAGCCCCCCCTCTTCCGTACCGACGTCGCCACATCCAAAGACGAGCACACTGGCAGCACCGAGAAGTGCTCCCCGAATCGACCTGAGCTGCATGTTATCTCCGTATTTTATTTGCCCACGCGCCTCGGAGTGGCTCGGTTTCCCCGAACGGTCGAGGCGCACGCGCAGAATTTCGGAATCGGGGTCGATGTCAAGGAGAAAGCCCGGTGCCGAGACGGCGCAAGGAAACACTGAGTGGAGGTAGTGAGATGGCGGAGATCAAAGCGTGCGTGTTTGACGCCTACGGAACGCTGTTTGATGTCGGTTCGGCGGCGCGGCGGGTCGCCGAGCAGGTACCAGGAGTCGAAAGGCTCGAGGCGATCTGGCGCGAGAAGCAGCTGCAGTACACCTGGTTGCGCGCCCTCATGCGTCGCTACGCGGACTTCTGGCAGGTGGTTCAGGACTCCCTCGACTACGCGATGGCGGCCTGCGAGCTCGATGACCCGGAGCTGCGCGAAACGCTGCTCGGACAATTCGAGCGCCTGGAGGTGTATCCGGAGGTGCCCGCGCTCCTCGACCGGCTGCGCGACGCGGGGCTGAAGACCGCCCTGCTCTCGAACGGCGCGCCACGCATGCTTCAGAACGCCACCGAGAACGCGGGGATCTTTGACAAGCTCGACGGCATCCTGAGCGTCGATCCCCTCCACACCTTCAAGCCCGACCCGGCGGTCTACTCCCTGGCCGCCGACCACCTCGATACGCCCCTGTATCGGATGGCCTTCATGACCTCTAACGCCTGGGATGCGCATGGCGCCGCGAACGCCGGATTCAACGTGGTTTGGGTCAACCGGGCGAGACAACCGCGCGAGCGCCTCCCAGGGCACCTGCGCGGCGAGCTCGAGGACATGAGCGGCCTCCCCGAGGCGCTCGGACTCGTCTGAGTCGCTCGATCACTCGCCGCGGTTTTGCTATCCAGCGATCATGCTGGAGTTTCTGATGCACTCTCGCTTCTCGCACGGCGCTCGGGGCGCCTTCCTGCTCGTATTGGGCGCCGCACTGCTGAGCGCCTGCGGCGAAGACGAGGGCGATGGAACAAACGGCGGCTCAGGGTCGCTGATCGTCCCGGACCTCTCCGGCCCCCTCCTTCGACTCGACCCAGCGCAACTCACCGTCGATCGGTCCATGACGCTTGTGCTCTCGCGAACCGACCTTCCCGGTGACCGCAATCCGTTCAACGGTGAGACCGCCGAGGAGCGCAAAGACACGCTGTATGCCTTGGACTACCAGACCGGTGAGATGCGCCTGCTGATCGACGAGCCGACCGACGGGCGACTCAACTCTCCTCTGCTCCTGGTGAGCGGCGGCGACCAACCGCACTACGTCACGTTCCTCGGCAGCCTTGCGGACTCGTTTTTGAACCGCGTCGAGCTCGGCTCCAGTGGGGAAAAGACCGCGGTGGCGATTCAGGCCTATCCGGAGACCTGCGCTGCGATCGCGGGCGATGATTTCTACTTCGTCGGGCGACAAGAGCTGCGCGTCGCCCGCGACTTCATGACCGAAACCCAACCGGTCACCTTCGAGTCCCTCGCGGACAAGACCGCCTGCGGGCTCGGTATCTTCTCCCTCGACGGACAGCCGGTGCGACTCGACCGTACTGCGGGCTTCGGCGGCGCCGAATCGTTCGTGCTCTCGGCGCTCGACCCGCAGAGCGCAGAAGCCGAGCCTGGCCCCCTCGCAGAGATCCCCGTGAGTGGGCTCAGCACCGACGTTCGCCCACCGCTCTTCGCCGTCGCGGATGAAGGGTTCTACGTGCTCGCGACGGATTTCGTTGACGTCGAGCTATGGCGCGCAGGCTACGCCCGGCGCCCGGGCCTGCTGGCGGGAACCGATGCGCCCCCCGCGGCCACACGCTTGGGGAGCTTCGACGTCAGCTTCTTTTCAGAGCTCGTATTCGGAGGCGGCGCGATCTCGATCGACTCGATCTTTGGCTTCTCGGTGCGGGACAACGTCCTCGCACTCGGCGTACGCATTCTCGAAGATGCGGCCGACGGTCGATTCACCTATGCCGCCCTTCTCATGGCCGATCTCGAAACCGAGGACGTCGATCTCATCAGCTTTGGGACCGTGCACAGCTTCGAGCTCTTCGCGACCCCCTGAGGGACCGCCCTCGGAAATTCAGGACGTTTCTCACGGACCGCGACCCGTGAGCGGTTGACGAGAAAAAACCCTCGGTGCGTTCCCACTGAATCTTTTTGGAACGACAGACCTGAGAGCCGCGTAGTGCAACCGCCGCACGATTCGTGGCTTAATCATGCACCGGAAGGGGAACATCATGAGCAACGCCCACAAGACTCTCGCCGCCGTCGCGCTCTCAACCATGGCTCTATCCTGCGCGGAAGACGGCAGCTCAAACCGGCCGGACCCGACGCCTGCACCAAAAGGCAAAACTCCCGCCACCGAACTGGACGAGGACGGCGAGAAGAAGCCCTTGCCGCCGATTTCTGCGGAAGCCGCGCCCGATCCCTCGACGCGCCTCGCGATTGGCGACGATCAACCGCGTCTCGACGCGATCGTGAGCCACTTCGAGGGATTGAACGAAGGGCGAATCTACATCCAGGTGGACAAGCCGCTCTACAAACCGGGCGAGACCGTGTGGTTTCGCGGGTGGGCGGTCAACGACAAGAATCTGCAGCCGCGTGCCACCGGGTGGCACTCCTACGAGCTGATCAGCCCCAAGGGAGCGAGCGTCCTCCGAAAACGGGTGAAAGCCAATGAGGGGCCACCCGCCAACGACTTCGAGATCCCCGCGGGCGTTCAGGGCGGTGAGTACCAAATCCGGGTGCGCACGTCGGACGGCCTGAGTGGCGAGCGCCCGATCGTCGTCGCCGCCTACGAGGCACCGCGGATCAAAAAGAAGCTCGAGTTCATGCGCAAGGCCTACGGCGCAGGCGACACGGTGCAGGCCACACTCGAGATGAAGCGCCCGACCGGCGCTCCGCTGGCGAATCACCCGCTTCGACCGGTGGGGACCCTCGATGGTCGCCCGCTCGAGATCCCGAATGTGAAGACCGATGCGAAGGGCGAGGCAACGGTGACCTTCACCCTCCCCGAGCGGATCGAGAGTGCGGATGGTCTCCTGACCGTCATGGTCGAGGACGGGGGGATTACGGAGTCGATCTCCAAGCGCATTCCGATCGTCCTGAAGAGGATTCAGATGGGTTTCTACCCAGAGGGCGGCAAGCTGGTGGAAGGGATCGAATCCCGGCTCTACTTCGATGCGAAGAACTCGATCGGAAAACCGGCGGACGTCTCCGGCAAGATCGTCGACGACCTGGGCAACGCGGTCGCTGAGTTCACCACCTACCACAAGGGCGTGGGCCGGGTGCCGTTCACCCCAGCGAGCGGTCGTCGCTACCACGCTGAAGTCACGCAACCGGCGGGCATCGGCGAAAAGTACGCGCTCCCGATCCCGGAGTCCGAAGGATGCGTGCTGCGCACCTACGACGACCTCGATGGCGAGCTGCCGGAGCTACGCGTCAAGGTCACCTGCAGTGAAGAGAAAGAAGTCTGGGTGGTGGGAACCCTGCGCGACGAGCTCTTTGACACTGCCAAAGTGAAGACCGGCCCAGAGGGGGCGGTCGTCTACCTGAAGCCGAAGGAAGGCCAAGAAGAGCGCCGCGGGATCGCTCGGGTGACCGTGTTTGCCGAAGGCAGCGTGCCACTCGCGGAGCGGCTGGTGTTCCGGAAGCGACGGGCGGGCCTCGACATCGAGCTCGAGGTGGACGAGTCGCGATATGCACCCCGGGACCAAGTCGAGCTCTCGCTCACGACCAAAGCTCCGAACGGAGAACCAGTGGAGGCGGAAGTCGCGGTATCGATTGTCGACGACACGGTCATCTCTTTCGCCGACGACAAGACCGGCCATTTGACCTCGCGCCTGCTCTTCGAGACCGAAATCCCCGGCAAGGTGGAGGAGCCGAAGTTCTTCCTCGACCTCACGGAAGAAAAGTCCGCGATGGCCCTCGAGCTCCTGATGGGCACGCGCGGCTACCGACAATTCAACTGGCGACCGGTGCTCGAGCCGAGACCCATGGTGCAAGAGAGCTTTGGTGGTCGCGGCCTCGGTGCCGCGGGCGGAGGCATGGCCGACGGCTTGGCGGTCGAACGCATCGGCGCAAGGAAGGGCGCCGCACGAAGACGTCCCGCTGCGGTGCCGCCTCCGGCCCCCGCCGTGCCCATGGGCATGGAAGAGCCCGCGCCCGACGCCGAGCCCGCGGAGCTCGGCAAGCTCGACGCGATGGCGAACCAGGCGCAGCCGTTGGCGCAAGCGCTCGCAGCGGAGGCAGAGGCCCCCGGCGACCAGATGATGGATGTCGAGGCGGACGACATGCCGATGGAGGGAGAAATCGCGGCGGAGCCGCCGGCCCGCAGGGAAATGGGGGCTGACAAAGACTGGGCCCGCGCCCAGCTCTTTGAGAAGAAAAGGGAGCTCGCCCCGCAGTACGCGCCGGTGCGCGAGTTTCCGCTGCCGAGCTACACGGGAGAATTCACCGGCGTACGCAGCGACTTCCGGGAAACGATCTACTGGTCGCCACGCATCAAGACCGATGCGAAGGGGCAGGCCAAGGTGCGCTTCTTCCTGTCGGACGCGGTGACCTCTTTTCGCATCTTCGCCGAGGGCGCAGGCGGCGACGCGCTCGGGCGAAAGGAGAAGACCTTCGAGTCGAGTCTCCCGTTCTCTCTCAACGTCAAGCTGCCACTGGAAGTCAGCGCCGGCGATGAGCCGCGCATTCCGCTGACCCTCAGCAACGAACGGGACGAAAAGGCGCAAGTCAGCTTGTCGGCGAGCTTCGGGGATCTTCTGAAGTTGAACGACAACGTCGCGCTCCCGGGAGACGGTCTCGGAGCCAAGGAGCGAGCGAGCCTGTTCTATCCGCTCACGGTGACGGGGACGCGCGGCGCTTCGGAGGTGCGCATCTCCGCGTCGTCGGCCGGCCTGCAGGACGAAATCGTTCGGCCGATGAAGGTCGTCCCCAAGGGCTTTCCTCGGATCGTCGCCACCTCCGGGACGGTGCGCGAGAGCTCGGAGGCGATCGTGGACTTGACCGGCGCGATCGAGGGCACGGCGAAGGCGCAGGTGACGGTCTATCCGAGCATCACCGCCACACTGGTTTCAGGACTCGAAGGGATTCTGCGGGAGCCCTACGGCTGCTTCGAGCAGACGAGCTCGAGCAACTACCCGAACGTGTTGGTGATGGACTATCTCCAGTCGAGCGGTCAGGGGGACCCGGCCGTTCTTGCCCGTGCGGGTGAGCTCCTGGACAAGGGCTACAAGCGGCTCGTGAGCTTTGAGACCCAGGAAAAGGGTTACGAGTGGTTTGGTAGCACGCCGGCACACGAAGCCCTGACCGCGTACGGTGTCCTCGAGTTCGCGGACATGAAACGGGTTTACGGGGGTGTGGACGACGCGATGCTCGCGCGCACGGTGAAGTATCTGGAGCAGCGCCGTGACGGTCAGGGCGGGTTCGAGCGTGACTCCAAGGCGCTCGACAGCTTTGGGCGTGCGGACCCGGAGATCACCAACGCCTACATCACCTACGCGGTGACCGAAGCCGGCTACGGAGATCGCTTTGCAAAGGAAGTAGGCGCGCTCGCCTCCGCGGCGAAGAACAGCCAGGACCCGTATATCCTGGCCCTCGCCGCCAACACCCTGCTGACTCTCCCGAAGATGCAGAAGGAGGGTCAGGCCGCTCTCAAGAAGCTCATCGCGCTACAGGAGCCCGACGGCTCCTTTGACGGGAGCACGCACTCGATCACCCGGTCCACCGGCAAGAATCTCAGTGTCGAGACGACGGGCCTCGCCGTGCTTGCCATGCTCAAGAGTGAGGGGAATCTGCCCCGCGCTCAAAAAGCGGTGAGTTGGCTCACCCAACAACGGCAGTACGGTGCCTTCGGCGCCACTCAGGCGACGGTGATGGCCCTGCGGGCGATCACCGCCTTTGGTCAGGCCGCGCAGAAAGCGAGCACGTCTGGAGCGGTCACCCTCCTCGTCAACGGACAAGTGGTGGCAACCCAGCGCTACGAAGCGGGACAGTCCGAAGCCCTGGTCTTCGACGGCTTTGAGAGCGGGCTGAAGCTCGGGGAAAACCAGATCAGTGTCCGCCACGAAGGCAAGGGGGAGATCCCCTACGAGGTCGGCGTCGAGTACTACGTCGAGCGCGGCCAGGACCATCCAGAGGCAGGACTCAGCCTGGAAACGAGCATCGCCAAGGAAAAGCTCGCCATGGGCGAGACGGTGCGCATGACTGCCGTGCTCGAGAACACGCTGCAGGAGGGACGCCCGATGACCTTGGCCCGGGTTGGGCTGCCCGGCGGTCTCACCTTTCAAACCTGGCAGCTCAAGGAGCTGCGGGAGAAGGGTCTCATCGCCTTCTACGAGACGCAGGCCCGAGAGGTGATCCTCTACTTCCGGCAGATGAAACCCGGAGAGAAGGTGGAGATCCCGCTCGAGCTGATGGCGACGGTGCCCGGCCGATATACCTCACCGGCGTCCCGGGCGTACCTGTACTACACCGACGACAAGAAGGTGTGGGCAGAGCCCATCGAGGTGACGATCACGCCCTGAGGGCGCGCCGACTGGCGCAAACGCATCGCACATGCGAAACTCGGGAGGTGAATCCTCCCGAGAACCCGTTTCCGGCGATGCTGCGCCCGTTCCTCGGGCGCCGGGGCGATGATCTCGTCGCCAACGAGCCGGCCCTCGCCCGCCTGGCGTCCGAGCTGACCACGAAGTTCTCGGCGCCCGAGCTCTACGACATGCTCAAGCAGCTCGGACTCGCGATCGAAGGGATTCGTAGGCTTTCCGGCGGCGCAACCGCCGCGGAGCAGGTCACGCTCACGCTCTTCGTGCCGGTCACGCAGGCCGTGGTCCAGAGTGCGCGGGGCGAGGTGGTTGCGCGGCAGAAGCGAAAATCGGCGCAGAAGAAACCCGACGGACTCGCTCCCCCTTCCACCAAAGGCGCCGGGCTTCGGCGCTAGCACACCCTGATTGGGTTGGAGCGAGCGGATCGCGCAGATGCGGGTCGCGAGGGCGGTCAGGACCAGCGGTCCAAGCGGGCGAGCACCGTCGTCTGCAGTCGGTATTTTCCGGAACCGGAGAAAATCAGCGTCGCGAAGCACGTCCCATAGAGCAGAGCGAGCTCTTTCTTCGCGAACGGATCCGCGCCGTGCACGACGAAGGCGGCGACGAGCATGGTAACGAGCAGCGGGATCGCGGCCAAACGGGTTGCAACTCCGGCGACGATGAGCGCGGCGCAGAACACCTCCGCGAAGATCGTTAGGCTGTAGGACACCGGCGAGCTGACCCCGAGGGGATCGGGGAAGCTGTTGAATCGCTGAGCGAAGCCCATGAGCTTGGGCCAGCCGTGCATGAGGAGCATCGTTCCACCGGCTCCCAGGCGCAGAAACAGGGCGGCAAGATCAGGCTTGTTCAGCATTCGAGACTCCCATCGTCGAATTGGGGTTTCCTGCTCTACACGAAGAGGGCTGCGAGCGCATCCGCGTGCCGGCGCCCGAGAGCCGTGGGGACCCAGTGCGAGCCATCGCGCCGCAGCCACGCCCGCGCCTCCGCGTCCTGGCCCGCCTGCAGCAGCTCCGGCCAACGCTCGAGTCTCAAGGCAGCTACGTCGAGACCGCTCTCGAGCCGCATGGCGGTCATCAATCGTTCGCCGACGGACTGCCGCTCGGTGAGCTCTTCCTGCCACTCATAAGCGCCTCCTCTAGATTCGATGTAGGCGCCGGGGCTGCGCAACGCCTCCCAGCGTCTCGCACCCGTCTCGAACGGCAGATGGGAGTGCGCTCCTGGTCCAACCCCGAGGTACGGGGCTCCCTGCCAGTAGGCCGAGTTGTGCCGCGCTTCGCGGCCAGGTTTCGCGTAGTTGCTGATCTCGTAGTGTCCATAGCCGCTCGAGAGAAGCCGCTCCTCGATCCGGTTCATCATCGCGAGCTCGAGCTCATCGTCCACCGGCGCGAGACGCCCCTGGCGACGACGGCGCTCGAATTCGGTGCCCTCCTCGAAGGTCAGGGCGTAAAGCGAGACGTGCTCGGGGTCGAGTCGATCGATCGCGTCGAGATCCGCCTCGAGCTCCGCCATCGATTGGCCCGGGACGGCAAAGATCAGATCGACGCTGATGTTCTCAAATCCCGCGGCGCTCACGTCCTCAGCCATCCGCGCGCTGGCCTGCGCATCGTGCATTCGGCCCAGCGTGCGCAACAGCCGGTCATGGGTGGATTGCCAGCCGAGACTGGCACGATTCACGCCGAGCGCAAGCCGAGCCCGCAACGCGGTGCGTTCGATCGTACTCGGCTCGATCTCCATCGTAATCTCCGCCTCCCCCCGGACCCCCAGCCCGCGCGCGGCACTCAAAATCGTTTCGACGAACGATGCGGGGGCGAGCGACGGAGTCCCGCCGCCGAAGTAGACCGTGTCAAAGGGCATGGGAAAACGCGGCGCGTGACGCTCGAGGTCTGCGACGATCGCCCGGGCCAGCTCATCCCAGGGCGCCCGTTTGTCGATCCAGACGTTGAAGTCGCAGTACGGGCAGCGGTGCCGGCAGTACGGCACGTGGACGTAGAGGCCGGTTCCCATCAGCCTCCGACGAGCCGAGCGATTTGGAGTTGCCCGAGCATCATCACGATGCGTGCCTGCTCCGCCGGGCCACCGCCGGCGAGCTTCAGGTGAGTCGCGTCCGCGATCGGTTGGTTCCAGGTCGGATCGACGGCGATCCAGTCCCCGCCTGCGTGCACCTCCGCCCAGGCGTGCCATCCAAAGCCACCGCCCGGCGGCCAGTAGGCCACCCCGACCGCCACACGCGACGGAATACCGAGCGCCCGAGCGAGCGCGACGAACAAGATCGCGTGCTCCGTGCAGTCCCCCCGGCCGGACTCCAGCGCTTCTTTCGCATTCGAGTAGGCGGGCACGTATTCGTCGCGGATCGCTCCGTAGACAAACTCGGTGAGTCTCGAGGTTGCCGTGAAGAGCTCGCTCGCGTCGCCGACGGCGCGCTTTGCCGCTTCTACGATCGCCGGGTCATCGCTCTGAATGAAGGCCGTCGGCTCTGTGAACTCCTTCAACCCCTCCGGCACCTTCATCCCCAGGGACCACTTCGCGCTCGGCGCCGCATCGCGGCTGAGGGAGATCCGCACCATGTCGCCTTTTTGGGTCACCCGTTGGCGTGGCGTCTCCGGGGGCATGGACTCGGCGTTGAAACCCTTGACATCGAGTGTCAATGCTTCGAGTGCCGTCGGGTTCTTGATCGGCGCAGGCGGCTTCACTACCGCCGCGATCAACAGATCCTGGCTGTAGTCGAGCTTCTTCGCGACGTCCGGGGGCTCGAGGCGCGCTACGAAGAACCCGCCAATGCGCGACTCGAGCACCGTTCCGGTCTCGTCGTACCACGCGGTCTCCTCCACTCCGAGCGTCGGACTCTTGCTGACGATCTTCACCGTGTCGGTCTCGACGCCCGCGATGTTCCTCTTCTCACGCGCCACGACCCGGTATTCGGTCTCGATCTGTTGTTGAACGCTCGCGTCAAAGCGGCTCACCGCCGCACGGTCACCAGGCTGTCCAGTACGAGCGAGACGCAAGGGCGCGAGGACGTCCTCGAGGGACTCGGCGATCTCGACTTTCGCCGTACGCGATGCACCGCCAGCGGTCAGCACGAGCTCGAGCACGTCCCCTTTGGCGGTACCCTCCACCCGCGTCGCCCCGGTGGCGGCGGCTTGCTCGAAGGAAAGCGATTCGAGGCCACCGGAGTAGGCGTAACGACGCCGCTCTTCGAGCTCGACCTTCTGCTCGGTTCCGAGCCCCCGCACACGTGCCACGAGGTCGGTCTCCAGTACGACCCCTTCGTCGGCCCGCACCGCCTGGCGCATCCAGCCGACCTTGTTGCCCTGGAGATAAACCCCGTAGAACAGCTCACCGGCCTCGAGCCCTTCCGGCAGGGCGTCCGCTGTCGGGCTCGCCGCTACGGCAGTGCCAGCCGTCGCCTCAACCGCATCCGAGGGCTCAACTCTGGGAGGCGGCGTGCCACGGTCACTCGCGTCGCCGCCGGACTTGCCATTGCACGCGAGCGCGGTGAGCGCCGCGAGCACAATCATTCTCTTCATAGGTCTTCGCTCCAGTAGGAGTCAGGTCTGCACCGGTGGGGGCGCGCCGATGATGACCGTTTGCCTACGGTTGGCTTGTTGGTCAAGGCGGCTCAGAAACTCGATCAGGTCGACTTCTCCGCGCCCTGTGAAGCGCTCGAAGGACACGCCGATGCGCGGCAGCTCGCCCTCCTGGCGCGCCATGTCGACTCGGATCACGCTCCCGTTCACCTCGAGGCCACGATGGCTCCCGGGAAAACGCAGACCGACGCTCACCGCTTCCCCGATCGGGGGAAGCTGCACACAGCGCAGCATCAGCCCACCTCGAGAAACGTTGATCGCATCACCGGCAAAAACACGCCCGCCGAAGCGAAGCTCGACCGGAAAGCTCGTGTCGTAGCGGATGAAGCTTCGCCCCATGCGCGTGTCCGCAAGGAGCCGATTCATCTCGTTGACGACCGTTTTGGCGTACTCGGTTCGGGAGCAGACGAAGCTGCGGTCTTGTTCCAAGTCACCATAGCCGTGGTGCGTGCCCGGGTCGGACAGATAGACCACCGGTACGAGTCCCATGCCCGGCTGGGAACGGAATTGATTCATGAAGACGCGTGCGGGATTCGCACCGCCCGGCGCATCGAAGACGACACCGTCGTAGCTGGTCTCCAGCGTCAGGGCGAGCGCTTCCGCGGGCGACGATGCCACGTCCACCAGAATGGTCGCTTCCGTCAGGCCGGTCGTGAGACGCGCAACCAGACTCGGGTCGGCGGAGACCACCAGAATCTTCGTTCGCACCGGGGCGCTCGCCGGAGCCTGCGCCTCTCGTTTCGCGATGACCTGCGCAGCACCGCTAAGCGCCGCCCGTACGGAAGTCAACACACGCTCGATGTTGAACGGCTTGCTCAGAAGGTCGACCGCCCCGAGCTGCTGCGCGACCGCACAGATCGACGCATCCAGGTTGTCGCACACACCGATCACCGGAATCGAGGTCGGCAAGCTCGCGAGGGCCTGCGCTAGCTCTCCTGCCACGAGCGCGGCGTCGGCCACGCCCACCATCAGCACGTCCGGCACCGCCGACTGGGAACACGCGAGGCGAAAGGTGCTGATGTCCGTGAACGGCATCACGCGGTAACCACGAGAGTTTAGAAGCTCGGAAAAAGCGATGCGTGCGCGCTGGTCGGTGGTGAACAGCGCCACGTGCTGCCCCGAGCCCCGAACCGCGGCGCTTCCATTGAGTCCCTCACGCAGCTGGAGCTCTTGAATGTGCTCCTGCAAGAAAACCATTCGCATCAGGGACGCGATGGCCAGCGGCATACCGCTCGGATCCGGAGAAAAGGGCATGAGAGCGTCGCGCATCTCGCGAGCGCTCTGGAAACGGTCCTCGGGCTTTCGCTCCAACGCGCGCAGGATCACCGCTTCGAGGCCTGGAGGAATCGCTGGGTTAAGCTTCGAGGGCCGGGGAATCTTCGCCTTCTTGTTGAGGCGTAGGATCTTGTTCTGGTCGCTGCCGTCGAAGAGGCGCTGACCGGTGAAGATCTCGAACATCATCACGCCCGTCGAGAACAGGTCCGCGCGCTGGTCGATGGCCTCGCCGGCGAGCTGCTCGGGAGCGAAATAGCCGATCTTGCCCGCGAGCTCGCGACTCTTTTCGAGCTCTTCCGCGGCCACGGAGGCCACGCCAAAATCCCCGAGCTTCACGTGCCCATCGTAGGACATGAAGACGTTCGCCGGGTTGATGTCGCGATGAACGAGACGAAGCAGCTCACCGTCACCGTCGGTGAGTTCGTGCGCGTAAGCGAGCGCCTCGAGGACCTCGGTGACCACAAACATCGCCAGTTCCGTGGGCAGGGCGATGTGGAACTTTTTGCACCGCGCGATCATCTCATCGAGGTCGCGGCCATCTATGTACTCCATCGCGATGAAGACTTTGTCGTCCTGCGTGCCGGCCTCGAAGGTCTGCACGATGTTCGGGTGCTTCAGCATCGAGAGAACGAAAGCCTCATTGCGGAAGAAGGAAACGACCCGGGGATCTCGGGCGAGCTCGTCGTGCAACACCTTGATGGCGAAAGTCGTGTCAGCGTAGCTCGGGTGAATGTGTCGAGCGCGCATCACACGCGCGACGCCGCCCTTGCCGACGTCGGCAATGACCTGGTAGGGCCCGAAGAAAGTGCCTTGGGCCACTGAGTTGTCAGCTTCTGCTTCGGCGAAATCAAAGCCCTCGGGTAACTCGAGGTCGAGATCGTCGAGCAGGTTGAGCGCGTCGTCCATGCTCTCCCAATGGCATCCGAACCGGGGGGAACTTGCCGGTGCGGGCGCCGCACACCCGATGCGCAACGGGCGTGACACGAGCATAGCACACGATCGGACCGCCGGATCCACGCCTGCCGCTGAGCAGGCGCACACCTCACCCCACACCCCTTGCTCCCCCGGACAAAACTGGCGATGAGAGCCCATCATGAGCGATTCAATGCGGATACGGGTGCTCTACCTCGGCGGCAGCCGGGGTGAGAGCGGTGTCCCAGAGGAGGAGCTGGTCGTCCCGGCGGGGAGCACGGTCGCCGACGTCGCCGCGCGGGTCGCGAAGCTACACCCCGCCCTGGAAGGACGCCTTGAGAGCGTGCGCTGGGCACGAAACCACGAATTTGCACGGCGCGAGGACCCGATCGCCGATGGCGATGAGATCGCGTTGATCCCACCCGTCGCCGGTGGGGCCCCCGGTCTCTCCCCATCGGAGCGTGTCGCGATCCAGACCGCACCGATCGACCTCGACGCGGTCGTGGCCAAAGTGCAGGGACCGAAGATCGGCGCGGTGGTGACCTTCATCGGCACGGTCCGCGACCACGCCCGTGGCAAAGAGGTCCTGTCGTTAGACTACGAAGCCTACGAGCCGATGGCGAGCCGGGTGCTCGAGCGGATCGTGGCTGACCTAGAGCGACAGATCGACGGCGTGCGCCTCGCGATCACCCACCGCACGGGTTTGCTGCCCGTTGGAGAACGCTCGGTGGTGATCGCCGCGGCGAGTCCCCACCGCGACGAGGCCTACCGCGCCTGTCGCGCCGCGCTCGAAGAAATCAAGAAGGACCTTCCCATCTGGAAACGCGAACGAACCGCCGACGGCGAGGACTGGGTCGGTTGGGGGGGCGGCTGAGGACACGCATGAGCACCCGCGAGAGCAGCCGAGCGCTGATAGCTCACTCGATCGGATGCCCGACCCGGTCGAGGGAGAAGCGCTCCGGGCGTTTTTCGCCCCAGACCATCGTGGGCCGACCGACGATCTCGGTCATGCGAATGGCGCCGTAGTCGCGACTGTCCCAGTGGCCATCGAGGTTGTCGGCGAGCAGATAAACGTGCCCGGCGGGTACCTCGTAGAGGCGAAACTCCTCGCTGTCCGCCTTCCCGTGCCAATCGAGGGCGCGGAGAACGCGAAAGCGTGTGCCCGCCTCTTCCCGCTCGTAGGCGAGCATCTCCTCCATCTGCCAGATCCCCGCGATGCCCCGACTCAGGACCTCCAAAGGGCCGACCTCGCGCATCTCGACGAGCGCGTCATTGCGGTACCACTCACCGTTGACCGACTCGACCAGGTCGCCGGGAAGGCCAAACACCCGACCGAGCTCGAGCTCGAAAGCCGTGCTGGCCGCGTCGACGTGGTGCTCATAGAGAACGACCTCGCCGTAGTGCAGGTCTGCGCTATCGAGCTTCGAGATGAAGAGCTCATCGCCGGGAAGGACCGTCGGGGCCATGGCGATCGCTTCCATCGTGAACAGGCTCGCAACGTAGGTCTTCTGAAGGTAGGCGCCGACGAGAACGAGCACCCAGAAATGCGCGGCGAAGAGCACATAAGTCGGGACGTGGTTGTCTCTCGTGAGGTGGTAATCCCCAGAGCGCCACGCGAGCAGGGCCGCGTGCACGACCTGTGAGAGCCAGAACAGGACAGCGAGCCCAATGAGCGCATAGTAGGTGGTGAAGCTGTTCGCACCGAGCCCGATGAAGAGCACGTTGACCGAGCTCACCGCCGCCAACGTGATGGCAAAAAAGAGTCCGCTGAGCAGACGCCTCCCCTGATAGAGGTGCCCCAATCCCGGGCATAGGAGTGCGAGCCCCGTCGCGAGGAGCGGGTACCGCAAACGCGGCTCGCGCCCGTGAAGAAGCGCGGTTGGGGAAGAGTACTCGGACAGATTCATGTACTACTGCTCACAACGCCGCTGACTGTCAACTGGCGAGTTTCTCGCCGTATTGGTGCTCGACGAGCTCCTGGTAGAGACCCGCTTGGGCGACGAGCGTGTCGTGGTTGCCCTCCTGCACCACCCGCCCGTTCTGGAGCACGAGAATCCGGTCCGCCTTGCGAATGGTAGAAAGGCGGTGCGCCACGATGATCGCCGTCCGGTCCCGCATCAAGACGTCCATGGCACGCTGAATCTGCGCTTCCGTCTCCGAGTCCACGCTGCTCGTCGCCTCATCGAGCACGAGAATCTGTGGGTCCACCGCGAGGGCGCGCGCAAAGGCGAGCAGCTGCCGCTCACCGCCGGAAAAATTCGCGCCGAGCTCGCGCACGTGGGTGTCATAGCCGTCTGGCAAACGCTCGATGAAACGCCCGGCCTGCACCGCTTTTGCAGCTCGACGGACGTCGTCATCGGTCACGTGCTCGCCGAAGCGCAAGTTGTCCATCACTGTCCCGCTGAAGAGATAGACGTCTTGCAACACCACCGCGAAGAGACGGCGCAGGGAGTCGAGCTCGATGTCGCGTATGTCCCGCCCATCGAGGCGCGCCGCACCGTCGGTGACTTCGTAGAACCGATTCAGGAGTTTCAAGACGGTCGTCTTCCCGGAGCCCGTGGGGCCAACGAGAGCGACGTGCTCTCCCCTCTTCACCTCAAACGACACGTCTCTCAGAACGTAGTCTTCGTCCTTGGGCGCGTGGGCGTACGCAAAGGACACGTGGTCCAGGCTCAACGTGTGCCACTGAGCGCCGACTACGACCGCCCCGTTCCGAGAGCGAATAGTCTGGGGCTCGTCGAGGAGGGAGAAGATCCGCTCCGCCGCTGCGAAGGCGCTCTGGAGGACCGTGTACTTTTGCGACAGGTCCCGGACTGGGATGAAGAAGCGACGAATGTACTGAATGAACGCAACGAGAACGCCGGCCTTGATCGCTCCGGAGGCGAGAGAGGGCGCTCCGAACCAGATGATCGCAGCCACCGCCGAGGTGCCGATGGCTTCGACGATCGAGAACAGCAACGCATCAAAGGTGATCGCGGATTTGTTGGCCGCCAGGTACTCCTGGTTGAGCGCGTCGAACTCCCTCGCGGTCCGTTCCTCCTGCCGAAATACCTGGACGACGGCCATGCCGGTGAGATGCTCGGAGAGGTAGGCGTTGATCCGCGCTAGGTGGCGCCTAATCTCACGAAAGGCGGTGCGCGCGTAGCGTTGAAAGATCGCCGCCAAGAGAACGAGCGGCGGGACGACCACGAACGCCCAGACCGTCAGACCCGGGTCGAGGGCGAGCATCATCGACACGACGCCGATGATCGTAAATACGTCCGCGATGATCGTGATCGCACCGGTCGCGAAGACTTCACTGAGAGAATCGATGTCGTTCGTGAGGCGAGTGAGCACACGGCCGATGGGATTGCGGTCGTAAAAGCTCGACGGTAGTCGTTGCACGTGCCGGAAGAGCTCATCGCGGATCGTGCGCAGGGCTCGCTGTCCCAGGACGCCCATCGCGACCACCGAGGAGAAGCCGGTGAGGAATTCCAGAACGAGCGCCCCCAGATAGGCGAGGGACAGGGTGATGACGTAGCCACGGTCGCCGGATGGGATCGCGTCGTCGAGGATCTTCTGCACGAGGAGCGGCGGAATGATGATGGTCAGCGCATTGAGCGGGTACATCACCGCCGAGAACAGAAAAATCTTCGGGTCGCGCCAGAGGTAGGCCGCGAGGCGCTTGGTGAGCCCCCAGTCGGCCGCTTTGCCTAGGGCCTTCTCTTCGCTTCCAATGGCTGTCGACGAGCTCACCCGATCTTCTCCATCACGCGCGGGGCGTCGTGTTGGGTGTTCGCGTCCGCGAGCTCCTGACGCTTCACCAGCTGCGCGTAGAAGCCGCCCGCGGCGCAAAGCTCGCCATGGGTGCCACGCTCGACGATTTTGCCATCATCGAGAACGATGATGCTGTCAGCATCCTGCACCGCGCTGATGCGGTGGGCGATGATGAGCGTCGTCCGCCCCCGCCGCATCTCGCGCAAGTGGTCGAGGATTTTGGTCTCCGTCTCCGCGTCCACGGAGGCGAGCGCATCGTCTAGGACGAGGATCGGAGGGTCCATGAGGAGCGCGCGCGCGAGGGATGTGCGTTGTTTCTGCCCTCCAGACAGCGCGATACCACGCTCGCCGATCGGCGTCGTCAGACCCTGGGGAAGGCCCTGCGACTCCGGATCGAACGCAGCCGCTTCGAGCGCGGCTCGCACTTCGCCGTCTCCGGCCTCCGGACGCCCGAAACGCACGTTCTCCGCCAGCGTCTTGCTGAACAGGACGTGGAGCTGCGGGGTGTAGCCGAACATGGCTCGGAGATTGTCCAAACGCCATTCGGTGACATCGTGGCCGCCCACGAAAACCTGCCGCGGCTCGACGTCGATCAGTCGCATCAAGGCGCGCACGAGCGTCGATTTTCCACCGCCGACGGACCCGACGATCCCGAGGGTGGTCCCCGCGGGTACCTCAAACGAGATTCCCCTCAGGACCACGTCATCGTCTCCCTCGTAGCCGACGGTCAACCCGTCGACCATCACCGTCGGTGGTGCGTCCGCATGATCGCCCTCGCCCGAAACGATGGCGGGGGTCACATCCAAGACCTCGTTCAACCGAACCATCGATGCTCGACCCCGCTGAATCGTCGAGAGCACCCATCCGAGAGCGAAGGTGGGCCAGCTCAAGAGCGCCATGTACTCCACGATGGCAACGAGTTCCCCAACACTCACTGTCCCGGCCAGTACGTCGAGGGAGCCGAAGAATACGGCGAGCATGACTCCAAGGTTGCCGATCACCATGATCACGCGAAACAACCAGCTGCGGATCAGAACCAGGCTCACACTCGCCGCGTAGTAGCGTTGGTTGTGTTCGTCGAAGGCGCGCGCCTGGCGCTCTTCCTGGTTGAAGGCGCGCACGACGTGAGCGCCAGCGAGGTTCTCCTGGATGAAATTCGAGATCTGCCCGAGCTGGCGCTGCTGCTCCCGGGTCTGAATGAACAGTTTTCGAGCAAGCCAGCGCATCAGGAAGAGCGAGGGGGGATAGACCGCGAGGGTGAGGAGCGTGAGCTTCCAGGAAATCGACGCCATGAGCGGGATCGCGATGCTGTAAGCGATCGACGTATTGACGACGTTGAGCACACCCGGCCCGAGCATCAGACGCACCTGGGTCAGGTCATTGGTGGCTCGACTCATCAGATCGCCCACCGGATTGTTCTCGAAGTAGGACGGCGGCTGAGTGGAGAGGTGCTCGTAGTAAGCGCAGCGCAGGTCCTTTTCCACGTCTCGGGCGGCAAAGAAGATGTGGATCCGGCTGAGGGAGCGAAACGCCGCGCTTCCGACGGCGATCAGCACCATCGTCAGCGCGATGCCACGCAGATCTCCGATCGCGGCGCCTGCGCTGATCCCGTCGATCGCAAAGCGAAACAGCTGCGGAATCACCATCGCGGCCGCGTTGGTGAGGGCGAGCAACGCGATGCCCCAAAGCCAACGATGCCAACGTCGGCGGGCGAATTGCCAAAGCCTACCCATGAACCTCTCGTTGGTCTTAGCCGGCAGCGCTCATCGGCAACGGCCGGCTTCCGGTAGGGTGTGTATGGATCCGCCCCGGTAAAAGCAAAAAATGCTTGGAAATGGCAGGTTTCCGATGAATCCTGCGTCCATGAAGGGCGAGGTCCCGATCCCCGTTCTCGCGAGTTACTTTCGCGTGCCCTACCCCGGTGGAATCCCGGTGGACTATCCGGGTCGCGACGTCCTCCTCCAGTCCCGGATCACCAACATCTCGAAGAACGGCGTATTCGTGGTGACCGGAAACCCCCTCCCCAAGGGATCGCAGTTCGAGATCCGCTTTCAAATCCCCGAGACCAGACAGCCGATTCATGCGGAATGCGTGGTCCGCTGGTCCAGCGAGGCCAAGAGCGACGGCGCTCCGAGCGGGATGGGGCTCGAATTCACCCGGATCGGCCGGAGGGAGCGCAAGGCCGTCGAGAAGATGATCAAAGACTTCCTGACCGAAATGCGTCGCAAGGGTGCGGAGATCCCGGTCCTCAAGCCCCCGCTCGCGCCGGTCAACGCGCCATCCTCCTCTCTCGCGGAGGAGGACACAGCCCCAGACGACACGACCCAGGGGGCCTAGCCGCGTCGCGTGAGTCACGGACGCCCAGAGGGCATCTTCGCTCCGCTAGCCCAAGTGGCGAGCCGTGAGATCTGCCCCTGAATCCCCGAGTCGACGGCGGGAGCGAGCTTCTCAAAGCCGCCGGGCAAGAAGCCCGAGACGACATAGTCGGAAGTGATGCGCGTTCCGCCGTCGTGCGCCTCGAAGCTCCGAGTTATGGCGCCCGACACACCCATGCCCTGCAGCGGCCCCAAGCCACCAACGAAGCGAATCATCTTTCGTCGGACAGAACGCCAATTTTGAACCGATAGACGTTGCGGGACTCGATCTGTTGCTCCGGCGTTCGGGAACGAACCGTCCCTAGAGGTCGACCCTGAGCGTCGCTCACGGTGGTCGTCGAATGACGATGGACGACGGCGTTCGTTTCCAGTTCTTGCGCCGAGGAGAGCAGGACGAGGGCATTGGCCCCGAGCCTTCTAGCCTCATCCTTTGCCCAGTCGACGCTCCAGCTGAGTCGGCTGGAGCGAACCTCTACCACACCGATCTCCTGAAATGGTGTCTCAGGCGCTTCAGCAATGAATAGCTGAACCGGATGGTTTTTGGTTAGTGCCTCGCGCGGAACACCGGTGACGACCACGTCCGTGGGGGCAAAAGCGGCGCACGCCGAGCCGAAAACCAGAAAGAGCACCAGAAATGAACATCGCATCGCATTCTCCATTCTAGTTCGGGAGCCATTTTGGGTTCCCGGGAGATCGACGCAGGCACTCGGAGGCTTATTCAGGCGATGGAGATGCTGCGAGGCTTGACCCATTCTCTCTTGGGTCGCGTTGCGCCCCCCGCGGTTCCCTTCACACGCTCGAGCCCAAGAACTCGAGGATCGCGCGGGCGACGTCCTCGGGCGCATCCATGTGCGCGTGGTGCTTACCGTCCATCTCAAAGATGCGGGCGTTGCCCAATAGTGTCAGCGCTCGCTCGATGAGCTCGGGGGGGATGGGAATTCCGTCTCGCGGGCGCACGAAGAGCGCCGGTGCTTCCACGGCTCGGAGAAAGGCATCGACGTGCTCCGGGCTGAAGCGCATCGAAGACGTGCGCCGCAGGCGCGGGTCGTAGCTCCACGTGTAGCCGCCGTCGACCTCTTTCGCTTGGCGCTCGACGATGAGCCTAGCGGTCTCGGGTGTCAGGTCGGCAACGACCCGATAGAGGCGTTCGACCATCACATCGATGCTCGGATAGGGCTTCGGTGTTTTTTTGCCGAGGCGTCGCTGCTGGTCGATGAAGCTTCGTAGCGTGCCCGGCACATCGCCAGGCTGCGTGGTCACCGGCGCCAGGCCGTCGATCAACACGAGTGCATCGACCCGGTCCGGATAGGTACCAGCGGTGAGGCTCGCGATGGCTGCGCCCATCGAGTGCCCCATCAGGGTGAAGCGCTCCCAGCCCAAGGCGTCGGCCGCTGCGACGACGTCGGGGATCCAGTCGATGAAATGATAACCCGCATGCTCCGCGCGGTGTTCCGAGCGGCCGTGCCCCGCCGAGTCGAGGCAGACGACGCGACATCCCTCGAGCAAGGGGGCCAGCGGCGCAAAGCTCGCGGCGTTGTCGAGCCAGCCGTGCAGGGCTAGCACCGGGCGCCCGTCTTCGGGGCCGTAGGCGACTGCCGCGAGGGTCAATCCGGGGATCTCGATCTCTAGCTCTTCCTTCATGCTTCTCCGTCGCTTCGCTGCAGGAGCTGTGCGGTGAAACGCGCACGCAGATAAAACGCAACCGGGCTGCGCTCTTCTCCTACAGCGGAGACCCGAACGCGAGAGTCCCGCGCCTTCGGGCGCACCTGCAGCACTTGCCCGAGGTGTGCACTCACGGGCAAACCCGCTCCCAAACGCCCGATCAGCTCGCGCCAGTCGCCTCGAAGAAGCTCTTCTTGCGCCGGACTCGGGCTCCAGATCACCGGTGCGTGAAAACGTCGGTCCGGTAGTGCCGCAATCTTCGCCCCGTCCATCGGCACGAAGAGGACACGGGCGATCCGCTGACGCAGTCGCGAGCTCTCCCAGCGGGCGAGCTCGGCGTGCTCGAGTGCGATGGAGCAGCAGAAGGTCGATTCGCTGGGCAGGCCACGGGCGTTGAGCGGGAGCGTCTTGAGCTCGACACCGAGAGCAACAAAGTCGGGACGCTCACCGGCGTCCGGGTCCGCACCGAGGGCGAGCTCCACCAACTGGCCAACAAATCCCTTTGCACGTCGTGAATCGCCCGGGAGGGCGACCGAGAGGGCGCCGGCGAGCTCTCGAACGCTCCTCCCCACCAGGGCCCGCGCACGAACCATCAGCTCGCCCTCGTCGTGGGGGGGTGGACGTCTGTGCGCACTCGCCATCGACGAGGACCTTGCACGGGAGTCCGGCCTTTGTCATCCGGCGAAAACCGGTAGGATGCGTCCATGAGTTTGTTGAAGATCGCCCAGTTGGGGCACCCGGTGCTGCGCCAGCGTGCGCGGGAGGTCTCACCGGAAGAGCTCGAGAGCGCCGAGTTTCAGCGCCTCATCGACGACATGATCGAGACGAAGCGGGACGCGAATGGCGCAGGTATCGCTGCCAATCAAGTCTACGACACCCGCAGAGTCTTCATCGTCGAGAATCGCGACAACCCGCGCTACCCCTACAAGCCAGACTTCCCGCTCACCGTGTTGGTGAACCCCATGGTCACCCCACTGTCCGACGAGCGCTTTGAAAACTTCGAGGGGTGCTTGAGCGTGCCAAACCTACGAGGCCGGGTGGAGCGTTTCGCCGAGGTCCACGTGAGCGGCCTCGATCGCGAAGGGGCCCCGGTCGCCTTCGAGTTGCGTGGACTCACCGCTGGCACCTTTCAACACGAGCACGACCATCTCGATGGGGTTCTCTTCGTCGACCGGCTGGTCGACAGCCGAAGTCTGTGCACCGTCGAACACTTCGAGCGCTTCGAGAAGGCCCGCTTCGCAGAGTATGCCAAGCGGCTGGTCGAACGATACGGAAACTAGGAGCCCGTCCATGCGTCTGTCGATCGCCCTGACTACCATCGTCTTTGCTGCCTCTGGCTGCGCGGTCCTCAAAGGGATGGGGGGAGGCCCGAGTGGACCATCTGGCCCCTCAGAAGACCGCCAGGAAAGCTCCGAAGCCCCGAGCGCTGAGAGGACTGAAAGCGACTACCTCGAGGGTGAGGACGAGGAGGAGGCCGGGATAAATGCGATCAGTCAGCGTTTGCGACAATTCAAGCGCGCCCTCGACGCGAAAGACTTCGAGAATGCCGGGCGCCTCCTTCGACGGGCGGAGCTCGAGGTCGAAAACGCTGACGAGCTCACCCGCGGCCACCCGGAGTTCGAGGACAAGGAAGACGCGATCGCCCGGGCCAAGGTGCGTTTCGAGGAAGCGCTCGAGCGTGACCGAATCGAGCGCCGCAACGCGGCGATCGCCGAGCTGACCCAGGCCGGGGAGATCACCCTCGAGCGCGGCAGAGCGCTCTTTGTGGCCATGAACCAGCGGGTCCCCACCGAAGACGACGTGGCCTCGTTGGTGGAGGTCCTCGAACGGCTGGGCAAGCTGCGGGCGGACGGGTCGCAGTACGAGAAATACGCCGGCTACAAGGCACACGCGGATCAGCGAGACGCGCAGGCCGAAGCCCTCCGGGACAGACTGAAGATCGCTCAGTGGCAGCTCGCCACCAGCGAGTACCTCGACGCCTCCATCACGCGCGGCGAACGCGCGGTTCAGATCGGGCAAGAAGCACAAGACCGAGACACTCAACTCAAAGCGCTGCAGGCCGCGGCAGTGGCCTTCGAGCAATGCGTTGACCAGTTCGAGCAGCTCGCAGCACGCAAGGACTACGACGGAGCGCGTCTGGTTCGTACCGCCTTTGGTGAGAAGACCTTGGACGAGACCCGCTTGGATTGCGGCGCGCGCCAAGAGCGCTTCTCCGGTCAGCTCGCGAGCGTGCAGTGGAATGCGCTAGTCAAAGCCGTCGTGGCCGAGGTCGACGCGACACTCGGCAAATACGATGGCGCAACGAGCGCGCGAAAGAAGCTGCTGGCCTCCGACGAAGCCAGCGCCGCCCTGCGGGCGTGCGTCGAACGCATGGGGGAAGCGACCTCGAAGGTCGGCTACGACCGCCGAAAGACCTTTGCCTCGCCCTTTGGCGAGCTCACGGTCAGCCAGCTTCAACGTTCGTGTACGAAGCGGGGTTCGGCGGTCGCCAAGGAAAAGCCACGACTCGTGTGGAAGGCGGAGCTCGAAGGCTTCGCCTCGAGTTTGGATGCGGTCACGAAGGCGACGGCCACCGCACGGGCAGAGGAGAATCCGGCGAAGGCAGCGGTTCTCTGGGAGAAAGCGGTCGCCGCTCTCGACGGGTGCAAGCTCTCCGCTGCAACCCTTGCCCGCAAGCGCAACGCCGATGGGCGCTACGAAACGCCGACCCCCTTCGGGCCACTCACCGTCAAGGGGATCGAGACCGAATGCATCACGCGACTGCAGCAGGCACGCCAGTCCGTAGAGGACGCGGAGCGTGAGAAGAAGCTGCGCGCGTTTCTCGCGACCGTGAAGGGCGACGAGGTTCGGGTCGCCAAGGAGCGAGGAATCCCATCGAGGATCGAATCGGTGCAAGGGGGGCGCATTTTTTACTATCAGGTCGGGCGAAACGAGACCGCGAAGTTCGGTTTCGACAGCAAGGGAAATACGCGCGATTTCGATGCGGAGTGGTCAAAGGGATTCGACGACCTCGCGTCCGGCGTCACGAAGGCGCTCGCCGCGATCGATTCGGCCAGTGACGGCACAGAGCTGAAACGCGCGGTGACCAACGCCGTGCTCACGCTGCGCGAGTGCTCCGAGCGCCTGAAGGGGGCCGAGAAGCTTCCTGGTGCGAGCCCCGGAGCCAGGCGGAAGACTCCCCTCGGCAACCTCGACGTGGTCGGGATGCAGCGCGCCTGCCAGGCCGAGATGAACAAACAACGCACACGCATGCCCGCCATAGAGTGGCAGATCGCCCTCGAGGCGATCGAGGCACGAGCAGGCAAGGCGCTCACCGCGATCGAGGACCGCTCCGGCGCCGCGAAGGATCGGATCCAGAGGATCTCTCGCGCGCTCGGCAGCTTTGATGAGTGCAGGGAAGCGGCGGAGGCGCTCGATGCCAAGCCCGGAGCCAACGAGCGCCTCACGCTGAAAGGCCCGTTTGGGAAAGTGAGTCGTCGCGGGCTCATCGCAGCGTGCGAGAAAGCCAAGAAGGACGGCACCCGAGCACTCAGCGAAGCGCGATCGCAGGCCGACCTCGACGCGTTCATCGCGAAAGCGCAGGGCGACGAAAAGGCCGTCGCCGAGCGGGATGGAATGCCAGACCGAATCGAGAAGAATGGCGATGGCCGAGTCTTCATCTACGGCACTGGCAAGAGTGCGAAGCGCATCGCCTTCGATGGCAAGGGCCGGCGCGTCGTCGAAACCCCAAAGAAATGAGCCACTGAGTGCCGCCTCGAAACACCGCGACCACTCCACGGACACAGGTCATATTCAACTACTCGCAGTAGCAGAACCCCGCCAACCGGGGCCGAACGCCTACTCTCCATAGCCCCCCAGAGACCGACACCGATCAGAGGCAGGTTTTTGCAGCTCTTCCCGACCTCATCCCCTCGGAAGCCTGATAATCAGGGCTCCGACGCTGTAAAAAAGCGACGGGGTGCGACGGGTACCATACATTAGATTGCACTAGACATATGGCGAGGTAAGGCACTGTAAAATATGGCTTTTTCCTCGCGACGGGCGCCTTACCTTGGCGCTCGCTGGATCGCGGAGACCCGCGATTTAAAAGGCTTTCCTTGACCCCGATCGCGGAGACCCTCTAACTTCGGGGCTCAGAGGCGGCCCAAACTCAGGCGGTTGGCACCCTGCTCCGAGCATGTCGCTAGGAGAGAGACACGGGCCGCAACCAGGAGAGTAACATGACCAAGGCAGAGCTCGTTGAAGCCCTCTACAAGAAGTTTGACGGCGAAGTGACCAAGAAGATGACTGCGGACATGATCGACGCGGTGTTCGACAACATGACCGTCGCCATCAAGAAGGAAAAGCGCTTCAGCTACCCCGGTTTCGGGACCTTTGTGGTGCGCTCGCGCAAGGCGCGCAAGGGTCGCAACCCGCAGACCGGTGAGGTCATCAAGATCAAGGCGTCGAAGTCGGTCGGCTTCCGCGCAGCCAAGGCCCTCAAGGACCGATTGTAAGACGAATACGGGCGGGGGTCGTCACCGCGGCCCCCGACTCGTGCTCATCTCAGCTTCAGGCTGAGATCCAACGGGTTGTCTTCGGTGTAGCGTGGCGAAATGTGAACCTCCACCAATCGCCCCTCACTGTTATCCACAGGAATGAACTTGACCCGGTGACGGCCTGCGCGAACCCGGTGCCCTCGAATGGGTGTCCGCCCGACTTCCTTTCCATCTACGAGCACGCGCGCAGCTACCCCTTTTGAGTCGATATTGACCCAGGCGAATCGCCGTTTCGGTCGATCCGTACCGTCCGGTTTGGGCTGGGTCGGCAGCTCTTCCGCGGCATCCTCGGGTTCGGCAGCCGGGTCGTCCCACTCCGGCTCGTCAATCGGGTCGGAGTCCTCATCGTCCATTGGGAGCTCCTCGATCACCGTACCGACCGGGCGCTTCTCTTCGGCCGGCTCCATCGTTGCCACCGGGGTTGGGACAGTACTCGGGGGATCTGGCTCAGCACCGCGTCCTGCCACGACGACAATCAGCGCGAGCAAGGTGACGACACAGGCGCCGCCAAGCCCCAGCAGCGCGTAGCGAACCGACGCAGGCGCGGACATCAGCTCTTGAAAGAGCATCGCCGCGGTTTGCGGTCTCGCCCGCCCGGAAGGTTCCGGGCGCAGTCGGCCGTCCGGGCGGATTCGAACCGAGGGTTCTGGGCGGATCCTTCCGGAAGGCTCGGGACGGGACGCACCGGAAGGCTCGCGGCGGGCCTCGGCCTTGGTCTCCTCCACGGTGGTTTCGGGCCCGTCCAGGTGCTCGATGGGGCCCGTTTCGTCACTCTCACGATTCTCCGGCGCTGTCCCGGCACCCGACGCCCGGGCTTCGAGCTCCTTCGGCGAGAACACCTCCGTGGCGGCGGATGTCATCGGCTCCGATTCTTTGCTGGTCCTCGAATTCGTCTGCGCGGCGGGGGGCGGTGCTCCGTTTCGGGGGATCTCCTCGGTCTGCACGAGGGGTACGTCGCCCGTGGTATTGAGGAGCGCCCCAAAGATCTGAGTGCGGCCACGGCCCTCGGCGCGGTCTTCGTCGAGATCCACCGCAGCGTATTCCTTGAGCTTCTTCGGCAGGGCGTCCCATTCTTCTTCGTAGAGAACGCGCATGGTCGTGCGTGCGTTCTTGGGGCCAAAGAGGTTCCCGCGAGAGAGCAGTACTGGAGCGAGATCTTCGGCCAGGTCGAGGGCGCTCTGGTAGCGCTCCTCCGGTTTGAGAGCGCAGGCACGGCGTATCACTTTGCACAGTTGCGCAGGCGCGTGGGAGAGGTGCTCCTCGAGGTTGGGGAGCGTGGCGTTCCTCACCTTCTCAAGGATCGCAAGGTCCGTGTCGCCGTAGAAGAGCGGCCTTCCAGTCGCCGCTTCGTAGAGCACGGCTCCGAGGGCGAAGATGTCAGCGCGCCGATCGATGCTGTCGCCTACCACCTGCTCCGGGGCCATGTAGGCGAACTTGCCTTTCAATGTCCCCGCCCTCGTTTCCGTTGCTCGGTGCTCTGCTTTCGCGATCCCGAAGTCGACGACTTTCACCTCGCCGTCGTAGCTCACCAGAATGTTCTGGGGACTCACATCCCGGTGAACCAGATTGAGCGGCGTCCCATCGAGCGACAGCTTGTTGTGCGCGTAGTCGAGCGCTTCAGCCGCCTTGCTCACGATGTAGGCGACGAACCCCACGCCCAAACGTTTGCCCAGCTTCCTGGCGCGCTTTGTCGTGTTTCGGAGGTCGTGTCCGTTGACGAGCTCCATGGCGATGTAGAGCTGCTCTTCGTGGCGGCCGAGCTCGTAGATCTGCACGATGTTACCGTGATTGAGCTGGGCGGCGAGACGCGCCTCGTCCACGAACATCGTCGCGAATTCCTGGTCCTCGACCAAATTCGATAGCATGCACTTGATCGCAACGATGCGCTGAAAGTTGTCCGTGCCGGTCACTTTGGCGCGGTAGACTTCCGCCATACCGCCGGAATTCACCTTGTCGAGGAGAATGTAGCGTCCGAAGCGGCGGGGAAACGTCGACTCAGGCATCGGCGGAAGCTCAGGATCGAGGGAGAAACCTCACATCCGCAATGCTAGCGGCGCTCGTGAACGAGCACAAGCGCCCGAGGCACGACTCAGATGGGTGCGGCCACGGGCCACCCTTTGCGCAGCAGGCTCGCACAGGTCTCGGACCTTGCCACTGGCGCGTAAGTCACCCGACCGCTGACCTGCTCCACCGTGTCAGAGGTGGCGACGTCGAGGCAGATGTTCGAGGTGTCAAAAATCCTCTGTTCGACGGTGACGTCGAGGGAGGCTTCGAGCGCTTGCTTGCGCTCGAACATGTAGGATTTCGTCGTGGTCCGACTCGAGAGGTAGAGGTAGCCGCCGCACAAAGGAGCGCCGACTTCGACGGTCACACCGCGATTGCCGTCGCCATCGTGGTCCGCCTCGCCCCAGTCGGTCACCCAACTCACCGGCGCGAGCGAACCGTCAGCACTCCGGGGGACCTCGAACGTCACCGGTGGAACGGACTGGGCGGTTCCGTCCGCGATCTTCGCTCGAACCCCAGCGACTTCCGCAAGATTCACCCGACAGGTGTACTGGGTCATGACGTAGCGGTCCGGGTATCGGCGCACGTCGGCGATCACGAAGGACTCGGCACGGGTCTCCACGGTGCCGACAAAGGTGATGCTCTGCTCGCCCAAGACCACCTGTCGCCCGGCCCATCGCTCAAGGGGCACAGACGGTGTGTTGCGACTGGCTCGGCTCACCGGCTCGAGGCTCGGGGCCAATGACTCTCCCTGGGCCGGATCAGCGACCAGAAGAAAGGCTATGAGAGCGAACCCAAATGGCACGCTCGAGACGACGTTTGAAACCGAGATCAGCTTCACCCACTAATCCTCTGCGCTGCTCGATCGCCTCCCCCAGACGCGAAGCAGCAATTCCACTCACAGCCCAAGGTAAGTCACTCACCGCGGCAGCGTAGCCATCGAGAAGCGTATATTGGGCGGAGTGATGGGATGGTAGCGCATCGAGCCCGATCAGCACGAATTCCGGACGAAAGGCTCGGATCGCTGATTTCAACTCCGCTGGCGTAACCCCAGCCCCGATCGAGAACGTTCGATAGCCCCAGCCCAGCAGACGCAGCGCGAGGGCATCCGAAGCCAAGCAGTCCAGCTCGTCCACCCCAGCACAACGCAAGCCCAAAGGCCCATCGCTCGCCCCCGCCATGCGAATCAGCTCGGCGACGAGAGGGGCGGTCTGCGCCCTCAAGAGCCTCTTCTGCGCCGCCGGAGCTCGTTCGTCCTCAAGTATGGGGTAGATGATCCGTTCTAGAACGACGGCGGTGCTGCTCAGAAACACCGCCCGCCGAATCTCATGCTCAACGCGTACCGGATCTCCAAGCGCCAGCGCGCTCACAATCGCATCCGACGCCGCTTCCGCCGGCTCGGGCCGATTCTCCCGATCCAACGCCTCTGACGCCGTTTTGGCGGCGGAGGCGGCGGAATGGCCGTCCTGCACGAGCTCGACCATACGACGCACGACGAAGAGATCGATGTTACGATAGAGCCGGTAGCCCGACTCGCTGCGGTCCGGGGTAGGTACGCCGTAGCGTTTTTCCCACGCCCGAAGCGTCGGTGCCGGCACGCCGGTGAGCCGCGCAAAGGCTTGAATGCGATAGCGGCCGCTCACGGGCGCGCCTGCGACGAATGGCTCATAGATCTGACCGGAAAATCATCGGATAAATCGAATTCATTCTGAACCTTGTCACCTAGCCATCCTGCTCTTACTAATGCGGCATGCAAGCACCCGTTGAGAACATTCCCGAACGAAGCGGTTCCGACAACAAGCCACACGCGCTGGTCATAGGAGCCGGGTTTGGTGGGCTCTCCGCGGCCGTCCGACTCGGCGCCCGCGGTTACCGCGTGACCGTGATCGACCGACGCGACAAACCTGGCGGACGCGCCTACGTCTACGAAGACAAAGGCTTCATCTTCGACGGCGGGCCGACGGTCATCACCGCCCCCTTTCTGTTCGAGGAGCTGTGGGAGCTCGCGGGCAAAAAAATGTCCGATGACATCGACATGCGCGAGGTGAGCCCCTTCTACCGAATTCGCTTCGACGACGGGACCGTGTTCGACTACACCGGCGACCGAGACGCGATGCACGCGGAGATCAACAAGATCAATCCCGCGGACGTCGCAGGTTATGATCGCTTCGTGAAAGCGAGCGAGCAAATCTTCAAAGTCGGCTTCGAGCAGCTCGCCCATGTGCCCTTTGGCTCACCGATGGACATGCTCAAAATCTTGCCCGACATGGTGCGCCTCGGATCGCATCGGTCGGTCTATGGCATGGCAAAGAAGTACGTGAAGGACGAGAAACTCCGGACCGTACTCAGTTTTCACCCGCTTCTGGTAGGCGGCAACCCTTTCAGTACCACGTCGATCTACTCGCTCATCCTCTTTCTGGAGCGGAAATGGGGCGTCCACTTCGCCATGGGCGGTACTGGCGCCCTCGTAAAAGGAATCGTGGGGCTGATCGAAGGACTCGGTGGCGAGGTTCGCTTGAACCAGACCGTCTCCGAGATCGTCATGGACGAAAGCGGCAAGAAGCCCCGGGCCGCCGGCGTGCGGCTCGAGAACGGTGACGTCATCCATGCGGACCTCGTCGTCTCGAACGCAGACGCAGCGTGGACTTATCGCCACCTGGTTCCATCGCGTTATCGTCGACGCTGGACAGACTCGAAAATCGATCGCGCTCGCTACTCGATGAGCTTGTTTGTTTGGTACTTCGGTACCAATCGCAAGTACGAGGATGTCGCGCACCATACGATTCTCTTGGGACCCCGCTACAAGGGCCTGCTCGATGACATCTTCGAGAACAAGGTGTTGGCCGACGATTTCAGCTTATACCTGCACCGGCCCACGAAGACCGATCCGTCGATGGCCCCGGACGGATGCGACGCGTACTATGTTTTGTCCCCGGTGCCGCACCTGGACTCGGGGGTTGACTGGCAGTCGCAGTGCGAGCCCTACCGCAAGAAGATCGAGCAGTACCTGGCCTCGACGATCATGCCGGACCTCGGCGAGCACATCGTTACTTCGCACACGCTCGATCCGCAGGGCTTTCAGGACATCCTGCTGTCTCACAAAGGTGCCGCCTTCAGCGTAGAACCGACCCTGCTGCAGAGCGCATACTTCAGACCTCACAACCAGAGTGAGGACATCGAGCACTTGTATCTCGTTGGCGCGGGAACCCACCCTGGTGCTGGCATGCCCGGCGTGATTTCCTCGGCCCGCGTACTCGACACGGTGGTTCCAGATCCGAATGCAATCGTCCGAGCTAAAAGAGCGGGTTGAGACGCTCGCCCGTAGAGGGCCTTTTTCTCTCGCCGCTGACCTAGACCAGTGCCGGGCGATCCTGCGCGCCGGGTCCAAGAGCTTTCACGCGGCTTCGCTCTTGCTGCCAACCCGTGTCAGGCGTCCTGCAGCCGCCGTTTACGCTTTCTGTCGTATTTCCGACGACGCCGTCGACCTCGCTCGCGAGCCCGCCCGCGCTCTCGACCGGCTCCATGCCCGACTGGACGAAATCTACTGCGGTGCTCCCCGCAAGGACGCAGTGGAGCGGCTCCTCGCGGACGTCGTGCGCGAGCACCGGATCCCGCGGACGCTCTTCGAGGCGCTTCTCGACGGATACCTCTGGGACGTCGAGGGCAGACGCTACGAAACACTGAGCGGCGTCATCGCCTACTCCGCTCGCGTAGCCTCGGCGGTAGGCGCGATCATGACGGTGCTCATGGGTCGCCGGGAGCCGCACATCATGGCACGCGCTTGCGATCTCGGCGTCGCGATGCAGCTCACGAACATTTGCAGAGATGTTGGAGAAGATGCCCGAGCCGGGCGAATCTATCTCCCGCTCGAGTGGATGCAGGAGGTTGGGATCGAGCCCGAACTCTGGCTTCGTAACCCGGTCCACTCAGAGGCGCTCGGAACGGTTGTCGCGAGACTCCTGGATGAAGCGAAAAGCCTCTATCGCCGAGCGGACTCGGGGATCACCTATCTGCCTCGCGATTGCCGGGTCTCCATTCGCGCCGCGAGCCTGATCTACTCGGACATAGGCAGGGTGATCGCGAGCAACGACTACGACAGCGTCAGTCAGCGCGCCGTGACGACCGGCCGCCGGAAGATCTGGCTCGCCCTTCGCGCGATCGGGGCGACTTTTTGGGCAGAGCGCCACTGCGGAGATCCTGCGCTCGGCGAAACGAGCTTCCTGGTAGATGCCATTGCACAAAGCACGTGAGCGTGGAGGATTGAGATGCAAGTAGCCAATCAACGTCATCGCAGTCTGGACTACGCGCGCGCCCGAGTCGCCGAAGCAGGTGGACCCGAGCTCCTGGAGCGACTCGAGCACCTGGACGCGCGACGCGCGAGCGCACGACCCGCGCCGAACAACCCTCCCGCACCGGATCGCAACGCGCGGGTCGACTACGACGTCGCCCTCGTCGGCGGCGGCTTGAGTCTCTTGATCGCAACGATTCTTGCGAGCCGCGGCATTCGCGTCGCGGTCTTCGAGCGAGCTCGCGCGGGGCAGGTGCATCGCGAATGGAATGCATCAGTCCGCGAGCTACAGGCGCTGGTCAGGAGCGGGCTCTTCGAGCGCTCCGAGCTCGACGAGCTGATGATCACGACCTACGACCACGGCTTCTGCCGATGGCACCGGGGTGGCAGCTACGACGTTAAAGGTGTGCTGGACACACCGGTGGACGCAGGATTGCTGCTGCGGCGCACCCGCGAAAAGGCGGAAGCGCGCGGGATCACGTTCTTCGACGGCCACACGCTCGTGGGTCATGGCGAAGGCCCCACGGCCGTCGCGCTGCGCTTCGAGAGCGGCAGCCAGACGCGCGACGTCACTGCCCGTCTCCTCGTCGACGGGCGAGGTGCTTCGAGCCCTTACGCCTCGGGCGACCTGTTGTGCCCTACGGTAGGCGGCGTACTCCGCGGACTCGATCAAGGTGACGGACCGACGCAGATCAATCCCAAGGTGGGTGAGATCCTCGCGACCACGGAAGACCTAGAAGAAGGCCGCCAGCACATTTGGGAGGGATTCCCGACCCATCCGGACCAGACCACCGTCTACCTGTTCTACTACGCACCCGCGAAAGAGGTAGGGCGCGGCTCGCTCATCCGACTCTACGACCGGTTCTTCGAGACCCTTCCGCGCTACAAAACCGGCGTTTACGAGATGGTTCGCCCGACCTTCGGATACATCACCGGATGGTCGCGACTGTCACCGGCTCCCAAACCACCCGGGGCCCGGGTGGTGCTCGTGGGTGACGCGGCGGCTCGCCACTCGCCCCTGACCTTCTGCGGATTCGGATCGATGCTGCGCTCACTCGAACCGGCGAGTCGACAGATCGAGCGGGCTCTCTCCCGGCGAGCTCTCGAGCCCGGCGAGCTCGACTGCGTCGTGGACGATGCGCCGATTCACCGCGGCACGGGGCTTCTGTCCTGGATGATGGCGCACCCGGACCGCCGGCCCGGGCGGGAACGCGAGCTCAACATCCTCCTCGACACCGCGTTCTCCACGCTTTACGACCTGGGCCCGGATGTGTATGCAGCCATGCTCAGAGATGAGATTTCGATGTTCGAATTCGCACGATTCCTCCATCGAACTTCGATGAAGCGTCCTCGGGTATACAAGGACGTGTTTGGGCAGCTCGGCGCCGCATTCGTAGGACGCTGGGGCGTGTCAATGGCACGGGAGATAGCAGGTGTTTGAAAAAAACCGATGGCGAAGCCTTCGCCGTCGTTCGATTCCGAGACATCCCACGCTGACCCGGGGACACCCGATGTTCAACGCGCGGCGACACGAGGCGCACAGCAGCACGTTTGAGCCACGGCCTGCGGGCGAGACGGGTCCCACGAACAACGTGCGCAGACTTCGCCCCAACACGATTCGCTTGGCGGTCAGACCGGTCCCACCGCGTCTAGTGGACGGCGAGAGCTTCGCCCCTGAAGCCGACAGCCCACCGCCGCCTTTTGATGGGATTCTGAGCCTGCTCGAGCTACTCGAACGCGGTGAGATCCCCCCGAACGAGCTTTCTTGATCCATCCGTGATCCCGGCGCGAAAGAGCCCCTGGTTTTTGCGCTGGTTTTCCGGAGTCGCGCGGTCGAAGATCGAGCGCACGTTTCAGTTCGCTCACGTGCGCGGCCTCTCGCGCCTCCGCGCTCACCGGGACGCTCCGGTGCTGCTGGTCTCGAATCACACCGCCTTTTGGGACCCTTTGGTCGCCGTGTGGCTGACCAACTGTGTCCTCCCGATCGACTCCTACGCGATGATGGACGCAAAGAATCTACGGCGTCTCCCGTTCTTCCGACTCGTCGGCGCATTCGGCATTGACCTCGATGATCCGCGCGACGGGGGCTTGGCGATCCGCTACGCGGCCAAGCTGCTGCGCGAGGGGAATCGCTTGGTTTGGGTCTTCGCCCAGGGCGATGAGCGCCCGATCACCGAGCGACCGCTCGGATTTCGCGCCGGAGCCGCTGCGGTCGCGCGTTTGAGCCCAGGGGCGACGATCCTTCCCCTCGCTTTGCGCTACGAGTTCGGTCAGACCGAGCGTCCGGGACTGCACGTCAACATCGGCGAGCCCCTGAGCCACGAGCGAGACATCGACCGGGCGGTGGCAGCGCAAGAGGCCGCGGTGCTCGCACTGATGGAGGAGCTCGACGCCCTGATCATCGCAAAAACCCCGCCGCGTGACGACGAGCTGCTCCACCAGCACTCTCCAGGATTCTGGAGCCGCTGGGCGGAAGCCTGGCTCGCGCGACTCACCCGCGGTGAAACCCCCACCGAGCGTTCCGCCCTTCCCCCCGGCCCGCGAGCACGTGATGAGGACTGACGAGCGCAACCGATCGGGTGCTCGACGGTTGGTCCGGGGGACTTTGAGTATCCTCGTGCAGTCGGCTACGCTTCGAAGGTAACCGGGATAAGATCGTGAATCGTATCATCCTAGCGCTCGTTGGGGTCGCGACGTCCATCGTGCTTCTCATCTGCTCCGCCTCGCGCTCGGAGGCGACGCCGATCTACTCCATCCGTTCGGCGAACCGTTGCGATACTTGCCACATCGAGCCCATCGGCTGGTACGACCCACCGGACAAGGGGGAGCGCGCATGCACCCTCGACTGCCAAGCCTGCCACACGAATCGAACCGGCGGGGGCCTGAGAAACTCTTACGGCCGATTCTACGGCGATCAGACCTTGCCGACCTTCAGTCTCGATGCGCGACCCGCGGAGTTTGCGGACCCTGAGAGTCATCGAGGAGAGAACGACCCCAGCACGACTGGGGTCTACGACATCTTCGAGGGATTCTCCGGTTGGCAATCGGGACAGACACCGATCGATCAGATCCACGACCGCACCGGGGATATCGATCCCGACCCTTCCTGGCGAGCCGGTTTCGACGCGCGCTTCCTCTACCTTCTCCCCGAGGAAGGAGACAGCGCGTTCTTCCCGATGCAGCTCGACGTGCACGGCTGGGGGCAGATCACGGACTCGATCAACGCCTATGCCACCGTCGGATTGCAGGGCCGCCGGGCGCGTACGGTCGATGACCCTAACGTTGGCACGGAGCTCGACGAGCTCATAACTGTGCGCGAGGCGGTGATCGAGTACGACGACCTGCCTATGAATGGCTACATTCGTACTGGCCGCTTCATCAAGCCCTACGGCTGGCGGCACCCGGATCACACGCTCGTGACGCGAAATCCTTTGGGCTTTGGGCAATACGGTCAGGTCTACGGGGTCGAAGCCGGGATCAATCCGAACTATCCGTTCGCTCAGGTGGCCGCCTTCTATCAGGGGATCGACTCCTTCCCTGGCGACCAAGCGCCGAGTGGGGCTGGCCTTTCGAGCACCTTCGGGTTTCGAGACCTGGGCTATCAGGTCGGCGGGTCGCTGGAGACACTTTTCCTCGACGACGGTGGTGCGCTCTACACCGCAGGTCCCATGTTTGGAGTGAATCTCTATCCGGTCGTGATCCTGGGCGAGATCGATTTTCGCCTGACGCAGAGCGAGCTAGGCGACAGTCAGGGTCTCTATAGCTACGTGGAGGCGAACTACCTGATCTACCAAGGTGTGACCGCGCTCGCCTACTACACCTGGGCCCGACCGGATCTCGCCGACGGGAGCGTCGACGTGTCCCGCGCCACCGCGGGGCTCCAGTGGGACGTACTGCCGGCCGTGCAGTTCGCCGCGCAGTATCGCCTGAACTTTCTCGGAGGGTCTCAGACGGACTCGGAATTCCTCCTATGGACGCACCTGTACTACTGAGAGTCGTGACGATGGGCCTCGCGTTCGCGATTCCCGGCGTTGCGTCCGCCGAGCCGAACGCTGCGCTCGTGTTTCGCAGCGAGGCACCCGCGCTGGCCCAGCAGGTGGAGGAGGCGCTGCTCGGGTCCTTTCTGCTCGCCCCGGCGGCAACCTCCGCGCAACTGACACGCAACTGGGAGCGCCCTTCGGTTTTTCAGCTGAAGGAGCGTGCTCCCCCGCCGTTGAAACGGGTCCTCGAGATCGCCGATGCGAGCGGGGTCGACGTGATCATCGCCGCCGAGGTCGAACGCAAGGGCCGCGGACGCAGGCGAAGAGCGGTGCGGCTGCATCTCGTCGCCATCCGGAGCGCCGATGGCGCCATCCTGCTGACCGACCGCGCCGCGATTCGTTCGGGCGGTCGTCGAGGCCCGGCGAGCGTCGACGCGCAAAGACTCGCGCGGTTCATGAAGCGGGCGGCAGCGGCCGCAGCTACGGAAATGGAGCCGCCTGCTCCGTCCGTCGACGAAGGCGCTGCAACCACCGCTGCCGCGCAGCCAGTAAACGTCGATGGCGAAGCATCTTCGGAGGCGGCCGCGACGAGAGAGCCGAAACCGGGCAGCCCGGTACCATCGACGGTGGAGACAGTTTCGCCGATTCGACGACAGCCCTGGACTCGCGCCGGTCGACTGCTCGAGGTCGAGAGCTACGGGCTCCTTCACGGGCGAACCTTTCGCTACTACGACACCCTCACGCGCAACCTCCGTGAATTCGACTCGGGGATTTCCTTCGGCGCGGGAGTCCGCGTCGAGCTCTACCCCCTGCTCCTCGAGCGTCTCTCGGGCACCACTCGGCGTATCGGATTAGTGGGCGCCTATGCCCAAGATTTCGGAATCCAACCGTCGGTCGCAGATGCCCCGGGAGTGACCCTCGAGCACCGATGGAGCGACTGGTACGCCGGTGCCAGCGTTGCCTGGGATTTTCGCGACATTCTCATTCGATCGCGCGTGACGTTTGGCGAAAACGCCTCGCGCTTCAGCGCACCGGAGGATTTCGCAGCGCGACGGGAGCTCCCCGGGGCGCGTTATCAGACCTTGAGTGCCGGAATCGGAGCGCGCTACGAAACAAAGGTGCTTTCGCTCCTCCTGGACTGCCAGTACTCCTTCATTCGTAACGCGGGTAAAGTCGGTGATTCCTTGTTCCCCAACTCGGCCGTAGGAGGGCTGCGCTTGCGCGGCGGACTGAGCGTTCCACTCTATTCGGAGTTGGAGATCTTCTTCGCGGGTGTCTACGACCATTTTTTCTACGACATGCGATCGCAGCGCGGCGACGAGTTTCTCGCGGGCGGGGCCCTGGATCTGCAATTCACCGGTGAGCTGGGGGTGAGCTATGCGTACTGAATGCGCGCGCGGATTCCTGCTGGGCGCCACAATCGCTCTCCTCACCTCGTCCATCGGTTGCCCCGGCCAAATCGACGATCCGGAGTCTCTCTTGGGTGACATCGATTGCGTCGCCTACACCGACCAGCTCATCGAACGAAGCTGCGCCATCAGCGGCTGCCACCAGACCGCCACCCCGTCCAACGGGAACCTCGCGCTGGTAGCCGAGGACCTCGGGGCCGCCCTTCTCGACGTAGCCGGCAGCGCGAAGTGCAGCGGCACGCCGCTCGTATCGTCGACCGAGCCGACGGAGAGCCTGATGTACAGCAAGCTGCTCGCGATTCCGCCGTGCGGCGATCAAATGCCGCTCTTCGCGAGAGCACCCGCAGACTTCGAGATCGAGTGCATGCTCAAATGGGTCGAGGCGCAGATCCCGGGCGGGCCGTGAGCTCGAAGCGCCCGTCGCTCAGGCTTCGTCGACGGCCACGAGGCGCCCCTGCCGGTCGACTTCGAGGGGAACACCGCGCCACTCGAAGCGGCGACTACGAAACGCCCGAAAGAAGGCGAGCACCGTCACTAAGTCTCCGAGAATCGCGTCGATGACCGCGGTCAGAATCGTCACCCGTTGCCGACAACGGGCGCGGGCGACGAAGACCAAACCCACCCGGGTCAGCATGGCGCACAGCGCCACCACCGCACTCGCGCGCGCCGGAAAGCCGTAGGCGAAGGTCGCGATGACGGTGCCGGCGGGAACAATCAGTGACGCGCTGAAAAAGAAGAGAGGATAGCTCAGCATCAGCAGCGGCCGCTGCGCGCGAACCACCGTCATCCAGCGCGCGATGCGGGCGACGACCGTGCCAAAGCTTCGCTCCGTCACGCATGCGTGCGTCGTAATGGGACTCGGCTCGACCCGATACCCCGCCTTTTGGAGTCGCGCGGACAGCTCGAAGTCTTCCCCGAGATACTCGATCAACTGGCCGAAGCCGCCGATCTCCTCCAACGCTTCGCGCCGCAGCACGAAGGTCTTGCCCACCAAGGCGGATGGCTCGACCCCCGCGAGGAGAGGGAAGGCGTGAAAGGAGCCATTCAGAGTCGCTTGGGACGCCCGGTCACCCAAAGAGCGAACTTCGCAGTCATCCACCGGTGGACACCACACCGCACCGAGGCCCTCGTCGTGCTCGAGCAGGTCGCAGCTCGCGTCGAGGTCGAATCGCTCGAGACTGACGTCGCTATCGACGACGAGGATGAAATCGTCAGTGCGCGATTCGGCGCAAACCACCGCATCGAGCTGGGCCACTTTTCGGTTCGGTCCTCCGCCGCCGGTCACGACCACCTGCGCGTCGAAGTTCTCCTCGCGCAGACGCACCGCCGCAGCTTCGGTGATCGAAAAAGCCGGGTCGAGGGGGGTTGCGACTGCGATCCGCAATCGGACGGGTCGAGTGGTGCGCACGTCGCGGGTGGAGCACAAACGCGCGAATAGGCCGGGCTCGGCGCCGGCGCAGGGACGCACGATCAGGACGGGCCTTTCTCGCGATGAGTCGTAGGGGGCAAAGCGTTTCGCAAAACGTCGGGCACGCAACGTGCTGATCCACCAGCCCGCACAGACCGCGCCGAACCAGCAGGCGAGGAAGAGCCATGCCCAGAACCAGCCCATCAGCGGCGCCGCCGGGTCTTGTAGCCCAGGAGATGCTGGACGATGCGGGAATCAAACCGTCGAAGGTCGAGCGACTCGTGCACTCCCTCGACCCGCCGACCATCGATTCGATGCATCACCCGCTGACGACTGTAGAAAGGCGTATCTTCCAGGCTCTCCAGAAGCTTCACCGGCGCGGTCTCGCTGACCACTTCCCGCGCGATGCCCCAGCCGCTGTGTCGGAGGGGACGCGGAGGCAGTGGCCCAGTGTCACGAGCGTCACCGGAGCGATCGAATTCGAGGGCAAGGGCGTGGCGCTCGCCGTCTGGAGCGTCTGTCACGTAGTGCACTACCGTACGGTCGTCGAGCTTGCTGCGAGACCAGTTCCACCCGCGAAAACCGCGTTCGAGAGGCTCGCTCCCCCAGTTTGAGTCGAGGTAGGCCGAGCCGCGAAAGTGTAGGTCTCCGAGCGAAACCTCGACCTCCGCTTCCGGGGCGATCGGCCACCAGGTGTGACGCGCGGCCCGATCGAGAGCGAAGGCGCGACGATTGAAAGCGCGCGGGAACACCTGAACGCTCCCGAGAACGCGGCGCCCGAGGGGCGCTTCGACGTCGTCGATGAGGATTTCCAGCCCGTCTTCACTCCACCGCAAACGGTTGGCACCGATGTGAAGAACGTCTTCGCCGCGCAGAACCGCGCGACGAGGATGCTCGGACATCACCCAAACGTTCTTCTTGCCGCGCAGCGCCAGGTTGACGGCGCAATGGTCGAGCGGGTCTGTCGATGCGCGGCGTCGGGATCGCGCGTAGGATGGCGAGAAGACACTCCCTACGAAGGCGATGAAGGTTAGGCTGACTTCGCCGCAGTCCGAGACCGCGTCAACGTACCACCAGGCGTAGCCGTCGTGCGGGACGTCGAGGTCAAAGCGAGGTCCTCTTGCACCGCCTGGGCGGCCAAGCGGCCACTCAAGGCGACCATCGGCACGCCGGCTCCAGGATGGGCGCTCGCCCCGGTCAAGTAGAGGCCGGGGATCTTGGTTCGCGCTGATGGCCGGTTGAAGAACGCCTTCCACCCGTGAGAGGCCCCGCCGTAAAGCGCTCCCCGCGAGCCCGGAAACGCGCGCGCGAACTCGCTCGGCGAGGTTCGAACCGTCGAGGCGGGGTCGAGATCCACCTCGAGTCCGCACCGCTCTAGAAACCCGAAGGTCTGCTCCTCGCATCGCTCCAACTCCTCGCTGGCATCGCGCTCTCCCCAGGCCGGGGCGTTGACGAGGATGAGCAACCGCTCAGCTCCGTCGATCGGGCGCAAGCCCAGGTCATCGCGATCCTGGGCGCAAATGTAGACCGTGGGCTCGGTGGGGATCTGCCCCGCTGCGATCTCCCGGAACTCGCGCGGGTAGTCCTTGGAGAAGAACACCGCATGGTGCGCGAGGGGAAAGCCGCGGGTTTTTGCTACGGCGTTCCAGGTGACCGCGGACTGCGACGGCTGGGTCCGATCGTCTACCGCTTTGGAGTCTCGAACATCGTCGCCCAGAAGCCCTTCGATCAGCGCGCGGGCCTCGACGTTCGTCACGACGGTATGGGCCGAGAACTGCTCGCCATCGGCGAGCTCGACACCGCGGGCACGCCCCGCTTCCGCCAGCACCCGCTTCACGGGACGCTCAAAATGGAACGTGACCCCGAGCTCGCGTGCCAGCTGCGCCAGTGCTTGGGCCATCCGGTGCATGCCGCCCTTCACGAGCCAGACGCCTTCACGCTCAACGTGCGCGATGAGGCTCAGGGTTGCGGGGGCCTGAAAGGGCGAAGAACCCGAGTAGGTGGCATAGCGGCCGAAGAGCTGCAGCAATCGCGGGTCTTTGAAGAAGCCGCCCAAGGCCTTCATCATCGTTCGGAATGGGTCGATTTTGCTCGCCGCGCGGAGGGCGCCGAGGCCCTGGCTCGCTACGAGGTCGACCATGCCGGGCTTCTGCGACAGCAGAAACGGCTCTTCTACCTCGCGAAAAATGTTCTCCGCGTAGTCGCAAAAACGCAGATACCCCTTTGCCTCTCGACGGCCGAAGAAGTGCCGCACGGACTCGGCGCTGCGTTCCCGGTCGGTGTAGAGGTCGAAGACACCGTCCCCTTCCCAGGTGTGGCGCGCGATGCACTGCACCTGCTCGAGCTCGACGTAGTCGACGAGCGAGGCGCCAGCGTTTTGGAAGACCTCTTCGAGGATCCAGCGCATGGTGAAGACGGTCGGTCCGCCATCCACATCACTGTCACCGATGCGGATGCGCCGCATCTTGCCGCCGACATCGGCGCTTCGCTCGAAGACATGGACCTCGAGACCCCGTCGAGCGAGCTCAACGGCACTCACGAGACCCCCTACACCTGCACCGACAACGGCAGCACGTGAACGGTTTGGACGGTTCCCTGTCATGCCCCTCGGAAACTAATGACCCAACTCGACCGTGTCCAGAGAGCACCCTCAGGATTGCTCCACCGACGGGGGAAGGTTATCTCCCCCCCATGCACGATCGGGTCACGGCGATAGCACATTCCAATATAGCTCTCGCCAAGTATTGGGGTAAGCGGGACGTGAAACGCAACCTCCCAAGCGTCGGTTCGCTCTCGATGACGCTCTCGTCCCTCTCGACCCGAACCACGGTGGTGCGGGATGGCACGCTCGAAAACGATTCGATCTATTTGGGGGATTCGCCTGCGCCGCCGTCCTTCGCCACCCGAGCGTCCCGATTTCTCGACCTGATCCGCGAGCTCGCAGACGTCCACGACTCACTGCGGGTGACCACGGAGAACAACTTCCCAACGGGCGCGGGACTCGCGAGCTCGGCGTCTGGTTTTGCCGCGCTGACTCTCGCGGCCTGCCACGCCCTCGGTTTGGAGCTGGACGATCGCGCCCTTTCGCGGATCGCTCGCGTCGGCAGTGGCTCGGCCGCCCGTTCGCTCTTTGGCGGCTTCGTCGAGTGGCACCGCGGCGAAGCGGAGGATGGCTCGGACAGCTACGCGGAGAGCATCGCGCCGGCGGAGCACTGGGACGTGCGAATGCTCGTGGTGATCACCTCGGAGGACGCGAAGAGCCACAGCTCGACGGACGGCATGAACCTAACCCGCGACACCTCGCCCTACTACGCCGCGTGGGTCCGGGACAGCGACACGATCCTTCCAGCGATGCGCCAGGCGGTGCTCGACCGAGACCTCACCCGCGTCGGCGAGCTGATGGAAGCGAGCTGCCTGCGCATGCACGCGGTCATGCTCTCGGCCACCCCCGGCTTGCTCTATTGGAACGGCGCTACGGTGGAGCTGATCCACGCGGTTCGTGCGCTACGCAGCGAAGGGATCGAGGCGTACTTCACGATCGATGCGGGTCCTCAGGTGAAAGTCCTGTGCCGCCCCTCCGATGCAAAGACCCTCGCTCGTCGGCTCGGGACACTCAATGGCGTCAAGGAAATCCTCGGAGCAGGAGTAGGGCCCTCGGCCCAGCTGGAGCCCGCGTGATTCGTACCGAGGCGCCGGGCAAGGTGATCCTCATCGGAGAGTACGCGGTGCTCTTCGGCGCAAGCGCTCTAGTGGCCTCGGTCGGTCGCTGTGCCCGCGTGAGCTTCGAGCCCGCCCAGTCCTTCTCCTTGAGCGCACTCGGATTGACGGTCAACGCTCGCACCAGCCAGGAGCTTCGCGAACGGGATCAGCGACTGGCGCTCGTCGCGTCGGTACTCGACGAGGTCGACGAAGCCCTGCCCTCCGCACGGATCTCGATCGACACGACCGATTTCTACGACGGCGGAGTCAAGCTCGGTTTCGGATCGAGCGCTGCCGTGGCGGTGGCGCTGGCGGATGCGCTACGCCGCGCCCGCGGCGAAAGGCCGACCTCGGAGCTGCTGTTTCGGGATGCACATCGGGCCCACCGACGCGCACAGGGAGGTGTCGGCAGCGGGATCGACATCGCGGCTTCGGCGTACGGCGGCGTCCTAGCCTACCAGGCGCCTCGAGGTGAAGAATCGGTGCCGCGACGGGTACGGACTCTGCCATGGCCAGAGAAGCTGCGGTGGGCCGTCGTCTTCACCGGCCGCTCCGCGTCGACTCCACAGCTCATCGGCGCGGTGAACGCACTGCAGGCGCGCGCCCCGGAGCGGGCAACGTCGTTGATCGACACGCTGAGCGAACAGTCCGAGGCTGGGGTCCGCGCGTTCGAGTCGGGCGATCCTCAGGCCTTTCTTCGCTGCGTCGAGAGTTTTCGTGAGGCCCTCTCAGCGCTCGGGAAAGCAGCACACATCGCGATCGTGAGTGACTCACACCGACAAAAAGAGGCGGTTGCGTGCCGATCGGGCGCTGTCTATAAGCCGTCGGGCGCGGGCGGGGGTGATATCGGAGTCGCTTTCTGGGCAGACGCCGGTGCGGCACCTTTTCGGGACGCTCTCCCCCTGGAGCTCTACCCCGCGATGGAGCGCGACAGATGAACGACAAGAGCCGGCTCCCCGGATTTTACAAGAAGTCAGTGGCCGAACGGGTCGCCATTCTCCACGAGCGCGAATACATCTCGAGCGAAGACCGCGATGCCCTGCTCACGGGTACGAGCGTGATGAGCACCGCCCAAGCCGATCGCATGGTGGAGAACGTCGTCGGCGTATTCAGCCTGCCGATGGGCCTCGGTCTGAACTTCGTGATCAACCGGCGACCGTACATCGTGCCGCTCGTGGTGGAGGAGCCCTCCATCATCGCCGCGCTCTCTTCGGCTGCAAAGGTGGCGCTTGCCGGGGGTGGCTTCACGTGTGAGAGCACCGATCCGATCCTCATCGGCCAGATCCAGATCGTTGGATTCCCAAACGCCAGCAAGGCGCAGGCCGCACTTCTGCAGAACAAGGCGGAGATCCTCAATCTCGCCAACGGTCTCCATCCGAACATGGTCGCACGCGGTGGCGGAGCCAAGGACATCGAGGTGCGGGTGCTCCCGAAGGCCTCCGCAAAGGGCGACATGCTGATCCTTCACCTCCTCGTCGATACGCGCGACGCAATGGGCGCCAATCTGGTGAACAGCATGTGCGAAGGGGTCGCGTCGTTGGTGGAGAAAATCACCGGCGGCGAGGTGTTCTTGCGCATTCTCTCGAACCTAACCGACAGATCCATGGTGAAAGCGAGCTGCGTGATCCCGACCTCAGAGCTCGCGGGCAAGAGCTTCACCGGCGAGCAGGTGCGCGACGGCGTGATCCTCGCAAATGACTTCGCGACCGCCGATCCGTACCGGGCTGCCACCCACAACAAGGGGATCATGAACGGAATCGATGCGGTTGCCATCGCCACCGGCAATGATTGGCGCGCCATCGAAGCAGCGGCTCACGCCTACGCGTGCCGAGGCGGCCGTTATTCGTCGCTCACCAAGTGGTTTGCGGATTCGGATGGCAACCTCGTCGGCGAGATCGAGCTGCCACTCAAGGTAGGCACCGTTGGGGGGCCACTGCAGAGCAATCCCGCGGTCGCGATCGCCCATCGCATCCTCGGGGTTAAGCACGCCACCGAGCTCGCCGAGATCATGGCGGCGGTGGGCCTCGCTCAGAACTTCTCCGCGATCCGTGCGCTCAGCACCGAAGGGATTCAGCAGGGACACATGACGCTCCACGCGCGGACGGTTGCCAACGCGGCGGGAGCGCCTCCCGAGGTGTTTGAGCGGGTGGTCGAAGAGCTGATCGAGAGCGGTGAGATCAAGGTCTGGAAGGCGGAGGAGATCGTCAAACGGCTCCAAGATCTTCCGAAGCGCGCCGCGCAAAAACACGAGCCGAAAACGAGCGAAAACCTCGCCTCCGGCGCCGGCAAAGTGATTTTTCTCGGCGAGCATGCGGTGGTCTACGGCGCCCACGCCTTGGCGGCGTCGCTCCCCGTCGCCATCCAAGCGAAGGTGGAAGACGGCGAAAACGGCGTGCACGTGGTCGTGCCGCGTTGGGGGGTGGAAACCAAGCTCGAGCCCGGCGTCGATCACAAACACTCACTCTACACCTCGCTCGAGCGCATTCTCGACACGCTCGAGCTCCGCGACCGGAGCATTCTCCTCGAGATCTATCCGCACGTGCCGCGCGCAATGGGTCTCGGTGGCTCGGCGGCGATCGCGGTGGCGGTCGTTCGCGCTCTCGATCAGCACTTTGGGCTCGGGCTCAGCGACGAGCAGGTCAGCGCCATCGCCTACGAGAGCGAAAAGGTCGCCCATGGGCGCACGTCCGGCATCGACAACACCCTCGCCGCCCATGGTGGACTCATTCTCTACAAGACGGCACAGGGGCCAGAGGGTAAGCCAACCATCACGCAAGTGAAAGCGAAGGCTCCCTTTGATGTGGTCATCGGCATCAGCGGCATCGAAAGCCTCACCGCGAAGATGGTGAGCCAGGTCCACGATGCTTGGAAACGCAACCAGAAGCTCTACGAGCGGATCTTCAGGGACATCGACGACCTTTCGCTCCAGGGCGCGAAGGCCGTGGAAAGCGGTGACCTCGACACCCTCGGCGAGTTGATGAACGTCAATCAGGGTCTACTCAACGCGCTGCAGGTTTCCACCTCAGAGCTCGAAGACATGATCGGCATCGCGCGCCGAGCCGGCGCACTCGGAGCCAAGCTGACCGGTGGTGGTGGAGGAGGATCGATGGTCGCGCTGTGTCCCGAGGACGCGGAGTCCGTCCGAACCAGCTTGATCACAGCGGGCTATCAGGCCTTCATCGCCCGAATTGGGGAGGAGTCACGATGAGCAACGACGCGCAGGTATCGTCGGAGAGTGAACGTCTGATCCTCGTGGATCGAGACGACAACGTGGTGGGGCATGCGAGCAAGGGCGAGGCCCACGATAGCGATGGAACACTCCACCGCGCCTTCTCGATCTTCATCTTCAATCCCCGGGGCGAGCTCTTGCTCCACCAGCGCAGCGACCAAAAGCGTTTGTGGCCGGGCTTTTGGACCAACAGCTGTTGCAGCCATCCGCGCGAAGGCGAGAGCTACGCGTACGCCACCGCTCGTCGCTTGCGCGAAGAGCTCGCTTTGGAGGCGGAGCTCACCTTCCTGTACCGCTTTGCCTACCAGGCTCGTTATTCGGAAGCGGGCTCGGAGCACGAGCTGTGCAGCGTCTACGTCGGTCACATCGACGACGAAGGGGCGGTCGACGTGAATCCGAACGAAATCGCCGAATGGAAATGGGTGTCTCCCGAGGAAGTCGACCGTCTTCTCCGGGAGGAGCCGGACCGCCTCACGCCCTGGTTCAAGATGGAGTGGGAGACGATTCGCCGCGAGCACGCCGATGCCATCACACCCCGTTGAGGAGCTCCGGATGCGAAGCTTTGCACCGATTCTCGCCGCCTTGGCCTTCTCCTGCGCCCACGGAAGTCAAAAAGGAGAGACCTCCGCCCCCATGAGCACCAAAGACATCTTCGCCCCAACAAACGCCCTCCCCCCAGCCCCGGTGGCCAAGAAGGTCCCCGAGGAAAACGAACGTCACGGGATCACCTGGGTGGATGAGTACGCCTGGCTCAAAGACGACAGCTATCCGAAGGTCGACGACGAAGCGGTGCTCTCCTACCTAGAGGAAGAGAACGCCTATTTTCAGGCGGCGATGAAACCCTTTGACGAGCTCACGCAGACCCTGTTTTCAGAGCTCGAAGGACGCCTGAAAAAAGACGAGAGCTCGGTTCCCGTCAAAGACGGTGAGTGGCTCTACCAGTGGCGCTTTGAGAAAGGCGCACAGTATCGCAAGTGGTACCGGACCCCGGCCGGGGGCGGCGACCCACAGCTGATTCTCGACGAGCCGGCCCTCGCCGAAGGCAAGGAGTTCTTTCGCGTCACCGGGATCAACGTGAGCAACGATGGCCGACTGCTCGCCTGGGGCGAGGATACGAACGGCAGCGAGCGCTACACGATCCGAATCAAGAATCTCGAGACCGGAGAGATGCTTTCCGATGAGATCCCGGAGACGAGCGGCGGAACCGTGTGGTCGAGCGATGCTAGCTCCTTGCTCTACATGCGCGTCAGTGAGGAGTGGCGCCCCTATCAAGCGCGTCTGCACGTCATCGGAAACGACCCGTCCATGGACCACGTGGTCTACGAGGAACAGGACACCGGGTTCTTCGCCGGCGTTTCGCTGTCGCAATCGCGCGAATGGGCTTTCATCCGAACGGGTGACCACATCACCAGCGAGACCTACGTACTTCCCGCCAGCGATCTCGCCGCGGAGCCCGTGCTCGTCGCGGCCCGTGAGGTCGGCCACGAGTACGACCTGGATCACGCGAACGGCACGTTCTACATCCGCACCAATGATACCCACGAGAACTTCCGAATCGCGACCGCGCCGGAAGACGCACCGCAGAGGGCCAACTGGAAGGAGCTCATCGCGGGCTCGCGCGAGGTCTACATTCGGGGCTTTGCGAGCTTCAAGGAATTCATGGCGCTACAGGAGCGGGTGAATGGTCTCGATCAGATTCGCCTCCGTCGCTACGACGGCGGCGAGCATCGAATCGAGTTCCCCGAGTCTGCCTACGCAGCCGCCATCGGCAACAACCCCGAATTCGACATCAACACGTTGCGAGTCAGCTACGAGTCCATGGTGACCCCGGATACCGTTTATGACTACGATGTTTCAAAGAAAACACTCACTGTCCTGAAGGTGCAGGAGATTCCTTCGGGCTACGACGCAAGCCAGTACGTCACCGAGCGCAAGATGGCGAAAGCCCGGGATGGGGTCATGGTTCCGGTCTCGATCGTCTACCGACGGGACTTCGAGAAAGACAGCGGCCGCCCCCTCCATCTCTACGGCTACGGCGCCTACGGCTTGGGCATGCGGCCGAGCTTCGACAGCAACCGGCTGAGTCTGCTGGACCGCGGCTTCGTCTACGCGATCGCACACATCCGAGGCGGAGACGAAATGGGTTACGACTGGTACACCTCCGGCAAGCTCGAAAAGCGCACCAACACCTTCAACGACTTCGTTGATGTCGCCCGCTTCCTGATCGAAGAAGGCTACGCGACCCGCGGCAACATCACGATCTCAGGCGGCTCGGCCGGCGGCGAGCTGATGGGAGCCGTGGTCAACCAAGCGCCTGAGCTCTTTCGCGGTGTGGTCGCCCACGTGCCGTTCGTGGATGTGTTGAACACCATGCTCGACACCTCGCTCCCCCTCACCCCGATGGAGTGGCCCGAGTGGGGCAATCCGATCGAAGACAAAGCGGCCTTTGAGCTGATTCGCTCCTACAGCCCCTACGACAACGTGGAAGCGAAGGACTACCCGCCGATGCTGATCACCGGGGGACTGAACGACCCCCGCGTGACCTACTGGGAACCGGCGAAATGGGCGGCCAAGCTGCGGGCCACCAAGACCGACAACAACCTGCTGCTCCTGAAGATCAACATGGGCGCGGGGCACGCGGGCAAGACCGGCCGCTACGTGCGGCTGGAGGAAAAGGCCGAAGAATACACCTTCCTGCTGATGGTGACCGGGCTGGCCGAATGAGCCCAAACTCGGCCCGATCTGCCTGAAAACCGTGCGCTTTCTCACATCCGGGTCGGTCTTTGCGCTATACAACAAAGACTGGGACCCCAGTTCCTGACGCGATGCGGTTAATCAACCGGCGGCAGCGATTCGGGTAACGTAGGAGAGGAGTCCCGCTCCAGCGGAGTGCCGCCTCGAGCCAGCGCGCACCCTGCGGTTGAGGTGACGGACCAGGCATGGCTACGGACATCGCGGGCCCCCCGCAGCGCTACATCACCGGCGACGTGCCCCCAAGCGCGACGGACCAGGTCGGCCCCGCGGGCCCCGACGCCGCCGAAGGCGTCGAAGCTCCCGCGGAGGCGCCGGCGGAGGTGCCCGCGGAAACCGCGGTCGAGCCCGGCGGCGGAACCGACGCCCCGGTCGACGAAGGGTCCGCCGACCGGCTGGAGACCGGAACGCGCCCCGCCGCTCCGGGCGCATCTCTTCCCGCCCTCGCCGACGCCTTCGAGGCGGGCACAATCGTCGCGAACGACGACGGCCCTGCCGAAGCGCGCGCCTGGCTCATGGAGGCGGAGGCCGAAAGCGTCGGGCGCTTTGACCGAGTGTTCCGAATGCTCTCGGACGGAAACCACGGATTCAACGCTGAGGGTCCCCGCAGCGACGGCGAGCTCGAGCACTACCGTCTGCGCGCGTTCCCCCGGGACGGCCGCCGAATCGAAGCGGAATTCGAGCACACCGCGACAGCCGAGGACCGGCAGACGCGAGCCATCCTCTCCCTTTCACCCGTCACCGTGGCTGAGAATGGCGCGTCGCGAATTTCGCACCGCCAGGCCCCGGATGAAGCCCGCGCGCTGCTGCGCGACCACCTCGTCGACCCCGCGACCCGCGATAGCGCCTCCGAGTCGATCATGCAGGCGGTCGCCTACGGTCTGATCGACGCGGAAACCGCCGAATCGATCCTGCGTAGCGCAACGGAGCGCGCCGAGTCACCCGAGCTGACGACCGCACACCGCTTCCTCGCGCGAGCGGCCGCCGCCGGTGACCCCCAGGCCGCTCGGGACATCGCAACGCAGGGCGCGGTGTCGCTCTCGGCGCATCGCGCTGCCGAAGACTTCGCCACCGATCCGGCCTCCGCATCCCGACATCTCCGCGACCTCGCACTCGAGGCGCCTGAGCTCGTCTTCGAGACCCTCACCCAGCACGTGGGCACCGATCCCCAAATCGATGCCTTCGCAAGCCAGTTGTTGGCGGATCTGCCGACAGAGGCTCTGGAGAACGATGAAGCCGCTGCACTCCGTCGCGCGCTCTCCGGACGGGGGATCACGAGCGCCGGCGATCAGTTGCCCTATGCCGCCCGATGGGGCGACGCCGAGCTCCTGGCGCTGCGAAATGGTCTCGACGAGAACGCGAGCGAGACGCTGCAGTTTGTCGCGGACAATTGGGAATCCTTCGTCACACCCGGAGACCACGAGCGACCGAGCGCACTGCAATCGAGCATCGCGGAGATCGTCCGCAGTCGCGTGCGCGGAGGCGACGCGGACATGCTGCGACGCGGCGTCTTTGCGCTCGGGGACCCGCCGTGGGACCCGGAGGTCGTTCGAGCGCTGCAGCGGGAGCCGCCGGACTCGGCGACCTTCGCACGGTTCGACGAGGTCGTGAGCGCACTGCCCGAGCGCGTCCGGGCGAACATCGCGTCCACCTTGAGCGGACGGCTCGGAGAAGATCGCGTCACCAATGACGAGACGGCGCGTTATCTCCTGCCCCTCAGTGACCAGCTCTCACTGGAGACGATGGAGGCGATCGTCGATCGGGCGAGTGCCGAAGACAGCCCAGAGCTAGACCCGGCCTTGGCGCGCGCGCTCGTGCTCCGGGCCGCGCGTAGCCCGTCGCGCCATCGAGAGCGTTTCGACGGCATGCTGGCTGAGCTCGGGGTCTCGGAAACCGACCGGGCCGCTCTGCTCGGCTACGCCTCCGGCGTGATCCCGAGCCTCGATGGGGTTCCGCTCTCCCCGGACGCGCGCGCCCTCCTCGACGAATCGCGCCTCGGCCGCACTCCGGAGGAGATTCTGCGCGCTCACGGCGTCGAGAATCCCGAAGCGGTCCTGGCCGAAATCGCGGCGAGCGAGGACTACGATCCAAATCGCTTGGGAGCCGACCTCGGGGCCCTCGCGGCGATCAACAGCTTGCCCCCAGAGCTGCGTGCGCGCGTGCTCGGCGAGGAGCACGTGGACCTCCTACGGCTGGATAGCGCAGGCTTCGTCCGGATGATCACGCACGCATCGGACCGTGCGACGCTCGCGCGCTACACCGAGGCCCTCGATTCGGTCGAAGACGGCCTGCGGCGCGAGCTCGAGGCGGCTGAGCTTCAGGTGCGCGAGGCGCAGGGGCGGGTAGAAGAGGCCTCCGAGGTGGTCGACGCCGCCGCCCGCGCGGTTCGCTTCTCCGGTCGGGTGTCCAACTGGGAGTGGTTCCAGCACAACGTCGTCCCGTGGATCGAAAACGAGAGCGAGCTGGAACAAGAGGATCGCCTACGCGGATTGCGCGCGGCCGAGGCCTCGCTGGAGCTCGCGCGCGGCGGTGAGATGTTCGAGCACGAAGGGCGTGAGGTGCCGGGCCTCGTGCTCGCGGCGCGCAACGCCGAGCTCCTCCGCGCCGCCGCGGCCAACGGCGAATACGAGTGGCGCCAAGAGATCGGGCTCGGCGCGGCGGACGTCGCCTACGAGCAGGCGGTCCGCTCCGGCGGTGAGGGGCTCTCCCCGGACATGCGGGGCTATCTCGAGGGCCCCGGATGGGAGCGGTTGCGCACCGAATACCCGGAGCGGTTCAACAGCGAAGCACCGCCCGGTCTCCTGCTCGGGCCGAGTGGAGCTCGAAACATTCCGGTCGAGGCGATCGAGACCCCGGATGCAGCGGCCCTCGACCCGGCCCGCGCGCGTTTCGGAGCGATGGTCGAAAACTTCACCGCCGGCGAATACACGGTCGGTCCCGACGGCGTTACGCCGGTAGAGGGCTGGTCACGCGACGACGACTACCGTGCGCCGACCGCGCCCCCTGAGACCGACGAAGTGAGGCTCGATGAGTCCCTGCTCTCCCTGAACCCGACGCTCGTCGACCCAGACTTTCAGATGGGCGACACCCAAGAAGGGGCATTCATCGGCTACGGCTACGCGGTTCCTGACGCCGAAGCGAACATTCGCGCGCTGATGGTCGGTGCGGACACCCGACAGCTCGCGGTGGAGCGCACGCTCGAAGCCGCCGCCACCGGGATCATACCGGACGAGCGAGCCGCGGAGCTGCTCGAGGGTGCAGCGGAGACGCTGCCCGATCGAACGGACTGGTTGAACGGAGAGAATCTTCGCGAGGTTGCGCGTCTGACCCGTGACCGCGGTGCCGCGACCGCCCTCGCCTACACACGCGCCAACGTCACCGCTCGCCGGGAGGTGACGATCGGCGATCCTCTCTCCCTCGACGCGGCGCTCGAGCTCGGCGCCACCGGAGGAACGGAAGAGCGCCAGCTCGCCTTCGACACGGTGGCTCAGCATCCCGACGTCGCCCGCGTCCTCGAGGCGACCGGTGCGATCGCCGAGGACCTTCGGGTGATCGAGACGATCGGAGCCCACCGGGGAGACATCACGACCTACGACGCGGTGGTCGATGACCTCAAGACCCGCGCCGGGCGCATTCAGGCCCACCTGAACGATCCGGAGATCCTCGCGGGGATCGAGCGCTTTCGTTCCCGGGTCGCGGAGCTTCCCGAAGACCACCCGATGCGGGAAGACCTCGCGCGGATCGAGGAGCAGCTCGCCTACTTCGAGGGGTTGGCGGCCGAGGATTCGGCGGTCCGGCAGCTCACCGACCCGATCCTCGATGATTCGTTTCGGGGCGACGACTTTGAGGGCTGGTTGCGGACCGACGGACCGGCGATCGCCGGCCAGATCGCGGGCGCGGTAGCCGGAACAATCGTCGCCACCGCCGCTGCGCCGGTCAGTGGCGGGACGAGCTATGCGGTGCTCGGCGCCTTGATGTTCGGGGCCGCGGGCGGTGCGATCGGAGGCGTGATCGGAGGCGAAGTCGCGCGCGAGCTGGTCCGCAACAGCCGCCACCTAGGCGACGGCTCACGGTCCCGTCTCATGATGGCGATCGAAGGCGAAATGGAATGGGGCGACATGGCGAGCTCCTACGGCACCGAGCTCGCCTACTCGGGCTTCTATCAGCTCCTCGGTATGGGCGGAGCGATGGCACTCGGAAACGTCGTGCATCGCCAGATGGTCGCGATCGCGAGCCGCAGCGGCATGAGCCAGGAGGCGGCGGAAGCAGCGATCCGACGGCTCGGTCCCTACATGGAACGTGCGGGGCGCAGCCCGGTGGACTTTCGAAACTTCATGCGGGAGCTCGCCGTGGAGTTTCCACAGGAAGCGAGCTCGGAGGTTCTCGCCGCCGCGGTGGTCCACGCGATGGGTGGGTCGGAGGCCGGATGGGAGGGCGCAGCGATGGGCGCGCTGATCGGCGGTCTCTCGCGGATTACGAACTGGAACGCAGCGCGGGTCGAATCGTTTCACGGCAGCGGGCGCGCGATCATCGACCCGGAGATGGATCTCGACGAGCTGCGTCCGCTGATCGACGATGCGGGCATCCACGTGCTCCAAGAATTCCGCGGGCCAGACGGGCAACTCCAAGGCGTGCTGACCCAATCCCCCCTCGGCACGCCGTTTCTCCTCGCCCGCGACGGCGCGCTGATGACCGACGCGGCCGCCGCCGCACAACCGAACAACGTGGTGGGCCCGGAGGTCCTGGCGCGCGGGCGCATCACCCGGGGCCTCGTCGACGTCGTCGCGCAGATGGAACGCGAGGGCGCCCCGCTCGAGCAAATCCGGTCGACCGTCGCCGAGCAGTGGGCTGCCGGCGCTCGGCGATGGAACGCGCTGAACGGTGACCCGGAGAACGGAGGCCGCCTCGATCCCAACGCCCCTCCCGGTGCCACCGCGGAATCGGTCGAAGCGCTGCTCGCTGAGTTGCGCGCGCCGGTCGCGGGACCACCCAGCGCTCCTGGTTCCCCGGATGACGGAGCTCTTGATGCCTCGCCGGTCGACGGCGACACGACACGCGTGACCACCACCGACGGCGAGGTGCGACTCATCCTAGAGGGTGACGAGCCGTTCGGTCCCCCGGTCGTAGTGGATGAGGCCGCTTCCGCCGACGGAGATGCGGAAGTCGCTCTTCCGGAGTCCGTCGTTCGGTTGATCGGTGAGAACGCCGCTCGACGCGCCGTCGAAACCTTTGGTCGGAGTCCGGGTCACATGCGTGCATTTGCCGATGTCGTGACTGCGATGAACGAGGCCGGAACCCTCGACATGCTCGAAGGCTCCGCGCTCAGCGCGGCAACGCAAAACGCCTACAACGGCTTGCCGGTTCCGGTGGTTGCCAACATAGGAGCACCCGCCAACGCGTTTTTGGCCGCGAACCTCGGCAGGATTCGAGAGAATCCGTTTCGGGGAGCGGTGGTCCCAATGGAGGACGGCGTCCCGATGCCCTTGGGGCCGCTCGCCCAGGAGGCGCTCTCCCTCGTGCCCGAGTCGCAGCGCGCAGCGGTCGATCGGTTTCTCCGGGCGCCCGTGAGTCAGGCTCGCTGGGCTGAGCTCCGGATGTCCATGCCCCAGACCCCTGCCGGACGCGCGGTGCTCCGCGAGCAGCGCGCGGCGCGGATTACGCGAGGCGCTCTAGGTAGCCTCGAATCCTGGATCGCCGCGGAACGCGCAGCGGGTCGTGAACCTGCGGTCGATGCTGCCATTGAGCGTTATCGTACATTCTACGAGGACGGAGTACGCGCTTGGAACGAGGCCCTCGAACGGGCCGCGGTTGGCATCACCGCTCATCCAAACGACGCGGACCGCGTCACAAAAGACAGTGACCGACAACGTGCGTTGCGCGTTGGGCTCTATGGGGAAGACCCATTGGCCCTGCAACTCCCCGAAGGTGCCACGCCGCCTGGCCTCGGTGGTCCAGCCGCGCGCGACCTCGATGTCTTGCTCCAGCGTATTCGGCCCCACGCGATCACTCGGCACTCCGGGGTCAACTCAGACTACGAGCCACGGTACGGCTACGCCCACCCGGCTGCCGGACAGATCTTCATGACCGAGCTCGGAATGCCCGCGCCGACGGATGGGGTGCGTCACAGCGATCGCGCGTTTCGAGGTCCAGCTCCGTTCCGCGAAGAAGACATGCGTGCGTTGGGTACACTCGCGCACGAAGCGGACCACGTACTTCGCGAAGGCGAGCTGCGCCCAATCAGCGAGCGCGGACTCGGCGGCGCGGCGAACAACGTCATGCTCGAGACGGTAGCCGAGCTTCGGGCCTTGGCGATCCGAGAGCCGAACGCCTACTACCAAATTCTGCAGAGCCGAGAGAATCTGGAGCGATTCGTCCGATTCCGGCGGACAACCTATGCCCAAAATCAACCGGATTACTTCGCGCTCAACGAAACTGACGGCCCGCGCGTCGACGGAGTGGTTGCCGATCGCATCTGGGCGGCCGCCTCCTTCGGTAACCGCGCCCCGGCAGCCAATTTCGTCGACGTCTTGCTCACACCATATGCCTCCGGCCTGCTCGGCGATTTCAACTACTTCGAGCAGAGCGCGAGTGTGGACCGTGGGGTTGCCACCTTCGGCGCCATTCGGGTCGAAGGGCTCCGCCACCTGGGAATTGCCGGGCGTCAGCTCGAGACGATCACGCGTGACCTGGGGTGGGGGCCGAGCACCGCGGATGCTGCCGTGCGACTCGCCACTGAATTTGGAGTGAATGCGCGCCTTTTGCCCGAGCTTTCCGCGAACGAGATCGCAATGGCGCTGCGCCGTTTCGACCCGCACGCGAGCGTCGCCCCGGAAGGGTACGGGCCGCTCCACGAGCTCAGCGAAGAGCAGCTCGCGGTGGTCTTGGAAGATCCATCGGTCATCAATGCGATCGACCGGGATCGCGGCCTTTCACGGATTCCCACATCGGTACTGCGTGGGGTCGCCGAGTCGCAGAGCCTCACCTATCTCCTTCGAACCGCCGGAGACGATGGGACGAACGATGTGATCGAACCTTCACAGGTTCGCAACCTCGATCGCACGGACGTGGACGGACTGATCGAGCTCGCGGACGCAATCCGGTCTAGATTTCCATACCGTCCGCCCCCCCTCAACACTGCGAGCGCTCGCTTTCTCCTCGGTCTGAGCCCGGAGGAGCGCGCGCAGGCCAAGACGCTCATCGAACGAGGGGTTCATCCGAGCGTTTTGCGTGCGCTTGGCAGTCCAGGCTTCGAGAGCTTAGACCTGATCGCTACCTCTCCAAGCGGCGTAGATCCGTTCCGAATCCAACAGCTTCGTCAACGGGTGACGATGGCAGACCGCGACGGCTCCCGAGACCACCTCGAGACCTGGCTCGAAAGTCTGGGTATTCCTCCCGCGACCGATTCCGTTTCCGACGAAGGCGTTGCCGTGCTCGGCGGTTCCTCCTTCGGCAACGCCCGCCTCGGCGAGACGGAATCGCACGGACGGGTTCGAGCCGCGCTGCGAGACTCCGGGTTCAGCGCCGAGACACTCAACGAGCTCGATTCGAACACTGTGCGGGAGCTCGCGGAGACCGTAGCGGAGGTGAGCCGCTCAGGTCCCCACAGCGCGACGTTTGCTGAGGTCGCTTATGGCATTCGCGAAACCTATCCGGGTGAGCGTGGCGAACGAATGGTACGAGAGCTCCGGGACGTCCTCGAGCGACAGGGGCTCAGCGAGGCCGGCGTACCGGGCAACATCGTGACCCGGCTGAGTCCACGGGGATTGGAAGCCGCGCGACGTCTAACGCTCTTGCACGGGGTGGGGGCGCCAGAGTCGGCACTCGAGAGCGCTCGGGCTGCGGTACGTGCCTTCGAGGGAGGGGAAGCGATCGTCGAGGCGGTCGGCGCACGTACGCGCGAGCTGGCTCAAGACGAGCGGCGCTCGGGCGACGTTGCGGCCGATGTGCTCGCCGGACTCGGCTTTGACCCGGAAGTCATACGCGAGTCCTCGGAAGAGACGCGTATCATCGCGATGGAGAGGGTTCTCGGGCACCTCGATGATGCAGAGGTGCGACAGTACCGCGCGGAGCTCATATCGCGCGATGGCGAGGCGGAGGGGGCTCGACTCGACGCCCTTCTGGATCAGGCCCGCTCACTCTATCCAATCCGTTTTGGTGCCGAGCTTCCGAATGGACTAGGCGCTCCATCTAGCGACGCGGGCCCTATCGTCGAGCCATCGGACTACCTAGATTCGATCCGCGCGCTCGTTGCCACTCACGGTCTCACCGATCTCACCGCGACCGATGTTCGTGCGCTCGATGCCATTGCGCGGGGGGCTCCGAGCGACGTGAATGTGGGCGGAATAGGAAGCCTGTCCTCCGACGTTCGAGCTGCGGTCGCCCCAGGAGGCTCGCTTTACGCGGAGCTCGCCCGCGACTCGGAGCCCGAGCGCTTCACCACCGCTCTCTCGCTCTTCCGAGGACAGGGAGTCGACCACGTCGACTTCATCGAGCATGCGGTACGCGCATGGCACGGAATCGAAGACGCCCCCACCTTCAATGTCTCCGCCGCGGCCCTTCAAAACGGTCTGGGCATCGGAATCGGTGAGCACAACCCCACCGACGGTGCACCGATCGACCGTTTGGTTCATGTGATGAGCGCCACGCTGAATTTCCACGAGCCGAGCCAGTACACGTCCGCACTGCGGGCGATGACGACCGACCTCGCGGTGGACCTCCCTCTGGACACGCGGCCTGAGGTCATTCGAGCGGGCGTCGAGCTCACCGATCGGATGCGACGCAACTTGCCGATCCCCCAGGACAAGAACGTCGCCTTCGCGGAGATCGACATCGCACTCGGCGATGGTGTCTTCGACGCCACGATGCGCGCGGTCAGTGGCGATTCGAGCCGGCGGCGACGCATTCTCGAACCGCAGGGATGGACCTTCCAAGTCGACAATCCTCAGCTCGGATATTTGCCTTCGCGGGCCTATCGCTCCCACGACACGGAGTCGATCATCGTCAACAACATCGCGGAGCGACTCAATCCGGAGCGGCGAGAGGTCGTGCCGGAGGCGCGGGGCCGGGTCGAAATCTTCAGTCGCATTCCGTGCTGCGCGTCGTGCCAGCTCGCCATGCTGCAGTTTCAGCGGATGTTTCCGAACGTGGAGCTCGTGGTGAGCTCCGGACCGCCCTACGGGGAGCCCATTCCATGACCGGACCGGAGTTCGAGCGATGGCTTCGGGAGCGGATCGAAATGCGCACCCGTCTTGCCTCTCTGAGCCCAGAGGATTTTCGAGGGGTGGGCGAAGTCGAGCTCCAGGCGCTCGAAAACGTTCTCGAGCTCACGCTGCCCGACCTCGTACGCCGATACCTCAAACGTACGGGTGCGCGCATCGGCAAGCTTCGTCCCGGCTCGAGCCATCAATTCGCGGCACTCGAGCTGATCAACCGGGCCGGTCGTGAGACGTTTGAGCTGGAAGGAGCACCCTTGCCGGCGGACGGGTTCATCCTCTTCTCGCATCAGGGCTACGACTACTTGTTCCTGCGCACCGGTTCCGGCGATCCCGATCCACCGGTGTACCGATGGATCGAAGGAGACACCCGGCCGCGCCGCGCCTTTGACAGCTTCGTTGACTACGTCGACTGGCTCTTCAGTGGCGAAGTGCTCTAGGTCACTGCACGAGAGAGAGCACTTCGATGTTCGCCCGGTTGATGCCGACGATGCGATCCACCTCGGTGAGCGTTCCGTCGGACTCGATCCCAAAACTCACCACATCGGCGCCAACCGCATAGAGCCAGCGGCCGCTCGCCTCGACCTCGAGGTCGCGCAGGTTGCTGAGCGGATAGCCGGTGGTTCCGTTGAGCCCATCACCGTCGATGTCGACGAGTGCGATGGTGCCCGTTGGGTTTACGCGGTGGAGAAAGAGCTCAAAGTTGTCTCGCGTGTAGACGAAACGACCGAGAGGATCGACCGCCAGGCTAAATGCTCCATCTTCCGGAACGGCGAAGGGACTGCCCGGAATGGGGGTCAGCGTGCGAGCGCTCGTGTCGATCGCCATCACGGCGAGTTCCGTGTCCGCGAGCAGATAGAGATACTGACCGTCCGCGCTGAGCTCGATGTCAACCCAGAAGGGATCGGCCGGTGTCTTCTCTACTTCGTTTTCCAGGTTGAGCATCCCCATCGCGTCGATGGCGTAGAACCCGATATCGCCTGTGCTTCCAAGCACGATGACGACGCTTCCGTCCGGTGGGATCACCAAGTCCTCCGGGCCGGAAATGTCGCCATTTTCGAAGTCGATCTGGTCGAGCTTCCCAGGCTGGGTATCGTCGTTGATCTCGTAGGTCCACACGCCGTCCTGGTCCGGGCCGCGGTCCAACAGGTACGCGTATCGACCGTTTGGGTGCACAGCAACGCGGAGATAGTCCGACAATCCGCCGCCATCCTCGATCTGCTGAAACGGGTTGAGCGTCGGAGTCCCCGAGGCCGGGTCGACATTGAGGGCCGTGACTTTGAAGCTGCCGTTGCCGGACACGTAGGCATTCCGACCGTCCGGTGTGAAAACGATGTCCGTCGCATCGCTGCCTCCGGAGGGCACAGGATTCGTGATGAGATTCATCGTGCCGTCCGTGCCGAGCTCGAGGATCTCAAACCAGTCGTTGAAGCTGTCGCCCCCGAGGTAGGCAACGACGGGAGACGCGAGACACATCTCGTTATCCACCGTGTGGTTCGTGTCCAGCGGTTGAAGCTCGCACCCGTCGCTCAGGCCGTCGTCGTCCGTGTCCGGGTTGTTCGGATCCGTACCGAGCGAACGCTCCTGCGGATCGGTGAGCGTGTCGCCGTCGGCATCAGACTCCGTAGGCACGGACGTGACCCGGTAGCTGGCGGTCTTGGGCGAGCCATCGTTGTAGGCGACCGTCACCTCCCAACCGACTTTCACTTCCTGGAAATCTGTCAGACCATCGTCGTCGCTGTCCACGCTACCCGCATCGACGTCTCCCGTGCCGTAGATCGCTTCCTCGCGGGCCATCAACCCATCGCCGTCGATGTCGCGAATGTAGACGAGGCGCACCTCATCGCCCGCGAAAAGACGGATCTCGTCAAAGGGAAGATCTGGCGCGCTTTGATCCTCACGCTTCACGTAGACAATCCACAGGCCCTCGGCGTCACCGGCCACCCCTCTCACCGGATCACCTCGGTCCTCCGCGCGCTGATTCGAGAGCGCGCCGATGGACTCGAGCTCTTCCACCATCACCATCGAGCCATCTGCGGCCTGCCGTTCGACGCTTCGTGTCGTGTAGGGAATCTCGAGAACGTCCGTGAGGAGCGTGCCCATGCGTGCGCCTGCGAGCTCCCCCGAAGCCGTCCGGTCGACGTTGAAAGCGCTGCACGGGTGCGACGCCATCGTCGATTGCCAGCACCGCGGTGCGACCGTAGGTCTGCTCGGTGAGAAAATCGAAGTTGACCCCCGCCTGGTCGTTCAGCTCGAAGTTTGCGGGCGAGAAAAAGATCGCCTGAGGGCGCGCGAGAAATCCTTTGATGAAGTCCGCGTTGACGTTCGTGTTTGCGAGCTGGAGCTCCGCTGGCGGACCGTCGGGCGCGATGGTCACGGTCTGGTTGCCGTTGCCATCGTCCTCGCCGCCGCCGGTGAGCGAGAGGGTCGCAAGCGTTCGGTACGCACCCGATCCAAAATCCGCGCCGGCGCGCGGCGAGGGTTCCCACTGCATCATGGTCAGCGTGGGATTGACGAGCTCGAAGGTCGAAAGCCCGACGTTGTCGACTTCGATACTGAGCGACACGGTTCCATTCGCCGCGGTCTCCGTGCGGGTCTTCGCCTCTCGCCGGTACTCCGAGTACGACTCGGTAGCGGACCTCGATGACTCGCGGGTGAGAGACACGGACGTCGTATTCGTCGTCTCCGGCGTCGGCGCTTCACACAGCTCGGTGTCGCCGAGTCCGGTGGCGTTGAAGATGTCTCCGACAAACCCTTCCACCGCGCCGACGGCCTGTTCCAACAGGTTCGGGTCGTCTTGACTGAAGCGCACCTGTTCGCTCGTGCGTGCCTGGCAGGCCGCGCTCCGTCCGAACTCCAGCGCCTTTCCGCCGAAGAACTTCAGCGCCCCTTGTTTGCTGAACTCGAGGTCGTCGAAGAAACCCTCGCCTCCCGAGGAGGCGGCAATGGTCACCGCGGTCGACTCCGTGTCGATGCGCGACGTGGCGGTCGTGTCCGTCGTGGAGAACTCCTGACCGTAGGTCACCTCGGTGGTCTCTTCATCCGTATAGGTGACATTCATTTGCACCGTGAGCGTGTTCTGCGGTGGAATCCGGATCGACGCGCGCGGGATCTCTGCGACCCGTGGGTCACGCAGCGCCGAGTCCCGCTCCTCGAAGTCGCTTTGGCCATCGCCATCCGTGTCGGCGAGCGTGGGTGAGGTGAAATTCTCGACCTCGGCGCCATCGAAGAGAGCCGCGAGGGGAAGCGTCGTGCTGCCGGCGACCGTTGCATCGCCGTCGCTGTCTACGCTCGTCAACGTCGAGCGCCAGCGGAACTTTTCTTCCGAGTCGCTCAGGCCATCGCCGTCCGTATCGCTCCGACGCGGGTCGCTGCGTTCAATAAACTCGTCGCCGTCGAACAGACCATCGCCGTCCGTATCGGCGCGAAAGGGATCGCTCGTGACGTCACGGCGCGTGAGAAACTCGGCGTCGACATCGCGGCCGAAGCCCTGCTCGTCGACCACGACCTCCCAGCCGCCCGCTTCTTCCACGTCGCGCAGGCCATCGCCGTCCGTGTCAGAGTCCTCCCGACTGCCGTCGACACATTGAAACGAGACGCAGGCGAACCCTTCAGCGCAGTCGCTCGGCTGGTTGCAAGCCTTCTTGAGGTCCGTATCTAAGCCACCGCATCCCGTGAGAATGAAGGCGGCTGAGGTGAGTGCTGTCCATTTCATGTTCGGCCTCTTTCGCGGTCCGCGTGAACGTTGTACTGGCCCCTACGGATCACTCCAGGGTTTGGGCCGCACGGACCTCAAAAACACCCGCCAATTCCGACGGTGGGCGTGCTCGCGCCGCTAGGCTCGGCGACGAGGGCCGCGAATGGGCGAATACTAGGGCGCATCTCACAACCCCTACCGTCGCCAGACCCCGAAATCCGTTGCTGCGGCCGTCGTGCTCGACTGCCGCCATCCTCGCGGTATCGCAGGATACGACTGCGGTGTCGACAGCCTGCGCGCGCCGCCCTCGCGACGCGTCTCTCGGCGCTGGCTCGGTCCGGAGTTGTGAGATGCGCCCTAGCTCGCGAGCTCCTCGACCTCGAATTCCATCAGGTTTGAGGTGCCCGCCTCGACGATCGCCACGAGCTTCCGGTACTCCGGGAGCACGTTGCGCATGTAGTAGCGCGCGGTTTTCACTTTGGTGGCCGCTCGCGGATGTTCGTGGTCGAGCGCGTATTTCACCATACGCAGCCAGACGTGCCCGAGGGTCGCGAGGGCAAAAAGGTTGAGGTAGGGCGATGCGATCGCACCGACGACCTCCGGATTCTCTTGGACCCGTGCGGAGAGTTCCATCGTGACCTTGGTGAGCGCACCGGCGACCTCCTCGACCGGTCCTACGAGCTCCGCCATGCGCGCGTCACCCTTGGCTTCGGCGATCGTAGCCGTGACTTCCTCGCTGAACACTTTGAGGAGCCGGCCCCCCTTCATAGGGAGCTTGCGCCCAACGAGGTCGAGAGCCTGAATGTGATTCGTGCCCTCATAGATCATCGCGATGCGCACGTCGCGGAGGTATTGCTCGATGTTCCAGTCGGCGGTGTAGCCGGAGCCCCCGCAGACCTGCATGGACTCGGACACGTTCTCAAAGCCACGCTCGGTGCCGTAGCTCTTGATCACCGGAGTGAGGAGCGCCACCAAATCTTCGGCCCGCTCCTTCCGTGCCTCATCGTCCGAGCCGACGGCGATGTCGAGCTCGTGGGCGATCCAAGCGCCGAGACCCCGAAGTGCTTCGTTGGTCGACTTCACGTTGAGCAGCATGCGACGCACATCCGGGTGCACGAGAATGTTGTCCGCCTGATGTTCCTTGTCCCGACGCTCGGGATTCAATGCCTTGGATTGGCGCCGGTCCTTCGCGAAGGCGAGCGCGGTCTGGTACGCCGCTTCGCCGAGGGAGACGCCCTCGAGACCGACGTAGAGTCGGGCCTCGTTCATCATCGTGAACATCGCGCGCATGCCCTTGTGCGGCTCTCCCACGAGGAAGCCCTTCGCCCCTTCGAGGGACATCACGCAGGTGGGCGAGGCGTGAATGCCCATTTTGTGCTCGAGGCCCGTGCAAAAGATCGGGTTGCGCTCGCCGTCGATCATCTTGGGAACGAGGAAGGTCGAAATCCCTTTGATCCCCTGCGGCGCGTCCGGCAGACGCGCGAGCACCAGGTGGATGATGTTCTCGGTGAGATCGTGCTCGCCGAAAGTAATCCAGATCTTCGTTCCGGTCAGCGCATAGCTTCCGTCGGCGTTGGGCTCCGCTTTCGTGGTGAGCAAACCCAGATCGGTGCCGCACTGCGGCTCGGTCAGACACATCGTGCCCGACCACTCACCGCTCACGAGCTTGGGCAAATAGAAGCTCTTCTGCTCCTCCGTACCGTGTTCCATCAGAGCGGAGACGAGGTCGCGAGTGAGCCCGGGCGCCATGGAGAACGACTTGTTGGCGGACGCCATGATCTCGCCGATAAAGCAGCGCACGGATTCGGGCGCGCCACCGCCGTCGTATTCGACGGGACCGGTGATGCCGAGCATGCCTTCGCGTACCAGGAGCTGGTAGGCCTTGCGAAAACCGTCCGGGGTCTTCACCTCGTGGGTCTCGGAGTCCCACTGCACGCCCTGGCTGTCCCCGGACTTGTTCAGGGGAGCAAGCTGCTCGTCGAATACAGTCGCGGTCGATTCGAGCAGCGCTCGCACCGTGTCCCGCTCAAAGGCCTCGAAACGTTCGAGCTTCTGAATCTCGTCGAACCCGAAGGCGTCGAGAACGAACATGAACTCGTCAATCGGTGCTTTGTAATAGTGCATCCTGCTCTCCGTTCTTCCTCCCAAGAGCTTTCGCACTTTGATGCGCCATGTCAACGGGACCGAAAGATCGAGGTCGCAGCCTGCCGCCGCGAGATAAGGGCACTCGACCCAATGGGCAACCGTATAGCTCCCGAAAGTGTCTCGGCTGGATCGCAGGGCTCGCGCCTCAACGATCGCCGCCGGTCGGTTGCAGCAGCTCTGAGCGAGGATCGCCGTCGAGCGCATTCAGAAAGGCCACGAGCTCGGCGACCGCAACATCCGAGAGTTGTTCACCCACTTGGTGACGCCCCATCAACCGGACGGCCTCCTCGAGCGTCGGCACGCTTCCGTCATGAAAATAAGGAGCAGTCCGCGCTACGTTGCGCAGGATGGGTACCACGAAGACCATTCGGTCGCTGTCGTCGCCCGTGATCTCAAAGAGGCCCAAGTCGTCTCGCCGATCCGGCGGCCACTCCTCCTCTTCGCCTAGACGGCGAAAGTCCCGGCCGCCGAACCCAGGGCCGTCGTGGCACGAAGCACACATGTCCTCGAATCGCTCCATACCGGACACCTCCCGAGTGTCTAAAGCTGTGACGTCATCCCGCAAATACTCATCCACCCGGCTCGGCGCCAACAAATGGCGCTGGTACTCCGCCAAAGCCTTCGCCAGGTTGGGGAGCGTCACCGAATCGGATCGCCCGGGAAACGCGGCGTCGAACTGAGCTCTGTAAGTCGCGAGATATGCCAACACATCCGCTTCGTTCGCCCCCATCTCGCCGGGGTCAAACAGTGGCATGAGAGCTTGCTCCTCCAGGGAACCCGCGCGACCGTCCCAGAAGAACAGCTCCTTGAGACCGACATTGAATACGGTCGGAGAATTTCGGCGAGTCAGCTGACCGTTGATCCCTGTCGACACCTGCGCGTTCTCGGCGCCAGCTTGTTCCGGAACGTGACAGGTCGCGCAGGAGACCGTTCCGTCGCCGGAGAGTTGCGAATCAAAGAAGAGATCCCGGCCGAGCTCCACCGTTGCCCTCTGCGTGGGTGAAAGCGCAGGCAACTCAGGCGCTAACGTGATCGGCTCGAGACCACCGCAGCCCGCCAAAAACGCCACGCAAGCGACCACAATCATCCACGAGCGTCGCATCACAAACCTCCAGATTCCTGGGCTGGACACGGCAGTGTATCAAAGTACTCGGGAAGTGAGCTCTCTTGGTCGCCAAAGCGGAGGGGGGTGGCACTTGCGTCAATGGCAGCCCAATTGTCTTCGGACACGGAAAAGCGGCTCCCGACTCCGGCGGTGTACCCAGAGCGAGCGAGACGCCCATCAAGGGCTGATTGAGCACCGAAAGCTACGAGCGTGTAAACGTGTTTGCTTCCGAACCGAACGCCGACGTTGCTCAGAAAGATGTCACTCGTCCATAGATCCAGATGCAGCTGGCCTTGGCGTACGAGGTTGAGGAGCCCAGCGGGGGCATCGCTCTCGTAGCGCTCAGCGATGTTGATCACGCCGACCTGGGTCCCCGCCACCGTGCCTAGAGCGACGTTGACCAAGCCGACCTGAGCTCCAGTAACCGGTCCCCCACTGAAGTTGAGAACGCCCGCGAACTGTGCGCCACCAACACCGCCGCTCGCGATACTCAATAGCCGGCCGCTTGCATGCCGTCGAGTTCGCCCCCTACGACCTTCACCGCACCGGTCAGTTGCGCACCCTTAAAATCCAAAGCTGCGATGTTCAGTCCTGAAAATTGCGCCGCGAAGGCATCACCCTCGATGATCGACGCCGCCAAGCCCGCTTGTACACCGTAGAGACCGCCGCCGACACGGGCAACCGCGCCACTCAGCTGCGTCGCATCGGCACCGCCTTCAGTACTGGCCCAAAGACCTGCGAACTGAGCTCCATCGAGTCGGTGAAACGCGTGTCGGTCAGGATGAGATCCCCGCTGCCGGCGAGACGAAACTCGTAGCTCGCGTGCTGGGCCCCGAATCGGGTTCGCTCTGTACGCCGAAGGGTCTCCTCGTAGGCGAACTGGTACGCTTCGGAGAGCGTGATTCGGCCATCGCCATTTCCATCGGCCGCACCGCGAAGGCCACTGAGAAGGTAGTGCGTGAAAAACGAGGCACCGAGTTCATCGGATTCCTGCGCTTGCTGATGCGGAGGTCAGGATGGCGCTACCCCTGGCCTGCGCCGAAGCGTCAAGCCGGAGCGCGGGGCCGTGCTTCCCTCCCTTACTTCGGGTCAGAGCTCCCGATGCGCAGGAGTCGATGATCGCAACCCGGACATCAGCGTCCAAAGCGCTAAACGCCTCTCGCAAATCCCGGTAACTGAAAGCCTCGACTCCCAACAGAAGTCCCGTCTCGTTCGAGTGCCCGGAGTAGTACATCAGGGCTTCGACACGCTGCCCCGCTTCGCGTGCGCTGCGAACCTTGTTGGTAAATCGAAACAGCTGGTTCACGAACTCTTCTCGACTCGGCGTGGCCAATACGACTCGGTCTTCGGCGGCAAGCCCGCCGAGTCTCTCTAACACATCAGCCACTGACCGTGCGTCGGACACGGCGTAGCGGTATCGAAAACGGCTCAGCGTGGATGACCAGGAAGAAACGCTCGAAGCCCGGTGCATCATCCAGCTGGTAACTATGAGGGAGCGCCTGGAGTGTGCTCGGTTCGAGCTCGGGCGACACGCCGCGATCGCGATGGGAGCCGCAAGCGCGAGGCGGGGCCATCTCGCCCAGCCCGTTGATTCGGCTCCCGATAGAGATAGACCCACCTCGCGTGCGGTTTGCTCTAGGGTGAGTCCGTCAACGAAGTGGAGGACTGCGAGAAGCTGCGTACTCTCCTTTTCGCCGCGGAAGAGCCTGCGCAGAAGCGAGCGCGCGTCATGGAGACCCGATTCGAGTGTGCATGCGATCTGCTGCAAGAGTTCTTGATCCGGCGTTTCCGGCCTGCGCTTTCGGCTTCGGAATTCATTCAGGCACACGTGAGTCGCCATGCGATAGAGCAAGGATGCAGGGGCCCGATCGTCGAGCCGATCAGCATGTCGCGAAACCCGCACGAACGTATCTTGCATCGCGTCCACGGCATCCTCCTCGTTGAGGAGCAAAGCCCGACAACGACGGAGAACCATGGGTCCAAATCGCCGGTATAAGTCACCCCGATGTGACATTACCTCAACCTGCCCTCGTTAGGTGTTTTTCGATGCTCTCGAAGGCCCGCCAGTTCCGCCGTTTTGTAGAAGATAGCGCTGTTGTCTCTGACCGTCTCAGTTACAACCCTGCCTGTCAGTGACGTCGTCCCGCCCCAGCGTTTTGAACAGCTCACCCCTGCGTTGATGCGGCTCTACGGCGTATGGGAGGTGACAGCGTACCGACAACCACCCTCAAAGGTGCAATGGTGTGCCCGATGCATGCGACGTATGCGCGCGGGGCGACGACCGAATCGACGGCGACGCTGACGGAGTCCTCGACGCAGCGATATGCGCCTGCTCGTGGGTGCGTACTTCTTTGTCGCGGGCACCAGGCTCACGCAGCTCTCTCGATCAAATTATCTTTTATTGATGCGCGAGCATCATCATCTTGACGATTCGACATCAGAGCGATAGCGCTGCACGTATGAGAACCACACTGACCCTGGAGCCGGATGTCGAAGCGCAGCTTCGCGCGGTCGAGAAGCGAACCGGAGCGGGGCGGAAAGCCGTGATCAACGCCGCATTGCGGCGTGGGCTCAAAGAGCTCGAGAGCGAAGTGCCCCGGCGCTCGGAACCCTACCGAACGCCCCCGCACGATCCGGACCCGCCAGCGGTGACGGGCGTGCACAGCGTTCACGACTTGCTCGCCTTCGCTGAGGGAGAGGACTTTCGGTGATCCTCGTCGACGCGAATCTCTTGTTGTACGCAAAAATGGCGAGTTTTGATGAACACGTCGTCGCGCATAGCTGGCTGGATGGAAAACTCAACGGCGCCGATCGCGTAGGTCTGCCGTGGGAGTCATTGCTCGCCTTCCTTCGACTGTCGACAAATACCCGGCTCTTTGCGAGGCCGCTCTCCATGGCAGCCGCCTGGGAGCAGATTCGATCCTGGCTCGCGCTTGATGTCACTTGGTGTCCTTGCGCGACCGACGAACACGAAGCCGTGCTCTCGAGTCTTCTCGCTCCCGGCGGAATATCCCCCAAGCTCGTCATGGACGCGCACCTGGCGGCGCTGGCGATCGAGCACGGTTTGGCGTTGTGCTCGGCCGATGGCGACTTCGGCCGTTTCTCATCCCTCAGGTGGACGAATCCACTCGAAACATGACGAGCACTCGGATACGAAACAGCGCGCGGGGGGGTGTCCGAACCGCAGCTCGACGCTATGAGAGCACCACATGCAACAGCGGTTACCGCGCGCCATTTTACCCTGAACCCCCACCGCAGACTGCGTTGGGTTAAATCTCGCAGAGAAGCAACAGGATCGTACGGGCCGCATTGCTGTCGTAGGCACGGGCGCAGCTCGCCCCTCGAAGCACTACCGCGACGAGAAGGTCGAAAAATCGGCGGCGGTTTCGCTGGCGACGAGGCATGAACACGACCATACTTTTCTGGATGGTTCTCCGTCGATCTTCACTCGACGCTCAAAGCAGCAGCTGCAGACCCATGCTGCGGCTCATAGGGCTGTGCGCTGCTCCATGCTGACTCGCTTCCGAATCGTCGCGCTCGTGATACTGGGGCTGGCGCCGTTTTCGTGCACGCGCGACCTCACCACCCCATCCAGCGCCGTCATTGGATGCGCGTCTGACGAGGATTGTTTAGGCGACGACGTTTGCAGCGTGTTTACTGGCACGTGCGTCGGTGACGTGAGCTTATTGAGCGACCGCGATGGCGACGGCGTAGCCGACGGGAACGACCTCTGCCCAGAAGGCGATGATCGCCTCGATGAAGACGCTGATGGTGTGCCCGATGCATGCGACGTATGCGCGCGGGGCGACGACCGAATCGACGGCGACGCTGACGGAGTCCCCGACGCGTGCGACGCCTGCCCGGGATTTGACGACTCCGACGACGACGATACCGACGGAGTTCCGAATGGCTGCGACATCTGCGCAGCGGGGAGTGACCCTATCGACAGCGACCGAGACGGTGTTCCCAACGCGTGCGATGTCTGTCTTCTGGGTGACGACCTGCTCGATGACGACGCTGACGGAGTCCCCGACGCGTGCGACGCTTGTCCGGGCGAGAACGACGCGCTCGACGATGACCTCGACGGTGTTCCTGACGCGTGCGACCAATGCGCCGGTGGTAATGACTTCCTCGACAGTGACGGTGACGGAATTCCAAATGCCTGTGATTCGTGTATCGGCTTTGACGACGACGGGGTCGATAGCGACGGCGACACTGTTCCAGATTCTTGTGACGTGTGTTCAGCCGAAGCGAATCCCGACGACCTGGCCGACGCGGATCTCGATGGTGTTCCCGACGGTTGCGATATCTGCGCGAATGGCCCCGACACCGGTGACGTCGACGGGGACGGCGTGCCGGACGCCTGCGATGTCTGCCAGGGCGGAAACGACGCGATCGATACCGATAACGACGGTGTTCCTGATCGCTGTGATCGGTGCCTTGGCTCGGAC
>CAYXVF010000010.1:47013-84990 GCA_964468125.1 uncultured Bdellovibrionales bacterium | reverse complement strand
GATTCCGATCGGGAATGCGAATTTGACGGAACCTTTGGGGAGCCCCGGTCGATATCGATGTGTCACCTCAGGCCCACTTTGGGCCGACCCCCTCCACATCTGTCGCCGCCATCGAGAGAACGCCATGCGTAATGTGCTGGCCGTGCGCGAGGCCGTGGTCGCCCACGCGCTCGACGCGAATGAAGATCTGTACCTCGACGCCGAGGAGCTCCGGGCAGGGATCCGTCTGCTCGAAGGGCGCCCCGCCAGCCCCGAGGGCGACCGTTTCCTCAAAGCGCTCCGCCGGGCCGAACGTCGGCACGGGGACACGCTCCTGGACCTCGTGGGCGAGGCCTTTCGCGAGCAGTTCGGGGCCTTGGTGGTCGAGGTCCGCAATCTCCTGTTTCGCGCCGACGTCTCCGGTCGCAACGAAGGGCGACCGCAGCTCCACGAGCTCGAACGCTATGTCGCAGCAAACCCCCAGGAGGTCGACCTGCTTCCCCGCGCGCGGGTGGCGCTCGCCGATGGCCTCCGCCCCCCTAGCCGTGTGAGCGCCAGGAGCACTACACTACCCAGCGTGCCGCGCGCGCCGGAAAACGATGCCCAAGGGGGGCCCTCCTTCGCGAGGAGCGCCGGTGCGCTCGCCCGCCTGCAGGCACCGCAACCGCTTCAACGTCTGACCGAAGCGCAGGCCCTCGAACGGGTTCGCGAAGCGACCCAACGGCCCCCACTCGAAGAGGTTCGAGCCCAACGGCGCAGTGGCTTCGAGAAGTTCTGGTTCGCTCTCGGCCGGGGCCTCAGCGCCATCGGTCGGGCCGTTCACCGGGCCGTCGGCACCGTCGCGGACTGGGTCGGCATTGGCGCAACCGGTCTCGCCTTTGCCGTCGCTTCTCCCGCGCTCCTCTTCGGCGTGAGCTCCGAGGAGCTGTGGCAAGGAATTCAGCGGGTCACCGTGCCTCTCGTTGACACGCTGGGGGGTATGGCGAGTGGAGTCGTTCAGTGGCCACTCACAGCTGCCGGGGTCAGCCTCGCTTTCCTGCGCAACCTCACGTCTCTGCAGTGGACCCGCAGCGCTAAGGCTGCGATCGAAACAGTGCTTCAGCCACTGTTTGGCGTCTTGCTCACCGCAACGCAGCCTTTGCTCTTCGGCTTCAAGGAGCTTTCGGACAGTCTCTCGACTGGCCGCGAGTTGACCGACGCGGAGAAGGAGGCCCTCTCCTATGAGTTCAGTGATGACCTCCTCGACTCCGCACGCTTCTACGAGGAGCCAACATGGTTGCACGGGATCATGGGGCTCGTCGGTGGAGTGGGGGCCTTCACCGTTGGCGACGATGTTTACGCCTTCTACCGACTCGGGATCACGACGGTGCGCCACGAGCTGATACACAGCACCCAGTACCGCGAGTCACTGGGGGGCCGGATCGGGTTTCTTGCGGACTATTGGTCGGACCTCTTGAGCAATGCGTTCTTCATGGACCTCTTCAGCGCGTACGAGAATACCCGCGCTGAACGCGAGGCCTATGAGCTCGAGAACGACCCGAACCACCGGCACTGAGCCGGAATCAGCGCAAGGCCTGTTCATAAATGTGCACCGCGAGAGCTGCGAGCGCCCGCGCGTAGGCGTCGGTCATCGCGACGAAGCTATCGCCTTCGACCGGCTCGCTCGTGCTGAGCTCGAAGAAGCGGACCTCCTCCGCGCCTCGACGCACACGATAACGAGCTCGGAGCTCGACGGTCCCGCCGCGGGTCCCATCGAGCACGTCGAAGCTCACGGCGACGGTCACGTTCGGCCGCGCCCCCTCCGGATAGGGCTCCCCGACGACCCGGGCACCGGTGAGCTGACGCAGGTTTTTCATGAGCGTTCGTGTTACCGCGCGTGAAGGTCGGTCCGCCCAGCGGTGCTCCTCCAGGTGGACGAGTGAGCCATCTTCCGATCGTCGGACGAATCGCGGATCGCGCGCGTAGTCTGGAAGCTCGATTTCGCGCAGCCCGATCACGCTGTCGAGCTCACCGCGCTGGGTGAGCAGCGCCGGCGTGAGGACGTAGAGCGTCGGGTTCGCGTTGACGCATGCGGTGAGGGCGAGGGCTGTCACGAGGAGAAGGCGTCGCATCTATTTTCCGAGCAAGAGGGCGTTGGGTTTGTCCGAGACGGTCTTGGCAAGGGCTTCGATCGCTTTGGCGGCTTCCCGGAGCTCGCGAATCGCTGCCTTCGCTTCGTAGTGGAGCTCGGAGCCGGCGGCAAACGCACCGAGGGCGCCTTCGGCGGAATCCGCAGCGCGGTTCAGACTGTCGATCAGGCGCGGGAGCTCGCCGGCGGAGCTCGCGATGGCTTGGGCGGCGACATCGACGGATGCGAGCGTGCTGGAAAGGCGGGCCGGGGCGTCCGAGCGACTCAGGATCAGGTGCACGTCATCGAGTGCGCGGGTCGCCGCACCCACGAGCTGGTCGAGGGGGAGAGCCGCCAAATTGGCGCTCAGGCGTCCGAGCGAGCCGGTGAGCGCGTCCAGGTCGGACTCCGTGCTGGGAAAGCGCGGGTAGGGCTGGGCGTCGAAATCGATGGCGCCGCCCTCGCCCTCCACACGCACGAGGGTGACGTAGAGCGCGCCGGTCAGAATGTTGCCGCTCGCGAGCTTGGCGCGAAGCCCCTCTCGCACCGCCACGTCGAGGTAGCTCGCCGCCTCTGTCGGTGTGACCTCCGGCGCCCCGATCCGGCCCGGCTGCAGCTCCATCACCGCTCGAACCACCAGCTGTCCCGGTTCTTCGCCGACTTGCGCGAGCACCTCGAGCACCTCGCCCACGCGGATCCCGTCCATCTCCACCGGGGCCCCCGGACGAAGTCCGCGCACCGATTCGTTGAATACGACAGTGAAGCGAACGCCCGCGTGCCCTTCGGTGTAGAGGCTGTTTCGTGCCTCCTTCTCGTTGCGGTGCAGGCGAAAGACGACGCCATCTTTCACCGGGCGAGGGAGATCGTGCATCGCATCGAGAACGAGCGTGTCGAAAGCCACGCCGCCACTGAGAAACGACTCCAGAGATTCGATGCCGGTGGAAATCCCGTCGACTCCGAGCTCGAGGCTGATCCCGCCCGCGCTCCAGAATTTGCTCGCGGTGGTGAGGCGCCTGTGGTGCGGGTCGTCGACGAAGACCTCATATTCCACCGCGTCGCCGTTGTCGGTGAAGCGCTCCGATTCGATCCGACCGACGGGCACGTGTTTGTAGAACACTGGTGCGCCCGGGGTGAGCGTTCCACCGCGGTAGCTGCGCAGCACGATCCGACGACCAGGTGTGCCCGGAGGTGTCGGCGGCGGCTCTTCGAGGCCCACGAACTCGTCTTGGCTCTGCCCGGGCTTCGCATCCCAGCTCCCCTGCACGTAGGCGCCGCTCAGGAGAGTCTCGATCCCGCTCACTTCACTCAGCGAGAGGCGCGGACGCACCACCCAAAACTCCGCCTCCGCGTCGACAAAGGCCGCGACTTCGTTGTCGAGGCGAATCGCGGCGATCACGCGCTGGTTCTCCGTGTCTAGGCGAATGTCTTCGACCACCCCCACTTCGACGTCCCGGTACTTCAGCGGCGTCTTTTGGGCCTCGAGCCCGGCGGCGGTGCTGAATGACACCTCGATCACCGGCCCCCGATCGAGGTAGTGCTGAGCGGTCAGAAAGAGCGCCAGCAGGACGGCGCCGGCGGGGACCGCCCAGATCGCCGAGATGCGACCGCGATCGCTTTCGATCTTGGGCTGGGCGAGCTCCGGTGCATTCATTCTCGAACCTCCGTGTCCCAGATCAATCGCGTGTCGATCGCCATCGCTGAGAGCATGGTGCAGATCACCGCCGCGGCAAAGGGCGCGGCGGCGGGTCCTGCGTCGATTTGGGTTAGGGTCCCGAGCTGGACGATCGCGGCCAGCACGGCGACCACGAAGACGTCGATCATCGACCAGCGACCGATGAGCTCCGTCAGGTGGTAGAGTTCCGTGCGCGTATGAGCGCTCATGGGCCAGCCCTGTTGAATGCTCAACAAGAGTCCCGCGATGATTCCGAACTTCGCCAACGGAACGACAACACTTGCGACGAAGACGATCGCGGCGATCCCGATGCTTCCGTGCGCCGCGAGCTCGACCACACCTCCGATCACCGTGTTGGCCTCCCGGTCGCCGAGCGCTTCCGTGTAGAGCATCGGTTGTATGTTGGCGGGGATGTAGAAGGTGATTCCCGCGAGCCACCAGGCCCAGGACTTCTGAATGCTGAAAGGGCGCCGGCGCCACACGCGCGCACCGCAGCGCTCGCACACGCGCTCGTCAGTTCCGACCTTCCCGCAGCTCGTGCAGGGAATAAGCCCATGCGTGTTCATGCTCTATCGGGCTCCAGCGCATCCCAGATCGTACTTTCGGACAACACCTGGTGCTCCAGAACGAGCACGACGAGAAGCGCGATCAGAGCCCAGAACGAAATACCGAGGTCGATCGTCACCAGGTCCGAGAGCTTGATCAGCGAGACGACGACGCCCACGAGGAAGACCTCCGCCATGGCCCACGGGCGAAGGGCGAGCGCCAGCCGAAAGACGCGCCCCATCCACGGCTCTACGCGTGCCGAAGTCCCGACGCGCCACAGAACGACCGTCAGGGCTACGAAGCGGGTGAGTGGCGCCAGCACCACCAGCACGATTGCGATGACGCTCAGTGCCCAGATTCCCCCACCCGCGAGAGCCTGCGCGGTCTCAACCGCCGAGACCCTGCGCTCGAATCCCGCCTCCTCCATTTCCAGGACCGGAAGGAAGCTCGCCGCGAGCGTGAGAACGATTCCGCTGATCGCCACGGCCAAGCCGCGATCGCGCGTGGCGAGCTTTTCGGAGGCGAGCACGCAGCCGCAGCGCGGGCAGAGCGCGCGTTCCCCGGTGGCGAGCTCCGGGCGCGCCTGCGCAAGGTCGCAGGCGGGACAAACGACGATTTCCGAAGGCTCCATTCGGCTGCACTGTAGCGGATTTTGCGGGAGCGTCGCACGCACCGCTGTCGATGTTTCCGGTCCCCACATGTTATCCCTTAGGACCGATGGGCGCGGTGAGCGAGCCAGCGACGAGCGGCCGGGCAAAGTGCCGGGCAAAGTGCCGGGCAAAGTGCCGGGCGTGCGGGGAGTCCCTCCCCAAGGGGGAGCTGCGTTTGGGTGAGCGCGTCCCGAATCCCTTTGGGGAAGGGGAAGCCACCTACTGTTTCCACCCTTGGTGTGCGGGGGACTATTTTGGAACGACCGAGAGCCTCGAGGTGCGCATGCGCTTTGCCGCACGCTCCAACGACGACGAGTCGATTCTCTCGGAAGCACTCACCGCCGCGCTCGGGTCGTGAGCTCAGCGACAGAGCGCGAGCGAAAACCCGCAGGCAATGCAGCCGTAGCGGGTCTCGACCACGCCTTCGCGCCGGCTCAGGGGCGTCTGGCACTTGGGGCACACGGTGGCCGGCTGCGACCAGCCTTCGACGACGGCGTCCCGTTGCGCCTCCTGGAGCGCGTCGTGGGCGCGCTGCACCTGGTCGTACAGCGCGTCGCTCGGGCGGGCGCGGTAGAGCCTCAGCACCTTCTCGTACTGGAGCCGAGCTCTTTCTACCTTTCTTTGCCAGACGCGCGCTTTCACGACACGAATGATGTCGGGGAATGTAGGCCCCCCCAAGTTTTTTTCACCGCGTTGGTGTCGATCTCGCCTGCGTCCCTAAGCTAGCAGCGTGCGAGGCGTTCTTGCCCGCACCGGCGCAGGTCGACTGACCGCGCCGCGTACCCCCGTCTGACGGCGATCGCCGCAGGCGAGTTGGAGACATCATGCATCCTGGAATCTTCTATCAGTGGAAACGTGCGCGAGGTCATGGCGGAGAGGACGCTCACGCCGAGGGCGGGCGCCCATGCGGGGGCCGTCGTCGCAGCCGCGGAGGCGGCGGCGGTGAGGGGCGTTGGGCCGGTGGCCGTGGCTTCGGTGTGCGTCGTCCCCTGCGCTACATGGCGCACCGGCTCGATCTCGACGACGAGCAAGTCGCGGTGCTCGCCGCCATCCTCAATGATCTCAAGACCGAACGCGCTCAGGCGTCGGTCGATGAGCAACGCTCGGTTTCGGCGGTCGCCGAGGCGATCCAAGGCGACGCCTTCGATGCGGAGGCCGCGAGCCGGGGGCTCGAGCTGCGGGTGGAGTCCGCGAAGCGTCTGAAAGCGCAGATTCTGAAAGCGCTCGAGCGCACCCACGCGATGCTCGACAGCGATCAGCGCGAACGGCTGGCCTATTTGCTGCGTTCGGGGCAGCTGAGCATCTGAGAGAAACCCCTCGAGCCCCGGCGCAAGGCGCGTCGGGGCTCACCCGCGCCGAGTTGAACACCGATTGCCCATGCAGGCTCTCATCGCCCTCGATTTGCTTGCGGCCCTGGCTCGACCGTCGCACCCTGAGTGGTATGACCACACCTCCCCGTCTCACGGACGCTGCTTTGGAACGGATCGCGAGCATTCTCGCCGAGCCTTCGAGCTACGAGGACGAGCGCGCGCCGGCCTATCCGGGGAGCGCTGCGGAGCTCCGGGCGCTCTTCGACGCGCTGTCGCGGTTGCCGGTTTACGTCTACTGGCTTTCCGGACCCCCGGGCGGACCGATGCGCGTACGAGGTTTTTTTGGCGACCCGGAACCGGTCCTGGGTCGCGATCGCGACGAACTCATTGGCATGGATGCCAGCGAGCTCCCACACCCGGACGAAGTGGAACAGCACGAGGCGGTCGTCTTCGCCGCGATCGCGAGTGGTGACTACTACGAGACGATGGGGCGCGCCGCACCCATCGACGATGAGGAGCGCTGGTTCTTCAGCATGAGCGGGATCGAGGTGCGAGAGGACGAGATGACTCTCCTCGGCGTGACCTTGAAATCGCGGGAGCTCGCCGGTCTTCAGGCGCAGTTGCGAGAAAAGGCGCAGCGCTTGGAAGACCTGACCGCCAACATTCCAGGGACCGTCTATCAGTGGCGGCTTCTGCCTGATGGAACGATGCAAATTCCATACGTCAGCGAGGGCGTGAAGCACGTCATCGGAAACACCGCAGAGGAAGTATTGGCCGAACCGGACATTCTCTCGCGCTACATCGTCCCCGAAGACCTTCCAGGGGTCAACGAGTCGATCCTTCGCTCCGCAGAAACGCAGGAACCCTGGCATCGCGTCTATCGCGCGAAGTTGCCGAGCGGCGAAGTGAAGACACTCTTTGGCGCGAGCCGCCCGAGCCGACTCGCGGATGGATCGACCCTTTGGAACGGCATCACCTTCGACTTCACCGAGGTGGAGAGACGCAATGCGGAACAGCGTCAGCGCGATCTCGCGGAGCTCGAGGTGCAGAAGCTCGAAAGCTTGGGGCGCCTGGCGAGCGGGGTGGCTCATGACGTCAACAATCTGCTGGTCGGGGTGCTCGGAAACGCGGGCGTGCTCATGGAGAGCCTCGATGGAGAAGACGCCGCGATCGCCCACGAGATCGAGCTTGCGGCCCAGCGATGCGCGGAGCTCACGGAGCAGGTGCTCGCCTTCGCCGGGCGAAGCCAGGCCAAGAACGAGGTGTTGGACCTCGTGTCTCTCGTCGATGAGATGGTGCGCCTGAGTCGTTCCGGCCGCGATGCGGGCGTCGTCCTCACTTTGGAAAATGATCAACGAGCGGCGCGGGTGAGCGGTGATGCGACGCAGCTCGGGCAGGTGATCCTGAACCTGCTCACCAATGCGTTCGAGTCGGGCGCGCGGCACGTGACCGTGAAGCTCGGGAACGAAGCCTCCCAGGCCGTTCTCATGGTCGAGGACGACGGGGTGGGGATTCCCGCGGAGGTCGTCGAGCGCATTTTCGAGCCCTTCTTCACTACGAAACCGAAAGGTCGCGGCCTCGGCCTCGCTTCGAGCTCGGGGATCATTCGTGCGCACGGCGGAGACATCTCGGTGAGCTCGACCGTGGGCGAAGGCAGCCGATTTTGCCTCACCCTGCCCCTCTCAGAGGGCGCGGTCGCGACGCATGACGCACAGCCGAGCGCCGCAGCAGCGGGGGGCCGGATCTTGTTGGTGGACGACGAAGAGCACGTGCTTCACGCCACGGAGCGCTTGTTGTGCAAGCTCGGCTTCGAGGTCGTGTCGATCGGCAACGGCTCCGAGGCGCTCGACCGGTTTCGCGCTGACGGACGCTTCGATTATGTCGTGCTCGATCTGACGATGCCCCAGCCCGGAGGGGCGGAGGTCTTCGAGGGCATTCGTCGCATCGCTCCCGAACAGCCCGTCGTATTCTTCAGCGGCTACTCGGAGGCTCAGGTCGACGCGCTCACTTCGTCGAGGCGAAACGTGACCTTCCTACACAAGCCCTTCACTCGGAACGCACTGCTCGAAGCCTTGGGTCGCGTGAAGCGCTGAGGGGATGGGGGAGCCCACCAGGACCGGTGCAGCCCGAACCCATTTCCGGGCCGCACCGATCGGGGGTGAGGGATGTGTGCCTAGACTACGCGCACGTTTCAATACAACAGCAAGTGCGATGCCAGCTCCTCGACTCGCGACCTGGACCTGAAATCGTTGAGCTTTTTGCTGAGTGGTGGCGCGCCAGACGGGTCTAGACCCCAAGGGCCTGGGGGATGTAGTCCACTGTCGTAGAATCAGGTCCTCAGCGGCGCTCGAGCGCGTCGAGCGTTTTCTGCTCCGCGCCTGCGGCTTCGCCTCGGGTGAAGGTCGTGCCCGCAGCATTTGAGTCCGAGCGCAGGTCGTTCCAAACGACCGCTGCGACGAGGCCTAGGATGATCAACACCGCGGCGGCGAGGCCTCCGAGTGCGAGGCGTGTGCCCCAGGAACGGCGGCGGCGGACGATGCGAGGCACGCCAAAGCGTCGGCGCGGCAACACCTCGACCTGGCCGATCGTCTCGAACCAGTCGATCTGCGCCGCCTCCGCCCTCCGTTCGGCGATGACGTCGGAGGTCTGGAGCTCGGGGAGCGGAACCTGCGCCAGGCGAGTGCTCGCGGGAGGAACCGGCAGGGCGCGCAACGAATCCTCGAGCGAGCTCAGCGCTTTGACCACCGACCGACAGTGACGACAGCGGTCGACGTGCCGCTGCAGCTCCGGGGTGAGCCCGTCGAGCCCGTGGTACTCCAAAGCGTGTTCGACGTCGTCGCAGCTCATCCGTGCTCTCTTTGCGCTGTCGCCTCCGCACGTGCGAGCGCTTTGGCCAGCGTCAATCGTCCCCGATGAAGATGCGTCTTTACGGTGCCATGGGGAAGCCCCAACGTTTCAGCGATCTCAGAAACCGCCATGGACTGCAGGGCGGAGAGCAGAAGCACCTCTCGTTGAACGAGGCTCAATCCCTCGAGGGCGCGGTGCAGGACCGCCGCCGTTTCCTGCCCTCGGTGCAGGGCCTCGGCGCTCGGCAGCTCGGCCGGCGGCGGCAAGAGATCGGCGTCCGGTACGCGACGTCGCACCGCTTGGCGCCGAAAATGGCTGCGGGCGCAATTTGCCACCACGGTGAACACCCAGACCCGGGCTGGGCGACCCGGCTCATAGCGGTGTGCGGAACGATGGAGGCGCAGGAAGATCTCCTGCGCTAGATCTTCACGCTCGAAGCAGCTGAGACCGCAGCGGGCCAAATAGGCGTGGATCGCCCCACGAAAATGCTCGACGAGTCGCTCAAAAGCGCCGGGCTCGCCACGGGCGTGGCGAGTGAGCCAACCCTCAGGACCGTCTTCAACCATCGGAACTACAACGTGCGCGGCCATCTCGACAGCTAGAACGGTTCCCGGGCCCGGCGGGTTTCAAAAAACGTCCCCTCGATCTATCGTCGGGCCGGCTGCGCCCCGTGCCCCGGAGGATCGTACATGACCTGTGTTCTCGCCGCCTGGCTCGCTCTCGCCCCCGTGAATGCGGTTCCCTTGGGCAAGGCCCCGCCCACGGTGACGCTCAACGGAGACCTCGGAGGTCGGGTGGACGGGCGGCCATGGTCCAGCAAGGAGATGCGAGGAAAGCCGACGATCGTGTTCTACGTCGATCCTGATGAGAGCGAGGTGAACGAGCACGTGGGGCCCGCGCTCCGTGACGCAAAAGCGGACATCGAGCGCTTCATCTCCGTAGCGATCATCAACATGGATGCGACCTGGCTCCCGAATTGGGCGATCCAGGGCAAGCTCGAGGACAAGCAGGAAGAGTTCCCGTCGACGATCTACGTCCGGGACAACGAAAAGACGCTGGTCAAGAAGTGGGGTTTTGGCGACGACAGTTACTCGATCGCGATCTTCGACGCCAGCGGCAAGTGCATCTGGAGCAAAGACGGCCGCCACTCAAAGGCTGACACCGCCAAGGTGGTCGATATCATTCTGAAGCAAACGGGCCAGCGCTAGGCGATCCGCTCCTGCCCGCCCATGTAGGGCCTCAATGCTTCGGGGACGAGAATCGAGCCATCGGCCTGCTGGTAGTTTTCGAGCACCGCGACGAAGGTGCGTCCCACGGCGAGGCCGGAACCGTTCAACGTGTGTGCAAGAACCGGTTTGGTTTTTTTGCTGCCGGCGTCCGTTCGGTAGCGAATCTTTGCGCGCCGCGCTTGAAAGTCCGTGCAGTTGGAGCAGCTCGAGATTTCGCGGAAAGCGCTCTGCCCCGGCAGCCAGACTTCGAGGTCGTAGGTCTTGGCGGCGGCGAAGCCCATGTCGCCGGTGCTGAGCGCGACGACGCGATAGTGCAGGCCGAGCTTCTGCAGCACGCTTTCGGCGTTTCCCGTCAGTCGCTCGAGCTCTTCGAAGCTGTCTTCGGCCCGAGTGAAGGAGACGAGCTCCACCTTGTTGAATTGATGCAGGCGAATGAGCCCGCGCGTGTCTCGGCCAGCGGAACCGGCTTCCTTCCTGAAGCACGGCGAGAATGCGCAATAGCGCAAGGGTAGGCTCGCCTCGTCCAGGATTTCGTCGCGGTGCAGATTGACCAGGGGCACCTCGGAGGTTGGGATCAGCGTGAACTCTTCGTCGACGGTCTCGAAAGACTCGCCCTTGAACTTGGGATACTGACCGGCTGCGACCATGGCGTCGCTGCGCACGAGCAGGGGAGGAATCACCGGCTCGTAGCCGTTCTCCCGTGCCACGTCGAGCATGAAGCTCGTGAGGGCCCACTCCAGGCGTGCTCCCAAGCCTTTGTAGACCGCGAAGCGTGCGCCACTGATTTTCGCCGCGCGCTCGAAGTCCAGGATACCGAGCGCTTCTCCGAGCTCCCAGTGCGGCTTTGGCTCGAAATCGAGTGACGGCTGCTCACCGACGATTCGCTCGACACGATTCGCGGATTCGTCTGGCCCCTGCGGCACCGATTCGTGCGGCAGGTTCGGCACGTTCAGCAGGAGAGCGTCGAGCTGCTCTTCGGCCTCGCTCTGTCGCTGCTCGCTTTCTTTGATCTGCTCTTTCAGCGCTTTGAGCGTCTTGCGCGCTTCTTCAAAGGCGTCGTCGTCTTTGCCGCGGAGCTGCTGCACGTCCTTCGTGGCCGTGTTGAGCTGACTCCGAAGCGACTCGGTTTCCTGAATCACGTCGCTTCGGCGCTTCACGGCGTCTCGCAACGTGCGAACGGTCTCTTCGCTCACGCCGCGGGAGGAGAGTCTCTCGATGAAAGTATCCGCGTCGTGAACTAGGGCTCGGTAGTCGAGCATCGCATCACCCCGTGTGCTCGGTATGTGCTCGGTCGCCCGAGGGCAGGGGGCGACCCAATTCTAGAGGTTCTTCAAATCGCTCTGAACGTCCGGCACGAGCTCACTCTCCGGGTCCAGCTCCACGAAGCGACCGAGCTCGCGTTTGGCGTCGGCGCTTCGGCCCATGTCCTTGTAGGCATAGCCGAGGTAGTAATGCGCTTCTGGGTTGTCCGGGGCAAGGGTCACCACCTCGCGCAGGGTCTTGACCGCCTGGGGCAACTGATTGAGCTGTTGGAGCTGAAGAAGTGCCGACTTCATCATGATGTCGATGTCCTTGGCTCCAGCGTTGAGCGCACGCTGGTAGATCTGAAGGGCCTCTCGGTGCTTTTGGACTGCGGTGAGCGCGTCACCGAGGGCGACGACCGCGTCGAGCTGAGTCGGGTCGCTGCGCAGCACCATCTTGAGGTTGTCGACGGCGTCCTGCGGGTTGCCGCGTCGGAGCTGCAGCATTCCGAGCTCAAGACGCACTTGCTCGTTGCCGCCGCTCAGCTTCAGAGCTTCTTGGTAGGCTTCCATTGCCGCGTCGAAGCGCTGCTGCTTCGCTTCTACGCGTCCGAGAAGGGTGTAGATCTCAACACTCGGCTCGAGACGCTTCGCTTCGTTCAGGAGCTGCCGCGCCTTTACCTCGTCTTTCGACATGTAGGCTCGGCCGAGCTCCGCCAAGGATCGTCCACTCTTTGCCTCGGGTTTCTTGAGAAGCTCCTCGAGGAGGGTGATCGCTTCCTGGTGCTTCTCCGCGTCGTTGAGCGCTCCGGCATAGGCGACCTTGTAGTCGACGTTCTCCGGGGCGGACTCGAGGAGCGTCTGATACCAGCTGACCGCTTCCTCCGGCCGGTTCATCGCCTGGGCGAGACTCACGAGCTCCCGTACGACCTTCGGGTCCTTCGGCCGGGCCTCCTGGACCACACGCAGTTGCTGATAGGCCTGGTCCTTGCGACCGGATGCCGCTGTGCTTCGCGCCCATGACACGAGGTGGTCCAGCGCATCGCTCGGCGCGGCGTTGGTCCAGAGTGCCTTCTCGTAGAGCTCGGCGGCCCCGCCCGGGTTTCCTTTCTCCGCGAGAGCGTTCGCGAGGGCCAGAGTGACCTGTGGGTCACCGGAGCGCCGCTCGAGCTGAGTGAGCTTCGCGAGGTTTGGACCGCGCCCGTCGCCTTCGACGAGCAGAGTGGCGAGCCGCGGCTCGACAAACTTCGAGCGTCCGCGCCCCGACGCCGCATAGGCCGCCTTGGCCCGGGGCACCTGATTGCGCGCGCGCGCAATGTCACCCTCGAGCAGCTTCACCCACCCGAGTGCATCCCGACCGGGGAGGGGCTTCGCCTCTTCGAGGATCCCCTCCGCTTTGGCGATTCGTTGTTTCTCGTCGAGACTCTTGTCGTTGAGGGCGAGGCGTCCGAGCTCGTGGAGGAGGCGACCCTTGTCCTCGGGATCCTCGAGGCGCTCGAGTCCGGCGCGCAGAATCGCATTCCCGTCCCCGCCGCTCGCGTCGACGAGACGTGCCTGGGCGATGAACGCCTCCGGCCGGGGATCGAGCTCGGCCCAGCGCTCGGCGGACGCAGCTGCGGCGTCGAAGTTGCCGGCCCAGACATTCTTGGAGATCAGCAGACGGAAGAATGGCGTGCGATCCACCGCGGCCATCTGTTCGGCCTGGGCGGAGGATATCAGCGGCTCATCGATTCGGTCGATGGCGGCGAAGCGGTCGTTCTCCATCAGGATCTTGGCTGCTCGCAAGGCGATCGCCGGACCAGGTACGGCCTTGACCGCGGTTCTCAGGGCCTCTTCTGCTTCCCGTTCGCTGCCGAGTTTGCGGAAGAGCAGCTCCGCGCGAGCAATGCTCGCATCGACCAATCCCGGGTCGAGCTCGACTGCGCGACTCAAATGTTTCAGAGCCTTTTGAGGTGGCTTGCCGCTGTAGGCGACACCGGTGACGTACTCGATGAGGGGCGCGTCTTTCATCTGGCCTTTGAGGGCGCGCTCGCCGAGCTTCTTCGCCTGTGAGGTCTTGCCGTCGAGGATCATCGCTCCCAGCTGAGCCGCGAGCGCGAGCTCGTCCTCTGCGCCCTTGAGGTTGACCTTCTTCGGTGACATCGCGAGGAGCTTCTTCGCGGCCTCTTCGTCGCCAAAGGTATGGGCCAGGCGGAAGTAGCCGAAGGCGACCAATCCCGCGTCGACGCTCTTCCCGGCCGCATACTTCTGCACTGCGGGGCGCAGCTGTCCGAAGGGCAGCGCATGCACATTGCTGGCGGTGAGGGTTGGCGCCGGGCCCAAATCGGGAGCATCCGGCTCGTCGGGCTTGGGACCGGTTTCGGGGGTGTCCTTGGTGTCGGTCGCGTCGGCCTGCATGTCCTTCGGGAGCTCGGGAAGCTCTGGGATGTCCTCGCCCCCGGCCCAGGGAACATTGAAGGGCAGAAGCTCGGGCGCGAAGAACGACACGCCCACCACAGCTAGGAGGACGGCCGCGAGCGACGCGAGAGCGGCGACCGGTGGCTTCTTCTTAACGCCTTCGCTCGGGCCCGTGCCCCGCCGTTCGTCCGGTGGCGGTTGATCCGCTGAGCCCACGCCCGAGAGGGTGTCTTCGAGGCGGTCGGCGATGCCATCGAGCCCCCCATCCGCCGCAGATTCCGCGGTCGCTTCGGGCTCGAGCCCGGTCGTGTCGATCGGCGACGCGCCGGCGTCGCCCACTTCGCTTCCGAGGTCGAGGTCGAGGTCGAGAGTGCCCGTATCCATCGGCGCCGCCGCGCCGCCGCCGCCGTCTGGGAGCCCGTTGTCGAGGGGAATCGACGTGTCTACCGCTCCACTGTGCCCATCGTCCGGAAGGCGAGTGTCGCCAAAGAGATTGTCTCCGAGCGACGATTCGAAGCTCGGTTGGGAGGGCGCGGGCAAGTCGTCGGCGCTCAGTTGGGCGCCGAGGTTCGGTGCGGCGATGTTGCCGAGCTCTGGAGTCGGGAGATCGTTTACCGCCGGCGCCGCTGCTTCGGGCAGGTCGAGGCCACCGTCCGGGAGTCGGGGGAGATCGCCCGGGTTGAGCGGCGGCAGCTCCGCCTCGGGAAGTGTCGGGAGATCGCCCGGATCGGGCAGCTCCAAACCCTCGCCGGCGGTGGGGACCGCGAACTCGCCGCCCTGCTCTTGGCTCGCGTACGGAACGCCGGACAGGGTCGTGTCCATCGCTTCCGGGAGGTCGGCGGAGGTCGGGAGGTCATCGTTCAGTGTCGGCTGAGCGACCGCCGCGGGGAGGTCGTCCTCCGGCGTGGGCGGCGTGAAAGCCTCGGGGAGGTCGTCCTCCGGCGGTGGGGGTGCGATGGCCCCTGGCAGGTCGTCCTCCGGCGGTGGGGGCGCGATCGCTCCTGGGAGGTCGTCCGCGCTATGCGCGTCCGGCACGGGTGGGAGGTCCAGTGGGCTCGAGAATTCAGGTGAAACCGCGTGCGGGGTGTCACCGTCGTCCAAGGAGACCAGGTCGTCGCTGTCCGCGAGCGGAATCGCGTCGTCCGCGTCCGCTTCGGGAATGTCGTCGTCGAAGGCCGCGGGTCCCGGTGGCGGTGCGGCGGGCTCCGGCGGTGCCTCGGAAGGCGGGCTCGCCGGTGGCGCATCGGGAACCGTGTCCGTCCCCGCCAACGCGATCGGCGCATCCTCGGCGCCTGGAGGGCGGACCTTGATCTTGTGACCGCAGGATTTGCACGTGATGACTCCACCCTTCGCAGGGATCTTGGAGCCGTCGATGCGGTACTCTGCCCCGCAATTTCCGCATACGAGGTTCATGACTCCCCACCTCGTTCTTCAAATCTTCGCCTCAACGCGAGATAGCGATTGTACTGCGAGGCCAGTGCTCGCTGATGGGTGCGCTCATCCTCCGGCGAGATCTGAAGCGCTCGGAGAAGCCGTGAGACAGACGTCGTCAGGTCCGGCTTGGCCGCGGTGGCGTCCACTGCGGTAGGTGGATCGTACTTGCGCTTCAGGTCGAGGAATTCGCTGAAGTCTCTCAGTGTCTCCACCGATGCAATGATGTAGCTTGAGCCATCCGCGGTGATGCAGCCGGCGGACTCAAGCCGGCGAATGATTTCTTCGACCTCGTCTGCCGGGATCCCAGCCTGGGCTGCGATCGCGATGTTGACTTTCGAGGCAGCAACGACCGATTCTTGATTGTTGTGCTCACCGGCGGTGTGAAGCCACCGGAGCACCTCCACCGCGCGTCCCAACCCGCTTTCGACCAACAGATTCTGCAGTCGGCGATCGAGCTCGCGAACCCGAGACGCCAGCTTGCTCATCAAGCGCACAGCGATCTCCGAGTTGTTTCGGATCATCTCCTCAAAGGTTTGTTGGTCGACCTCGATCAGCTCGCTGTCCTCCGTGGTCATCGCCGCCGCGGAACGCGGGAGGTTCTCGAGGAGCGCCATCTCGCCAAAGAACTCGCCGGCGTCGAGCATGGCCAACACCACCTCTTGATTGTTCACCTTGCGGTAGATCTTCACCCGGCCAGTTCGGATCACGTACATGCGCGACCCGAGGTCGTTCTCGTCGAAGAGGACGGTTCCTTTCGGGAACCGTCGGGTTAGCGCCTGCGTTAGATCGCCCACGTAGTCGTCCTTCGGGATTGCTCGAGTGTAAGTCTACATGGGGACGTAAAGAGAAAACAAAACTTCTCCCAGGATGTTGCACAGAGCGTGATAGCTGATGGCGCCGATGACACTGCCTGACGCGTTTCGGAGCCAGGCGAACAGCAATCCTGGAAAAAAGGGCCCCATGCGAAGCGGATTCCACTCTCCGAGAACGTGCCCGACGGCAAAGAGCAGACTCGTGAGCACTGCCGCCCAGCCGATGCGAACCCCGAAAACGCGGGTCCGGGGGGGCCACTTCGACTCGAGACGCGGCTGCAGGTAGCCGCGATAGAATGTTTCCTCGGGCAGGGCCACCCCGAGGGCGTGGGTCGCGGCCATCTGGAGGAACCAGCCGGTTCGCTCGAGCAAGCGCTCGCCGCTTGGCCAACTCGGCTCAAAGGCTCGGCGGGGCACGAAACGCGCGATCTCATCCCATCCCGCGCTCATGAGCCATCCGTGCCCTTCCGTGAGGTAGAGGTGGTGCGCGAGCGCATAGGGGGGAAACGTGACCAGCGCGAGCACCCCAACCCATTTGATGTCCGCGGCGAGCCCCTGGCGGTGCAGACCCACGAAGTCGTAGTCGAGATCGAGGGTCTGAGCCCGCCAGAGGGGGATCCAGAGCTGCATGATCGCCGCGACGGTGAGCGCGAGCGTCCCGATGAGCGCCAATCCGCCGATGGTCTTCGCGACGGTCAGGCTGATGAGCACGACTGCCACCAGCTTCCACGCCATGCGACGCTCGGCATCTTCGTCGAGGCCCGGCGGATGGGCCAGGTCGCTTGCGGGGCTCGTGCTTGGGGCCGACACTCGGGGTCACTCCTGCGAGCGGACTGTCCCGCATACCCCGAGCGGCATCAAGAACCCGGCGGTTCACGCCTCCGCCTCTCCGGCTCAGGCCGCCCGGGGCGATTGGGCCTCGAGCGGGTCGACCTCGCGGGAGCGAGCCAAGACCTTTTCGCGCAGCTCCGCGGCCCGTTTCGGGTCGGACTCGAAGAGGCGAGCCACCTTTTCCCGTCCCTGGCCGAGCTTGTCCGTGCCCCAGGAGATCCAGCTTCCGGACCGGGTCAAAACGCCCAGCTCGATGCCTCGGTCCACCAGGTCTCCCGCGGCCCAAATCCCGCGCCCGAAGAGAATGTCGACTTCCACCTCGCGAAAGGGCGGAGCGAGCTTGTTTTTCACCACCTTGATGCGTGTGCGGTGCCCCGTCGATTGGCCCGCGTCTTTGATCGCCGCGAGCCTGCGGACTTCGATCCGCTGACTGGCGTAGAACTTGAGCGCATTGCCTCCGGAAGTCACCTCGGGGTTGCCAAAGACGACCCCGATCTTCTGACGGAGCTGATTGATGAACAGGAGCGTCGTCTTGCTGCGGTGCGCGACTCCCGTGAGCTTGCGCATCGCCTGGCTCATCAATCGCGCCTGCAGGCCCATGTGGGCGTCGCCCATCTCCCCTTCGATTTCGGCCCGGGGCACCAGGGCCGCGACCGAATCGAGGACCAGGAGGTCGATCGTTCCGGAGCGCACCAGCGTTTCGACGATTTCGAGCGCTTGCTCCCCGCTGTCCGGCTGCGACACCAACAGTTTTTTCGGGTCTACTCCCAGGTTGCGGGCATAGCGTACGTCGAGTGCGTGCTCCGCATCGACGAAGGCGCAGATGCCACCGGCGCGGTGAGCCTCGGCGATCGCGTGGAGAGCTAGACTGGTTTTGCCGCTCGATTCGGGCCCGAAGATCTCCACGATGCGCCCTCGCGGAAATCCTCCCGTGCCGAGGGCGAGGTCCACGCCCAGGCTGCCGGAAGGCACGACGCTTATCGGCTCGGTGCTTCCAGCTTCCCCGAGGTGCATGATCGCACCTTTGCCAAATTGCTTCTCGATGGAGGCGATCGCCTCCTTCACCATCTTCTGCTTATCGAAATTCGCCATCGTCATTTCCTCCTCGTCGCTGGCGGTACGGGGAGGAATTGCAGGCAATGTGCCAGCGCTAGAATCCGCGGGAGGGGCGGCTTTCGCGCAGCGGTCGCGTCGCAACGACCGATTCGGATCGAAAAATTCGACCGCGCTTCGTCAGAGGGTGGCGCTGATCGGGTGCGCGGAGCCGTTGGTGGGGGCTGGGGCGTTAACGAGATTCAGCAAACCACTCATGACCTCGACGACCCGGTACTGCTGCTCTTCCGGGAGTGCTGCGATCTCGACGGCGAGTTTTTGCACCATCGGCGAGATCAGCTCTTCCGCCGGGTTCAGGCTTTCCTGGGTCGTCAAGCCAAACAGAGCCTCGTCCACGCGCCACTCGAGGCCATGCTCGACGATTCGGCACAAGGTGCTCAACGGCATATCCCGGCAGCCGCGTTCGATTTCGCTGATGTATTTGCTGCTGAAGCCCGCGCGCGAGGCCACTTCGTCTTGCGTCAGTCGAAGTTGCTGGCGCCGTCCGCGAAGGCGGGCTCCCAAAGTCTTTTTCAATTCGTCCTGCATCGGATCGTTTGTCTCCTGCTCACTCATCCATCTCTCCTGATGCCGCGTCCCCATCTGCGATTCGTCTGCATCCTACTCTTCAGCGGTGTCATTGACGACTGTGGGCTGAGCCCTACGCTTTGTTCAGCGGCCCCGTGGCCGACACCTTCTTGAGGACGAACAACCCGATTTGAGGAAAAGACCATGCGACTCGACAAATTGACCCACAAAGCTCGCGAGGCGGTGCTCGACGCTCAGACCCTTGCCGCTCAGGAAGGGCAGCAGGCCGTCGAGCTCCTTCACCTGCTCGTCACCCTGATCCGCCAGGAGGGCGGCATCGTCCCATCGGTCCTCGAAAAGATGGGTGTCTCCCCGGCGAGCGTCGAAAATGCGGCCACGCAGTCGATCGCCAAGCTTCCAAAGGTCTCCGGCGGCGAGCCCTACCTCGGCAGCTCCCTCGCCCAAGCGATGCGGGACGCGCAAAAACACGCGGACACACTCAATGACGATTACGTCTCCACTGAGCACCTGCTCCTAGCCGCCGCCGGGAGCCCCTCGGAAGCGGGAAAACTGCTCGTGAATGCGGGGGTCAACGAGCAGGCGGTCCTCGCCGCTCTGAAGGATGTTCGTGGCTCCCACCGAGTCACCGACGAAAGCCCCGAAAACCGCTATCAGGCCCTTGCCCGCTACGGCCGTGACCTCACCGAGGCCGCTCGCAAAGGCAAGCTCGACCCGGTGATCGGCCGCGACGAAGAGATCCGTCGCGTGCTGCAGGTCCTCAGCCGCCGCACGAAGAACAACCCGGTGCTCATCGGCGAGCCCGGGGTCGGAAAGACCGCCATCGCCGAGGGCCTCGCCCGTCGGATCGTCGACGGCGACGTGCCCATGGGTATGAAGAACAAGCGCATTCTCGCCCTCGACTTGGGCTCCCTCGTCGCTGGCGCAAAGTATCGGGGCGAGTTCGAGGACCGATTGAAGGCGGTCCTCAAAGAGGTCAGTGAGAGCGAAGGGGAAGTGGTCCTCTTCATCGACGAGCTCCACACCTTGGTCGGCGCGGGGGCATCGGAAGGGGCCATGGACGCCTCGAACATGCTCAAGCCGGCTCTTGCCCGCGGCGAGCTTCACTGCATCGGAGCGACCACCCTCGACGAGTATCGCAAGTACATCGAGAAAGACGCGGCGCTCGAGCGCCGGTTCCAGCCGGTCCAGGTGCAGCCACCGAGTGTCGAAGACACCATCTCCATTCTTCGGGGTTTGAAAGAGCGCTACGAGATTCACCACGGTGTGCGTGTGCAGGATGGAGCGATCATCGCCGCGGCAACGCTCTCGAACCGCTACATCACCGACCGTTTTCTCCCGGACAAGGCGATCGATCTCATCGACGAGGCTGCGTCGACGCTGCGCCTGCAGCTCGACTCCATGCCCGTGCAGATTGAAACCCTTCAACGCAAGATCACCCAGCTCGAAATCGAGCGTGAGGCGCTCAAGAAGGAGAAAGACGAGGCTTCACGCGAACGCTTGAGTGCGATCGAGGAAGAGCTCGCCGGGCTCCAGGAAGAGAATCGGGCGCTCCGCGTGCAGTGGCAAAAGGAGAAGGAGGAGATCCAAGCGATCACGCAGGTCAAGGAGCAGATCGAGGCACTGCGGCAGGAACAAACGGAGGCGGAGCGTCGCGGCGACTTGAACCGAGCCGCGGAGATCAAGTTCGGGCAAATCCCAGATCTCGAGAAGAAACTCACTGACGCCGAAGGTGCTACGGCCAACAACCGTCTCCTCAACGAAGAGGTCACGGACGAAGAGGTGGCAAGAATCGTCTCGCGTTGGACGGGTGTGCCGGTCGCGAAGATGCTCGAGGGTGAGAAGGAAAAGCTGCTGCGAATGGAGGAGAACCTCCGCCAGCGTGTCGTCGGTCAAGACGAGGCCCTCGTTGCCGTATCGGACGCCGTTCGGCGCTCGCGGGCGGGGCTGGCCGATCCGAATCGACCGGTTGGAACGTTCCTGTTCATGGGCCCCACCGGTGTCGGCAAGACCGAGACCGCGCGAGCACTCGCCGAGTTCCTCTTCGACGACGAGCAAGCGATGGTACGGATCGACATGTCCGAATACATGGAAAAGCACGCGGTCAGCCGACTCATCGGTGCGCCGCCGGGATACGTCGGCTACGACGAAGGCGGGCAGCTCACTGAAGCGGTGCGGCGGCGCCCCTACTCGGTGGTGCTCTTCGACGAGATCGAGAAGGCGCACCCTGACGTGTTCAACATCATGCTGCAGATTTTCGAGGACGGTCGGCTCACCGACGGGCAAGGGCGGACCGTGGATTTCCGCAATGCGGTGCTAATCCTCACGAGCAACGTCGGCAGCGATGCGATCCAGCAGTTCGCGGGACGCGACGAGCAGCGCATGCGCGACGCAGCGACCGACGCCCTGCGCGCCCATTTCCGACCGGAGTTCCTCAACCGCATCGACGAGATCGTTTTCTTCCACGCACTTGGCGAGGAGCAAATCGTGCGGATTTTGGATCTCCAGCTCGACTACCTCGCGCGCCTGCTCCACGACCGCGGACTCAGTGTCGAGGTGAGTGAGGGCGCCAAGCACCACCTGGCCAAGGCCGGCTACGACCCGGTCTACGGCGCTCGTCCGCTGAAGCGCACGGTGCAAAAAGAGGTGCAAAACCCCTTGGCCTCCGCGATCCTCGCCGGCCGCTTCGTCCAGGGCGACACGATCGTCGTCGACGTGGAAGGGGACACCCTGGTCTTTCGCGCCGGTTCCGCTGGCGCCCCCGCGGAGGAGCGGACCGTGCATTGATGCGCGGGCTCAGTCCTGTGGCGCGCGCTGCATTTCGGGCTTCTTGAGCGCGAAGAGCACCGGGTTCTTGCCCAGAGGTATGTGTACCGCGCTGACGGTTTCTACCCGTTGGGTGCCGACCGCGCGGCGTTCGCGTGCCCGCAGCTCGAAAGTCCACAGGCCGTTGATGAGTCCGCCGTTTTGCTGAAGCTTGCGAAGCGAGAAGGGCAGCATCTCCCAGTTCGGGTGCTGCGCGTGAAACTGCTCCGCGATGTAGTCGAGAAGCTTTTCAAAGGGGCTCTCATCCTGGGCGACGACGCGCGCGTCATCGATCGCGCGCACTGCACGATCGCCGTCCTCGGCGGCCTGCCCCCGGCGGTCCGCGCAGTGCGCACGCCGATTACCGCTGCGCTGCGTCAGCTCTGAGTGCACGCTCGCATCGGGGCTTTCGTCCGCTCCCAAAGCCTGGCATTCAGCGGGCCGCGAGGAGTGATGATGAAGCAGACTTTCGAGCTCAATGATGGCAACACCATTCCGGCGATCGGTTTGGGAACCTGGAAATCTACGGACGACGGAGCCTACCGCGCGGTGCGCGAGGCTATCGCGGTCGGCTATCGCCACATCGATGGGGCGTGGATTTACGGTAACGAAGAACAGGTCGGCCGAGCGATTCGAGATGCGATCTCCGCCGGCGATGTGACCCGGGAAGAGGTCTTCCTGACCACGAAGCTCTGGAACTCCTTTCACGCGCCCGAGGACGTCGAGAAAGGCATGGCCGAGAGCCTGAAAAATTTCGGGCTCGACTACGTCGATCTCTACCTGATGCACTGGCCGATCGCCTTTCGCCCCGGCGTGACATTTCCGTCGGCGGACGAGGAGTTTTGGCCGCTCTCGGAGATCCCGCTCGATGTCACTTACCGCGCGATGCTGAAGCTCAAAGAAAGAGGGCTGACCAAGAGTGTCGGCGTCTCGAACTTCAGCGTCAACAAGCTGGAGGTTCTAGCCGCCGCAGTGGAGCAATTCCCGGCGGTGAACCAGGTCGAGATCCATCCCTACCACCCGCAGGCAGAGCTCGTAGCGTACTGCAAGAAGACGAAGGTCCACCTGACCGCCTATTCGCCGCTCGGCTCAAGAGATCGGCCGGCGCGCCTGCTCCAGGAAGACGAGCCGCCGCTGCTCGAGAGCCCGGAAGCGGCGAAGGCCGCGGAGAGAGAAGGTCTGAGCCCCGCGCAGCTGCTGATCGCCTGGGCGATCGACCGCGGCACCAGCGTGATCCCCAAGTCGGAGAATCCCGACCGCATTCGCGAGAACATCGAATTCCTGCCCCATCCGCTGTCGGAGGAGGCCCGCTCGGCTCTCGATGGCATCGGCACGCGCTTTCGCTACGTCAATCCCCGCAACATGTTCCGCGACGGCGTGACCCACGAAGGCGACGACTTCTGGCGCTGAGCGCGCCGCAACGTCCATGGGCGGACGCGGGTCAGCGCGTGACCCGGGCGCCGCTGCGGACCTGATAGACAGAGCTGCGATAGCTCGCATTGGGCACGTGGGTCAGGACCGGAGCGTTGCTGATGCCCATCGCTCGCGCGAGATCGATCTCCACCGTCGGTAGGGCTTGAATCGCCGCGTTGGAGCCGCCGGTCAGGAGCGCGCGTCCGGTCACTTCGGCGATCGTCGCTCCGAGCAGTCTCGCACTCACCCGATCCGCACCCACCGGCTCCGCCTGCCAGCGCCATTGCTCGATGGGAGCGGGGATCAGATCGAGGGCGCCGAAGGCGGTGACCCCGACGTCCACCGGAATCGCCAACGACACATAGGCATCGATGTTCGCGCCGTCGACGACGCCACTGACTCGTACGTCGGCGATCTGAAGCTCGAGCGCGCCGCCGCAGTCGTCGAGGATCGGCGGCGTCAACGGATCGAAGACCACGTCGTACTGCGCGTTGAGCTGCGGGGCGGTCGCGTCGAGCGAGGTCAGACGGCTGTCGAGGGCACCGTTGTACCAGGTTGCGTAAAGCGACTGGTTCATCGCGTCGAGCGCCACTCCTTGTTCGATGGCCACCTCCTCGGAGAAGTTGAGGGTCGAGGGGGCGGCGCGGCCGCTGCACCGGTCACGCAGGATGGTGCCCGCGATCTCGCGTGGGTTCAGACGCGGGGCGGCGTAGGTCGAGGCGACGGAGATTTCCATGCCGCCACGGTTCATGTTGCCGCCCGCGGACTCGAACCGGATCGCGTCGATCTCGCTGACGAGCTCGAGCGCGGGGCTCCGTCCTCCGATCGGCGCGACACCCAGCGGGCCGTTCGGTGCGAAGGAAAGGATCGTCTCTTCGAGGACCGAGCCGAGAGCGAGCGGGTCGTTGCGGTTCAAGAGGAAGGCGTTGAAGCCGACCTCGATCAGCGCCTGCAGGTCGTTGCTGATGAAGTCGGTGATCGGATCGATCGCCGAGGAGAGTCCCTGTGCGAGCCCGCTCAAAGGGATTTCCCCGAGGTCCACCGTCGCCGCGCCGCCGAGGATCACCGCGTCGTCGAGGTCGATCAGCATGTCCGCGATCAGGTCGAGGTCGATGTTGGAATTCTGAAACTCGACGCTTCCGCCGAGGAGTTGGACCGCGACGCCACCGCCCTGGGCGGTCTCCACGTTGTAGCCGGTGAACAGGGAGATCTGCTCGATGCTGAAGTCCGAGTTGAGCTGACCAAACGGGCTGACCCCGGCCAAGGGGGCGCGCCGCCCGTCGGGCTGAATGCACAGCGACGCGAGGATCCCGGCCGCGACGGGGTCGTTGAAGGAGAGCAGGGCGCAGGCGAGGCCCAAGCCGTCGAAGCCTTCGATCGTTCCGGTCACGCTGGTGAAGCGCAGTGCCGCGTCGATCTCGGCGCGGGTGCGGACCGCGAAGACGACACCCGGGTCGGCCCCGCCGCCGGCTTCGAGGTCCACATCGAGCCCACCGGTCCGTGTGGCGAGGGCGACCCGAAAGCGATCGAAGTCGAGTGCGACCACGTCGACGGTGAGGTTGACCTGACCCTGAAGGGCCATCGTTCCAGCGATTGAGACGTCGAGGCCGAGCAGGTTAAAGTTGGTTTGTCCGAGGGGATAGTTCCGCTCGAAGAGCGGGTAGACGTCGGTATAGATCGGCAGCGCGCCGAACTCGCTCTCAAAGTCGAGGTTGTTCAGCACCAGCTCTCCGACGGTCGCGAGATCGTCGACTACAGTGCAGCCGTAGGCGCCGTTTGCGTCGAAGCTGCAGGGATGATCACCGTCGTCAAAGGCCGCTTGACCGAGGCGGCTCACGATGCCCGCCGGAATTCGCTCCGTACTGGTCTCGATCTCCGCGAACGGTAGATAGGCGGAGCTGTGATAGACGCCGACCGTCCCCGCATTGGTGCGGCCGTATTCGGTGGTGACGTCGGCGCGGACCGCGGTCAAGCCATGGCGCGCCGGGATTCGTGTCTCGAAGTTTCGTTGGTCAAAGCTCGCGGGGATCCCGTTGACGACCACCGAGGAAATCTGAGCCCCAAAGCCGTCCATGGTCCCCCGCACGACGATCTCCGGTTCGCCGCTGAGCGTCGAGCCGCGCGTCGGTTCGGTGATCAACACCTGCGGCAAGGGGCTCGTGCAGTCCGTGCGGCACCCGTCGCTGTTGTCGACGTCCTGGTCGTCGCATTCTTCGCCGATGCGCTCATCGACGAAGCCGTCGCCGCAGAGCGATTCTTCGCAGGTACCGGCTACGCAGACGTTGCCCACGGAGCAGTCGAGACTTTCGATACACGGCACCGCCCCGAGGGTGTCGCTATTGCAGGCGGACGCACCCATCCCGAAGAAAAACAGCGCGCCGAGGCGAATGGCCAAAGAAAGACGCCGAGCTTTCACTGGCAACTCCATTCCATTCGGCCCGGTGCGGGTGCACGCGGGCCGTCATTGGCGTCGCCTGAGGCGGCGCCGTCGTTCATCGCCCGCGGTGGCGAGCACACATCCGGTCGTGGGTAGGGACCTTTTGTCCCATCAACAGTCTCGGCGTCTTCTCGACGAGTGTCGCGTGAAACCGTCTGTGAAAAGCAGTTTTCCTCCGGGGAGCCGGAGCGCCGAGCGAGGCGACGCCTGGGCCCGTGCGCGAGGCGGAAGCGTGGCTGAGCGCGATCCGCGCGCGCGGCGCCGACCTCCATGGGACCGCCGAGCTCGAGGGACTCCAGTGGGCGGTGATGCTGTTGACCGGTCGTGGGCAGCTCGGTGGGCCCTACGACGCGGATCAGCAATTCGGGCCGAGCTCTCTCGACGGAACGCACCGGCTCCAAGATCTGGCCCACCTACCACGAAGCGATCAGTTTGGTCGTGCCGAGCGCTTGGTCCGGTCCGACGCGCGAACCGAGGAGTTCTTCGAGGGCCGAGGTATTCCCTTCAGCTCCACGGAGGACGCCCGGCTTCGTTTCGTCGCCCAGCCGGGCACCACGCACTCGGGAATCGTCAACGCCCGGATGCCAGGAATGCTCCGCGGGAATCGTGAACCTGATCGCGCTCGACGACGCGCACTTGGCCGAGAATCGTGAGCTCCAAATGGCGTGGATCGCTCGAAACGTGGCCGCGGGCTTCCAAGAGCCCTAAACCGCACGTTGATCGGAGGTTGGTGACGACTGCCAGCTTCACGCACTCGGGTCGCGGGTGTTCAAGGCCTTTGCCGCCGTGAGAAACGTCCGGATCGCGGCCTCGAGCTTTTCGAACTTTTCCGACGCGAGGGTCCCAGATTCGAAAGCTTCGGAGCCGAAGGGGACGTAGAACATGTCCGGGTGAACGTACGCACCGAGGCCCTCGAAGGGGATCCGAATCTGCCAGAGGCCGCGAATGCCACCGACGCTTCCCGGCGAGGTCGAAAGCAGCATCAAGGGCTTGCCGGCGCTGAAGGGGTTTGGGCGCATGCGCGAAATCCAGTCGACGGCATTTTTCAGGACACCCGGAATGGAATAGTTGTACTCCGGGCTCGCGATCATCACCGCGTCCGCTGCGTCGATGCGTTTCGCGAGGGCGAGCGCACCTTCAGGAATGCCATCGCTCTCCTGCAAATCGCCATCGTAAAGGGGCATCATGAAGTCGCGAAAATCCGCGAGATCCACGGCGGCGCCCTGGGTTTCGGCGGCGGCCTTGGCCGCGGCGATGAGTTTTCGATTCAAGGAGCCTGACCGCAGGGAGGCGGCCATCGCAAACACATTCATGGTCTCGACCCTTTTTTTGGCGAAATAAGGAAGACCCCGCTGAGCGTCAACGACGATCGCATTCTCCTCGGAGCTCGAAGGGCGATTCGAGCTCGAAAGCGCGATCGTACTTGTGAATATTCTCAGTAAATGCGCATAAATATGCGCAATGCCCGTTCGAGCCCAGATCCGCGACGCTCGCCGTCGCGCCATTCTGAGCGTATTGTCGGCCCAGCCCATCGGTTCGCAGGAGGAGCTGGCGGCAGCGCTGACGCAACTGGGGTTTTCCGTCACCCAGGGAACCTTGAGCCGGGACCTGAAGGCGCTCGGCGTGGGCAAGGCGCCCGACGGCAAGGGCGGGAGCTCCTACCAGGTCCTCAATGGCAACGGCCTAGGACCGGACCCTGAGCGCCTGCGACGCGACTTCACTTCCCAGCTTCTCCACTGCAAGGCCGCCGGCCAGCTGGTCTTGCTTCGCACTTTCCCCGGTGCGGCGGGCGTTCTCGGTCGGATCGTCGACGAGCTCGACTGGACGGAGGTGGAGGGCACGCTCGCCGGCGATGACACCGTGTTGCTCGTCGCCCGCTCGCCCAAGGTGGCTCGGGAGCTGCGCGAGCGCTTGCTGCATTGGGCCGGGATTTCCCTTTCGGCCAAGGAATAAAAATGCATAACTTGTGCGCAACATTCCGCGCCGGCGGTCGAAAAGGGAACGCGAGCACCGATCAGGTGGGGTGTTTGTGTCCGGACCGAGCTGCAGTCGTCGGCAAAGGAGAGAGAGCAGATGGGTAGTCAAATCGAACGTGCGGTTCTCGCCTACTCCGGTGGGCTCGACACCTCGGTGATCGTCAAGTGGCTGATCGAGAACTACGACTGCGAAGTGATCTGCTACTGCGGCGATCTCGGCCAGGGCGTCGAGGAGCTCGAGGGGCTCGAGAAGAAAGCTAAAGCCACCGGCGCCAGTGAGCTCGTGGTGGAGGATCTCACGCCGCTCTTCGTCCGTGACTACATCTGGCCCGCCCTCCGCGCTGGCGCGATTTACGAGGGACGCTACCTCCTGGGCACCGCCCTCGGTCGACCGCTGCTCGCGCTGCGCCAGGTGCAGACCGCCCGCTACTTCGGTGCGGACGCACTGTCCCACGGTTGCACCGGCAAAGGAAATGACCAGCTTCGCTTCGAGCTCACCTACCGAGCGACGGCGCCGGACCTGCACGTGATCGCACCCTGGCGCGAGTGGGACCTGCAGGGGCGCGAGGACTGCATCCACTACGCCCTCGAGCACGACATTCCGATCACCGCGTCCAAGGAGAAGATCTACTCCCGCGACCGCAACATCTGGCACATCTCGCACGAAGGCGGCGCGCTCGAAGACCCGTGGAACTCGCCGCCTCGCGACATCTACATGTTGAGCGAAAACCCGGAGAATGCGCCTGACAGCCCAGAAGAAGTCACCATCACGTTCGAGGCGGGCTTCCCGGTCGCGCTGAACAACGAGGCCATGGCCCCTCACGAGCTGCTCGCCGCACTCAACACGGTGGCGGGCAAACACGGCGTTGGACGGATCGATATCGTCGAAAATCGCGTGGTCGGCCTCAAGTCCCGGGGTGTCTACGAGACACCGGGGGGCACCGTGCTCATGACCGCGTTGCGCGACCTCGAAAGCATTACCCTCGGCGGCATGGCCTTGCGCGAGCGCATGCGCGCCGGAGCAGCCTACGCGGATCTCTGTTACCAGGGGCTCTGGTTTACGCCGACGCGTGAGGCGATCGACGCGATGATCGACCGGCTGATGCAGCCGGTGAATGGAGACGTTCGCGTCGAGCTCTACAAGGGCCGCGCACTCGCGGTGGCGCGTCGTTCGCACACCTCCCTCTACAGCTCGGGCCTCGTGAGCTTCGACGAAGCGGGGGGCTACGATCAGAAGGACGCGGCTGGCTTCATTCGCCTGCTGGGCCTGCCGCTCGAAGCGGAGCTGCTCCGCAGTGCCTCCATGGCCGCGCCCAACCCGGAATCCGACGTGAAAACCGAAGAAGACGCCGCCGCCAGCTCGAAGAACGAGAACGGCAAGAAGGCCAAGAAAGCCGGCAAAAAGAAGGGCAAATCGGCGGCCTGACGTTGCTGTTTCGCGCCTTCGTCGCTACACCCAGCCGAAGGCGCGCTCGCGGGAAAGACTCGACGAGCGCTCGAGCTGAGGGACTCTGAGTGTCTGAAAGCAAAGCGAAGCTCTGGGGCGGTGGATTCAGCGAGGGCATGCACCCAGCTCTTGCGGTGATCTCCGAGTCTCTCGAACAGGACCTTCCCCTCGCCGACGCCGATTTGCGGGGATCAGCCGCCTACGCGCGGGCCCTCGGAAAGTGCGGCGTCTTGGAGCACGACGATGCGGAGCGACTGGCGAGTGGCCTACTCGAGCTTCGCAACGAGCTGTCAAAGGGAGAGTGGGTCCCGAGCGACGCCGAGGACATTCACGGCGCAATCGAAGCGGAGATGACTCGACGGCTGCCGGGTCTCGGCGAGCGGCTCCACACCGGCCGGTCGAGGAACGACCAGGTTTCCACGGCGTTTCGAATCGCCGTGCGCGAGGGGATCAACGACATCATCACGCGAATTCGAGCGTTTCAGGCGGCGCTCATCGAACGCGCGAAAGACGAGCTCGACACGCTTCTTCCTAGCTATACCCACATTCAACGTGCTCAGCCGATCCGCTTGGCGCATTGGATCATGGGGTGGTTTTGGCCTCTCGAACGCGACGTGTCACGTCTGCGCGGCGCCCGCGCCCGTTTGAATCTCTTGCCCCTCGGAAGCGGGGCGGTCAGCGGTCATCCCTTTGGCATCAATCGCGAATGGCTAGCCGACGAGCTCGCCTTCGAGGGGATCACCCAGAACAGCCTCGACACCGTAGGTGATCGGGACTTTGCGATCGAGACGGTGTTCGCCGGGAGCCTGGTCGCGGTTCACCTCTCGCGACTCGCCGAGGAGCTCGTCCTTTGGACCAGCAGCGAGTTTGGGTACATTCAGTGGCCAGATGGGCTTGCGACGGGATCGAGCCTGATGCCGAACAAGAAGAACCCGGACCTCGGAGAATTGGTTCGGGGGCGGGCGGCGCAGTCGATTGGCGACGTCGTCGCGATGCTCGCGCTCTTGAAAGGGCTGCCTTCTAGCTATCAGCGCGACCTTCAAGACGACAAACCCCCCGTTTGGCGTACCTTCCGGCTCGTTGCCACGAGCCTGGACGCGATGACCGCGGGCATGAGCTCGATTCGTTTCGTACGTGAGCGAATGCGCGAAGCCTTGACCGACGATACGCTCGCCACCGAGCTCGCCGACGTTCTCGTGGATCGGGGAATCGCCTTTCGCCACGCCCATCACGCCGTTGGGGTCGTGGTCGCGGAAGCGCGCAAGCGCGGCATTGGCATCCGGGAGCTCGCGCAACTGGCGCCGGAGGCGCTGCCCGCAGACGTTCAGGTCGCGGACATCGAGGGATTGTCTTATGAAGCGGCGATCGAGCGCCGCCAGGCCCCGGGCGGTACGGGCCGAGACGCCATCGAACAACAGATCGCTAACGCCGAGGAGGTGATGAGGTCATGAGCGAAGTCCATCCGCCAGGACTGCTGGTCCTCGAAGACGGACGCAGCTTCGAAGGACGCCTATACGGGGCGCACCAGGAGCGCAGCGGTGAGGTTGTCTTCAACACCGCAATGACCGGCTACCAAGAGGTGTTGGGTGACCCCTCTTACGCTGGGCAGATCGTCGTCATGACCTACCCCATGATCGGGAACTACGGGATCGCTGGAGGAGACTACGAATCTCGGAGGATCTACCTCAGTGGCTTCGTGATCAAAGAGCTGAGCCGCGTCGCCAGTAACTGGCGAAAAGAGCGAACGCTCGAAGACTATCTCGAAGCACACGATGTTCCCGGGATCTTCGGAATCGACACGCGGGCCCTCGTTCGTCACTTGCGCGATCGCGGCGCCATGCGGGGTGTGATCGGCTCGGCGGACGACGGACTCGAAGCACTGCTCGAGCGGGCAAAGGCTGCCCCTGAAATGAGCGGCCAAGACCTCGCGTCTTCGGTTACGACGACCGAGCCCTACCAGTGGTCCGAGCCACCAGTGGACTTCGGACGCAAGGAGCCGTGGCCCAAGGCCAGCCGAAAGGTGGTCGTGCTCGATTTTGGCGTGAAGCGGAACATTTTGCGTTCATTGGTCGCGATGGGCTGCGAGGTGCACGTGCTCCCGGCGAGCTCGGAGTCGGATGAGATTCTCGCCCTCGAGCCAGACGGCGTTTTGCTCTCGAATGGTCCGGGCGATCCGGAGCCCGTGGAGTACGCGATCGAAACCGTCAAGTCGCTGCTCGGCAAGAAGCCCGTGTTTGGGATCTGCCTGGGGCATCAGATTCTGTCCCTCGCGGCTGGAGCCCGCACCTACAAGCTCAAGTTTGGACACCATGGCGCGAATCACCCGGTGATGGAGCTCGAAACGAAGAAAGTCGAGATCACCTCCCAGAATCACGGCTTCGCGGTGGACGTCGAGTCCTTGCCGGCGAACGTCGAGATGACCCATTTGAATCTGAACGACCAAACCTGCTCGGGTTTGCGGTTCAAGGACGTGCCCGCGTTCAGCGTCCAGTACCACCCGGAGGCCGCACCGGGGCCGAGGGATGGTCGTTATCTCTTCGAGCGCTTCGTGAAGCTCATGGACGAGCACAAGGGGGCATGAGGCGATGCCACGGCGTGACGACATTCACCGCATTCTCGTGATCGGCTCCGGTCCCATCGTGATCGGTCAAGCCTGCGAATTCGACTACTCCGGTTGCCAGGCGGTGAAAGCCCTCAAGGCGGACGGCTTCGAGGTCGTCCTGGTCAACTCGAACCCAGCGACGATCATGACCGATCCGGAGCTCGCGGATCGCACCTACATCGAGCCCCTCGCGGTCGAATACCTCGAGCCGATCATCGCAGCGGAGAAGCCGGATGCGGTGCTTCCTACCGTGGGTGGGCAGACCGCACTCAACCTCGCCCTCGAGCTCGCGGAGAAGGGCATTCTCGAAAAGTACGGCTGCCAGCTCATCGGGGCGAACGCGGAAGCGATCCGTGTGGCCGAGGACCGAGAGCTCTTCAACAAGGCGATGGCGGAGATTGGTCTCGAAGTGCCTCGCTCCGTCGTCGTCGGCACGGTTCAGGCCGCTCGCGAGTTCGCGAAGAAGAATGGCTATCCGGTCATCGTCCGTCCGTCGTTCACCCTCGGTGGAAGCGGTGGCGGTATCGCCTACAACATCGACGAGCTCGAAGAGATCTGTCGCAACGGTCTGCAGCTCTCGCCGGTGACGTCCGTGCAGCTCGACGAGTCGCTCCTCGGTTGGAAGGAATATGAGCTCGAGGTGATGCGCGACTTCCGCGACAATGTGGTGATCATCTGCTCGATCGAAAACGTCGACCCGATGGGTGTGCACACAGGCGATTCGATCACCGTGGCCCCCGCGCAGACGCTGACTGACAATGAATACCAGCGAATGCGTGACGCGGCCGCCGCGATCCTGCGACGGGTCGGCGTCGACACCGGCGGCTCGAACGTGCAGTTTGCGGTCAATCCGGAGAACGGTCGGCTGGTCGTGATTGAAATGAATCCGCGCGTATCGCGGAGCTCAGCGCTCGCGAGCAAGGCCACCGGCTACCCGATCGCGAAGATCGCCGCCAAGCTCGCGGTGGGTTACTCCCTCGACGAGATCCCTAACGACATCACCAAGAAGACACCCGCTGCTTTTGAGCCCACGATCGACTACGTGGTCACGAAGATTCCGAAGTTCGCCTTCGAGAAGTTCGACGGTGCCGACCACAAGCTCGGCACGCAGATGAAGTCCGTGGGCGAGGCGATGGCCATCGGACGAACGCTCAAAGAATCCGTCTTCAAGGCGCTACGCTCGATGGAAGCGACGAGTCCGTTCCGCCCGGGTCCCCTGGACCAGGAGGAGCTCGGTCGGATCCTGGAGACGCCGAGCGAATACCGCCTGCGCATGGCGATCTTTGCCCTCGAGAACGGCTGGACCGTCGACGACGTGGCCGAGCGCACGAAGATCGATAGCTGGTTTGTCGACCAGCTCGACCAGTTCGCCCAGGTGCAGCGCAAGATTCGTGGCAAGCGCTTGGATGAGATCGACGACGAGCTGCTGCGGACGGCGAAGGAGTACGGCTTCTCGGACCGCCGCATCGCGCACCTGACCGGTGCCGACGAGGTGTCCGTGCGGCGACGGCGTCACGCCTCCCGCTTGGTCCCGGTCTACAAGATGATCGATACCTGTGGAGCGGAGTTCGAGTCCTTCACGCCCTACATGTACTCCACTTACGAGACGGAAAACGAGAGCCTACCAGAAGACAAGAAGAAGGTGATGATCCTCGGCAGCGGCCCAAACCGCATCGGCCAGGGGATCGAGTTTGACTATTGCTGCTGCCACGCAGCCTTCGCCCTCGACGAGGCGGGCGTGCAGTCGATAATGGTCAACTGCAACCCCGAGACGGTTTCGACGGACTACGACACGTCCGATCGACTCTACTTCGAGCCGCTCACGCTCGAAGACGTGCTCGAGATTGTGGAGCTCGAAAAGCCCGACGGGATCATCGTGCAGTTCGGAGGACAAACTCCTTTGAACCTCACCGCGGGGCTCCAGGAAGCGGGCGCGCCTATCATTGGCACCTCACCCGACTCGATCGACCTCGCCGAAGATCGGGAACGCTTCAACGCCTTGCTCGACGAGCTCGGCATCGCCTACCCCGAGCACGACTTCGCCAAGAACGTGGAAGAGGCGGTAGAGAAGTCTCAGCGGCTGGGCTTTCCGGTGATCGTCCGTCCTTCCTTCGTGCTCGGCGGTCGTGCCATGCGGATCTGCTATTCGGAAGCTGAGCTCGAACGCTATGCGCAGGAAGCGCTCGACGCGGCGCCGCGTACCTCGCTCCTCCTGGATCGCTTTCTCGAAGACGCGATCGAGGTAGACACGGACGCGGTGAGCGACGGGGAGACTACGATCGTAGCGGGAATTCTTCAGCACATCGAGCAGGCGGGCGTGCACTCTGGCGACTCGTCTTGTGTGCTACCGCCGCACCGTCTCGACGCAGAGGTGCTCGAAGAGATCCGGGAGACCACGCGAAGGCTCGCCAAAGCCTTGAAGGTTGTCGGGCTGATGAACGTGCAATACGCGGTGGCCGACGGGAAACTCTACGTGATCGAAGTGAATCCGCGCGCCTCGCGGACCGTGCCCTTCATCGCCAAGGCCGCCGGGGTGCCTCTCGCAAAGATCGCCACAAAGGTGATGCTCGGCGAGAAGCTCGCGGACCTAGGGCTGACCCATGACCTCGAGTTCACCCAGCGTTTCGTGAAAGCACCGGTCTTTCCTTTCTCGAAGTTTCCCGGCGTCGATCCCAAGCTCTCGCCAGAGATGAAGTCGACCGGTGAGGTGATGGGGATCGCCGACGACCTCGGCCGCGCCTACTACAAGGCGATGCTCGGAGCAGGCACGCGCCTGCCCACCTCGGGTAAAGCGCTCATCACCGTCAACGACCGAGACAAGACGGAAGCGGTGAAGATCGCGCGGCGCCTACAGGAGCTCGGCTTCGGTCTCGCCGCGACCGCCGGGACGGCGGAGGTCCTACGCGCCGACGGACTCGCGGTGCAGGTCCTGAAGAAGCTCTCCGAAGGTCGTCCGAACCTGAACGATGCGATCAAGAACGGTGAGATCGCACTCCTCATCAACACGCCGCTCGGCAAGGGGTCCTACAAGGACGGAGTCGCGATGAGAACGGCGGCCGTGTCCCATGGCGTTCCGTGCATCACGACGTTGAGCGGCGCCGCCGCCGCGGTCGAGGCGATCGCGGTAGAGCAGCAGGAGGAGCGCCACGTGATGGCGCTGCAGGACATTTACAGCCAGACGCGCTGAGCCGCCGCGCGGGAGCGTTCTCTGCAGGTTCCTGAACGGTTGAATTGTCCACGAGTCCAGGACCTGGTGTATCCTTGGGTATGTCGCGCGCCCTGATCTTTCTCTGGATCCTCGTTGTCGCCAGTGCTTTCGGATGCGCGGCGGAGCTCGGGTTCGACTCGGATACGATCGTCAGCTGCTCGCGGGCGGCGTCCGCCTGTCCCGGAAACACCGTCTGTGACTTCGAGCTGGGGCTCTGCGTGTCGGAAGATGGTCCCCCGCCGGCCGCGCCGGTGGTTGCTCTCGGTCCGCGTGAGCCTGGCCCGGACGGTCGGGTGACGGAGCGGATGCGCTTTTCCCTGAGCTATTCTGACGTCAACGGAGACACGATTGCCGTAGCCTTTCGCGTCTGTGACGAGAACACATCGGAGTGTTTCGACGCCACGGTCTATGATCCCGATGACCGGATCGTAACCTCGTTGAGTGCCGCCTCTCGCATACAGAGTGCGACGCTCGAGTGGGACGCTTTAGAGGACCTCACCAGTCGGGGTGCGGCACTTTCCGCGCGGACCGTGATCGACCCGTCGGGAGAAGAGACGATCAAACGGTTGCTCGACGCCGAGCCCACGACCTATCGACTGACAGTAACGGTTTCGGACCCGGTGGTGGCGGAAGAAACGTCGCTCTCATACGAGGAGATTCGGATCGGCAACGATGTGCCGATCGCCCTGATCCAAGAGGACCTGCTCGATGCTTTTTTGTCCGATGCGGTGGTCATTCCCTTGCTCGTGGATGACACGGAGCTCGACTTTACGAACGTGGAGGTCGAGTTTCGCGACGTGCTAAATCGCGAATGGCGAGTGCCCGATATCGGGCTGGGTTCGCTGGACGGCATCCTGGGAGTAGACCTCGATGGACTCGACCCAGACGTTGCCCCGCCCGTCACCGTCCTCGTTTGGTCCTCGCGCACCGGTCCAAGAGTTGACCCGAGGGTTCCGCAGGGAATCGGCAACGAGACGCTCGATGTCGAGTTTCGAGCCCGGGCCCGAGATTTTCCCGACGGACGCGCGCACCTCGGGGCATGGCGGTCGGTCTTCGCGCGGATCTCAAACCAGACCTCTCCGGTCATCCTTGGCCTGCAGAGTCCAAAAGGGGACGTCATCGGAGGCACCGCTCCGGTCCCCGTGTATTTCACCGTGGCCGACGCGGACCTGGATCCCGTCGACGTCGGCCTCGAGTTCTCGAGTGACGCCGGGGCGACATTTCGTCCCTGCACGGAATTCAAGGGCGCTCAGAGCAGTGGCGTGCGGGGGCTCGCGACGACGACTACGGCGGTTGGGGGAATCACCCACCGATTTGACTGGGATCCTGCGGGCGCACTTCTCGCCGTACCCAACGGCACGATTCTCCGGATCACCGTATCGGACGGAAGGTCCGAGCCGACCGTATTCGAGGCGGGGGTTGGCCAAGCAATCGGGCCTTCCACGGACCCGCTGAACCGCACGACGATCACGACCGCCTGCGTCGTGAGGGAAGTCGTGCTGCGTGACTTCGACGGCGACGGTTCGATCGATCGTTTCGAGCGCTGCGAGGACGGATTCTACCTCGCTCGTGGCTCCGGCACCCCGGTGGTCTTCGGAGCTCCGGTCGAGACGGCAGCTGTGACCGGCGTATTCCCCGCGGGCCCGGTGGGTACGTCCGTGGACTCGCACGTCGTCTTCGAGAGTGTCGTAACGAACCTCGATGGCGACCCCCACCTGGACCTCGTGACAGCGGCGTTCGGTGGGTTCGTGACCTACTACGGAAACTCGAATGGGACTTTCAGTGTAGGACAGACGTTCCCGTCCCAGCTTCGCGGGCCCGGCGACGACGATGGCAACGATGGGTTGGCCGTGCTCGATCTCGATGACGATGGAGACCTCGATTTCGCTGCTTTCGGCAACTTCCCAGACAGCGGATTCACCGACATTGACCTCTTGTATTTCAGCAACTCCGGGACGACGCGCTCGGACCGCTTCTCCGACCCGACCGTCGCTGCCACCCTTGGTCAGGCCGCTGATCTCGTCGGATGGAATGAGAATGGCGCGGCCTACCTCGCTTTCCTCGACAACCGAACGGTCGTGGTCAACGCCGACGCACCGACCGCCGCCATTCAAACAATCGAGCAGGGACCGTTGTTGGATGAAGGGACCATGGCCGACCTCGACGGCGATGGTTTGCTCGATTTGGTGGCACAATCCAGCTCATTCCAGGCGGGCGCGGTCGCGGTCTTTGTCGCGATCTCTCGAGGTGCCGGAGTGTTCGAGCCCTACGCCACGTACAGTCTTCAGCAGCGGCCAGGTGCTTTTACGGTAACGGACTTCACGGGGGATGGAGCCCCGGATGTGTTGGTTTCCGCATTGTCCGCGCAGGTTGAAGCCTTAGTTGGGGAAGTCCGGAATGGGGCACCGACCGGCCGGCTACTTCCCGCGGGACTCATCGCGTCAGAGGCGTCGATCTTTTTCTTTCGCACCGTGCCCGCGGCGGCGTTCTTCGGTGGTCGCGGCTTGATTCTGAGTGTCGGACTCGACATTGGGTCGCCAACCCTCCAGTCGATCGGGCTGAGCGCGGATGAGCGAACGGTCGGCTTTGGCGCTCCGGTCCAGAGTCCGGGAATCGAGCGGATCGACTCCATTCTTGCGCCCTTCTTCGTCGACGTCGACTTTGACGGCAACGTAGACATGGTCTCGTCGCAGGGCTGGTTCTCTGGGAGCCCATCGGGCCGACTGACCGGATCGGGACAGCGCTTCGGTTCGGGAAAACAAACGCTCTTCGCGCGCGAGCTCGATGATGTGCCCGGGCGCGAGGTCATTGCTACCGGTTTCGATTCGGTTTTGGGTGACGTTTTGCTCGTGGAACGCTCCGATTCGCGTACGAGCGAGGTGCTCTCGTCGATCGCCTACGATTCCGAGCAGATCGCGCCTCGTGCGACCAGCGGACTCGTGCTCTGTGACATCAATGGCGATGGGGCGCAGGATCTCGTGGCTTCCCCCGGTTTCACTCGCGACGACCTCTTCGTCTGGACCGGCAATTCTGGGCCGCCGTTCAGCTTCAGCCCGACGCCCACTCGCATCGTCGGACCCGAGGGGCCGCGCGGTTTGGACTGTGGAGACGTTGACCTCGATGGCTTCGATGACATCGTCGTCGCGGACTTCGACCTGATCTCCGGAAATGACCAGACGATTCGAGTCTACCGCTCGACGCCAGGCGGGGGGACGCCCTTTTCTTTGGTTTCGAGCTTCGATACGGGCCAAACCAACCGACTCATTCTCGCGGAGCTCAATGGCGACGGCGTGCTCGATCTCATCGATCAGGCGAGTGATTTGACCTTTTTCGTTGGAAATGGCGATGGCACTTTCAGCGCGGCCGACGACTACGCTTTTGCTTATCGGTCCGTTG
>CAYXVF010000010.1:24258-46913 GCA_964468125.1 uncultured Bdellovibrionales bacterium | reverse complement strand
CGGCGAGCCGATCACGATCGGTGGCGAAGGGGCGCGACCGCTGATCGCCGCTGACCTCAACGACGATCGGCGCTTCGATCTGTCTTGGCGCGAGGTAGCGCTTCAATTCTTCGCTCCGGCGATCGAGCTCTCGCGTGGCCGCGCCACGAGTGTCGAGTTGCCGCTCCTCGAAACCCCCGGCTCTGAGCCCGCCGGCTTCACTCCGATTGTGGAACGGGTGGAGAACGCGGAAGAGGCGTCGGTCCTCTCGGTCCTTCCGGTCCAGGGAGCGGGTTCAACGGTCGACCTGCGGACCGCGCTCCAGTCTCAATTTGGTCGTGGAGAGCGCTGGGCCTTGGCGAGCCTTCCGACCCTCTACGCGGGCGACGTGCACGTTCCATTTCTGGCCGACGGAGAAGAAGGACGCCGGGTCGTTCGTTATCGGGACGAGCTCGGGCTTTTCGATCCGTTCTACGAGGGTGAAGCAAAGGCTTGGTTTACGATCGAGTTGCCACTGATCGTCGCTCCTGCCGGCGGACTCCGCCTTTTTCGTCTCGCGCCGCGATGGCGACTCGCGAACGAGTTCACCGGCGACGCTCTCGAGGGTACGCAACTTCCCGTCCCCTACCTTCCGCGCGTTGATACCGCGGACGGACGGGCCCAGATCCTCGAACGGCTCGACCAGTGGGAAGAGGTGTTGCCCGGTCCGCTCGGAACAGGCACGGGCCCGCGATTCGAGGTCACCGGTGATTCGGTGCGGATCGTCACCGACCGATTGGGCGTGTTCCTGTTGGTGGAAGTGCTGCCCTAGCGTCGCGACGTCCAAAAACGGCAGCATTCGCCTCAGTCTAAGGAAACCGGGTCGACATCGCCCGAGGGCACGCTCGTACGCGCATCGATCAGAAAGAAGGCGGCCACGCCCGCCCCTACGACCGCGGCCACCGTTCCGGTCCAAAACCACCACTGGGAGGTGATCGGCTCGTTGGACGGCGGCTGTCCCGCTTCGAGGGTGAGCTCGAGGGGATCGGACTCGTTTCCGATGGCCCGAAGAAGCGTCTGGCTCGAATCCTCTGCGCCGATGAAGTACTCGACGGTGGCGCCGCCGTCGTTGGCGGTCCACTCGGCGGGCAGAGACGCGACCCACAGGCCGTTGTCATTGAGCTTGAGGGGGAGCTGTGAGAAACGGCGCTCCTCGCTCCTCCGGTAGTGGAGGCTCGCGACCTCGACCGCACCGAACGGGTCTTTGATACGAAGCTTGAACTGAAGGGGCTCGCCGCCCTTTGCCGTTTTGGGCGCGTCGAGTCCGAGCTCCATCGCCGAGGCAACACGGGCTCGTCGCATTTCCTCGGTCTGCTTCAAGATCTCCTGTTCCTCGTGCTGCACCTTTCGAAACACCCAGGTGATCTTTGGCGACGTACCTTCGGGAAACTCAAAGTCAGGGTTCCCTCGCAGAAGAAAGCGAAAGGCGGACTCGGCTTCGAGCGGATTACCCATGAACGCTTGCGCGCTGCCGAGGAGTCGATACGCTTCGAGTTTCTCGGGTGCACTGGCCTTAGGGTCTGCGATGACTGCCTCCGTGAGGGTGACCACCTCTGGGTAGTCGAGCTCCTCTGCGAGTTTCCGTGCCAGGGACAGCTGGTCCGGGACGGTCTCGGGCATCGTGATACTCGGCTTGTTCGGGGGAGGGCGACGGCGACGTTTCTGGGCCGCCGCGTCTAGACCAAAAGCGAGGATCAAAACCGCGATGAGAACTCCGCGCACGCGTGTGATAATAGGTGAAACGTGAATTGCAGTGAAGCACCGGAATTGAGGCCAAGGTGACGAGCGTCGCGGGTAAGTACGACATCGTCCGGCGCATCGCGGTGGGCGGCATGGGAGAGATCTTCCTCGCGCGCCAGAGTGGCCTCGAGGGTTTCGACCGCCTCGTGATCCTGAAAACCCTCTTGCCGGATCTCGCGCAGGACGAAGAAGCGGTGCGCTCCTTCCTCGACGAGGCTCGCATTGCGGCGACATTGAATCACCCGAACATCGTCGGGATTTACGAAGTCGGAATCTGGGATAGGCTTCACTTCATTGCGATGGAGTACATCAGCGGCGAGACGATCAGCGGGCTTCTGAGCGCCGCCCACAAGACGCAGCAGAATCTCCCGCCGCTCGTGAGCGCCCGGATCATTCGCGACGCCGCCGCGGGCCTGGCCCACGCCCACGAGGCGACGGCGATAGACGGCACTCCGCTCGGGATCATCCATCGCGACGTGTCGCCGCAAAACATCATGGTGCGCGAGGACGGGGTCGCAAAGGTCGTCGACTTCGGAATCGCCCGGGCGGCGAATCGCCTGGCGCGAACCTCCACCGGCGCGGTGAAGGGCAAGGTGGGCTACATGGCCCCCGAGCAGCTTCAGGGGCGTGAGCTCTCGGCGCGGACCGACCAATACGCTTTGGGGGTCGTGCTCTGGGAAATGCTGGCTCAGAAGCGACGCATCGAGAGGTCCGACGATCCGATGCGAGCGATTCACACGATCGTCTACAACGACATCGAGCCGCCCGGGAATCACCGGCGCGGGATCCCTCCGGAGCTCGACGCGATCGTGCAACGCATGGCAGCCCGCGACCCGGAGCAGCGCTACTCGGATTGCAAGGCAGTCGCCTTGGCCCTCGACGAAGTGATCGAAAGCCAAGCGGAGTCCACCCGGGAGACGGACGTCGCCGGCGTCCTCGCCACGCTCGCTGGCGACGCGGTCAAGGCGCGCAAAGAGAACGTGACTCCGAGTGGCCAGTCTTTTTTCCTCGAGAGCAGCAAATCCAACGCGGCGCGGGTTCTCTCCGATGCCCACGGCGAAACCGAAACCGCTTTGGTCGAGCAGCATCGGCCGAGAAAGAGCTGGATGCCGGCGGCCCTCGCCCTCGTGGTCGTGCTCGGCACGGCCGGAGGGCTCGTCTGGACCTTCGCGCCGGATCTCTTCAATCGAGTCACATCAGGACCCTCCGCGGGAGAGCCCAGTGTCGAGACGGTCGCGGCTTCACCGCCTGTTCCCTTGACGGCGACACTCGTGGTGGACTCGGTTCCGGAAGGGGCGACGGTGCGCTCCGGAACGCTCGTCCTCGGGACAACGCCGCTGTCGACCACCCAGCTCGCCCCCAATGCGCGACACGTGCTCGAGATCGACATGAAGGGCTATGAAACGGAGACGATCGCCGTCGATTTGGGCGCCGGGGAGCAGGCGCCCGTCCGGGTCGAGCTCGAGGCGCTCCCGCCTCCGAAACCGCGCAACCGCTCAGCGGCGAAACCTCAGCTTGCGGGTGATGGCTTTCTGACCCTCGAAACCGTCCCGTGGACCGAGGTGAGCATCGACGGCAAACCATACGGGTTGACGACCCTGGTGCGGGTCAAACTCCCAGCGGGACAGCACCTCCTGAGAATGACCAACAATGGCGCGGGGATCGACGAGACCCGAACGGTGACGATCAGTTCCGGCAAGACTCGGAAGATGAAGATAAATTTGCGCTGATCGACGTGCGGACGTGCACGTGGCGGGGTACGCTCCATAAGGAAACACGTGTAACGTCTTTTGGGTTCGCATGCGCTTAGGGGCTCACATCTGCGCGATACTGTTGGTGGTGTCTTCCGCCTGCACGGGCCAGGTGGAGGTCGCCCCGGAGCAGATCGCGACGCTCCGGGGCGAGTCGACGAACGACAATGGAAGCGGCGACGTCAACGGCAACGACAGCAACGACAGCAACGACGGAAATGCCAATGACAACAACGGCAACGCGTCCAGCAACGACAACACGAACAGCAACGCGTCGACAAACTCGAATGCGAACAGCAACTCGAACACGACAAACAACAACAACAACAACAGCCTGACGCCAACGGTAGAGCCAGTCTGTGGCAATGACACCGTCGAAATGGGCGAGAGCTGCGACGATGGCTCGAAAAACGGTGACGACTGGGCCCTCGTCGCTCGTTGCAACGGCACGTGCTCGGGGATCGCGCCCCACTGCGGCGACGGGCTCGTCGATTCCGTCAACGAGAGCTGCGACGAAGGCGCAGGAAACGGCGACGCCTGGACTGCGGACGCACGCTGTAACGCGAGTTGCACTGGCGTTGCGCCCTACTGCGGCGACGGGCAAGTCGCTGTCGGATTCGAGGCGTGCGACGATGGCAACAGCAACGATGACGATGCCTGTGGCAACGATTGCACCCTGGCCAGCTGCGGCGACGGCGATGTGAACGCCGGAGAAGATTGTGATGAGGGGGGTGTCAGCACCGCCACCTGCGATGGCAACTGCACGAGCGTGATCTGCGGTGACGGTTTCAGAAACAGCGCCGCCGGCGAAGAGTGCGATGCATCCGGCGAGGCGACCGCGGGTTGTGACCCTGACTGTACCGTGCCGACCTGCGGTGACAGCTTCGCCAACGCTGCTGCCGGAGAGGCGTGTGATGAGGGCGGCGTCAACACCGCCACCTGCGACGCCGATTGCACTGCCGTGGCCTGCGGTGACGGGATTGTCAATGGCGCAGCAGGTGAGGCGTGCGATGAGAGCGGCGTTGCAACTGCGAGCTGCGACGTCGACTGCACGGTCCCCGAATGCGGCGACGGGATCGTCAACAGCGCAGCCGGCGAGTCCTGCGACGATGGCGGCGAGAGCGCGACCTGCGATGCGGACTGCACCCCCGTCGAGTGCGGCGATGGCGTGACCAATGCCAGCGCGGGTGAATCCTGCGACGCAGGCGGCATGGCAACAGCGAGTTGCGACATTGACTGTACGCCCGTGGAATGTGGCGACGGTGTCGTAAACGGGGCCGCCGGCGAGGACTGCGAAGAGGGGGCCGTCGACACCGCCACCTGTGACGCGGACTGCACGGCGGTGGTGTGCGGGGACGGCACGCGCAATGTCGTGGCAGGAGAAGGCTGCGACGACGGCAACCTGGAGCTCACGGACGCCTGCCCGGACGGACCCACCCAGGGAACCTGCCAACCTGCGACCTGCGGCGATGGGCTGCCGTGGCTCATCGACGGCGGCACGGAGGAGTGCGACGAGAACGGTGTTGACACGGCCACCTGCGATGCGGACTGCACGCTCGCGCGGTGCGGCGACGGCAGGCAGAACACGGTCGCGGGCGAAGGCTGCGACGACGGCGACGGCGACAACAACGACGCCTGCCCCGATGGCCCGGGAGGGACCTGTGAAGACGCGACCTGCGGCGACTTCTTCGTCTGGAACAGCGACGGTGGCTCCGAACAGTGCGACGACGGCGCCGATGGGGACGCGGGCGACGGGTGTGACGACTCCTGTGTGATCACCGGCGCGGTCTGTGGCGACGGAAACGTCGACGGCGGTGAGGCGTGCGACGATGGCAACGCGACGAGCGAGACGCCGGTCCCACTCACCGATCCCGCGGGTGACTACGCCACCGGGGTCGGTTGTCTCGCGGACTGCTCCCAGGACATGAGCCTGTGCCACGACGGAAGCCTCGACCCCGGAGAGCAATGCGACCTCGGCGCCGACCCGGCGAATAGCCTCGGCAGCTGCACGCGAAGCTGCCAGAACAACGACTTCAACATCGGAGCCGCGTGCGCGACGGACGCGGGGGTCGATGTTCCCGACTATGCGGCGGGCAACATCACCGGATGCGACAACGTCCCCGTCGACTTCGACCCCGATTGCTCCCTCGGCTGCCTCCGCAGTTTGGGCTCGCCGAGTGGGGATCTGTTCTACCCTGGCGGCTATTGCACCCTCTTCGCATTGAGCTGCTCCGGGAGTGACCTTGTCTGCAGCCAGGTGCAGGAGTCGGGAAACCCGGACCTCTGCGATTGTCCGCCGGGCTACATCAAGCTCGACCAGAGCACCCCAGCCTCGCAGGCCCTCCCTGGTCTCGCGACCATTCGAACCGTCGTGTGTGCAGCGCAGTGTACGAGCGATGCGGATTGTCGATCCCGTGAATACGACGAGCGTTGGGGGGAGTGGGGGCGCTATCGGTGCACGCCGACGAGCACGGGCCAGTCGTTCTGTTTCGATTCCCGCAATCAGGTGTTTACTCCCCCGTGATCACACGTCTCCTCGGAGTTCTGTGCCTGGTGATGCTGGTCGACGCGTGTTACCCGCCGTCGCACGTGTTGTTGCGCGTCGAAGACCCCAACGGGGCGACGACCGACGCCGTTGAGCTACGCGTTCAGCGCGAAGATCGAAGCGAACGCATGGTGGCGCAGGGCTCCCTCGAGTTTCCGCTCACCGTTCCGCTCACCTCGAATGTGCGGGGAAGCGTGGAGGTCACCGTGACCGCCTACGACGCGGCGGGGTCGCCGGTCGCTCGGGTGACGAAAGTGGTTCGACTCGATCGCTCCGGTACCCCTACGGACAACGTGGTCATCGCTCGCATTTGCGAAACCGTTGCGGATTGCCCGGACGGCGACTTCTGCGACGGTGCACCGAGCTGCACCGATGAAGGACTCTGTGACTATGCGCTCCCGTGCGTCTCTGAGTTTCCGTGCGTGATCACGAGCTGCAACGAGGAGACCGATACCTGCAACCTCACCGTCGACCACGGCCTCTGCGACTCTGGCTTCTATTGTGACCCTGGCAGCGGTTGCACGCAGGGCCAGCCCTGCACCCCTGAGACCGTGATGGAAGACTGCGACGACGGCAACGTGTGCAATGGCGAAGAGCAGTGCATCAACTTTCGTTGCCTCGGCGGCATTCCGCCGAACACGAGCGACGGGGACGTGTGCACGCTCGACGGTTGCGACGACAATCGCCGCTTTACCGGCGAAGAACCGCTCTTCAACATACCCCTCGTGTCATTGAATGGCTCGGTCTGCAGGGTGCCCGACATCGACGCACGCGGGGTCTGTGTCGCGGCGGAGGGAGGCTGCGCGGTGTCGCGGTGCGGTGACGGCGTCGTGGACGACGGGAGCGAGGGCGGGATTCCCGAGGTATGCGACGACGGCCCGCGCAACTCGAACGAATGGGACGTAGAGCAACACTGCAATGCCGACTGTACTGGGTTTGGTCCATCCTGCGGTGACGCCAACTTAGACGTGGGCTTCGAGACGTGCGACGACGGCTCGCGTTTCGACAGCGGCAACGGCTGCAGCGACACCTGCCAGCGCAACGACGGCGGCTGCGGTGATGGCGTCGTGCAGCTCCTGTTCGAGGAGTGTGACGACGGCAAGAACGGCGACAACTGCGATGGCTGCCGCGACGACTGCCGCGCGGGGTGTCTGTGTGCCACGGGCGCAGGTTGCGACGCGGCGGGCGAGGTCTGCACCGACGGTTTATGCCGACCGTGCAACACCGTGCTGGCCTGCGGAGCTGCGTGCCTTCCCTGCAGCGGCGCGACCCCCATCTGTGGCGGGGTGACCGAAGGGTGCGTCTGCGTCGCCGATGGCTCCGCCCGGGGGAGCTGTTTGCCCGGGACCCGTTGCGAGGCGGGGGTGTGCACCGGATGCGCTGATGCCGCGAGCTGTGGCCCGGACTGCGAGGCCTGTGTGGGAGCGCTAGACAGCTGCCTCGGCGCCGTTGGAGGGTGCGCGATCAGCTCGGGGTCGGACTGCACCGGCCAACCGGACGCGATCCGTTGCTCGGTCGCTTCCGACCCGGAGCTCACCTTTGACATCTGCTCGCAGGGGACGTGCGTTTCCCCCGGATGCGGTGACCCGACCTGCAATCCGCCGGGCGTCTACTTTCCCTTGGCCGACAGCAACCAGCGTCGCTGTTTCAACGCGACCGCTGAAATCCCCTGCCCGGGAACGCCCGGTGACCCGACCTGCGCGACCACTCCTTTTTGCGGCCAGGACGCACAGTACGGTCCGACGGACAACACCGCGCAGTATGAACGAGAAGAGCTCGTGCCTGGGGAGCCGGTCGTCCACTCGAAGCTCAGCGGACTGTCCTGGCAGGGATGTGTTGCGGGGCTTTCAGGGAGCGATTGTGATGTGGGCTCGGTGGTGGCGGGCAATTGGCAGAGTGCCGTGCAGTACTGCGAAGATCTCGACTGGGGCGGTTACAGTGACTGGCGCCTCCCAAGCCGGGCGGAGCTCTTGGCGCTCCAGGACTACTCTCGGGTCGCATCGATCGATCCCGTGACCTTTCCGAACACTCCGAGCGACATCTACTGGTCCGGTGACTTTTCCGCTGGAGTGCCCGACTACGCATGGCAAGTCTCCTTTGCCGAATCACGGGTACTCGACAGCTCGATCGTCGGCAACAGCCCCCGCCGCTGCGTCCGGGGCACGCCCGACCCGAGCTCCTTGCCACTCGTTCGCTATGGCAAGAGCGAGCCGGTGAGTGGCGAGCCCATCGTCGTGGACGGGGTCACGTCACTCGTGTGGCAGGGGTGCACCTCGGGCCTGACGGGCACGGCTTGCAATGGGGGGACGAGAGTCAATTTCAGCTGGGAGGGGGCGCTTTCTTACTGCGAGGGACTGTCGTGGGGTGGTTTCGACGATTGGTCGCTGCCGTCGGTCGTGGAGCTTTCGAGCCTGACCGACCCTCGGCGCGTGGACCCTACCGTGGATTCCACCTTCTTTCCTGCGACGCCGGGGCTGCAGTTCTGGGCTTCGAGCACCTATCAACTCTCGCCCCAGTTCGGCTGGTTCGTCAGCTTCCTCGACGGGGACCAAGCGGAGGGCGCGAAGTCCAACAGCTTCCCGGTGCGCTGCGTTCGCCGGCCCTGAGCCTTCAGAGCTCGAAATTAGCTGCTTGCCCTGGGTGAGCTCGAGGCATTCACAGATTTATGGAACATCTGTGGGCGCGCCATCGATGAGTTCGGTGATGGCCCGCCAGTAGCGCGTTCCGGCCCGCGCTTCCAAGTTGTTGTGGCCAGCGCCCTCGATTTCGAGCCAACGCTTCGGCTCGCCCGCTTTCTCGAAGAGCTTCCGGCCAAACTCGAGCGGTATCACTCGGTCTTCTGTTCCATGCATGACCAAGACTGGACACTCGATGTCTGCAATTTTCTGGTCGGATTCGTAGCGATCCTTCATCAGGAGCGAGACCGGGAGCCAGGGATACTGCATTGCTCCGACGTTGACCGCTGAGTCAAAGGGCGCGTCGAGGATCAGAGCGCTCGGGAGATTGCGCCGGGCGAGCTCGACCGCGACCCCGGTGCCGAGGGAGCGCCCCCAGACCACGATGTCCTCGATCCCCTGCGTCTCAAGCCAGTCCCAGGCGGCTTGCGCATCGCGGTAGAGGCCTTCCTCCGTCGGCGCGCCTTCACTGCCCCCGTAGCCGCGGTAGTCGACGAGGATTGGACGTAGGCCCATCTGCATGAAGCGTCTAAACGCGGAGGCATAGCTGCCGCGATGACCACCGTTTCCGTGCAGCATGACCACGCCACGGGTGGCATTCGGATCCATGCTCGCCCAGGCCCGGAGCTCGAAACCGTCGCTCGTGGTCAACCGGATGTCACGTGCTCCCTCGGGCGGAGGTGGCGGCTGCGCCTGCAACGGGTGGTACTGAAGCGAGCGCTGGCCCGCGTAGACCGCCGCGGTGATCCCCACGTAGGCGAGCCCCAGCGCGATCGCCACGGCGCGACCGATTCGGAAAATGGGCCGAGACATGCGCCAGAGGATAGCGTGCAAGGCCTGGTGTCTGCCAATCGACGCCCTGGAAGCGATGGAGCGGCATTTCCTGCTAGGGTGAGGCGTGAGAGGAGCGGCCCGGCATGTTCGTTGGGCCCGACACTGTGAAGCTCGAAGACATCGTAGACCTCGAGGCGCAAATCGCGCTCGACCGAGCTCAAGACCCGGACGCCCTCCGTGAACGCGACCGTGCGATTTACCACGCACTGCCAACTTCTGACTCCCGCGCCGATGTGCTGTCGCGCTGGCTCGAAGCGCTCCGGGTCGCCGGCGACAACCCGGCGCTCGGCCGCCGAATCGCGCTCGGCTTTCGCTGGGTGCGCGGGCTGTTGCTGTTGACGGGGCTTCTCTTGGGTTGGGGTACGGCCATGGCGCTCCTCGCGTACTCGGAAGGCGGCCCGCCGGTGAACGTGGGGACGTTTCTGCTGGTCGTCGTGGGTGCTCAGCTCGCGCTGCTCGTGCTGTCGCTCGTTGGGATCACCTTCACCCGCCTGTTCCCGAATGCCCCGGTCTTCGGCGATATCCAGCAGCTTTGGCGCACGCTCGCGACCTGGTTGGGTGGGATCGCGGGTGCCGCAGAGTCGCGTCTGACGGCCGACGTGCGAGAGGCGCTTCTCCTCGGCCGCAGCCGCTTGCGACGACGCGGCTCGCTCTACCGACCGCTCGAGCGTTGGACGCTCGTCGAGCTGTCGCAGACCTTCGGTGTCGCCTTCAACGCCGGCGTTCTGGCGGGTGGCTTGCTGCTCGTCGTCGTCAGCGACCTCGCCTTTGGCTGGGGAACGACCACCGAGTCGTTGAACGCCGAGAGCATGCACCGCTTGGTTCGCGTCGTATCGATGCCCTGGGCCGAGCTGCTGCCGGACGCGGTCCCGAGTCGTGAGCTCATTGAGGAGAGTCGCTACTCTCGCCTCGAGGGTCGCTATTCGGGCGCGGCGCCGGGGACGCGAGGTGACCCGACCCTGGTCGGCGGCTGGTGGCCCTTTCTGTTGGCCGCCACCGTCGTCTACGGCTTTTTGCCACGACTGCTCCTGCTGACCGTTTCGATCACGCTCCGTGCGCGGGCCCTCGCACGCGTTCCCCTCGATGCGCCGGAGGTGGAACAGATTCTTCGACGGCTCACCGCGCCCAAAGTCGCTACACAGGGCGAGCACGAACACGAGCACGAACGCGGCCGGGACACGAATGCACCGGCGGCGCGAGGGGAGGGGGAACACAGAGCGCCCCCGCTCGCTCCGAGTGGGACCTGCGTCGTCGTTCGATGGCGCAACGCAGACGCACCGGACGCCGCGATCCGGCGGGTGTTGAAGGAGCGATTCGATTGGCAGGTCGAACGCGTGCTCGACCTGGACTTTGGGCGCCCTGGTCGCGCGACCGCCGAGCTCGTCGGCGAGGGGGCGGTCGTGGTTCTCGCCGAGAGCTGGGAGCCTCCGGACAAGGGCCTCAGACGCTGGCTCGAATCCCTTCGCGGGACCGTCGGGGAGCAGAAACCCATCTGGGTCCTGCTCTTTAGCGGCCGCTCTGGCGAGCAGCTGAATCCCGCTGAACGCGATGAGCTGGCGATCTGGCGCGACCGGCTGGAGCTCATCGAGGACCCCTTTCTCGGTGTTGAATCGGTGGAGGCGGCGTGAGCGAAGCGCCACGGTTTGCGGTCGTCGGCCGCGTGAACAAGGGCAAGTCGAGCGTCATCGCGACCTTTGCCGAAGACGATCGGGTCGAGATCTCGCCCCTCCCGGGCACGACGCGCCGCTGCAAGGAGTACCCGGTCAGGGTCGATGGGGTCGTGTTGTTCACGCTGATCGATACCCCAGGCTTCGAGGACGCACCCGCGGCCTTGGCCTGGCTCGAGTCTGCGCGCCCAGCGGCACACGAGCGACGGCAGCGGGTCGAGGAGCTCCTCCGGGCGCACGAAGGAACCGATGCTTTCAGGGAGGAGCGCGAGCTCCTGTCTCCGATACTGAGTGGCGCGATGATTCTATACGTCGTCGATGGGACAAAGCCTTACCGCGAGAACTACGCCAGTGAGATGGAGATACTCCGCTGGACCGGCCAACCGAGCATGGCGCTGATCAACCGCATCGGCGACGGTGACCACACCGAAGCCTGGCAAAGTGCGCTGAATCAATACTTCAAGGTCGTTCGCGACTTCGATGCGCACTCCGCGAGCTTTGAGCAACGCGTTCGACTGCTCACGACCTTTCGCGAGCTCGCGCCGCAAGCCGAGCCCGCGCTCGCCACCGCACTCGAGGCGCTCCGCGCCGACCGAGACCGGCGGCGCTCGGAGGTTGCGCGCGTGACCGTCGAGCTCCTGATCGACGAGCTCGGCTTCACCATGGAGACGAGTGAGTCTGATCAAACGGATCCAAGAAAGCTCGAAGATGCCTTCCACCAGGCCCTGCGCGAGCGCGAGAGGCGTGCGCGACGCGAAGTCGAGCGCCTCTATCATCACCACGAGGTGTCCTGGGAGCACGTCGCGGAGCTCGAGCGTCCAGCCTTCGGTGAAGATCTCTTTGCCCGCCGAACCTGGAACGATCTCGGCCTCAGTGCGGGCCAAGTGCTCGCCCTTTACACCGTCGCGGGCGCGGTGACCGGAAGCATCGTCGATGCGAGTCTCGGTGGGGCCTCCGTTTTGGCGGGCACCGCCATCGGAGGAGCCTTGGGAGCAGGCGCCGGTGTGCTGCATTTGCAGCGGCGATTCGCGCGCGCGACGCGTCTCGATGGCTTTGCGGGCAGACTCAGCCGGACCCTCGAGGGCGGCCGGCGCTATCGGGTGGGCCCCTTCGAGCATCCGAACTTTCCCTTCGTGCTGCTGGACCGAGCACTCTTGCACTACGACGCCGTGCGGACCCGCGCGCACGCAAAAAACGCCGTCGAGTCCAGCGCGTCACTTCCCGGTGAAGATCCGCGGGTGACGAATCTTCCACGCACGGAGCGTCAAGCGCTTCATCGGATTTTTCAGAAGAGCAGAAAGTCACAGGGCGACATCACGCCCGCGCTGCGCATCGAGCTCCGCGACCGCGTTCTCGCGCTCCTCGGTGACGGAGACTAGGGGGCGTCGATGATCATCGGCGTTGCGAGTTGAGGAGCGCCATCCAGCCGCTCTGCACCGCGGAGCTCCTTTCGCGCTTCAGGGCCTGAACCTGCTCGAGATGCTGATCGAGGAGGGAGATCGCCTCTGCGTCGGTGTTGACGACGTGCAAGAATGGGAGCGCATCCAGCCCGTCCTCGACGATCGCGTTCCAAACCCCATCGCGATTGACCACGATGATCTTGCCGAGCTCCGCGGGCGTTCCATCCGGGAAGCTCTTTCCCTGCGCTCGGTGGTGCTTGTGTTTCACCACCGCCTCGACGATCTCCTCGAGACTCCCGATCGAGCCTTGCAAGACCGTCACCGCTCCCGCGGACAACAGAACCTCGAGGCGACGGGCGATATTGCCCGCGTCGACGTAGTCCGTTCCTGGCGGCAGGCGTCCGTCCGGTGCTTCCATCAGGAGGAAGTCCTGAGTGCTCGAGCCCAGGAAGTCGCGAGCCGGGATCACTCCATGGCGCGCGAGGTGGTCGACCAGGCCCGGCATGTGCTTGAGTAGCTTGTGAACGTCGAGACCCTGAGCGTCGATGTAGCTGTCGAGCTTCGCCATCGTGTCCGAATTGAGCTTGCGCTCGCTGATCGCACGCTCGAGATGGTGACGGATGAAGGCGGCATGCGTTGCTCCCATCCCGCCTTTGTCCCAACCGCCGCCGGTGATGATGCGTGCGCGATCGGTCACAAAGCGCGTGATTCGGTCTGCCTCACTGACCGCATGGCCCGACTCCGTGGCATGGCCACTCGCGATGAACACGTCGGGCTTGTCGTGCAGTGGGATGAGCGTGCGATTGTGGGTCGGAAATCCGGATTGATGAGCGTCCACGGTCGCGCGGCTGAGCGCCGGCCGATCGTTGACCAGGTCCCGGGTCCGCTGCATGAAGGTTTCGAGCTGCGCGTCGTCATTTGCGACCCAGAGTAGGGGAATCTCCGAGGCCAGCTGACCGTCCCGGGACATCTTCGTAAACACGGAGAGCGCCCGGTCGAAACCGCCGTCCCGGTTGTCGACGATGAAGGGCGTGCCCATGTAGACCGGGAGCTGTTTTCGCACCCACATGCGCGTGAGGAGCACGAGGTTCGGGTCTTCCACCGAGGTCTTCGCGTCGTTTTCGATCGGGCTCGCGAGCACCGCGTCTACTTCGCCGAAGTCGAGGGCCTGCGGGTGACCGAGGAGGTCGATGTCCTTTGGCGCAGAGCGGAGGTTTACATCCGTGAGCCCGCCCGTATGCGGGCCTCCGACGCTCGCCATGCGGATCGGCGTGTTGTGATTCGATGCCGCCGGGCGGCTCCCGACGACCTCGGTGATCAACCATTCGAAGAACATGCGCCGCGGGTCTTCCGCGGGAAGCTCGTTGCTCGACTTCTCGAAGAGCGCGTCGCCCAGCTCCGCAAAGGTCTTCGCTTTTCCCATTTGGCCGTCCGGGACCATTAGGAAGCGCGCGTTGAAAACTTCGCCGTTCGGGATCGAGTCGAGGCGTTTCTGAAACTCTGCGCGGTTTAGGAATGTGCCGCCCGCCTTGCAGACCTTGGTGTATTCCTCATCGAGGCGCGGGGAGACGATGGTGAACGTCGAGACCATGCGATAGGGCAGCGCGTCGACTCCGATCGCCTCCGCTGCGTCGTAGATCAATCCCATCAGCTGCGGGAAGCCACCGGGAAGCTTTTCTTGTAGCGGCTTGAGATTGGGCCCGGGAAAACCGCTCTGCCCAGCGCTCTCGAACAACCACTCATCGTCGGCGCCGAGCAGTGGGGTTTCGCCGCTGAAGAGCAGTCGATGCATTTCCTTCAGAAATGCGGTTTCCTTCTCGCGGCCGAGCTCGAGGTAGAAGCCAGAGTCCTCGACCAACCCCATGGGGTTCATCTTCTTCGCAAACTCGGAGTCTGCGAAGGTTTGGCGTAGGTCTCGGTCGTGAATCGCGAGCGTACGCGCCACCTGGACCGCTTTTTCCGCATTGTTTCCGTCGAAGCGGCCGGTCATCTCTTTGGTTTCGCGCGTGACGCGATCGGCGGCGCCGAGTGGAACCAACGAAAGGTTCACGCCTTTTCGCGTTGGATTTTCCGGGTCGGGCAACTGAGTGGTAAAGAGCAAGCTGCTCAGGATCTTGTGCGCACCGGTGGTGGACTTGAAGAGCACCGACTCCTTTGCGCGCAGCTCGCGCTGGAGGGTCGAAAAGCTCATCTCCTTCATCGTCGAAGGCGATGCCCACACCCGGCCTTCCAGGGCGGTCTCCGCCGGACGCTTCGAGTTACCGAAGTGCACGTAGGAGTCGTTGAAGTGGACGCCCTTGCTGGTCGAGAGGCCGATCGCCTCGCTCAGACGCGCGAGGTCACGGAGGAGGCCACGAGGCATCTGGCGTGGGGGCTCGAGCGACCCAGAGGCGATCTGACGGCAAAGCGTCGGGTCCTTGACTCCATTGCGAACGCAGGCAACCAGGAGAGCCCAGGTGGCACGGACCGCGTTCGGGCTGACTGTGAGGCTTCCGTGAGCGATCCGACCCTCACGCGCCAGCTCAACGAGCGACTTCCTGACGCTAGGATTGGGCGCACGCTCCGCGTCGCCTACCGCTTGTTCGACCAAGCCGATCATCGTACCGAGCTGTCGGTCCGAAAGCGCAGCCATTCCCTCACGCGCACCGAGGCCCCGAAGCCAAGGGACGAGATCGGTCCGCGCGTTGGCGCCGGGATGGGGATCCGCGCTGCGTGCGGCTTCGAGCAGGGCACGTGCGAGCTCCGGCTGATCCTGGAGCGAGAGATTCATGTCGACCAACGTGTTGACCGCTCGGTCACCCTCGTAGAACGCGGCCTGCTCGATCCTTCGCGCAATGTTCGGGTTCACGACCGCTTGGTCGTTGTCTCGAACCACGAGCGCTTCACCTGGCGCTGCGTAGTCGCCGAGAATTCGCTCTGGGGAGGGTCGGATGCCGCTCATGCCCGCACCTCTGAGCCCACCCCGAGGAGGTACTCGATCAGGTCGAGGAGTGCATGACCCGCAGGGCGGAAGGTGGCCCGTTCGGTCACGCGACCCTCGAGAACTCGGCTCAGGCTGCCGGTGTCGATGCAGAGCGGCTCCGGGGTGGACCAATCGTCTTCGCAGACCCGCAACCGGTGGGCCTCGACCTCCAACGCGAAGTACTGCTCGCTCCCGTCTGGAAGCTGCGCCGCCACCGCGTGAGTGCCGCGAAGCCCAACGGGTATTTCACGGAGCGCCGCTTCGTGATTCAAGGTCGCAAGTAGGCGAAGCACCTCGTCCATCGGAACCATCCCCAACGTAAGTAATCGAGCCCATGAGCGTTCAGAAACGTGTCTGGGTTATCGGCGCCTGGCCCGTGGGGTTGTGCCGATGCGTGTGACGCTTTGGGAAACCTCGTGCGACATTGCTCGGGCGAGGCTCGGACGGTCGCAGCGGTAGAGCCAGACCGAAGCCCGGCGGCGGTTGTGCTCCGGATTGAGCGCGTAGGCCAGCCGGTCGGCCCAGAACCCCGGAAAGACCTGAGGCGTTTCACAGCTCAAGGCGAGGCTTGCAAGCATCAGCTCCATCGTTCCGCACTCGGGCTCGAAGCAGAGATAGCGGTTCGGCAGCCGCTCGTGGTCGCGTTGAAACTCCGCGAGCACGCGCCCGAGCCAGACCAGGTCCGGTCGGCCCGTCCGGGCCGTCGGGAGCTCGGGCCGATCCAGAAAGAAGAGCTGCAGCTCTGGGCCCATGGACACGACCGCGTTGGCCTGAGCGTCGACCCGGAGCTCCTCCATCGCGCGCCGGGCGTTCGCCTGCGTCTGCGCCCCGGACGCGATCAACAGGGCGAGGCTGTGCACCCCCACGAACGCCAGGAAGCCGACGCGGCGAAGCCTGCGACCCCATGCAAAGAAGCGGCCCCGGGCGCTGTCCAAGAGATCGGGAGTGAGGGCGAGGAGCGCCAGAAACAGGGGCAGCGCGGGGAGCATGAAGCGCTCCTCCTTGTGGGGCACCAAGGAGTGAAAGAGCACGAAGGCGAGCCATGGGACGCTGACGAGGGGCAGAGTGCGTGCCGCCCGATAGAGCAGAGGAACGATCCAAACGGTCAGTGGCGGGAGGGTGAGTGCGATCCACAGGCCGAGATAGGCGAAGGGGCTCGAGTCGGTCAGCGCATCGTGTGGCTCGAGGTTAGCCGCGATGTTGCCCCGAACGGGGCCGAGAAATTCTCCGAAGGTTGCGAGATCGAAGACCCCCTGCGCTGAGACCGCGAGCATTGCGCCGAGGGCCAGGAGCCCAACCGGCCGCCATCGACGGCGGAAGACGAGAACGAAAACGACGGCGAGCCCCATCACGCCGACCTGGTAGCGCCACCAACAGGCGAGGCCTATCAGAAATCCACCGAGCAGCACGTCCCATTCGCGCTCATCGCGACGCACGAGGGCGAGGCCCCAAACCAGGGGCGGGAGCGCCGCGGCTTCGATCAACAGCCGGGTTCCCGCGTAGGGCAAGATGAAGTGCGCGGCGGCGAGCCAGGTCGCGAGGATCTGGGCACGGGGCGAGCGATCGTCCATCAGGCGCCACATTCCTGGGATGACGAGCGACGCGTAGGTGCCCATGAGGAGGTAGACGGCGCGTAGCTGTCCGACGGGGCTCGTGATGCCGATGCCTTCCGCCCCGAGTAGAGCCCCCTGAACGATCCGCGGAAGCAGATGAGAGCGAATTCCCGCGCCGGCTCGTTCGCTCGACTCCCAGTCGAAGGCCGGGTCAGCGATCCAGGCGAGGGAAATGTCGAGGACGTGAAAATAGTCGTCCCGGGCGAAAAAGCCGATCGCGAAGACCGCGGTGACCCAGCGAAGGAGCAGCCCGACTCCCCAAATCACGAGAAGGGGCCGTCGTCGGTAGAACTCGTTCAGACCGTGTAGGACCGGGGCCATGGATTGGGGTGGGCCGTCGGATGGGTCCTCAGCTTGCGCTCGAGGAAGCGTTGTACGCGCCTGATCACGATTTCAGGGTTGTGGCGATGCCAATCACTGACATGGCAATAGTGGGCAATGAAGCGCCTTCGGGTTTTTTGGTCCTGAGGTAGGACGAAGCGCAGCGCTTGATAGAGGTTGATGATTCTTCGGCGCGGGGAGATTCGAAACCCGACCCGGCCGAAATCGGACCAGAGGAGGCGGTAGCGCGAAGGACCGGCCAAACTTGGAACGACGTCGGCGACGAATGCGTGAAACCCTTTCAAATCCGCGTGAAAGAATTTCAGCTCGTGCGAGTGGGCGAGGTGCTCGGCAAAGGAGTCGACCGCCGCGTGCCCGTGCTCGCGGATCTCGCGCATCAGATGTTCTTCGAGGCTCACGAGCTCCGGGCTCAGGACCGTCTGGACCTGGACCCCTCGCCACACAAAGGGGCCCCGCCGCAGCTCGAGAAAGCCTCGGGTCTCGGTCGCGGCGATGCGCAGGGTTTGTGCTCGCGCGTGCCAGTAGTGTTCTTGCCGCGCCCTCGAGCCGGTGGCGGTCCAACGCCGCCAGGGAGAGCCCGGCTCGGCCAGCTTGAGAATACGGGGGCCCGAATCGGTGTCGATCCGAACGACATAGCGCTTGATCCGATTGCGCCGGAGGGCCGCGATCTGTGTTGCGATTTCTTCCTCTCGGGCGCGGCCCGTCACGTCTCCGTGTACGAGCGGGGTCAGACGCCCGTCGAGAATGTCCTCCCGAACGCGCATCGCCGCTTCGACGATTCCGCGCGCATCCTCGCCCTCGGCGAGCTCGCCATGGGCCGAGCCCGGGGCGAGTGAAAGGTGTACAACCGGCATGTCTTTTTCGCGGATACCCTAGCGATCGGAAGACTTCAAACCCCGCGAACGCCGTGCGATGGTCGGAAAAATGGATGTGGACGCGATTTTTCGTCTGTCGGTTCTGATCGCTGCCGGCGTCGGGCTCATCACATTTCTCCTCGGCGGCTTCGTGACCCCCGTTTCCGGACACTGGCGAGACGGTGACCGCCTGGTCGATCTTCAGCAGCTCGGCCCCTGGATTCGAGGTCAGGCGGAGCGCCCGGGCGGACTCGAGCGCTATCGCGGGATCGCGAGCTTCGGTCGCGTTTGGCTCGCCCGTCGGGACTACGGCCCGGACCACCTCAAGCGCATCGGTTTCGCCGACCAGGCCATTCCCGTGGTGGACGGGCAGGTGACCGCCCGCCTGCGATTTCGGTTCCGCGGTCGCCATCTCGAAGGGGAATTCATCGGGCTGCGCTTCGATTTTTCCGATCCCCCGGTGCGAATCCTATCCACGGCGCAGATCCCAGCCACCGCCCGACGCTGGGAGAGGGCAGGCTAGGGCCATGTGGATCGGAGCGGACGCGGCAGTCATGCCCGGCGGTCGGCTCGCCCGGCGCGTGGCCATTCGGGTCGACCGGGACGGCCGAATCGCTGAGGTCGAGACCGGCTCGGAGCGCGTTGTGGATACGGCGCTCGGCCGCAAGCTCCTGGTTCCAGGGGCGATCAACGCGCATTCGCACGCCTTTCAGCGCGCCCTGCGCGGGATGACCCAGCGGGCCGGACCGGCGGGGGACACCTTCTGGACCTGGCGCGAGGGCATGTACGCCTTGGCAGAGAGCTTGGGGCCCGCCTCTATTCACGTGATCGCGCGACAGATGTTTCTCGAAATGGCTCTCGCCGGGACCACCACGGTCGGGGAATTTCACTACGTGCACCATCGACCGGACGGCACGCCGTACCCGGAGCCCGACGTGCTCGCCGAGCAGGTGATCGAGGCAGCTCGGGCCGTGGGGATCCGGATTGTCCTTTTGCGGGTCATCTACCTGCGGGGCGACTTCGACGCACCTCCGAGCCCGCGTCAGCTCCGCTTTGTCGACGCGTCGCTCGATCGCGCCCTCGAGGCGGTCGGCCGACTCGGTGCCGACGCGCGACACCGGGCGGACCCGCGCGTGATGATCGGCGTCGCGGCGCATAGCGTCCGAGCCGTTCCGATCGCCGCGATCGTGGGGGCGAAGACTCGTCTCGCTCATCTGCCCTTTCACGTGCACGTCAGCGAGCAGACCCTCGAGGTGGAGCGCTGCATCGAGCATCACGGGGTCCCGCCCGTGAAGCTCCTCGACGATCACGGTGTCCTCGACGCCCACACGTGTCTCGTTCACGCCACTCATTTGCGTGAGGGAGAAATCGAACGAATCGCGAGCGCGGGTGCGACCGTGTGTTTTTGCCCGAGCACGGAGGCTGACCTCGGGGACGGGGTTGGTCCGAGCGAGGCGCTCATCGAAGCGTCCGTACCGCTGGGCCTCGGGACCGACGGACAGACATTGTCTTCGATTTGGGAAGAGGCGCGGCGCCTCGAAATGCACGAGCGTCTCCTCAAGCAGCGGCGGGTCGTGTTGGGGCCGGACGCCGCGGCGCGATGCTTCGACGCGGCGACGGTGGGTGGAGCGCTCGCACTCGGTGTCGATGCGGGCGCGATCGAGGTCGGCAAGCTCGCGGACCTCGCGGCCTTCGATCTCGATGCGCCAGAGCTCAACGGTGTGCCCGACGAGGGGCTCCTGGCCGCGTTCCTGTTCTCCGGGCAACCCGATGCTCGTGACCTGTTCGTTGGGGGACGCCATGTCGTAGCGGATGGGGAGCACCCGTTGAGCTCGGCGATCCTATCGGACTACCAGCACCTTCAGGCGCAACGACCCGACGTTTCGTAGCCGAGGTGCCCCTCGGCGTGGAGATCGATCCGCTCGGCGGCCCGGCCAGCGAGCTCTCGCCGGCAGAAGTCGAGCAGATCCTCGACGGTCTGCTGACGAAGTGCGGACTTCACAAAGCTCTTGTCGTCATCGACCGCACGTCCCATCCAGCGCACGAGCTCTTTCATGCGCCCCAGGGTGTTGCGACCGAAATGAGGCGTGTAGCGCTTCGCGACCTCGGCGAGAAAACCCACCAGTGCATCGCCGTCTGGAGCGAAGGGCTCGAGCCCGCGCTCGAGCTCTTCGACCTGTCGGAAGATCCATGGGTTTCGCATCGCCGGCCGGCCGATCATCACGCCGTCGCAGCCGGTTTCCCGCATCATTCGCAAGGCGTCCGCGGCGTACCAGACGTCGCCGTTGCCGATCACCGGGATGCGTAGGTTCTCCTTCAGCACCGCGATGATTCGCCAGTCCGCGACCCCGCTGTAGCGATCCTTTCGGGTTCGCGGATGGACCGCGATGTAGTCCGCCCCGGCGGCTTCTACGACGCGAGCGAGCTCGACTACATGACTCTTGTCGTCGAAACCTGCGCGAATCTTCGCCGACAGAAAGCAGCTCACCGCGCTCCGCATCGTGGAGACGACCGAATGGAGCAGCTCCGGATCCTTGAGCATCGCGGCGCCCACGCCCCCCTTGGCTGCGTTTTTTGTGGGACATCCCATGTTGATGTCCACGGCGTCTGTGCCGTTGTCTGAGAGGACTCGGGCGGCCTCTTGCATTCTCTCGAGCTCTCGGCCCATGACTTGAACGCTGAGTGGCACTCCTAGCGCCCGAACGACTTCGCGGGCGAGCGCATCGGGGCGAATGGGTTGGGCGGTGATGCGCACGAATTCGGTGCAGACGCAGCCAGGCGCACCGAGCTCTGCCACGAGGTTTCGGTAGATGGGATGCGTTACGCCTTCCATCGGGGCGAGGAGGGTCGGTCGAGGATAGGGGAGCGCAGCGAGGCGGTACGGTCGAGTCCGCTGGGGTGCGACAAATAGCAAGGGCGCAGCAACCATCGCGCGCTCGCTAACACAAAATGCGCATTTCGTGAACTGCCTCACAGAATGTCCCGTTGAACCGAGCTAGTGTCGAATCATCGTGGAGGTCACAACGATGGAATCGAAGAATACGGCGACTGAGAATACGATGAACGACACCCAGTGTGATGCAGCTCACGGGCTCGAGCTTGCGGCGGTGGACGCGAACCGTGACGGCGATCACGAACGGGTTGTGGCTCTGGTAGAAGAGGCGTTGGCGCTGCGGCCGAACCGGCTGCGCCTCTATATGATTCTCGAGTCCGCTTACTTTCACCTCGGACGCCTGGCGGAAGCGGCGGCCGTTCAGGAGCGGGTGCTCGACCTGATGGAGACAGGAAAGGCCGACCGCGGAAACTCGATCCAGGCCAAGCTCGATGAAATGCATTGGCTCGTGAACGTCGCCTTCGGGGAGTTCGCCCGTGGCAACTCGATCGCCGGAATCGTAGACGACGTCGGCCGTGCGGCCGTTCTCGAGCGCGAATTGCTCGCACATTGGTCCTCAGAGTCGCTCAACGGGCGCGACCTCCCGCCGGGGCGCGGCGAGCTCACCGCCTCGGCCGCATACCTCACGGCGTTGCGCCAGGCGGGGCGTTTCCGGGAGGCGGCCGATTGGTTTCGTTTGATCACTGAGGACACCTACGTTTTCTCGCAGTGTGTCCGGGACTTTCGGGTCAGCGCCGAGAACACCTTGAACAACGGCATCGGGGCGTTGCTGGACACGCGGGACCAGGATGACCTCGTCTACGGCGGCACGATCCTCGCCCTCGTCGACAGCTTGAAGGGGTTCGAGACGCCATTGTTGCCTCTCGCCTGCGCAAGCCTCGCCGCGCAGCGCGGTGAGCTCGAACGGGCTCTCGACTACCTCAATCACGCGATGGACCATGCGGAGGAGGAGATCCTCTCCGACGCGGGCAGTGATCTCCGCACGCTCGCCTGGACCGATCCGGACCTCGCGCCGATCCGCGACACCGAGGAGTTCCTCCAGCTCGTAGGAACCCGCCAACTGAGCTGAGTGACAGGATTTGAACCTACGACCCCTTGCTCCCAATGTGCCGGTGCTCGGCCGAAGGCCTGGAGCGGAAGGGTTCCGATTCTTGGATATGTAAGCTTGGCGCGCAGCGCCGGATGAGGCTCCTAGGGAGCCGAGTCCGACCCGCCGCCTTCGGCGGCGAAACACCCACGGGGGCACCCCGACCCGAGTTGGCACGGGGGCTCGATCGTTCGAGCAGGTAGCCTCGGTCAATGGTTATTGGCGCGCAGCGCCGGATGAGGCTCCTAGGGAGCCGAGTCCGACCCGCCGCCTT
>CAYXVF010000010.1:0-24158 GCA_964468125.1 uncultured Bdellovibrionales bacterium | reverse complement strand
GGGCACCCCGACCCGAGTTGGCACGGGGGCTCGATCGTTCGAGCAGGTAGCCTCGTATAATAAAGAGTGGTCGGGGTGACAGGATTTGAACCTACGACCTCTTGCTCCCGAAGCAAGCGCTCTGCCAGGCTGAGCTACACCCCGACCAAGGGGAGCTGCGACCTCGATGAAGCCGCCGGGATGCGCGTGTTTGCCAATTTGGCGTTACGCTGTCAAGCGGCCACTCTCCTGCCTGTGTTGCGCAGGTGCGGGTGATGCCTACCTTTTTGGGCATGAACGACGAGCGGTGGGTGCGGGCATTGAGCCTGATCGAAGGTCTTTCCTACGTGGTCCTCCTCGGCATCGCCATGCCGCTGAAATACCTCGCCGGGTTTCCCCTCGCGGTAAAGGTCGCCGGCACCGCGCACGGTGTGCTCTTCGTAGCCCTCGGGCTCGCGATCGCCTGGCAGCTCTTCAGCCGCCGATGGTCCTTCTCGCTGTCCGCCTACGTGATGGCCATCGCTCTCGTCCCCCTCGGCGCCCTCTACCTCGAACGCCGTTGGCAACGAGAGGGACAGCTCGGCGGGGGCACCGCGCCGGTGGTCGCTCGCTGAAGCCGCGTTAAGGGACGCGGGCGGTCATTCTAAAGTGTCGCCGGTCGTCGATGAGAGCCTCCAGGGGGTGAGCGACGCCTCGAAAGACGAGCGCTTCGCGGAGAATCCACTCGTGGTCGGGCTCCCTGGGGTCCGGTTCTACGCGGGCTTTCCGGTTTACACCCCCGATCACTTGCCCGTCGGGACCGTGTATCTCATCGACCGCAAGCCGCGCGACTTCGATCGAGAGCAGCTCAACGAGCTCGGACGCTTCGCAAAGAGAGTGGAGGAGATCCTCGAGAAGCGAGCCTCGCAACCGCCTTCGTCCTCGTGATACGGCGGGCGGTCATGGCACCGGCCCTGTGGCTCATTCTTTTCGCCCTCGCGCTCCGTGCGCCGTTCTTCACCGTCGATGTGATCGACTGGGATGAGAGCACGTTCATTCTCATGGGGGATGCGTGGGCCAACGGCGCGCTTCCCTACACGGCGCTCTGGGACAACAAGCCCCCCCTCTGCTTCGCCCCTTTCGCCCTGACGCAGCTGCTCTTTGGCAAAAGCATCGTAGCGATGCGACTGCTCGGCGCCGGCACGGTCGCCATCGCCGGAATCGCCATGCTCCATGTGGGGCGCCGTCTTCGCTCCGAGCGCCTCGGCTTCATCGCGGGGTTGAGCACGATCGTCCTCGCGACTTTCGCCTCGCGAGGTCAGGCGACCATGAGCGAGACCCTCGCGATCGCCCCGCTCGCCCTGGCGTCGATCCCCTTCCTGACCGACCGCCTGAGCGTGCGCTCGGTTTTTCTCTCTGGCGTTGGACTTTCAGTGGCCGCGCTGATTCGCTTCAACCTCGCCCTCGTTGCTGTAGCGCTGGTGCTTTGGCTCGTCGTGACCGAACGACAGCGTCTCCGTCTCGCGCTCGCCTGCGCGTTCGGGGGAGCGGTTCCACTCCTGATCGTCACGAGCCTCTATGTCGCCGCGGGCGAGGCGCGGACCTTTTGGATTTCGGTCTTTGTGGCGCCTTTCGCCTACGCGCTGCAGGGCCTCGCTCTCGCCCAACTATCGAGCAGCGCCCCGGTTCTTTCGCTTACACCTCTCCTACGTCCGTCGGGGCCACCACCGGTGTTCTGGGTTTTGGTCCTTGCGACGGCCCTTTCGATCGTTGGCAGCGGCGGGGGAAGCGCCCACTACTGGATCCAGATCCACCCCTTCAGTGGCTTGCTCGCGGCGTTTCTTCTCGATGCGACGGCCCGCTGGTTGCCGCGGGGCTCGGCCTGGGCCTTCCTCACCCTCGTTCCTTTCGCAGGTTGGCTCAGCGATACACCCTGGCATCGGCTGGGGACCCCGAGTCGGACCCGGCAGGTGGTCGCCTACCTGGAGGAGCAAGGTGCACGCAGCGCGCCTACGTTCTTCCTCTCCGAGCATCTCGCCCACTGGTGGCTCGACACTGCGCCGCTCCATCCGATGGCGACCCACCCGTCGAATCTCTTTCGCCCGGAGTTGATCCGCGCGGTGTTGGGCCCCGGCGAGACGCCAACGGGCGTGCTTCGTGCCATCCTCCAGCAAGCGCCCCTCTACATCGTGCGCGAGCGCTACGTTCGTCGCCTCGGTGAGCATCCTGCGGCACGAGAGCTTCTGGAACGCACCCTTGCCGAGGACTATCGCCTCGAAACCGAGCTTTCCGGCTTGTCGCTTTACCGGAGACGCTAGAGCGTTTGATCCACCGGATCGTGGGTGCCGGCATCGGTCTCGGCACCGAGGGCCAAGAGCAAGTGCTCGGCGGCGCGCATTCCGTCGACCGCGGCGCTGACGATCCCGCCGCCGTAGCCCATGCCTTCGCCTGCGGGGTAGAGCCCATCCGCGCCCAGCGCCTGCCCATCCTCGCTGCGGGGCACACGAATCGGTGAAGCGGTTCGGGTCTCTGCGCCGATCAGGACCGCATCCTCGGTCACGAAGCCCCGGATCTTGTGGTCAAAGCGCGCCAGGGCCCGCTTCAGGGTCTCGCTCACGTTTCTCGGGTAAACGACGGACAGATCGCCCGAGTTCAAGCCACGACGATAGCTCGACGCCGGGACCGTGCTCGAGCCCCGTCCCCGCACGAAGTCGCTGACCCGGGTGGCCGGCGCGCTGAAGGCGCCTCCCCCCGCCTCGAACGCTCGGCGCTCGGCGGCGAGTTGGTAGTCGACGCCCGCAAACGTTCCGGTGAACCCTTCGCGCGCATAGTCTTCGGGGGTCACGCCCACCACCAGGGCGGAGTTCGCGAAACGACCGGAGCGCGACGCGTGACTCATGCCGTTGATGCACAATTCGCCGGCGTGCGTCGGCGTCGTCACCACTACACCGCCGGGACACATGCAGAAGGACCAGACGCCACGCCGGCTCGTCCCGTCACCTTCGTTGTAGGTCAGAGAGTAGTCCGCGGCCGGAAGGAGGCCCTTGACGGAGGCCTGGCCGTAGCGCGCGTGGTCGATCAGCGTTTGAGGATGCTCGACGCGGAATCCCACCGCGAACGGTCGGCACTCGAGGGGCAGGCCGCTGTCGTGCAGGTCGTACCAGACCTCCCGGGCGGAGTGTCCAGTCGCCAATAGAACCCGGTTGCACTCGATTCGTTCACCACTGCCGGTGCGCACGCCTCGGACCGCACCTGCGACGATCTCGATGTGCTCCACCTTGGTCCCGAAATGGATCTCCGCTCCGAGCTCGACGAGCTGCGCTCGGAGAGCGCGCAAGATCTTCACGAGCTTGTCGGTGCCAATGTGTGGCCGATTGACGAAGAGGATGTCAGGCTTGGCACCGTTTTCGACGAGGAGCTCCATGATGCGTCGCACCCGGGGATCGCCCACGCGCGTGTAGAGCTTGCCATCGGAGTAGGTCCCCGCACCGCCTTCGCCGTAACAGACATTGGAGTCGTCCTGGAGGACGCCGGAGCTGTAGAGCTTGCTGACGTCGCGGCTGCGTTTCTCCACCGGCTGGCCTCGCTCCAAGAGAATCGGCCGCGCGCCGGCGAGGGCGAGGGTGTGCGCGGCAAAGAGCCCCGCTGGCCCCGCGCCGATGACGACCGGTCGAGAGCCGGCGGCAGCCCCGCGCAAGCGCAAGGGGTGGTAGCGCAGAGGGCGATGATGCGTGACCTCTTTGCGACGGAGGAGGCGCTCCGCATGGGAGTCTTCGAGCTCGGCGGCGACCGAGTAGATGTGCCGCGGCGGGCGTTTGCGCGCATCGATGGCACGTTTCACGACCACGATGGGCGTGTCCCGGCCGATGTCATAGGGACTCAAGACCCGGCGAAGCTCCGATTCCGGATCGGCCGCATGCTCCAGCGCGAGCTCGAGCTCGGAGATTTTTATAGAAGTCGTCACGACCGCGCGCTTCTACGCGATCGCGGGCGCGCTTGTGAAGCGTCGCGATGCGCTCGGACGCGCGGCCCAGACGGCGGGGACGAGTGTGCTCGGCGCTAGCCGCGTTTTTTCAACCCGGAGAGGCGCATTTCCTTGTCCTCCCAGAGGTTGATGACGAGCGCGACGTCCTCGAGGCTCAGCACGCTTTCGAGGTGCGGGAACTCCTGGATGAAGCGGTCGCGATAGAACTGGCGAATCCGATCGCTGACGAAGAATCGAAGGAGTCGCTCGCGGTTTTCAGCGTCGACCTCGGTGAAGATGACACCCATACCGGGGTCTTTTTCACCTTCGGCGGCGCTGTGGACGATCTCCCCGCGCGCTGCGAGGATCTGTCCGTCACCGGTCTCCATCTCCATGTTGATCGGGAATCCCACCGGGAGCAGATAGCTCGAGGTCAGGAAAGTCCCTCCGATGGAGAGATTTTGAGTCTCCGAGTAGCCCTCGAAGACGATTTGCCGCCCACGGTACTGCTCGTCCAGCCACAGGCGGGTGCGCATTTCGATGTCGATGCGCTCGTGCTCTCGTCTGTCGTCTGCCATGGCGGAAGGTTTAGCCCTAAGTCCGGGGGGAGTCGAGCATTTGACCGAGACCGGAGATCTCCGTTAGCTAGACACCGGATGAACCGAGCCGAGTTTCTGAGCGAGTTCAAGCGTTTGGAGCGCGATTTCCAGAACGAATCGCCGTCCTTCGCGAGCATCAACTCCACCAACCTGGTGGCCAGCTCCCATTGCATGTTTTCGGACAACCTCGAGAACTGCTTCAAGTGTACGCATTGCCGTAACCTGACGGATTGTACGGGAATGGCGCATTCGCAGGGATGTCATGCCTGCCATGGCTGCGCCTACATGAGGGGGTCCACGCACTGCTTCCAATGCAACTACCTGATCAATTCGCACTACTGCGTAGAGTGCAATTACTGCTTCGGATGCTTCGGTTTGTCGAAGAAGGATTTTCACATTTTGAACGTTCGGTATGGACGGGACGAGTACTTCAAGATCACCGACCGTCTACGGCGCGAGCTCGGTCTGATCTGACGCGGACGAGGGGGGAGCTATGGCGGATCTCGAATCGCTATTGAACGACCTCGCGAACCTCGATGCTCAGCACGACCTCGACGGCCTTCGTCGTGTGCGCGAGCAAATCATTGTCGAGCACCCAGACTCGGAAGCCGCGGTGGAAGCGGCCTACAAGGTCGGGCTCGACCACCTCTTTCGCGCGCGCAATTTGGATGCGGCGGTCGAGCACTTCGAGACAGCCGCCAAGCGAAAGCATCCGTTCTGGTCGGCTGCTGCCCGTACCTCGCTCGGTCTTTGCTTTTTTCATCAAGGTCGGGTCCAAAAAGCGCTCTTTGAATTGCGCAAGGTCGCCTACCCTGAGACTCCAACATCGCACTCAGTGACAGCGCTCGCCTTTATCGAGAACATCGCCGAGCAGCAGGGGGGGCCCGAGGAAGCACGGCGCGTCCGGAAGGATCGAATCAAGCAGCTCGAAGAGTTGGTCGAAGCGAATCGCGAGCCCTCGCACCCCGCCGAACGTGGTTTTTATCTCTACTCCCTCGGCCTCGCGCTGAAAGATCAGGGAGACGACGACGGAGCCAAGGCCGCTTTGGAAGCCGCGCAGAAGCTCGGACCCGACGTGCTCGGCGCGGACCTGTTTCGTAGCGTGGTCAGCGCCCTCGGCTGATCCATGGGGGCGGTCTACGATCCTGAGCGACCCGTCGCAGGGCCGGGCGCCTTCGTCGGTCGCGAGCTGCTCGTCCGCTCCCTCGTGACCGGGCTGGAAAAAGGCCGAAGCTTTGTGCTCGCTGGCGGTCCTGGAACTGGCAAGACGTCTACGCTTCTTCAGGTCGGCGGGACCTTTCGTCTGCGTTGGCACAGACAACCGACCGACACCAAGGTCGTTCCTGTCTACGTCGATGCCAAAAAATGGCCAAGTGACGATGCGGGATCGGTCAAGCATTTCTGGAACGCGGTGGCTCCAGAAGTCACCCATCCGCAGGTGGTAGGCGCCAAGCCGCTCCTCGAGCGGGTCGAGCTGCAGCTCAGTCGCAAGGGCGAGCCCTTTCGTGAGCTCGAGGACGCGCTCAACGACCTATCCCGAAAGCTCCGTGGCACGGCGGGATGGTCGCGCTATGTCCTGTTAGTGGACAATGCGGATCTTCTGACCGAGCGCAGCCACGACCGACACCTCGAGCTGCTTCTCGAGCTCACCCGCGAGGAAACTCTCTGGGGCCCGACCGCGCTCCTATTCGCGGGCGGGCGCCTTCTGCGCGAGAGCCTCCGCGAGCGCCGTTCACCGCTCCGGCGAACACGGCTCATGACCCTCTCGGTTTTTCGAGAGTCAGAAGCGCAGGCATTGATTCAGCGCGGCTTTCCTACCTACGCCGATCGCACCCGAGCGACCTTGCACAGCGTGAGCGGCAACCACCCCTGGCTCCTCACCCGGATTCTGGCGGAGCTCGAACGTCGCGGTGGGGCTGGGGACCCGCGAGCGGTTGCGCGGGAAATCAGCAAAGAGCTCGAACCGCTCTTTCAGCGGATCTGGGACGAGATCGACATGGGTCGTCGTGTCACCTACCGGGGAGCCTACGCAGCCCCCGAGCACGCTCTTCTCCAATACGCCATCGACTACCGGAGCCCGATCTCGGTGAAGGTCGCCGAGCGCGATCTGGCCCTTCGTCCTCTGAAAGAATATGCAGAGCTCCTCGAGTATCTGGGACTCGCCGAGCACTTGCTCGTCGGCGATGCGCCGCAGCTGCGTGCCGGTGTCGAGTCGTTCAACCAATGGTACGGGAAGCGAATCAGTCGATGATGTGGCCGAGAGCACGAGAATGGCGAAGGAGCGTTGGGTCGCGCTTCGTGGAAACGGTCTTCAACACGGCGGACTGGATCGGACGAATTCACCCCGCCCACCGCGACCAGTCGGTCGAGCGGATTGCCGATCTTCCCTATCGCCCGGGCGGTGATCCCGCTCATCTGCTCGACGTCTATCGGCCTCGCGAGCGCAGTGAGCCTCTGCCGGTTGCAATCTACATACATGGCGGAGCCTTCCGGATTCTCAGCAAAGACAGTCATTGGCTCGCAGGCGTGCAGCTCGCGCGGGCAGGGTATGCCTGTTTCAACCTGAACTATCGATTGGCCCCCCGGAATCCGTACCCCGCGGCCCTGGAAGACGTCGCCGATGCGCTCCAATGGGTGCTGGAGCACGCGGCGCTCTATGGTGCGGATCCCGGCCGCTTGGTGATCGCAGGTGAGTCAGCGGGCGCGAACCTCACATGCGCGCTCACCGCCGCGGTGTGCATGGAGCTCGACCACCCAGTTGCGCAGCGGATTCACTCCCTCGGCTTGGTGCCGTCCGCCATCATGCCCGCATGCGGAATTCTTCAGGTCACCGCGCCCGAGCGCTTCGTAGGTGACCCGCGGGTCAAGAGCTGGTTAGTGATGGATCGGATCCGAACGGTGACCAAGTCCTACACGCCGGATTGGCAGCAGGGAGACCCCGCCGTGCTCCTGGCCGATCCGCTGGTTCTCTTGGAGTCCGAGCGCGCGCTCACGAACCCTTGGCCCGCCACGTTCATCGGCTGCGGCGATGCGGACCCGATCGCGGCTGATTCGGAACGCCTCGCAAAGGCCTTGTGGCAGCGCGGTGCCGAAGCCAAGCTCGTTTGGTACGCGCAGCAGCCCCACGCCTTTCAGATGATGCTCTGGCGCGACGAGGCGCAACAATTCTGGGAGGACAGCTTCGCGTTTCTGACCGAACATCTCCCATCATGAGATGCTTGAGTGCTCCCCTCGCCCTCGTTGCCCTCTCGGTTCTTTCGGGCTGCATTCACCTGGGCGCCACCTACCGCCCCGGCGAGAAGGTCGAGGGGGCCGGCCTCCCCCCGGACCTCGCCGGCACGGTGGTCCAACTCAAACCGCCATCCATGTTGAACGATTGCCCGTACTTCAACCGGAGTCCGGACTTCGTACCGCTTGCGATCCGGGTTCGGGCGGATGCGCCGATCGAAGACGACATTCAGGGGGTGACGGACTCCACCGCGTACGCGCTGACCTCGCGCCTTCGCAGTGAGACCTGCCCGCGCGCCGCCGCGGATCCAAGGTCAGAAGCTGCCTAGGAGCGAGCCCAACACCACGATTCCCGCCGTCGTGGAAAAGGGGATCACGACCGCGACGATGAAGATGTCGTAGTAGCTCTGTCGGTGCGTCATGCCGCAGATCGCAAGGAGGGTGATCACCGCACCGTTGTGGGGAAGGGTGTCGAGACCACCCGCGGCGAGGCTCGCCACGCGGTGTAGGAGCTCCGGTGACACACCGGTCTTCTCCGCCATTTCGAGGTACTGAGTGGCGAGGGCTTCGAGGGCAATGCTCATCCCGCCCGATGCGGATCCGGTGATTCCAGCGAGAACGTTGACTGCGATCGCTTCGCTCACCAGGGGGACCTGCGGAAAGATGCCGAGGATCGCCGCCTTGATCGAGGCGAAGGCGGGAAGCGACGCGACGGTGGCGCCGTAGCCCACCTCGGACGCGGTATTGAAGATCGGTAGAAAGCTGCCGAGCGTTCCCCGATTCATCGATTCGAGCGGTGTCGCCAAATGCGAGCGAAGAAGGGCGAGGAGGAGCACGATCGCGGCTGCCATTGCCAGCACGATCGACCAGATGCCGAGTACGTCCTGGAGCTCCTTGTTGCCGAAGGCGTCGCTCTGCAAATAGCTCGTATCCATCCCCGGGAGCAGGAATTTAGTGAGCACAAAATTCGAGAGCAGCACGCACAACAGGGGCGCAATGGCGACCCAGAAGCGTGGCCCTTCCTGGGGTGCGACTTCTTCATGCGCGGTGGCGGGTTGGCGCCTCGGCAGACGCTTCGCGCGGCCGCTCAGCCAGCCGAGCCCCGCGCCCGCCATGACCAATCCTGCAAACGTGCCCAGTAGGGGCGCCGCGTAGAGCGTGGTGCCGAAGTAGGGCATGGGGATCGCGTTCTGAATGGCGGGGGTACCCGGAAGCGCGGTCATCGTGAAAGTGAAGGAGCCGAGGGCGATCGCCCCGGGGATCAACGTGTGAGACACCTTACCGCGGTCAAACAGGTCCCTCGCGATCGGGTACATGGCGAAGGCCACGACGAAGAGCGAAACACCGCCATAGGTGAGCAGCGCGCAGGACAGGGTCACCGCCACCACCGCGCGCTCGTTTCCGATGCGCTCCGCAATCACGCGGCCGATGGTGCCGGCGGCGCCGCTGTCGCCCATCAGCTTTCCGAATATCGCGCCCAGTAGGAACAGGGGAAAGTAGCGCACGAGGTAGCCGCCGAGCGCCGGCATGAACACCTCGGTATAACTCGCCAGAAGCGGAGCGCCGCCGAAGATGCACGCCACGATTGCCATCAAGGGCGCGAGGATCACCACATTGATTCCTCGGTACGCCAGGTACATCAAACCGCCGAGCGAAACGGCGATGCCCAGAATTCCCATGGCCTCCCCTGAGCGACACGTCAGAACCGCGACAGACTGTTGATGTTGATGCTGAAAGACTCAAATTCATCGGCGATATCGGTGAAGGCGACGGTGAGGTTCAAGTCCTGGCTCGCCGAGCTGCTAAAAACGTATGTGAAAGCGACGGGCGTGGCATTCTTGAAGAGACCCGGCACTTCTCGGAGCGTGATCGTGCACCCGTCTCGGTGGGCAACCATGACCGTCCCGCGGCGCTGGACGGTCCAGCTCGCGGGGATGTCAAACGCCACTCCGTAGGTGAGGCTCGACACGGTCTTGCCGCCCGTTCTTGGGCCGGTGGGTGGTCGTCGAGCCAGCTGGCCTGGCGGTCCGGGAGGAATCTCGACAATCGCAGGAGCAGTCGACCGAGTGCGTCCGGGTCGTAGCCCGCGAGATGAGCGAGCTCGACTCCGGCGCGGTCCGCTTCCCGCTCTTGGCTGCGCGAGACGGGCGAAATCAGCGCGACACGAGTGGTGAGATCGGTCGCGCCAGCGACGAGGTCACCGGCTTCGGTCTGGCTCAGGCTCAGCACCGCCCGCGCCGCCCCGGTCAGGAGGGAGAACAGAAGTTGGATCAAGAGCCGAACGACTCCGTCGCTCTTCGCGACGTGGCCCTGCTCGTGGCCGAGGGCAGTGGCGAGCTCGTCTTCGTCGTCCGTGAGCTGCACTGCGAAACGCTCCGGAGAGGTGCTGGCGCAGGAGAGCAGCCCGACCGTGAGCATTCCCGTGAATCGTCCGCACTACTTATTGGCCTCGTTTGGCCACCGGCTGGAATGCGGCGTCTTCAAACTCCACGACGGGCTCGGTCCCGGACAGGAGCATGACCTTCCTTTGCGCGCGGCCGATCGTGGTGTGAACTTCGAGCAGATGCTCGCCGGCCGTCAGGGCGAGCCTCACTCTTTCCTCGAAGGTCCCCATTTCGTGACCGTCGACGGTCACCCGACCTTTTCCGGGAAAGCGAAGGAGCAGGAAGATGTCCTCATCGGGCTGCACAAGGCCCGGGTTGTTGAAGAGCTCCTTCATGTTCGGGAAATCGACGAGCTGATTGATGACCGAGATGCCGATCCCCAGTCCGACAGCGACGGTCACCATGGCGAACACGAATGGAGCCCGGGAGCTGCGGGGCCGCATGCGGTCGCGATTGATGCGAATCGTGTTGCCCACGTCCTGGAACAGCGCGGTTTCGACTTCACCCTCCGGGTCGTGCTCGAACTCGTTGGCGTCGGCGTCCATGTCGTCGAGGGAGCCGAAGTCTACGAGCCATGGACGCGGGTCGCCCACGTCGAGCTCGTCCAAGATTTCCCGAAGGCGCGCCTTCACGTCCGCCGCGCTCCCAGGACGCTTTTCAGGCTCGACTTCTAGGAGCTCGTCGATCAAACGGGTGAGGGAGGCGGGAGCCGTTGCCGGAATCGGCCGAAGCGTCCGCCGCCCTTGAAGCACGTTGTCGACGATCTGCTGAATGCTTTCGCCCTGGAAGGCCTGGGCGCCGGTCAGACATTCGAACATGACCGCGCCCAAAGCGTGAAGGTCGCTGCGTTGATCCGCGTGACCGCTTTGGAGCTGCTCCGGAGCCATGAACGCGGGGGAGCCGTAGATGTTGGTTTGCCCGAACTGCACCGTCGCTCCGAGCTTGGCCTGTCCATTCCCGAGAGCCTTAGCGATGCCAAAATCGCTCAACACCAAGCGTCCGGCGACCGACCAGAAGATGTTCTCGAGCTTGATGTCCCGGTGGATGATTCCCGCGGCGTGGGCGACCTCCAGCGCGGCGCAGAGCTCGAAAGCGGCGGCGGCGGTGACCCTGGGTGTCAGAGGCCCGCCTCGCTCCTTCAATACCTCGTAGAGCGTCGGCGCTTCCATCAGCTCGCAGGCGAGGTACATGAGCTCCGCGTCCGGGCCAGAGTAGTCATATACCTCGATGATTCCTGGATGGCGCAACTGAGCGGTCGCCCGCGCTTCTCGATGAAAGAGGTAGCGCAACTCCGCGAGGTCTTCCGGAGCAACGGCGAGAGGCTCGACCAGCTTGAGCGCGACGTCTCGCTTCAGCTTTGGATCGTGGCCGCGAACGATCCGGCCCATGCCTCCGCGTCCGAGAAGACCGACGATGCGGTAGCGGTCGATGCTCTCCGGGAGTCCTGCGAGCTCGTCGCTCATAGAGGTGAGGTCAAATCTCTCCGGGTTCGACGATTTCGATCCCAATGGAGGTCTGAGCGACCATGTCGCTGTCGATCACGATCAGGTGCTCTCCCCCCTCGAAGACACGCTCGATCCGGGAGAAGACGTTCTGTTGGTCGACCTCTGCGAACAGGTCGAGACCGTTGCTCTCCCAGACCTGGAGGTCGGAGCAGCCGGGCTCGTTCCAAACGATCTCGGTGAACAGGCCTGCATCCTGCAGTTGCTCGAAGAAAATGAGAACGCGAATTCGGTCGTCCGGGTTCGCGTCCACGAGGAACTTGATCACCCCGGGGAAACGAAAATCCGTGTAGCTGTTCTCATCGAGAACGCACTGGGCAAACTCCCCGTCGCATGCAGGGATCGATTCGATGCAGGGGTTGAATCCACGTCCTGATCTGAAGGCGCGCTCGGAGTTGGGGTCGCATCCTGCCGCGACGGCGAGGAGGGAACCGGCGAGGAGCAGCGTCGCTGCCAATCTCATTCTGATCACGTTCACCGACCTACGAAGGAGTCCAGGGTCAGAGGCAGGGTAGCCCCTCCTGGCGTGCGATTACACACCCCTTCGTCGTTGCATTGATACCGGATTCGGAACTCCGCCACCGAGGCAATGCCCGGCGATGAAAGTCGATCCGACGGGCCCTGGGTGAAGAAGACCAACACCCTGTTTAGGCCACGCTCCGGCTCCGAGACGGTGGGCAGAGTCTCGACGAGTTTGATGTTGCTGATTCGAACGTCGTAGCAATTCAGGTCCGCCAGCGTGATGAGCGGATTCACTGTGACCGGGAACGGCGGCAACTGATTGACATCCACGAAAACGGTGATCGATGCGAAATCGAAAATCGGATCGCCTGTTACGGGATCGACGCCGAGTTGGGTTTGGGCCTGGAGAATGTATTCGCCGGACGTCGTGATTTCCTCGGGAATCGGGTCGTACTGCGGCGCGCTCGTGAGTCGCGCGTCCGCCCACTCAAGGGTGTTCGTTGAAGGATCCCAGGCGAGATAGGCGGGCCCGCCGACTACGTTCTCCGAGGCCCGCAGAAAGGTGACCGCACGCAGGTCATCCGAGTCCTCCATCAGCGGAACCGTTCGACTTCCGAGGTCTATGACCTGATTGCGATAGGATTCTTGGTCGCGCAACAGTGCATCGTTCGTACGCGGGTTCGTATGTGCCAACACCTCGACGCCGTTACCCACGCCGTCGCCGTCGAGGTCGAGGAGCCGGTCGTCTCCCGAAGTGGGAATCGTTCCTGCCGCGACCTCTAGATAGTCCGGAAGGCCGTCACCATCCGTGTCTGGGATCGACGGTGAAGTTTCGAGCAGCCCTTCCTCGCAGTCGTTCAGGAGATCGAAGTCGCGGTCGGGAATTACGCCGCCGGGGCCGGGATCGAAACACGAGCGAGGTCGGTCGGTGCCGTCTAGCGGGTCTTGCCTCGGGAACAGACGGAACTCGATGCGGTCACTCAGTCCGTCGCCGTCGCTGTCTGGATTGTCTTTGAGTGTCCCAGCGATGTCCTCGTCCTGGTCGCTCAAGCCATCACCGTCGGAGTCGGCCAGGACTTCTTCTTCGCCGAGTATCACGTTCTGGTTGAACGCTACGATGTCCTTCTTCACGAGCTGGACGGTGCTCGTCACGACATCAACACTCGTGTCGATCGAGCTAGCGCAGGGAAAGAGCTGAAAGCTGCCGTTGCCGACGAAGGTCAACGCTTCGTAGATCTCCTGAGCTTCCTCGACGCGGCCCTCGTAGTCGATCGTTCCCGCGTTCACGTCACAGAACGTCGCGCAATAGGCGTCGCCCGGGACCACTGTGGGGCACGCGCACGCGCCCTGGGAGAGGTAGCAGTTGAAGGGGGCCCCGCCCTGGTCGATGCTCCGCGGCCCGTAGTAGAGCAGGCCGATGTTGAGGGAGAAATCGAGCGCGCCCCGGCCGAGCACGAAATCGCGCAATTGCTGAGTGCGCGGCGCGAGCGCATCCTCGAGCCCCGGGTTGGGAACCGGCGGGCCTGCGAGGAGCATGAACACGACGTAGCGGGTGCGCAGGATCTCGCCCGGAGTCGAATTCGACATGTCCGTGCTGATGAAGGACTCCGCCTGCGACAGGGCGTTGAGAATGTCCCGGTTGCTGCGCTGAGGGTCGACCGGAGGGGTTTGCAGCTGGGTGAGGGCCAGGGAAATCTGTGGATCCTGTGGGCGAAAGAACTGCTGACCGTCTGGCTGCGGCACGGCGACCGCGTTCGACGCGAGCTCGACGAATCCAAAGCTCACGTTCGGCTGGCTCCGGTTTCGATCGATGAAGTTGCTGATGGCGCCCGGTGGTCCAAAGAAGCGCTCGCCATTCGGGTCCGCGCGGAACATGTCCTGCGAACCGTCAACGATCAGAAGAACCTTGACCGGAAAACGCGATCCAGAAGTGTCTTCGGTGCACAGCTCGCCGGCCACCGCGACCCGGTCCGGAGTAAAGGGCTCGATGCCGGTGGTCGCGTACAGCTCGGCGTCCGAGCAGGCAGCGGTTGAGAACAGGAGCATGGCTATGGCGAGAACACTTCGCATGCGACGGAGTTTAGCGTGTGTGGAGCGGTCCGCCAACGGGACAAACCTCCGTACCGTCTGTACGGAAAGGTGCGGTGTGCGCGTTCCCATGGTGGTTGCCGCTCGGAGCGGCTATCCTACGGACCGTCATGAACAGAGCATACTCACGCACCTTTGCGGTCTCCTGCACATTTGCGATGGCGCTCGTGGCCGCGGCGTGCTCCGAAGGTTCGCCGAGCTCGGTAGCGCCAGAGGAGACGATCGATCCGGACAACCCGCGCTGGCGTTTCGAGGTGGTCAACCACGGAACCGGGGACACGACATTCAACGACGCCTGGGCGAACGCGCGAGGTGAAGTCTTCATCGTAGGCTGGTACGGCACGGTCATCACGAACCGCGGCGGTGACTGGACGGAAATGCCTACCCCAACGACGGAGAACCTGACTGCGATTGTTGGACTCAACAATGGTCGGCGCTTCGGGCTCGAAGACGAATCGGACGGAGAGATGTTCGCTGTCGGTTGGAACGGAACCGTTCTCTACTACCATCCCGACCCGAACTACGACGGTGATCCAACGGACGGTGAATGGCGAAAGATTGCAGGCCTCGGCACCGAAGAAATCCCGCCACTATTCAGTCCCGTCACTCGGATCGACCCGGCCTGCCCCGACTTTGATGGCGACGGCATCCCGGATGACGGAAACGGCGATGGTTGGAGTGGCAACTACGGCGGGGTGACGTCGGTGTGTGGCCTGCCCGGTGCCCCGGCGAACTGCGACGACAATTGTCGCACGACGCCGAACGGTACCCTCCGACCGCTGCGCGATACGAACAACGTCGGAGCGGACGAAGGATGCCTCGGTCCGGGCGACGCGGCGGACCCATCGGAGAGTCAGCTCGACGTAGACGGAGATGGCATCGGTTTGGTCTGCGATGACGATGACGAACGACTCGATCCCGCCGAGCTGTTCACGGCGACGCTCTTCGACCTGCACGTGGAAGTCACCGATGACAACCTCACGGTGGTTGCGGTGGGCGAAGACGGCGCGGTGCTGAGCTTCCTCGGCCAGTCGAACTCGGCCGTGGCGCGGGGCGGCTTGATGATGAGTCAGCTCGAGGACCTGAATGCCTGGACCGCCCAGCAGGGCATTCCCTTTCGCTTCTCCACCGACGACGACTGCGGGAGCGATCCGACACTGGGTGGCTGTGGTGGGCGGCTCTATCCCTCTTGCCCCGCCCAATGCAATCCGCGCAAGACGACCTGCGATTGTCTGCCAGAAGACGGCCAATGCTGCGACGCCGCCGCCTCGACCGGAACCGGATGCGTCGGGGGCGTAGACATCTGTGGTCCGGTGGCGAACGCCTGCGGTATGAATGGGATATGCACCACCCTGTGTCCCGACTGCTTCCGACGGTTGGACGAGACCCTGCGCAGCGTCGCCGTGTCCAACAATCGGATAACGGCGGTCGGCTCGAGTGGCACGGTGGTGACACTAGACGTGGGAGCTGCCACGATGGCCAACCCGTTGATGGAGACGTGGCTTGCGCCTTCGTGCGCCACGCCTGATCCTCCACTCGACGAGAACCCTCTGCTCACGACCGTGGATGTGGACAACGGCAACTTCTTCACAGCGGGCGCCGCGGGCGCAGTGTTCGGTCTCGATTTTTCGCTGGAGGATTGCCCCGCTGCGTCGATTCGAGGCGTGCCGCCCGGATTTGTCTCCGCGGTCGAGGTCGTCGGCGGCTCGACCTTTGCGGCGGGAGACAACGGGCTGTTTGTGCAGATCCAAGGGGGTAATGTGAGCTTCATTCCCACCGGCGTCTCGGAGAACTTCCTCGGCCTTCATCGCTCTCGCTACCAGGACGAAGAGGGCGAGAACATCATCCGATATTGGCTCGTCGGAGCCACGGGGCGGGTGGTTCGTGCGGGCTTTTTTTGATCCGCTACTCGATCTGAGGTCGGGGGGTGTCGCACCCTCAGCGATTCTTGTTCGGTGCGCTCGAAGCGGGTAAAAATGCAACTGCGGGAAGCCGCGAATTTCGAGCGGCGACGAGAGTTCCATCGAAGTAAGTTCCTTTAGACCGACAACGGGAGAGATTTGATGCTCGAGGTCATGAACCGGGGTGGCGCCTTCATGTGGATCATCCTGGCCACCTCCTTTGCTTCTTGGGTCCTCATCATCGAGCGGTCCTATTTCCTCTATTTTCGCTACCGCCTCAACGCGGAGCAGTTCCTCAACCAGATCATCGGTTATCTCGAGGAGAAAAAGTTCTCGAAGGCCATCGAGGTCTGCAACGTCGAGCAATCGCACCCCTTAGCCAACGTGCTCAAGTCGGGTCTGATGAAGGCGAACGAGAGCGATAAGGACATTCAGCGTTCGATGGAAGCCGCGACGATGAAGGCGGTACCCAGTGTCACGAAGCGAATCCCTTACCTGTCGATGCTCGCAAACGTAGCAACGCTGCTCGGTCTGCTCGGAACGATTCTCGGCCTGGTCGAATCCTTCAAGGGTGTGGCCCAAGCCGATGCGGCCGCGAAGCAGGAAGTTCTCTCGAAGGGCATCTCCGTCGCGATGTTCACGACTGCGTTTGGTTTGATCGCAGCGATTCCGTCGATCGTCGCCTTTACGATCCTCCAGAGTCGTCAGAATGCACTCCTGATGGAAATCGAGACCAAGGCGACGGACCTCTTCAACTACCTCTCAGCGCGCAACCGCCGCATGGCGAAGAAGCGGGCCTGAGCCATCGATGAGCAGCAAGTACGCAGAAGAACAGGAAGAGGTTCAACCGAACCTCATCCCGATCATGAACCTGTTCACCGCCCTCATCCCCTTTCTGTTGATGAGCGCTGCGTTCTTTCACTTGTCGGTGATTCAGGTGAGTGTCCCGGTCGCGGGCGAGCCGGGTGAAGAGACCGACATCGCAAAGGAAGATGACAAGATCACCTTGAACCTGAACATCAGCGAAACCGAGTTCAAGATGAGCGCGTCGAGCGACACGATTGACCCGGATGTTCTGAAGAAGCTCAAAAAGACGGTCCCCAAGGCAAAGGGGGACAAGGCCGAAGAGGAAGCGATGTGGACGGCTCTGACCGACGCGGCCGCGCAGATCAAGGGCACTTACATCAAGTCGGACACCGTGATCGTCGTGGCCGACGACGACGTGCCTTACGAAGAAGTCGTGTTCGCATTGGATGCAGTACGTGAAACGACCGAGGTGGTCGCCGGCGCCAAACAGCGTATCAAGCTGTTTCCGCGGGTGGTGCTGTCCAGCCTCGTCAAGTGACTCCGGTGGAGAAAAACGAGCTCGAACTGCCTCATCGAGAGTAGTGATCGAGCGGGAGAACACGGGAGATGATGAAAAAGGGCCGAACGCGCGAAGCGAAGGAAATGACCCTAAACATCACGTCGTTGATGGATGTTCTGACCATCGTGCTGATCTTTCTTCTCGTGAGCTTCTCCAGCCAGGAGGAGGAGATCAATCCCCCCAAGGGCTTCGACCTTCCCGCCTCGGACTCTGAGAGGCCACCCAAGCTCGCCGTGAAGGTGTCCATCGGCGCTGACGCAGTTTTCATCGAAGATTCGGAGCAGCCGTCGATCACCCTGCGCGGCGGGGACCTCAATCCGAGCGACATGAACCGGGAGAAGTTGGTAGAACCATTGCTCCGTGACCTCAAGCGCGAGAAGGCGCGCCTCGCGAGTCAGGGAAGCGCTGATGAGGAAGGCGACGACGAGGTCATCTACTTCGAGGCGGCCAAGGGCACGAAGTACTACGTGATCGAGCGGATCATGAAGACCGCCGCAGCGGCGGGATTCGTCAAGTTTCGACTGGCCGTGAGTCGTTCTGTTTAGGAGTGGGTGATGAAGGGACGTTTCTCGATGGTGTTGGCTGCGGTGGTTCTCTTCCCGAGTATCGCATTAGCCCAGGGGGTGAGCGGACCCACACGCATCGACTTCGACGACCGGCTGATTCAGGGGCAGACGAAGAAGGCGGGCTCCGTTTACATCTACAACCGCCAGCAAATCGAGATCGAAAGCCTGGTGCGCATCAAGCGCACATTCCGGCAGAAGGTGATCCGCACTATCTTCGAGGACGAGCAAGGGTGAGCCTGTGACGAGCCGACCGAGTCCTTCAGTCCTGCAGATCTACATCTTCCGAGAGGGAGAGTTTCTGGGGACCGATATCTTCGCGGAACGTGAAGTGGTCGTCGGTCGCGATCCCGACGAAGCGGATCTCGTGTTGGAGTCGGGCCAGGTCAGTCGCGCACACGCACTGATCACAGTGAACGGCAACGAGATCACGATTGAGGACCAGGCGAGCACCAACGGTATCTTGGTCAACGACCAGCGAGTCGAGTCAGCGAAGATCACCCGCCTCGATGAAATCACGATCGGTGAATTCACGCTGAAGCTGAAGCTGAGCGGCGGCAAGAAGTCCAATCGAGCGGAGTCGGATCGGACACGCGTCCAGCCCGCCAGTGGACGACGCGCATCCGCTCCCCCGGCCCCGGCCCGGCCCGCGCCAGCAGAGATGGAGTCGTCAACCACCGACGCGCCGATTCTGGGCGGTCACGACTCGAGTGCTCCGTTCGATCCGAACGATCTGAGCGACTTTGATGACCTCGAACCCGATCAGCGCGAAGCGACGCGCGCCGGGCCGGAGTTTCGCAGCCGACTGGACCCCGTAGACAACAATCAGCTCGGCGAAATGCTCGAGGGCATGGGGCTTTCGGACGAGACCGACGTCCCGAGCGACAACCTCGCCGATGTGCTCGAAGGGGATGGAGAGTCCGCCTTCGGCGAGACGTCCCTCGATCTCGACGCGCGGGCCGAGGCCCTGGCGCGGCCCGCGATGTTCGATCTGCGCAGTCGCCTCGGCAAGCCGCAGAAGAAACAAGAGAAGTCGAAGTCTGGAGGCGCCGTCTTAGACGAGCAAGAGCTCTTTGGCGACGACGCCATGAACGAAACCGCGGCGCTCGACGAGCCGAGCGGTGCAACACTCGCTCCCTACGACGACGACGATCTCGACGAAGACGAGCTCGAGGAGCTCAACTACGTTCCGCCTTATTCCCTCGCTGAAAAGCTCATCGCGGAGGATGCGATCGTGGCCGCGGGGTCACGAGATGCGCCCTACCAAGTCGAGGTCGTGACACTCAAAGGCGACAGTGTCAACGACGTTGCGCTTCTCCGACCGGGGCAGAGCTACTGGGTTGGACCTCACGTGAAGGGGTTGCGTCGCCCGAAAGATCTGCCACAGCGTTTCAAGCTCGCTCAGTTCAAGCGCAACGGGACCACGGTGATCGAGGTACCGAAAGACGTGGCCGGGCGTCTGCACCGGGCCGGGTCGGAGCTTCCTTTGGAAAAGGTCGTGGAGACTCCGAACCGCTCGCAGATCAAACGCAATCGGGTCGGTCTGGTGATGAAACCGGGCGAGGTCCTCGACGTCGAAAGCGGCGGAAACCGCTACCACGTGCGCTACGCCCGTCCGCCGGAGAAGATCGTAGACCGACGCTCTGTGAAGGATCGACTGATCCCGGGTGCGGTGACTCGCTACTCCGGTCTCGGGAGCTTTGGAGCGCACCTCATGGCGTTCGTCGTAGTGTGGATCCTAGGTGTCGCGTCCGCGAGCAAGCCCGTCCCCCCTGGGGATGATTTCGTGGAGATCAATCTCGAAGCGGAACTCGAGCTCGAGCAGGAGCCGGAACCAGAGCCCGAGCCGGAGCCGGAACCCGAGGCGCCGGAACCCGAGCCTCAGGCGGCACCGGAGCCGGAACCGAAGCCGAGGAAACAGCCGAAGCTTCGTGCCAACAAGCCGAACAAGAACGTGAAGAAGGAAGTCGCGGGAGGAACGTCGAGCAAGCCTGCGGGTGTTCTTGGCTTGCTCAACAAGAAGGGCAGCAGCGCGGCTCCTGGACCGGCCTCGGCGGTGGCTTCGCTGTCGAACCTTTCCGCGGCGAAGGTCCCCGGGAGCAAGGGCGGCTTCAAAGCCTCCGGCTTGATCGGGAAGGCGCCCACGAGCGACGTCAATCTCGGCGGCGGTGGTGGTGGTGTGGCGACCAAGGGGGCGCTGGCGCTTCTCAAGGGCGGCAAGGGCGGCGCCGGTCAGATCAGCGGCGGAGCGCCGTCAGGCAAAGTCCGGGGCATGGTGAGCAAGGCGCCGGCTCGGCGGATCAAGCAGTCCGGTGGCAGCCTGAGTCCAGAAGAGATCGCAAAGGTCGTGAACAAGAATGTCGGCCAGATTCAGCGCTGCTATGAACGCGAACTCACCAAGACGCCGGGGCTCACGGGTAAGGTCCAAATCGAATGGGTGATCAGCACCTCGGGCAGCGTATCCTCTGCTCGCCAGAAGAGCTCGACGCTCAACTCGACGGCCGCGGTCAACTGCATGTTGAGTGCGATAAAGAGCTGGAAGTTCCCTCAGCCGCGCGGCGGCTCCGTGGTCGTCAACTATCCCTTCGGCTTCCGAGGAATTTGAAGTCTAGCGCAACGCTGATTCCACCGGGGCTCCGTCTCGTTTGTAGACGGTTCCGTCCTTCATCACGAAGTCGAGGCGGGAGAAAATGTTGATGTGCTTGAGCACATTGCCCCGAACCGCGATGATGTCGGCTTTTTTGCCTTTCGACACCGTGCCCCATTGCTCCGAGACCCCCATGAGCACGGATGGCCAGTAAGTGGCGGCGCGAATCGCGTCCTTCGGCGAAATGCCCATCACGCGGACCCACACGTCGAGCTCGTTCCACGTGCTCTGGCGGTGAAACTTGGCGGGGATCCCCGAGTCCGTGCCCACCAGGAATACAACGCCTGCGGCGCGTAGCTGTTCGATCTTGCGTTTCCATCGCCCAGCTCCGGGAACGCACCGCGAAGGGTCGCATCGCCGGCGGTCCGCTCTATTGGACCCCTACCGTCGAAGGTCTGGGGAACTCAGGTCGACGGCCGGCCAGGGACGCCAAAAGGAGCAGGCCTTTGGCGCGTGGGGCTCGTTTGTGGTTGCATGCGAGCATGCGTGCCCTGGCCTCGATCATTCTTTTGACCGCTGCCCCCGCCGGTGCCGAGGAGATCGATCTGATCGATGTATCGGCCTTGGACGGACGTTGGTCTCTCGATATTCGCTACGCAACGACGGACAACTTCACCGGACGCGTGCTCTATCCCACCGCTCGCTGCCTTCTCCGACCAGCGGTGGCCGGGATGCTCGTGAAGGCCCAGAGCTTCTTGGACGAGAACCACTCGGGCTATACGTTCCGATTCAAGGACTGCTATCGCCCCCGCTCGGTGCAAAAGGCGATGTGGGAAGTCGTCAAGGGCACGAAGGACCAGAGCTATGTCGCGAACCCCTACGGACGAACCGGCTCGGTGCACAATTATGGCGCCGCCGTAGACCTCACGCTGAACGGTCCCGATGGCGAAGAGGTCGATATGGGAACGCCCTACGACTCCTTCCAGAAGCTGGCCCAGCCCCGTTGGGAGGAGCGCTATCTCGCCGAAGGCAAGCTCACACCACAGCAGGTCGAGAACCGTCGCCGGCTTCGCGACGCGATGGTTCACGCGGGTTTCAAGATCATTCGCAATGAGTGGTGGCACTTCGACGCGCTTCAGGGGGCGGCACTTCGCAAGAAATACGAGGTCCTCGATGTGCCGCTCGACTCGGACCAGCTGCCGACGCTCGAGCCTCGCGATTCAAACTGATCCGGCGCTCCGCGATTCGAGAAAGCGCGACAAACGCGCCAGGTCTGGCCCGACGAGTTTCTCGAACTCGACCCGCGCAGCGGTGGCTTTTCCTTCAATGACGTCCGTTCCGAGAACCGCGCAGCGAACTCTCAGAGGCTTTTCTCCCCCGTCGTCGAGTGCCACTTCCCAGAGCTGACTCGTACCGGCTGCGACTTCGCGCTCGAGGCTCACCTGCATGCCGCCCTCTGAGAGGTCCAACGTCTTTCCTACGTGAGCGCCGTCGACACGGTTGACAGGCAGTGTCACTTGATGGCGCGTGTGGCGCCGAAAGGGGCGTCCAAAGAAAGTCGACGCCGCGCGGTAGATCGAGGTCGCGTCGACCGGCAGGGCCACAAACTCGCCAACGCCAAACTTACCCAGCTTCTTCATGCCCTGCACCGACAGCTCTCGGTACGTGGCGACGACGAAGCAGTCGATGCCGGCCTTTCGAATGGTCGACAGCACGTCCGAAGCTTCGGGCTCGCCAATCTCCAGGGAGAGGACGAGCATCTCGGGCTCAAGGTCTTTGACGCGCGCGATGGCGTCGTAGCCGCGATGGGTTACCTCCACGACGTGAGCGAGTCTGTCGAGCTTTTCGGCGACCGTCTGGGCGGCTTCTTCCGACGGCTCGGCGACAATGATGCGTTCGAGCTTTTCCATGGTGGTTCCGGCGACGCGAACCAGTGGCTGTCGGTCCCGGCGCTCCGCCCATCATGTGTCTTTACAGAAGAAACGGCCAGCGAATTGTGAACACACCGGAAACATTTCGTTCTGGGTGTGTGCTCTGGTGGGCAAAAACTCAGCGTCATTGCTCCAGAAGAGACTCGCGCAGGCGTTTGGCAGCGTGCAGCTCGCGAATTCGATGCATCTCCTTCCAACGGGTTAGTGTACACTCGATGGAGAGTTAGATGACAGCGCCGAGAATGATCCAGAGGTTCTCGAAAGGCTCACCGCGGAGGGGGCGCTCGTCCCAGTTTTCCGCGTCTGCCATCGTTGCATCCTCTTCCTGAGCTCGGCGCGGGCTCGATAAAGCCTGACGCCTACATTGTTTTCCGTGATGTCACCGCGACGACGGCGAACAGGGTCGTCGTGAGCGACTCCTGGGTCGGGAAGGGCGCGCCAGCGATCCACTCGGGCAGCGCGGTCAACTCATGGAGGGTCGGCACGGTCCATCCGCTCGGTATCGCGCTCGAAGTGGCGATCATCAGGCCCAGTCCGACGGGGAGCAGGGTGACGAGCGTGAGTCGGGTTTGCGCCTCCATCGTCGAGCGCGCCTGCAGGGCGAGCCCAAAGCAGACCGCCGAAGCCACGAGTGCAACAGGCAAGGCGGTGAGGCAGAGAAGCGCCACGTGAGTGGGGCTGAGCGCCAGGCTCGAGGCGATCGAAGGTGCAAAACGCTGAAGCGCGAAAACCGAGACCAAGGTCGTCACCACCGCTCCGGTCCAGGCAAAGAGGACCACGACCAACCACTTCCCGGTGACCCAGGCGAGCGGTGAGACCGGCTGAAGGCGCATCAACGACGACGGAAGACACCCGTTGCTCGGCTCGCTTCGAGTCCGCGCCGCGGCCGACGTAGAGCTCGAGCGTCGCCCGATTCCTACGCGAGCGCTTCGTTGCGTAGTCCTCCGGGATCTGCAAGACCGGGCCGAGCAGCGCATAGAGTTGGGTAGAGAGGACGGTGCGCCGATCACGAAGGACCTGGGTCATTTCTTTGCGAACGATCTCTACGACCTGATCGAGCGCATTCATGCTGCTGCCTCCGTGAGAGTTGTGACCGCTTCTTCGAGGGACGAAGCACTTCCGCGAAGGGTGGCCGGGTTTTCGACGGCCACTACCCGACCACCGTGAATGACGACGATTCGGTCCGCGAGCTCCTCGACCTCCGCGAGGACGTGGCTCGAGAAGAGCGCCGCTCGTCCCGCATCGCGCAGTGTGCGCAGCAGGCTGCGGAGCTGGCGAACGCCGAGAATATCGAGACCACGGGTCGGCTCCATTCCCAATTGGTTTTGGCTCGGCGTGCGTTCGAAATGGGCAGTGAAGTTCGACCGGTTGGTGCTTTCCGGATCTCTCCGGTGACGGGTCACAGATTCGGCCACGGCGTCGGTTTTCGGTGGAACGGCAATCGGTTTCGGTCTCGGAAACGGTTTCCGTGTCGGAGGCCGAGGCCGTCGGATCAACCCTTCACCGTTGGCCGGACATCGGTTGACCGTCCGCCGCTCCACCGCCGGCTCCGGCTTCAGCGCCTTGTGGGGGGACCGTTCACTGGCCACTCAGATTCGGCGGTCGGCCTCCAGTATCCCGCTCAA
>CAYXVF010000009.1:0-85378 GCA_964468125.1 uncultured Bdellovibrionales bacterium | reverse complement strand
TTCGGTCGGATTTCTATTTGAGAGCGGATGTCGGATTTCTAATGAGAGACAACACCGAATGTCGATTCAGGCAACACTCCCGCGGCGCGAACGATACACCTGAGGAGGCCGAGTCGGTCTCGTCCCCGCCAAAGATCTCACACCACTGCCGCCGTTCTCGTGACGAGGTTCGTCGCATGATCGTGGAGAAACATCTCGCGGCCATCGCCCGAGACTTTTACGACCGTCGAGCTACGGTCGATACCGTTGAAACCCCAATCTCGCATCTGCTCGCGCAGCTCGACGGCGATGACCCGGCCGTGCGCCGTCGGGCCCTCGACGGACTCGCCCAGCGTTTCGCGGCCGGTGAAGTCGACGAGGTGACCCTCGAGCGGGTGATCGAGCACGGGATGGCCCTTCGGGGTCGAATGGACAATGAACGGCGCGCAACACTTCGCGCGATCGGATACGCGCGCAACGAAGAGCTCCTGCAGCAATTCGTTCCGCTCTTGGGCACAGGCCAATCCGAAGCCCTCTGGGTAGCCTCTCTCGTCCTCGGCTACGCGCGCTTTGTGCCAGCGGTCGTGCCACTCACGAACGCCCTCACGAATGCCACGGACATCGAAGCGGACGCGCTCGCTTGGGCGCTCGGCCAGATCGGCACACGCGACGCGCTGACGGTCCTCCAATCGATGGTCGACCAGGGCTTTCAGCAACGCGCCGCAGCAATGGCTCTCGCCTGCGGCGGCCACATCAAGGCAGTCGATATGGTCGCGGCGATGCTGCGCAGTGAGTCCTGCGAGGACACGCTGGTGGGAGTCTTGGGCCTGCTCCGCCTTGCGGAAGAACACGGGAGCGACCCGCGCCTCGCGATCGGCCTCGGACGGGCACGCGACGCGATCGAGGCGTGCACGCGTCACCCATCCCCGACCATCGCGACTCATGCCTTTCAGTGTCTCATCACAATGAGCAAAGCACCGCCGCACGTCAGGCTCGCGCAATCCCTCACCGATATGCCGCGGATGGGGAACCCACCGATCACCGAGCCGCTGAATTGAGGCGATCAGGCCGCCGCCAAGAAAAAAACGCCTGTTCTCCGAATCGAGGTCGTTCTCCGAGGGCGGGTTTCGCGAGTAATTCGGTAAACACACGCAGTGGCACCTGAGCCATTCGCTCGCGCCGGGAAATCGGTCGCCCGGCCATTCGGATGGCGTGAATCGTCTCTCACCTAGCGGAATCGTAAGAACGAGCGGTGGAATGTGCTGTCCATGACGATTGACGTTCGCACCGCAGTGCGGCAGGGAAGGCCGCAAAAATTTGCGATGGGGGGTTTGTTAGTGGTTTTCATCGCAAGAAAAGGCCTCGACCTGCCGATTACGGGGCAGCCGACCGACGAAATTTTCGACGCGCCCGCGTCGAGCCAAGTCGCGCTTCTTGGACCCGATTACATTGGTCTTCGACCGCGGATGCTCGTCAACGCGGGCGACTGCGTGAAGCTCGGACAGCCAGTGTTCGAAGACCGTACGGTGCCAGGCGTGACATTCACGGCACCGGCAGCGGGCGAAGTGGTCGGAGTAAACCGTGGCGCCAAGCGGGTCTTCCAATCACTCGTCATTCGCGTCGATGGAAACGACGCGGTCGACTTTGCGAGCTATTCGCCGGACGCGGGGGACAGCCGCGACGGTGCCGTTGCGCTCTTGGTCGAATCGGGTCTTTGGACTGCCTTCCGAACTAGGCCATTCAGTCGCACGCCCGATCCAACGACAAAACCGAAGTCGATCTTCGTAACGGCGATCGATTCTCATCCGCTCGCACCGAACTCGGAGACCATCATCTCGGGCCGCGAGGCGGATTTCGAGCGCGGCCTGAAGGTGCTCGGCAAGCTCACCGACGGGCCCGTACATCTCTGCGTTCGCAAGGGAAGCTCGATCAACGCGGGGAAGAGCGGCGCTGCATGCCATCAATTCGCGGGCAAGCACCCCTGTGGAACGGTGGGTTATCACATTCACGTGCTCGACCCTGTCTATCGCGAGAAGACTGTGTGGCACATCGGCTACCAAGACGTGCTGCGGATCGGGCACCTCTTCGCGACAGGGGAGCTCGACGTTTCCCAAGTCGTTTCGCTCGCGGGTCCGATGGTGAAGAAGCCGCGGCTCCTGCGCACGCGCATCGGCGCTGCTACGGGTCCGTTGTGCGACGGAGAGCTCGAAGCGGGCGAAGCACGCATCATTTCTGGCTCGGTCCTGACCGGACAGCGCGCCATGGGCGAGGCCTTTGGCTATCTCGGACGCTTCGCCCGGCAGATCTCGGTGATCGCGGAAGGCCGTCAGCGCGAAATGCTCGGCTGGACCGTTCCCGGATTCAACAAATTCTCCACGGTGCCCGCGTTCTTGTCCTCGCTCATACCGGGCAAGAAGTTCGCCATGACGACGAGCACGAATGGCTCGCGCCGCGCGATGGTGCCCATCGGAATGTATGAACGGGTCATGCCCATGGACCTGATGCCCACCCACCTTCTGCGAGCGATCCAGGTGGGAGACACTGAATGGGCGGAAGAGCTCGGTGTACTCGAGCTCGACGAAGAAGACGTGAGCCTGTGCACCTTCGTGTGCCCCAGCAAGATCGACTACGGCCCCGCGTTGCGGCGTACGCTCGACCAGATTCAAAAGGAGGGATGACGGGTGTCTTTCCTACTCAAAGTCCTCGAAAAATCCGGCAAGCCCTTTGAGAAGGGTGGCCCTCTGGAGCGCTTCTATCCGGCGTTTGAGGCCGGCGAGACGTTCCTCTTCACGCCACCGGACGTCACGCGCGCAGACTCGCACGTACGCGACGGGCTCGACCTCAAGCGCATGATGATCGCGGTCGTCTATGCCCTCATTCCCGCCATCTTGATGGCCATGTACAATACAGGGCTTCAGATTCACCGGACCGTCGAAGCGGGCGGCTCCCTCCTCGACAACTGGCAGAGCGCGGTTTACGGCTTCACCGGGCTCCCGATGGAGGCGGACTCGATCCTCGCGTGCACGGTCCACGGCGCCCTCTACTTCATCCCGATCATGATCGTGACCTATGCGGTCGGCGGGCTCCTCGAAGTCGGGTTCTGCGTGATTCGCAAGCACGAGGTGAACGAGGGACTTCTGGTCACCGGGATGCTGATTCCGCTCACGATGCCCGCAACCGTACCGCTGTGGCAGCTCGCTCTCGGCACCGCGTTCGGAGTCGTCGTGGGCAAGGAGATCTTCGGCGGCACGGGGATGAACTTCCTCAACCCCGCTCTCACCGCACGGGCCTTCCTATTCTTTGCCTACCCGGGACAGCTCTCCGGCGAGGTGTGGGTCGCCGCGAACCGTCCGGACAGCGTATCCGGCGCCACCTGGCTCGCCTCCTACGCGGAGGGCTCGGGTCACCTCGCGGGCGCGTCTTGGTGGGACGCCTTCTACGGCACGATCCCTGGCTCCCTGGGAGAGACCTCGGCGCTCGCGGCTCTGATCGGCGCCGCGTTCCTGATTTGGACCCGCATCGGTTCCTGGGAGACCATGTTCGGAGTGACGGTCGGTACCGCTGCAATGGCGCTCGTGCTCAACGGCATCGGCTCCGAATCGACGCCGATGATGAATCTGCCCTGGTACTACCACTACGTCATCGGCGGATGGGCCTTCGGCACCGTGTTCATGGCGACCGACCCGGTCTCCTCCGCCTTCACGGGCATCGGCAAGCTCATCTACGGCCTCCTGATCGGTGTGCTTTGCGTTCTCATCCGTTGCGTAAATCCCGCGTACCCCGAGGGGATGATGCTCGCGATTCTCTTCATGAACATGTTCGCGCCTCTCATCGACCACTACGTCATCGAGGCCAATAAGCGTCGGAGGGCTGCACGCTATGTCCGAGCCTGATCGCATGAACTCTGTGGGCTACATCGTCGGCTTTGCCGTCGCCGTGTGCCTCGCCTGCGCGGTACTCGTCGCCGCCGCGGCGGTCGGCTTGAAGCCGATTCAAGACAAGAACGCCCGCGTGGACCGCCTCACCAAGGTGCTCGATGTGGCTGGCCTCGTCGCCGACGGCGAAAAGCTCAGCGCCGAAGACGTGATCAGCCGCTTCGACGAGAAGATTGTTGCGAAGGCCATCGACATGAAGACTGGCGAATACGACGACTCGGTCGACACCACGACCTACGACCAGCGCAAGGCGGCCAAGAATCCGGAGATGAGCTTCGAGGCGCCGGCAAATGCGGCCAGGGTCTTTCGCCTCCCGAACTACGGGCTCGTTTATCAGGTGATGGATGGTGAGGAGGTCGACCAGCTGATTCTACCGATCCAGGGCTACGGATTGTGGTCGACGATGTACGGCTACCTCGCCCTCGACGGCGACGGACAGACCATCACCGGCATCACCTTTTACGAGCACGGTGAGACCCCCGGGCTCGGCGGCGAGATCGAAAACCCGAGCTGGCAGGCGAAGTGGAAGGGTCGCAAGGTCTACGGCGAGGAGGGAACGGTCGAGGTCCAGGTGGTGAAGGGCGCCGCTGGCCCGCCCGAGCAAGAGCCCTACGAGGTCGACGGGCTCTCCGGCGCGACGATCACCTCGCGCGGCGTCACCCATACACTCGATTTCTGGCTTGGGGAAAACGGCTTTGGCCCGTTCCTCGGGAAGATCCGTGAACAAGGAGGGACCTCTCTATGAGCAAAGGTACGGACGCGCTCACCGAGCCGCTCTTTAATGACAATCCGATCGGCCGGCAGGTCCTGGGCATTTGTTCCGCCCTCGCGGTGACGACCATGCTGAGCACCTCCGTGGTCATGTCGCTCGCGGTCATCGGGGTTTTGCTGGCGAGCAACGTTTCGGTCAGCCTGCTTCGCAACTACATTCCTTCGTCGATCCGCATCATCGTGCAGCTGACGATCATTTCGTCCTTGGTGATCGTGACCGACCAGATTCTGAAAGCCTACGCGTTCAGCATCAGCAAGCAGCTGTCGGTCTTCGTCGGCTTGATCATCACGAATTGCATCATCATGGGCCGGGCCGAAGGTTTTGCGATGCAAAACGGTCCCAAGGAGTCCGCCCTCGACGCTCTCGGCAACGGACTCGGTTACAGCTGGATCCTGTTGGTGGTCGCTTTCTTCCGCGAGCTCTTCGGCTCCGGGAAACTCTTCGGTTATTCGGTGCTGCCGCTGACGACCGAAGGCGGTTGGTATGAGCCGAACGGATTGATGGTCCTCTCCCCGGCGGCATTCTTCATCATCGGCTTCATCATTTGGGGTCTGCGCTGGTGGAAGCCCGCTCAGATCGAAGAAGAGCCCTACGTCGAGGTACACGGGGAAGTCGTTGCTACCGCCGCGCCCGCGAAAGCGCCGGCGCAAAAACCCGCTGCCGCGCGCGAAGTCGCGGCGGCGATGTGAGGAGGCGAACCTAGATGCTCGAGCATTATCTTTCGCTGATGGTCAAAGCGATCTTCGTCGAGAACATGGCCCTCGCGTTCTTCCTGGGCATGTGCTCGTTCCTTGCGGTCTCCAAGCGCGTGTCGACTGCGATCGGACTCGGAGTGGCCGTCACCTTCGTGTTGGCCATCACCGTACCCATCAACAATTTCCTGCTCACCAAGGTTCTGAACCAAGGCGCACTAGGCTTCATCCATCCTTCGCTCGAAAACGTGGACCTGACCTTTCTCGTGTTCCTGACCTTCATTGGCAGTATCGCGGCGACGGTTCAGGTCGTCGAGATGATCATCGACAAGTATGCCCCGGCCCTCTACTCGGCGCTCGGGGTCTTCCTGCCGCTGATCGCGGTCAACTGCGCCATCTTGGGTGCGTCGCTCTTCATGCAGCAACGCGAATACGCGTTTGGCGAGAGCGTCGTCTTCGGCATTGGGTCAGGGATCGGCTGGTTGCTCGCCGTCGTGGGGCTCGCGGCAATCCGCGAAAAGCTGCGCTACAGCAACGTGCCCCCCGCCCTTCGTGGACTCGGTGCCACTTTCATGGTCACCGGTCTGATGGCGATTTGTTTCATGGCCTTCGCCGGCATCCAATTGTGAGGTGATCGAGTGCTGACTGTTGGAGTTGGAGTCGCAACGTTTCTGGTCGTCGTCCTGGCGATGATCCTCGTCCTCATGGCCGCCCGCTCGAAGCTGGTGTCCTCGGGTGCGGTTGACATTCTGGTCAACGACGACCCGGACCACACCCTGCACACGAAGAGCGGCGGGACCCTCCTGGGTACGCTCGCGGACAACAAGATTTTCATCCCTTCGGCCTGCGGCGGCAAAGGCAGCTGCGGCGTGTGCAAGGTAAAGGTGCTCGAGGGCGGCGGGTCGCTCCTTCCGACCGAGACCGGCCACGTCAACCGCGGCGAAGCGCGCGAAGGAGTTCGCCTGTCCTGTCAGGTGAAGATCAAAGGCGACATGAAGATCGAATTGCCGGAGGAAGTCTTCGGCATCAAGAAGTGGAGCTGCAAGGTCCGCTCGAACGACAACGTCGCCACCTTCATCAAGGAGCTCGTCCTCGAGCTACCGGAAGGCGAGTCCGTCCCCTTTCGCGCCGGCGGCTACATTCAGATCGAATGTCCACCGCACACGGTGCACTACAAGGACTTTGACATCGCCGAGGAGTACCGGTCAGACTGGGACAAGTTCAAGCTCTGGGACTTGGTGTCCGACGTGAGGGAGCCAGTCACTCGTGCATACTCGATGGCGAATTACCCGGAAGAGCACGGCATCATCATGCTCAACGTGCGCATCGCAACGCCGCCGCCGCGTACCCAGGGCCTGCCGCCGGGAATCATGTCATCCTACATCTTCGGGCTGAAGCCTGGCGACGATGTCACGATTTCCGGACCCTACGGCGAGTTCTTTGCCAAGGATACGAAGAACGAGATGTGCTTCATCGGCGGCGGTGCCGGAATGGCCCCGATGCGCTCGCACATCTTCGACCAGTTCAAGCGTCTTCACACGGACCGCAAGGTCACCTACTGGTACGGCGCGCGTTCACTTCGAGAGGCATTTTACGTCGATCACTTCGACAAGATCGCCGAAGAGAACGAGAACTTTGAGTGGCACCTGGCGCTCTCCGAGCCCCTGCCAGATGACAACTGGGAGGGCTACAAGGGCTTCATTCACCAGGTCCTTCACGACCACTATCTGAAAGACCACCCGGCGCCGGAGGACGTGGAGTATTACCTCTGCGGACCGCCGATGATGCTCAAGGCGTGCATGAACATGCTCGATGACTTGGGCGTACAGCCGGAGAACATCGCGTTTGACGACTTCGGTTGATCGCGAGGGAACGAGCGAGCGAAAGGTGAACGACGGGCCCTCGAAGGTCGACGAGCGCACAAAGGGATTTTCCCTGTCGCAAGCCGCGCCACGTTGGTGGGTCATGCTCTTCGTGCTCGTCGTCGCGTCCGTCGCACTCTACACCAGCAGCGGCAACGGTGGTGCGGCGACTTCGATCATCGACGGGCCGACGATGGGCACGCGCTATCGTGTGGTCGTCGCCGGCCCCGTGGCAGACCGCAAGGCGCTCCGCGCGACGGTAGAGGGGAAGCTCGATCGGGTCGTGGCGCTCATGTCCACCTACGAGCCGAGCTCGGAGCTCTCCCGTTTCAACGCCAGTGAAAGTCTCGAGCCCTTCGCCGTAACCGAAGAGACGCGGGAGGTGCTCGCGATTGCGCGCGAGGTCGCGAGCCGCTCAGGCGGTGCCTTCGACGCAACGGTGGGTCCGCTCGTCAATGCCTACGGTTTTGGCCCTGACGGACGGCCAGAGGCGCCGCCGAGCGATGCCGAAATCAATGAAATCCTCACGTACGTCGGCTCGGACCGCTGGCAGCTCGAGGGCGCACGTGTGCGCAAGATGCATCCCAAGGTTCGCATCGATCTCTCTGCGGTAGCCAAAGGCTATGCTGTGGACCAGGTGGCGGAAGCGCTGACGGAGGCGGGCTACGACGATTTCTTGGTGGAGGTCGGCGGTGAGGTGCGTGTGCGCGGGACTAAGGCTGGAGGCGAGCCCTTTCGCGTGGGCATCGAGGAGCCCAAGGAAGACTCACGAAAGGTGTATGCCGCCCTGGAGCTCCGCGACGCATCGCTCGCAACTTCCGGCAACTACCGCACCTTCTACGTCGAGGACGGCGTTCGCTACGTCCACACCATCGACCCGAAGAGCGGAAAACCGGTGGCGCATCGGCTCCTGAGCGCTAGCGTACTGCATGAGTCCTGCGCCCGCGCCGATGCGTGGGCTACCGCCCTCATGGCGGCGGGAGATCGCGCCTGGGAGCTGGCGCGCGAAAATGACCTCGACGTGCTCTTGCTCTACGCGGCTCCGGACGGGGCGATCGAGGAGAGAGAACGAGGCCGCATCGGTGAACGACGGATCGACGCCGAGAAGACGAATCGCTTGGAGAACTGACGATGGCCATTTTTTTCATCACCCTCGGAATCATGCTCTTCGCCGTGCTCGCGATGTCCGTCGGCGTGATGCTGACCGGGCGCCGGCTGAAGGGCTCCTGCGGCGGCCTATCCAGCGGCTCCTGCGCCTGCAAGGAGCAGGGACTCGACCCTGGCGAGGCCTGCCCCAGCAAGAGCTCGCCGTCCCGCCTGACGATCGTCAGCTGAGACGCATTGGCCTAAACCAAGTCAGTCCATATCGCCCAGTGCGCTAGGGCAAGCCAGACGTTGCGGCGACGCGGGAGACGACGACCGCAAAGCCGCTACAGCGATCCGTGATCACAAACCGATCTTCCGCAGGAGCCAAGGCCAGTCCCTGAAGACAAGTCGTCGCCGACTCGGGAACCTCGAGCCGCGGCTGACGCCCGTAGATGAAGCGTGCCGGGTCGCTATCGTCGGCAAATCCGTCGGCGCCGGCGCTCACGAGCACGACCAAAGCGCCTGACGCAGCGAAGAGGTTTCCATAGCGATCGATGGCGATACCCACGGGCCTCGGTACCGAGACAAAAGCCGCGGCGGTTCCGTCGCCCGAGGGGAAGGAGCTGCCGTCACCGAGAATCGGGTAGACGAAGCCGTCGACGAAAGAGATGCGGCGCACCCGGTTGTTGCCCGTATCCGCTACGATGAGGCTGCCATCGGCGTCGACAGCCAACCCTTCCGGAGAATCGAAAAGGGCTTCCGGCAAGGCAACGCCCTGGCCGAGCACATCACCGCTGCCTGACAATCCTTGCGTTCCGGCGACAGTCGCCACTTCACCGCCCGAGATGCGACGAATGACGTGATTCCCGCGGTCGGCGACATAGAGACTCCCATCGCTGAGATCGAGGGCAAGACCCGCCGGAGCATTGAAGCGGGCCTCGAGGGCGGGGCCATCGTTGAACCCCGGGTCACCGATATTCAGCTCATCTCCAGCGAATAGGCTGAGGGTCCAGGTGAGCGGGTCCTCGGAATCCACCAAGGACACACGATAGATCAGGTGGTCCGCAGCATCGGAAAAGTAAAGCACCCCGGCGGCGGAATCATAAACGATACCACTCGCTTCAGCGGTTCGCCTGAAGAACCGCGCTTGCCCGTCAATCTCGTCTCGTCCTTCGACGTATCCCGCCACCGGACGAAGCTCTCGCGCCGCCGCATCGATGAGTCGCACAGAGGCGCCGTCCGCTACAAACCAACGGGAGTCATCGAATCCAGTGGCGTGCCCTGCGAAGAGGAGGCTCGATACCTCGAAAACACCAAGTCCCGAGTCGTCGACGCGACCAATGTGTTGCCGGCCAATACCGTCGGGAGTGATCTCCGCAGAGCCCCCATCTCCCTCCGCGATGAAGATTGAACCGTCCGCGGCCGCCGCCAACCCTCGGACCTCTTCGCGCACGCATAGCTGGTCTGCGGGCGAACCATCCGGTGCACAGGGCGATGCGGTTCCCATTCGAACGGTCCTGCTATCGCCGGACAGGTCGTACTGAATGACAAGATCACCTTGCTCGCCGACAACAAAACCGGTGGCCGGAGCTCCCAAGAGAGCGAGACCTGAGCGGAAGTCGGGGTCCAATACAGTCTCGACCAAGCCCGTGGCGGCGACCCATCGCCGGACACGGCCGGACGCATCAAGTGCGTAGAGATCACCGTTGCTGTCGACATCGATGGCACTCGGGGCGTCGATCGGAGCTTCCGTCCCCGGCAATCCGTCTCCGCAGTTGGGTACCGTGCCGCAATCGCTTCCCGTGCCCCAAACGGTGGAAATGGTTCCCGATGTGTCGACATAGCGAATTCGGTTTCCACCGCCATCCGCGATGTAGACCGAGCCATCGCCCACCGGCGCAAGATCGGACACCCCCGAGGTGAAGGAAGCCTGAAGTGCGGCACCGCCATCTCCACAGTCGAATGGTGGTGTCGTACACTCTGAGCCGTTTCCAGCAACCGAGTCGATCGTCTCACTCGCTCGCTCGATGCGACGAACGCGACCGGTGAGGACATCGAAAAGGTCTAGATTTCCCGCCGGATCCGACCCCATCGCCTCTGTAAAGACGATGAACTGATTGGCGGGGCCACCGTCGCCGCAGGCACCAGTGGGATCGGCGCACAGCACATTCCCCGTCACCTGAGTGACCAGACCATCGAGCTCTCGCCGAAGGACTTGGTACTGAATGTTCGTGAGCAGGTAGCTGACACCGACGTCGGACGTGGCGACATCGTTCCCGTCCTGAACGCTGGCCGCGGTCGCAAGCACGCCGCTATAGATTGCGTCCTGGAAGCCGGAGCCCGCGATCTTGGCCGTGTCAGCGTCCGCGATCGACGTGTCGAAAACGAAATCATCGGCGACCGTAGTCAGCGTGAGATCATCATCAGAGAGCGCGATCGCACCTGGAAAGCCGATGGGATCGCCAGCGGGGATCGAATCGGGACACAGCCCAGAGCACGACGCCCCGTTGCCAACCACCGTCTCGATGTTTCCACCTACAGTGAAGCGGCGCACGCGACGATTTGATGTGTCGGCAATGTACACCTGCCCATCGCCAGAAATTCGAAGGTCTGCAGGGTTATTCAGTGTGGCATTCGTCGCCAGTCCACCGTCCCCACAACCCGTGAGCGGGTTCGCACACTCGGTCCCGGTCCCCGCGACGCTGAACGTGGAGGCGAGCCCCGGAAAGAAGCGGTAGACGAGATCGCCGAGGGTGAACGAATTCACAGAGAAATAGACCCATCCGTCGGGACCGACCGCGACCGATTGAGGCGCATCAACGCTCCGCATCGTGCTCACGGTGAAATTCAACGTATCGACTCTGCGGATCCGGTCCGCAATTCCGTCGGCCACATAGACATAACGAGAACCGTCGAAAGCAATGTCATTGATCTCCGAGAATCCAGCGGTGAGAGACGAGCCTCCGTCACCCAAGCACGAAGCCTCGAAACAGCCGTTTTCGCCGGCGATGCGGTCAACGAGTCGGGTTCTCAGATCGATGCGCAGCACGCGGTACCGATCGGACAGAAACAGAATGTCGTCTGGACCTAACTCGAGTCCAGTCGGTTGATTGAGTTGGACTTCCGCCGCGAGCTTGGGAAAGGGATCGGCCGTGGGCGCATTACCAATGAATGGAAACACACGACCAGAGCGTGCTTCGATTCGCCACACGACGTCGCGAAATCGGTCTGAAATGTAGGTGTTCCCCGAGCGGTCTCGAACGACGCCACCTACGGACCCGAGCTCCAGTCGTTCCGGCGCTCCAGCGCGACTTCCAAACCCGAGAAAAGCCTCCGGTTCCCACACCGTCAGTCGACAGTCGGTACAGCCATCGTTCGGGTCCCTATTGAGGTCTTCGCACTCTTCCACGCCGAGCCAAAGTGCGCCGTCGCCGCACACATTGAGCACGCACCCCGGAAGGCACTGACCAGTACTCGCGAGTGCACCATCGTCGCACTCTTCGACCTGTGGGTTCAGAATCCCGTCGCCGCAAGTATTCGCCTCGCAGTCATTCGAGCAGGCGTCCTCTTGGATATCGTTCCCATCGTCACACGCTTCGGCCGCATCGATGACGCCGTCGCCGCAGAAAGGCAGATCACAGGTGCTTCGGCACGCGTCCGGAGTCGTATCGGAATTGAGCGGTCCGTCGTCACACGCCTCGAACTCTGCATCTAGAATACCGTCGCCGCAGGAGGTCGCGACGCAAACGCCGCTTGCGCACACACCACGTCCCTCAGGTACACCATCGGCTGCGCATCGAACCCCATCCACCGAGGCCCGCGTTTCGCCTCCCACGCGCTCCGTACAGGGCGCGTCCGATGACCGACACAGGCCGCGTTCGCGTCCATCGAGTCGCACACATACCAAGACGCCCGGGCATTCACTTTCGCTACCGCATTCAAAGGCGGCGTCAACGGAAGATTCCAGCTCGAGGCTGCATGCACCCAAGCCGAATCCGAGCACGATGAGAAATCGAGAATAGAAGCGCATAGCCCCACCTTAAGGCGCGTGAATCATACGGGATGGGGTATGTCACTCAAAAGCCGGCAGATCTGTGCGCAAGAGCACGACAGGCGATCTTTTGTCGGGTGTCCCCGCCCGACGGCTTCGACGGCGGCACCTATCGCGCGGCGGTCGCATCGCCCTCTCTCGAGAGCGCTTCGATGCGGTCCATCACGTCGTTCATGCGACGGAAGGCGGCCCGGTAGGGTTCGGGCTCGGCGAGATCGAGGCCGACCTCTTTCAGGATTTCGTACGGGTAATCCGACCCTCCAGCCTTCAAGACGTTCAAGAAGGCCACCCGCGCGCTGTCATCGCCGTTCAGAAACTTCTCGGCGAACCAGGCAGCGCCGGAGATCGAGGTGGCGTACTGGTAGACGTAGAAGTCGTAGTAGAAGTGAGGAATGTACATCCACTCGGCACCAAAGGCCTCGTCGATGCTCATCACGCCTTCATCGTGCCCGTGGTACTTGCGCAGCAGCTCTAGGTACATCTCGCTGAGCCGTGTGCCACTCAAAGGCTCTCCTTTCTCCGCCGCTTCGTGAATCGCGAGCTCAAATTCACCAAACATCGCCTGGCGGAAGAGCGTTCCGCGGATCGCCTCCAAGGACTGGCCGAGGTAGAAGAGCTTCTCTTCTTTGCTCTTGGCGTTTTTGATCATGTGCTCCTGGAGCAGGATCTCATTGATCGTCGACGCCATCTCCGCCGTGAAGATCGAGTAACCCGCGGTCGGATAGGGCTGGTTCTCGACGGCGAGCATCGTGTGCACCGCATGGCCCCACTCGTGGGCGAAGGTGGAGAGCGCTTCGTAGTCGTCGTTGTGGTTCAACAGGATGTAGGGGTGAACGTCGTAGGCGGACCCGTTCATGTATGCGCCGGAGCGCTTGCCGCGCCGCGGCTGCCCGTGCATCCACTTCTGCGAGAAGGCGTACTCGAGCTTGTTCGTGTAGTCCTCGCCGAATGGCTCGAGGGCCACGAGCGTGATCTCCTTGCTGCGCTCGATGTCGAAGACCGCCCCACCCTCGAGCTCTACGAGCGGCGGATAGATGTCGTAGTAGGCGATGTCGTCGACCCTGAGCATCTTCGCGCGCAGGCGAAAATAGCGATGAAGTGTTGGGAGCGCTGCGTTCGTCTCCGCAACCAGGGTGCGGTAGACCGCCGGCGGGATGTTGTCGTCCGCCAAAGCCGAGGCGAGCGCGCTCTCGAAGCTCCGTGCTCGAGCGGTGAAGAGGTGGGCCTGCACCGCCGCCCCCAGAGTCGCACCGATCGAATCTTCGTACTCCTTCCAGGTCGCGAAGAACGACTCCATCACCTTCTTGCGATCGGCGCGGTTCGGCACGGACCGATAACGGGTGTACCCTGAGGAGTTGAGGAAGGCTTCCGTTCCATCGGAGAGGGTCACCGTCGGCCAGGGAATGTCAGCGTTGGCGAGGAGCTGATAAATCTGGCCGGGACTCGACATCACGAGGCCGGAGGAGGCCAACAGCTGCTCTCCCTTTTTGTCGAGGGTGTGTGGGGCGAGACGGACGGTGTCGCGCAGGAAGAACGCGAAGGGTTGGAGGCCTGGCTCCTGCGCGATGAAACGCTCGATCTTCTTGGGGCCGAGCTCGAGAAGCTCCGGCTGCACCCACGAGGTCGCCTGCCCGAGCTTTGAATACATGGCCCGGGCGAGCTCAAAGCGGCTCTGCCCCGCGGGAACGCGTTGGTCCTCATCACGAGAGAGACTCGCGTAGCTGAAGATCCGAGAGGCTTCCTTGTTGAGCTCGAAGAACATCTCGCCCATCACCTCTTCGAGGTGCGCCGCGCTCTTGCCAAGGGTCCCTTTGTGCCGGGGAAACTCTTCGACCTTGGCCAGGAGTGCGGTGCGTGCGGCGTTCCAGGCCTCCGGCGTCGGGTAGAGGTCGCTGAGGTCCCACACGTAGCGTGGATCGAGGGTTGCTTCTGCAGCCGTCTCCGCGCTGCTCGCCGTCTCGGGGGACTTCGCGGGGCTCGCTTCAGTGGTAGACGAGGCCTCCGGGGTCTTGGACTTTCCGGCGCAGGCGCCGAGAAATACGGCGGCCAGAGTGAGGGCGACGATCTTCTTCATGTGGGTCTCCTATAGTGGGGAGCCCCTAGCGCACTCCTCAGGTCCGAGCAAAAGCGGTCACCGAGGGCAAGCCGCTTCCGCTGCGATTCACGCCCAATACGTGCAGCAGGCCTGAGAACAGCTCCGCTTCGCTGGTCCGACGGCCTTCGATGGGATCTCCCGAGTGCAGATCAAACCCGTAGGTCAGCGCATCATTCCGCCGCACTCCACCCAAGACGCGATTTCCCCGCACCAGCGGCGAGATCAGGAGCACGCCATTGTTGAGATCGTGGGCGGAGCCGAACTCATCGGCGTCCGGCGGACGGTTCTTCGAGCGGCCGAAGTCCGTGGCGACGTAGATCAGGGTCCGATCCCAGAAACTCACCCCGTCGCGCAGCTCCACGCTCTTCAACAGCGAGATCAAACCATCGGCGATCCGGTAGATCCGAGTCCACATCAGCGCCTGCGTCGATCGGTGGCCATTGTGGGAAAAGTCGAAAGCGATCGGCGGGTTGATCACCGCGTCGTCCGGCAATCCCTCCTGCAGGCTGAGACCTTCCTGCAGCTTCAGATCGAAGCTCGGGGCGATCGTCGCGGTCACGCTCACACGGTTCTTCAGAAGCAAGAACGCCATCGCCGCCTGGGCCTCGAGCGGATCGTAGTCGTAGTTGGGAAAGACGGCAGCGATCGCATCGAGATCGGGACTCGCCGGCAATCCGCCGCCTCCCCGGAGCAGCAGCTTCTCCACCAGGGCGGCGTGCTCGATCGCCTCGACCCGGCGCCGCTCCTCCCAGCGCGCCAAGCTCGGGCTACCGTGGAACACGCGACGAAAATGACTCGCCGGATCGAGCACATCGTTGCGGAGAGCGCGCGCCTGAGCCACCACCGCGGACGGTGGCGCCGCGGCAATGCCTTTGGACCCGTGCAGCGCCAGGGCGAAGACGCTCGGATCGCTCACCGGCTCGCCGAAACACCAGCTCGGCAGACCGTCGTCCGTCCCCCGTTCGCTGAAGCCGGTCCCGGTGGCGAGATGCACGTTTGGCAGCGGGTAGCCCTCCCCGTGCTGCAGCGCAACGAGCTCCTGCAGGGTGCGGCCGGACCAAGCCTCGTTGCCGGTGACCGCACGTCGCTGGGCGATGCCGTGGTTGACGCTCGTCCCCTCGACGGTCGCGACCAGCATGTCCTGCATCTGCCGCTGCACGAAACTGCTCTGGTCGCTGCTGAACCCCGCGTTGATCGAGCCGAGGCTGCTGCGTGTGAGATCCACCGCGCGCAGCTCGGAGCCGGGAAACGTGCGAAGCTCCGCCGCGGCGAAGCAATTCAGTGTCGACGGTTCCGACGAGACCTCCTCCGAGCTGAGCGCGAGGGCGCCGTCGATGATCGAAGCCCCCCCCGTGGCACCGAGGACGATCAGAAAGCGCGGGTCCTCACGCTCCTGTCCCCACCCCAACCGGGGAGCCGCTCCGAGAGCACCGAGGGCACTCATCGCTTTCAGTATTTCCCGTCGATTCATCGTCGCTGACTCCTTCTAGTAAAAGAGGGTCTCGAGACTCGTCGCGACCGCAAAGCATGCGGCCTTGCTCCAATTCGCCACCCGAGGCTCGCTCTGGATTTCATCGAAGAGTGCAACGAGCGCGTCGCGCTCCACCGGGTCCGGGTCGCGCTGAAGCAAGACGCGGTAGAGCGCATCGGTGGATCCGGCCAGGGCCTCAGGACTCGCCTCGCGATCGGCGAGCACCGCGAAGAGCCCATCGCCCCCGGCGAAGTCCTGCTCGACCCGTGCACCACACATGAGCCAGGCGATCCGCTCGACCGCGAGCGGCGCGGTCACCGGGACGCCCTCCACCGGCGAGTCGATGCGCTTCACGTAGGGGTCGACCCCGCCGAGGCTGATGCCGTGAAGATCGAGACAGGACGAGTCGCCGAGCTCGACGCACACCCGCGCGGCGTCGAGGTCGAGTCCACGGGCGAGATCCGTCAACCAGCGCTCGCCCCCTTTGAATCGCACCCGTTGCGTCCGGGAAGGCGTCACCTGGAGCGGCTCAGAGCTCACGCCGTCGCCTTCGTCGACGGGCGTCTCGTCGCCCTCTGCCGCAGGCGGAGCCGCTGGCCCGAGGTCGAAATCCGGATCGGGGGCGTAGACCGTACCGTCACAGGCGCAGACGACGAGCAGGCAAGCGAGAGAGAGCTCACGGTACACCGTAGACCTCCGTATCAATGAGTGCGTGCAGCATGGCCTCGACGCTGTAGCCGAGCTCACCGCGAAATCGCTGCCAGAGTCGGTTGAAGGTCTCGAGCTCGTCCGCGCGAGGGGCTTCACCGAAAACGCGACGCCAGTGATCGAGAACGGTGGCACGGGCAAAAGCGTCGCTATTTGCAGCCACCTCTCCCCACTCCACTAGATCCTCGACCGGCTCACCGAGAAGGCTCCCCGCCTCAGGCGTGTCGACCACCCGCGAGCCGTCGCTCGGCACGAAACGCTGCATGCGGTTCGCGTTGTAGCCCAGGGCGCCACCTCCGAGGCCCTCGTAGCGGCTGAACGGATAGGAGAGCGGGTCGAGGGTAGAATGACACTGAGCGCATGCGGGTGCCTGCACGCCTTTCGCGTCGTAGTCGAACGGTTCGTGGTCCACCGGAAAGAGCCCCTCCAAACGCGAGAGATCGAGCCCGAGAAAGCTGCGGTACGCCTGCGCGGCGGTGGTTCGCGGGATCGCGGTGAACATGGTGTTGATCAAAAGAAACCAGCGATGGGTGAGGATCCCCGCTCGCCGATCGACCGGGACCCGCTGCGCCGCGGTGAACGGACGGGACTGCGCCTGCTCCAGAACACTCGCTGCGTACGCGACGTACTCTGTCGGTAAATCGCGGCGAGCGACGAAGAACTGCGCGGTCAACAGCTCCCGGGCGTCGTGGCCATCGATCTGCGACCAGACGAACAGGTTGTAGTCGTCCTCGTAGTCGCCGAGAGGCACTTCACCGGGGTTCGCGCCACCCTTCAGGGTCGCGAGAGGTCGAATCTTTCGATGCGCCAACCGCCACAGGGCGCCATCGCGCCCGATCCACCATTCACTGTCGAGGCAGCGAGAGAGGACGAGGTGCACGTCTTCGCGCCTTGCGCCAGCGGCTCGCAACTCCTCGAGCTCGTCGTAGCCCGGGGAGCGGCCGCAGAAGTCGAGCATCACGCGCCGGAACACGTAGATCGGGTCATAGGCGCATGGGTTCAGCCCATCGCGCTGTACCCCGCTGCTGCAGTCGATTTCACGGGGATAGCTGTCCGCGTCAGCCGGTGCACTCCCCCAAAGGATTTCCTCTCGGTTGGAAAAGCCGTCGCCGTCGCTGTCCGAAGCCTCCACCGCGAGCAGCGCATCGGAGAGCGCCCGCGCAAAATCATCGTAGAGGCCGAGCTCGGCCTGTAGCGCCCGGCCATAGTCGTTCAGCGACGGGGGCGTGCTGTGGCAATCGCCGCAGCCTGCGCCGCCCGCGAGACATGACGGTGCGGTGGGATAGCTCTCGCAGAACAGCTCCGGAGCCTCGGGCCGGGCGAGGACGAGCGCCGGGAGCAACAGTGGGGTCAAAAATGCCAGAACTCGCATCACCTCAGGTCCAACCGGCCGTGCGGGCTTCGGTTTCGAATGAAGTGCGAAAGTGTGCGCGAGCGTGTCCTCTGGCGGCGAAGAACCGTGGTCCCCACGCCCGGGAGTGATGGTGCTCTAGCGGGCGATCGCGGACGAGCCGTGAGGCTCAGAGCTCAGTCAAGGTGCGCGCACCACCGGTGACGTCCGTGACATGGACTTCGACGGTTAGGGTCTCGCGCCCTCCCCCTTCATAGATCGTACCCGAGGTGGGAGTCGCGTCCGTGTAGTTGCGGCCCACGGCCACCCGAATGTGATCGGTCTGGGTCAGCACCCCGTTTGTGGGGTCGAGGCCAACCCACCCAACGTCGGGAATGTACACCTGGACCCACGCATGCGAGGCGAGGGATTGCACTTGGTTCGGATTGAGCGGCGGACAATAAATGTAACCACACGCGTAGCGCGCGGGCACGCCGAGGAGACGGGCCAAGCAAATGAACAGATTCGCGAAGTCCTGACAGACGCCTTTGCGCTCCTGATACACCTCAAAGGGCGTGGTCTGAAGGCTCGTAGTGCCCTGCACGTAGCTGTAGCTGCTGTAGATCGTGCGATTGATGTCGAGGAGCGTGTCGAGAAGGTCATAGTCGTTCCGTCGAACGAAGGACATCACGTAATCGCTCAGCTCGTAGAGCTGCGTCTCGGGAAGCTCCTCGGGAAGCAAATAGGGCTGCAGAATCTCGCGCTGCCAGGGCATCCACACGAGCGGGATCACGCGCCGTTCGTGTACCGCCGCGAAGGCCAGCGGGTCCGTGTCCATGACGTCTACGATGGCACGTGAGCGTACCTCGAAACGGCTGTAGGGCTCGTTGACGGTGAGATGCCGCGCGCGATTGCCGAAGACGTCGTCGTAGTCGACAGCGACAGCGTTGACGTTGACAGTCAGATCGTAGTCGAGCACGCGCTGGCGCCTATCCTCGACTGGCTGGAGCCTAAAACGGTGCACGCTGCGCTTCACGGGCTGCTCATACTCGTAGATCGTATGGTGGTGAACGAGGAGCACCTTAGGGGGCATCCTGTCCGGGCGGCTTACCGTGTGTACCTCGACCTGCTGTCTGGGCGCTCCGACTCCGTCCTGCGTGACCACGCCTTCGCGGACCACCACCATGCGTCCGGGTGCCATCTTCTCGAACTGCAGCTGCGTGTTCTCAGCGGAGGCTAGGGCGGAGGAGCTCACCAGCACCGAGCGTCGAGAGAGCGGCCCGCGGGCGGTGAGATTCACCGCGAGGGACTCATCGGACAGGGTCAGCTGCTCCACCGGCGGCACGACCGAAGCGAGATAGAGGGACTCGGGGCCGAAACCGGCATAGGCGACGAGGTCACGTCCGTCGCACCAAACGCAGGTCGTATCCCCAGCCGCTCTGAGCTCCTCGAGCCAGCCTCGGATCTGATCGGCAGGGAGGTCGGCCAGGCTACGTGCGCCGGCGTCCGCAACGCGTGTCATCAGAGCGCAAAACAGCGTCTCCGAATCGCTCGTGCCCACCGGCTCGAAGAGCGCGCCCTCGTCGAGCTCGAGGCGATGCTGCAAACTCCCGCTGTGCGCGAAGAGCCAAACGCGCCGGGCAAAGGTCCGGCTGAACGGCTGGGTATTGGCGTCGCTGAGCCCACCCCAATGGGCACGGCGCAACTGCACGATGAACGTCGAAGACTCGAGCTCACCCCAGCTCTGTACCGGGTCGCGATAGCCGCGGCTGGAGGTCGGCGTCTCCTTCAAGACGGTCCCGTGAGGCTCGCTCGAGGGATAAAACCCGATCCCCCAACCGTCCGGGTGCTTCATTCCCGGGCGAAGACAGCGGAGATCAAATCCAGGAGTAGCGCTTCCTTCGAAGCTGCAGGCGAAGAGAGACGGCATCTCGCGCTAACCTAGCGAGGCCCGCGGGTATTTGCACGCATCACCACCCAACCTGCGCGATCGGCTGCTCCTCGAAGGGCTCACGCTCCTTTGGCGGGGGCATTGGACGGTCCACGGGCAAGCTTCGCAGGTCGAGGGTGTAGGGCGTCTCTGGGGCTCGGACGGTCTCGCTCGGCACGATACCGAAACGCATTGGGCCCACTTCCTCAAAGCGTTGGCTGCGGCGGGCCGACGCCTCGAAGCGGGTGAGCGGCGGCTCTTCGAAGGCCCGACCCTCCGGGTGCCACACGTGATATGCGCCGGCGGCGAGAGAGCGCTTGGCCCAGCGATCGTAGAGATCGATCCGCAGCGGGTGATGAATGCCTAGATGGGGGTGCAAACTGTGCGGCGGAGCCCAGGCACGAAATCGGACCCCGCCAACGTATTCGCCCGCGGTCCCGGTTCCGGTCAGCGGAATCATGTGGCCATTGACCGTCAGCACGTGCCGCCCTTCGACGAGTCCTTCGGCGCGCAGCTCGATCCGTTCCATCGAGGAGTCGACGAATCGCGCGGTTCCCGTGGCCGTCAGCTCTTCGCCGAGCACGTTCCAAGGCTCGATTGCGTTGCGAAGCTCCACCAGCACACCGCTCGCCTCGATGCGTCCGATCACCGGGCAGCGCAGCTCGAGAAACGGACGGTAGGCATCCTCGGGAAACTCGATTCCCGCGTCGCGCAGGTAGGCCAATACATCGAGGAAGTCACGCCACATCCAGCTCGGAAGGAGGAACTGATCGTGCAGTCGCGTTCCCCAGCGCACGAGCGGCTCGTCGTAGGGATGACGGGAAAAGGCGGCGATCAGCGCGCGCATCAAGAACATCTGTGCGCACACCATGCGAGGATGCGGAGGCATTTCAAAGGCGCGCAGCTCCACCACTCCTTGCCGTCCGTGCGCGGTGGCGTAGTCGTAGAGCTTGTCGATGCAGACTTCCGCGCGGTGCGTATTGCCGGTGAGGTCGGTCAGTAAGTGGCGGTAGAGCCGATCGTTTTCCCAGGGAGCCCAGGGCTCGACCGCCGAGAAGCCGCGCTGCAACGCGATCTCGAGCTCGTAGAGCGATTCGTGTCGCGCTTCGTCCACGCGTGGGGCCTGCGAGGTCGGCCCCACGAACAGCCCGTTGAACATGTAGGAGAGCGACGGATGGTGTTGGATGAACGTGAGCAGGCTCGCGAGCACGTCGCCGCGATCGACAAAGGGGCTCTCGAGGGAGGTGGGGCCGCCCAGGGTGATGTGGTTGCCGCCGCCGCTGCCCGCCTGGCGCCCGTCGAGCATGTACTTCTCCGCATGCAGACCGACATGGAGGGCCGCGTCGAACACGTGCTCGATCAGTGCTTCGAGCTCCTCGCTGTTCCGCGACACCGGGAGATTGACCTCGAGAACCCCCGGGTCGGGCGTGACCGAGAAGCGCCGGTGTGTCTCCGAGGAAGGGGGCGGATAGCCTTCGAGCTGCACGTCGAGACCCGTTTCCACGCGCGCCCGGTCGATCGATGCGAGCAAGTCCTCGAAGTGCGACGCGCTTTCGACCGGCGGCAGAAACACGTAGAGCTGCTCCGCCCGCGCTTCCACGCACAAGACCGTACGCATGTTCCGCGGGTCTTTCACCTCTTCAAAGGGCTCCCGTTCTTCCTCGTCTCGCTGGAGATAGGGATCGGGCTGCAGCCGCGGGTCGGGGATCGGTGACGGGACCTCGACGGGCTCCGGGGTCCAGTCGTGGCGAGTCTCGAGCGAGCTCAAAGGCAGGCGCAGTCCCATCGGGCTATCGCCCGGGAGCAGGTACATGCGTTCGCGTCGAATGCGCAGCTCCGTGCTGATCCAACCGTCCCCATCGTGGGCGAGGGGGAGAGCGAAGCCAACTGGTGTCTTCACCCCGCGATCTAGCACCCGCGCCAAACGACGGCGCTCTTCGGGGTCATCGAGGTCTGCATCGTGCGGGTCTACGTCGACAGGCAGCTTGGCTTCGTCCTGGAGCAAACGCCAGGGGTCTTCGTAGCCGGGGACAACCTTGTCTTCGAGCCCGAGCCCGCGCGACAGCGCGCTCATGAAACGCATCGCATCCTCTACGGTCGTGCCCTCGGCGAGGGAGCGATCAGGCCAGAGCGCCCTGCGGTCCCGACGCGCGATCAGCTCCAAGGCCCAACGAGGCAGGCTCTCCCCCGGATAGAGCTTGCCCTGGCGCAGCAGGACCACTGCGCCCGGACACAGTCGGGTTCGGAGCTCGTGCGTGAGCTCGACACCCTGCTGCCATTTGGTGTCTCCCAATGCCGCCCCATTCCATTCCGGCGCATCGGGATGGCGGCGGGAGTTGAATGTGGGCTCTCCACCGATGGTGAGGGAGATCCCGTGCTCCTCGAGGATGCGATCGGCGCGACGGGCCTGTCGCCGCGTCTCTAGCCAAACGCTGTCTTCGTAGGGTGCGGTGGGTCGGGCCTCGTGGCCGAGGCGGGTGAGCTCGAGCGAGAAGGTGACCTCGCTTGCCGCCCGACTGGTCGTCCCGTCGATCGGCGCCGCAGCCGAAGGAACAGCGGTGCTGCAAAGGGGAATGTGTCCTTCGCTGGCCATCAGGCCGCTCGTGGCATCCAGACCGATCCACCCGGCGCCCGGAAGGAACACCTCGCACCACGCGTGAAGGTCGGCGACGTCGACGGAGACGCCCTTGGGCTCGTCTGGGAGCATGCCCTCGTCCGTGAGCTGGATCAGGTAGCCGCTCGCGAATCGGGCCGCGATCCCCCGCTCCCGCAACAGCGCGAGCAAGAGCGTCGCGAGGTCCCGACAGCTGCCCTTGCCCTGGTGCAGAGTTTCCTCCGGCGTCCAGATCCCCGGCTCCTCGCGGATCACGTACTTCAGCTCGTTCGCCACCGCTTGATTGAGGGCCACCAGGAGATCAACCGTGCGGCCGCTTCGCGGGAGCTTCTGGCTCAGCGCCGTGTAGCGCTCCCCGCGCACGAGCGAAGCGTCCTCGAGGTTCAGGAACGGGCTGAGCTCGACCGCGAGCTCCGCCGGGTAGGCAAAGGGCGCATCGCGCACGCGCGGGTCTTCGACGAAATCGAAGGGGTTCACCGCGCGAATGTCCACGATGAGCTCCACGAGTACGTCCAGAGAGCGCACCGGCTCCTCGAAGTCGATGCGGGCGACGTGATTCCCGTAGACATCGTGCTGCCAGCGCAGCTGGCAAGGCTCCTCGATGTTCAAACTGTAGCTCTCGATCGGCGTGCGCGCGTGGGCGGCCGGGCGGAGGCGAATCGTGTGCGGGCCGAGGCTCGCTGGTTCCGGGTATTGGTAACGACTTCGGTGCTGCAGAAGAATGCGCATGGCTCACCGCCGCAAGGGCTCGGGGTCGAAATAATCAAAGTGGACCTGTTCACAGATTTCAGAAATGGCGTCGATGAGCTCGGTGAGCTCGTCGTGCATGCCCGAGTCCAGGACGTCTCGAATCGTTTGGGAGGCGAGGTGCTCATCGAGCGCCTGGAGCTTTTCAAAGGAGTGCTCGCCGATTCCCTCGGGCAAACCGCTACGGATGCGCCTGAGCTCTCCGAGTGCACCTGACAGACAGTGTCGGACCGAGCGAGGAAAGCGCGCGTCGAATAGCAAGAACTCCGCAACAGAGGCACCGCTCGGCAATTCACTGCGCTTCTTGAAGAACGGCTCGACGGCGGAGCAGGAGCGCAGGAGCGAAACCCACTGCGCGGCTTCCAGGGGCGTCTCCAAACGGTCCGGGTCCGTGGCTCCGAGCATGTGATACTTGACGTCCAGAGTCCGAGCGGTCTGCCCGGCGCGCTCGAGCAGACGCCCCAGGGAGGTAAAGTGCAACGGCTCTTCGTGCATCATCGTATTGATGCTCCAACCCTGCATTTCGACGGAGAGGCAGGTGACGCGGTTGTAGAACTCTTCCACGTCGTCGTCGTAGAGCGTGCGCGCGTCCGAGGATCGGAGCCAGGTCCAGAATCGGTTCGCGCATTGCCAGGTCTCTAGACTGATGACCTCTCTAATCGTGCGTGCATTTTCTCGCATCCAGCGAATCGAGTTCACGATCGAAATGGGGTTGCGCTCGTCCCAGGTGAGGTAGTGTTGAACCGTGTCGCCGTCCGCATGGTCGAAATGAGCCTCGAAGCGCTCTTTCTCGCCGACAACCACAATGAGTGGCATCCACGCGGTGTCGTGGTCGAGGTCGAGGACCGAGGCACGATTGACCCGCAGGAGACGCGCCACATTTTCCGCTCGTTCGAGGTAGCGGGTGAGCCAAAAACAGCTCTCTGCGACTCTGGAGATCATCGTCATGGCCGTAAGACCCAGGTGTCTTTCGAGCCGCCCCCCTGACTCGAATTCACGACGTAGGAGCCCTCCACGAGTGCGACGCGCGTGAGGCCACCAGGCAGGACCCAGGAGCTCTTGCCGGTGACGACGAAGGGTCGCAGATCGACCCGGCGCGGGGCGAGGCGGCCGTCTTGCCAGATCGGGCAGGTGGAGAAATCGACGACGCGCTGGGCGACATAGCGGTGGGGCTGCTCTTTGAGGAGGGCCCGAAATTCTTCGATCTGGACCCTGCTCGCCGTCGGTCCCACGAGCATGCCGTAGCCTCCGGCGCCATCCACCGCCTTCACCACCATGCGCTCGAGATTCGAGAGGACTTCCTTGCGATCCTCCTCGCGGGCGCACACCAGCGTCGGAACCTGCCCGAGAATCGGCTCCTCGGAGAGGTAGAAGCGGATCATCTCCGGAACGAAAGGGTAGGTCGCTTTGTCGTCCGCGATGCCGTTTCCGGGCGCGTTGCAGATCGCGACGTTCCCCTTTGCATACGCCCGCATGAGTCCTCGGACTCCGAGCAGGCTCTCCGGATTGAAGCACTCAGGGTCGAGAAAGGCGTCGTCGATCCGTCGGTAGATCGTGGAGACGGGCTCTGAGCCGGAGATGGTCTTCACGAAGACCCGATCGTCGTGCACGAACAGGTCACTGCCCTGCACCAGCAGACAGCCCATCCGTCGCGCCAGATAGCTGTGCTCGAAATAGGCGGAGTTGAAAGGCCCGGGCGTGAGCACGACGACCCTACCCTCGAGCGGTGCGACCTCGCGCAACGCGCGCTTTAGGTTCATCGGGTACGTATCCACGGGCTCCACCGCGACCTCACGGAAGAGGCGCGGAAGCATGCGCTTCATCATCGCCCGGTTTTCCAGCACGTAGCTGACCCCCGAAGGCACGCGCATGTTGTCCTCGAGGACCACGAACTCACCGTCCTCGTCGCGCAGAAGGTCGATCCCGGCGATATTGATCGGGACGCCGCCGGGGGGCGTGAGCCCTTCGCATCGCGCGAGATAGCCGCTGCAGTGCTCGAGCAGACTCTCCGGAACCCTGCCCTCGGCGAAGATTCTACGCTCGTGGTAGGCGTCGAGAATGAAGGCGTTGAGCGCGCGAACCCGCTGAACGAGGCCGTCTTCCACCTTTCGCCACTCGGCGGCACCGATCACCCGGGGGACGATATCGAAAGGAAAGATGCGCTCGGCGCCCTGCTCGTCGGAGTAGACTAGGAACGTCACCCCGCCCTGCAGGAATGCGGTCTCGACCAGGTTTTGTCGCAAAGAGAGCGCTTCAGAGCCGAGCTCGGTCAAACGACGGGCAACCAGGCTGAGAGTGGGACGTAAGTCGCCTTTTTCGTCGACAAACTCGTCAATGGCTCCGGAGAGCGGGGTGTAGCCATCGAAGAGCGCCATCGCCGTCATTCTTTCGGAATCGGCATCACGCCTGATGCGTTGCGGCAAAGTCTAGGGAATTTTGCTTCCCGAGCCGCTCTGCCTTGATAGAATTCGTGCACAGTGGTGAGCCGAAAATCGACCCCTCCGCCGGACATTCGGCTGCACGACGTCCTCAACTATTTGTCGACGGACGAAGGCTATCGCTATCTCGCCGGCCCGGCCGCGCCGGTGGTCAAGAACATCAGCACGACCAAGCTCGAATTTCGCACCCGCGACGAAGCGGCGATGGCGCTCATCGGCGAGTTGGTCCCGCTCTTCGTCGAGGGCGCCGAGAAGATCGACGTCGGAGCCTCGCCTCTCGACATCCGAGTCAACTTCACGACCTCCCTGAGCCAGTCCGTGGGGGACCTCTTGGAGTCGGTGGCCGCCGCCAAACACGCGGGCAAGCTCGACAAGAGCCACCGGGCCATGGCCCGCATGACGGAAGCGGAAGGTGAGCTGTTGCATCACCTCGCTCCCTTAGACCGAGGCTACTGGGGTGCGGACCGCATGCCCATGCTGCCAATGGTCACCGAGCGTCTCGGGGGTCCCGAGGCCCTCAAAGGCGTGAAGGTCGCTTCCATGGGCCACCTGTTCTGGACGACTCCGGCCCTCTACGAAGAGCTCGAGGCCAATGGCGTGCGTCGGGAGGATCACGTCGTGGGAGGCAAAGGCTACTCGAAGGATCCGGTGGTCATCGCCCAGCTCCTGGCCGATGCGTGGCGCGTAGACCGCGAGCTCGTACACAAGTTCCTCTACACCCGCGATACGACGATGGAGGAGCAGCGAGCGGTCGCGATCCTCGAACAGCTCTTCGAGGGCTGTGACCCGAAGAGCTGCGATCAGAAGTTTCTCCTCTTGGACGACGGGGGGTTTCTCGTCACGGCACTCCACGAACACGAGCACCTTCGGCGATTCGCCCACCTCTGCCACGCCGTGGAGCAGACAGACAGTGGCATCGATCGCATAAGAGAGAGAATTGGGGAAGAAAACCTCCTGTGCTCGGTCGAGGACTACGGCCGCTCGTCGTTCAAGAGTGAGTTCGAGTCGCCCATGATCGGCGAAGCAGTGGTGAGCGAAACGCTTGGCAATCTGCAGGAGGCGCATCCCCGCCTGACCCTCGGAAAATCGATCGGCGTATTCGGGTTCGGTGACGTTGGCCAGGCGACGATTCAATCGCTCCTACGCCAGGGCTTCGAGCCAAGAGACATTCGGGTCTACGACATCGACCCGGACAAGATGAAGCTCGCCGCCTCCCTCGGGTTTCAGACCCCTAGCCGCGACGAGACACTCAATGCATCGAGCGCGCTCTTCATCTGCGCCGCGGGCGAGGTGCTGGTCCCGTCGGACTACAACGAGATCAGCGAGGGGACGGTCGTCGTCAACGCGGCGAGCGGCCGCGAGCCAACCGGCATGCAGCACATGGAGGTTCGCGGACAAACGTCGATCACAGACACCCCCCAGGGCACGCGCTACCGTCGACTCAGCTCCGACGAGATCAAGAGCGAAGGTCAAACCGAACGTTTCGTCGCGCAAGCGCTCGCGGTCCACGCCCGCTTCGGAATGAAAAAGACCGCGAGTGTCACCGGATTCGACGCGCGCGGCGTGGAGGCGATCGCCCTACTTCGACAGGCGGATTTTCGACCCGAGGACATCGTGGTCTTCGACCCGGACCCCGCCGAGCGCGAACGGGCCAAAGCGCAGGGATTTCGCGTCGTCGAGTCGGTCGAAGAGGCGGTCGCGCACGGTAAAATCCTCGTGAACCAACTCCAGGACCTCGATCCCTTCGACGGCAAGGCGGGGGCGAACGCGTCGATCGTCGTACACAACACGAAGTTCGAGGAGCGTTTTCCCGTCGGCAACGAGAACTTCGAGCACGCAGTCCCCGAGGTCGAAACGCATCGCGCCGAGTGGAAAGCCGGTTTTCGTGGACTCGTGATCGAAACTGGCGCGGGTGGCGAGGCGTCGGGCTATCGCCACCGGCTGGTGACCAACGGCTACGGCAGCAAAATCCTGGTTCTTCGCGGTGGCTTCGTGATCAACATGAGCACCGGTATCCCGCCGGAGTATGTGCAGTTCATCCTGAGCTCGATTCAGGCGCTGAGCCTTCAGGCGGTCAAACGAGACAAACCGGGGATCTACCGGATGTCGGACGAGATTCGAGACTTCCTGCGTGAAGCGATGGTGCAGGTCATGCCCATGGAAGACTGGCGCCGACCCTGCTTCCAGGGTCTCGCCGGCAAGTGGCAGCGCGCGGAGCCGGAGGAAGCGCTCGAACAGCGCGCCTGAGCCCTATTCCGCCTTGCCCGCCCGCGCCGGCGGTTGCCCACCCACAGCTCCAATGATAGCCCGCTCATGTGGTTTTCGGACGGGTCGCTCGTCAGCGGTAACCCGGCCGTCGCATCCCTGTTGATCAACGAATATGGCCGCGGCTCCCATCTTCACGAAGTCGACGTGCTCTCTTCGAGCGAAAAGGCGGCGATCATTCGGTTTCTACAAACATTGTAAACGTTGAACGTTTAGCTCCTATCGCGCATAGTCCTGCGCCATGAATAGGATCGGGGAAGTCGCGCTCGAGCGCATCAGGGCGCGTCAGCGCGACCCAGGGATCACCAGCCGCTCAGTTCTCGAGGTGCCCGTCCGCCAGGTGACGAGCGACGCTCGCGCCCACTGGTTTGGCTACTACGACATCGCCGCGTTCGACGCGTCAGGCACTCGGGCGCTCGCGTGCGCCTCGGACTTTGAATGGCGGGCTCCCACTCCTTCAGATGCGGTGGAAGTGGGTGTCATCGACTTGGAGAACGACGACCGCTTCACGCCGATCGGCACCAGTCGCTCTTGGGGCTGGCAGCAAGCATGCCTGCTACAGTGGCGCCCGCAGCATCGCGACCAGGTCCTGTGGAACGACCGGGTCGGCGATGACCGGATCACCCGTATCTTCGACCTGCGCTCGGGTCGGGAGCGCGTGCTGAAAAGCAGCTTCTACGCGGTGAGCCGGGACGGGAAGGTGGCCCTCAGTTGCGATCTCGATCGGCTCGAGTGGATGCGGCCCGGCTATGGCTGCTCCGCCCTCCACGTGCATCGGCCCCGTGAGCTCGCACCCTCGGACGCGGGTATCAGCAGGATCGATCTCGACAGCGGCGAGCAGCATCTCCTCGTCTCCATCGCGGCACTCGAACAGCTCGAGCCCGACCCGCGCGCGCGCGCGTGCTGGCACTACGTGAATCACCTCTCTTTCAGTCCCGATGGCCGCCACTTCGCGTTGATCCACCGCTGGCGGCGAAACCTCTGGACCCCGCGTCCCTACCGGGCGATCGCAGGATTTGGCTCGCGGCTGATCGTCGGTGACATGGACGGCTCACGACTGCGGGTGATCGACGACTCCGGACACACCTCGCACTTCGCCTGGCGCGATCCCGGGCACATCGTCGCCTGGACGCGACCACGGGGGCATCCCGCGGGCCTCTATTCGCTCGCAATCGAGAGCGGTCACGCTGCACGACTTCCCGGCTTCGAAGAAAACGGCCACCACAGCTACCTGACTCTCAAGGGCGACCTCGAGCCGAGATGGATGGTGAACGACACCTATCCCAAGCCGAGCCGGATGCGGCAGGAGCTCTACCTCGTCCACCTGCCGTCCGGGCGGCGCTTCGACCTCGGCTCCTTCCCGATCGCAGGGACCCTCAAGTTCGGCGAGACCCGTTGCGACCTACACCCGCGTTTTTCGCCGGATGGCCGCAGGATCTGTTTCGACTCGGCCCATGGGGGGCGCCGGCAAATCTATGTCGTCGAGCTCGGCGACCATCTGCGTGAGCTCGCCTGAGCGTTCCTTTTCTCGGCGCCGGTCGCTGATTCCGCTATTCTGAAGGAGCGTATGGCGGATGAACCAGAAGCGGTCGACGGGCCCCCTCCCACCGATTTGCAGGAGCTCGCGGGGCGCCCGGTGCAGGCCGCCGAGCTGATCGGTGCCGCCCTCTCGGACGAACCTCGCTATCGCCGCCTCGTGTGCCTCCGCCTCCGCCGCGAGCTCGTCATCGAGGGACCAGACCGACCGAAAACGCTTCTGCGCGAGGCGATGGACCGACTCGGAGGCTCGATCACTGAGCGCGCCAAGAAGATGCGGGGGCTCTTCGAGATCGAGCCGCTCCTCCTCTCGCTCCTCCCCGGGGCGGCGCGGCCTCCCTCGTTTGCCAACAACGACGGCTGGCGACGGGGCGAGCGACGCCTCCTGGTCAATTGGTCGATGCAATGCGTGGTGGACGATGATGAAGTCACGGTCCTCGCGCGGGTGCTAGACGTTAGCCGACGGGGGGCGTTCATGAGCTGCGGGCGGCGCGAGCTCTACCGCTTTGGCGAGGGGGATCACGTGACGCTCCGCATGCCCGATGAGGTCGCGCGCGTCGTGGCCCCGCTCACCCTGGAAGGGATCGTGCGTTGGATCGGCTTCAGCGTGCATCATCAGGAACGCGGGATCGGGCTCGAGTTCCCCGTTCCGATCCACGGCCTCGACAGCTGGCTCAAGGAATAGAGCTCGCCTCACGACAGGGCTGCAACTGCAACGATGAAAGTCGCGATCGCACAGAAGAATCCGGTGCTCCTCGACCGTGCCGCTACCCTCGAGCTCGCCTTGAGCGCGACACGAGAGGCCGCCGATGAAGGCGCCGCGCTCGTCGCCTTTGGCGAGACCTTTCTCCCAGGCTACCCGCTCTGGCTCGACCGCTCCGACGCGGCCCGATTCAATTCAGATCGACAAAAGGACATTCACGCGCGCTACGTCGCCGCCGCCGTCGACCTCGAGGCCGGTGAGCTCGAGCCGCTCGTCGCGCTCGCGGCGGAACGCAGCATCGCCGTGGTCATCGGGATCGCCGAGCGCTCCGCGCGGCGCGGTCAATCGCTATTTGCGACAGCGGTCTCGATCGCGCCCGAGGGGCGGGTGGTCGCCGCACACCGCAAGCTCGTCCCCACCTACGAGGAGCGGCTCGCCTGGACCCCCGGAGACGCGCAGGGTCTGCGAACCTGGCCCCTGGGCGAGCACACGGTGGGGGTACTGAACTGTTGGGAGAATTGGATGCCGCTTCCACGCGCCGCCCTCTACGCCCAGGGCGAGACGCTCCACGTGGCGATCTGGCCTGGAAGCGACAGGCTCACCTCTCAGATCACACGGTTCATCGCCCGTGAAGGGCGAAGCTTCGTGCTCTCCGCGAGTGCGCTCTATCGCGCGGCGGGCGTTCCCGCCGATTTTCCGCATCGTGAGGCCTTCATCGGCGACGAAGACGAGCTCCTGCAAAACGGCGGTTCCTGCATCGCCGGTCCCGACGGTGAATGGCTTCTCGAGCCGCAGGTGGGCGTCGAGGGCATCTTCTACGCGGAGCTCGATCTCTTGTCGGTTCGCCGGGAACGTCAGAATTTCGACCCAGCGGGGCACTACGCTCGCCCGGAGCTCCTCGAGCTCCGCGTCGACCGGAAACGGCCGGAGATCCTCCTCGACGATTGAGTGTCACCAACTCCGCAACATGTGGGGGTGAGTCACACCACAACGTTTTCTCCACACGCCGGTTGATTCACGTGATGGTGCGCACATCCTAAGCACTGCTCGCCCAACTATCTGTAACGGGAGAGGAACCGGAATGAAGCGTTGGATGGTTTGGCTGGCGGCAATGACCGCGGGTTGTGGCTCGGAAGTAGCCTTGAATTCGAATGCGGCGATCCAGTGCAGCAACGACCTCGAGTGCCCGCTCGGCTGGGTCTGCATCGAAGCGGGCGGGACCTGCTCCGAGCGCGAGATTGAGCAGGTCGTTCCCGAAACCGCTCCGGTCACCTCCGTGGAAAGATTCGACACTGAGCAGCGCTACTTTACGAACGTCCCGTTTGACTTGGGTCTCTTGGATCTGAACGCGAGCTTCGAGGACCCAGAGGTAGTGACGCTCGAGCTCGAGTACGCGCTCGGTGATTGCCAAAACAACAGCGCCGATGCGAGCGGTGGGGGGGATTGGTGGCCGGGCACGCTCAGCGACTCGCAGCCCTGGGTCGTCGACGAGCCATCGGTGCAGGTGGAGCCGATCGTCTGGCGCGCGATCGAGGATGCGGACGCGGACGTGCAGGAGTTGGTCTCGGCACAGGTCGACACGATCGGGGACGGAGCGCTCACGGACGTCGTCGCTTTCATACCGGCCATGTGCCTGCGGGTTCGCGCGGTGGACGAAACTGGCCTCGAGAGCCCGTGGGTGAGCACTCCCACCTTCGCCCTCGGCAACGAAACGCCGGTCGCCCGGGTGGTGTCCTTCGTCAACAGCACACTCTCCCGTTTCGTTCCGATCGAGCTCGAGATCTCCGATTCGTCCTCGGATCCGGTGACCCTCGAGATCCAATTCCGCCGCGGCAGCGACGACATCTGGCGCCGAGCCAACATCGTCCAGGGTGAGATGGAAGACGTGCTGAGCTCGCCAGAGCGCCGCAGCCACGTCGTGGTGTGGGACTCGATTACGCCGCTCAACCCGGACCCGACCGTCCCGCAGGGAATCGGCTTCGACGTCCGCTCGGACCTGGAAATCCGCGTCCGTGCGACCGACAGCCCCGCCACCGATGTGGTGCACCACAGTCTTTGGGGTGAGGCACAGGCTGTGCCGACCGTAGCGAACCCCTGAGAGGGCTTGCCGGCCGCGGGGGACGTCGCTACCTACCCCCCATGTCTTCCCTTCGACGATTGCTCGCCTACTCGCGCCAATGGCGCGGCCGCTATCTTCTCGGCACGGTCTACGCGATCGTCAACAAGCTCTTCGACATCGCGCCGGAGATCCTGATCGGCGTGGCCGTCGACGTTGTGGTTCAGCGCGAAGAGAGCTTCCTTGCCGAGCTCGGGGTGGCGTCCCTCGAACAGCAGCTCGTCGTGCTGGGCATACTCACCGTGCTCATCTGGGGTGGCGAATCGCTGTTTCAGTACCTCTACGAGATCGAATGGCGAAACCTCGCGCAGGCGCTCCAAAACAAGGCCCGCTCCGACGTTTACAATCATGTGCAGCACCTGCGGGTGAGCGCCCTGGAGAGTCGACGACAGGGCGAGATCCAGACCATTCTCACCGAGGACGTCAATCAGCTCGAGCGCTTCCTCAACAACGGTCTCGTTGCGATCATTCACGTGGTGACGAGCACGCTCGCGGTCAGCGTGGTGTTCTTCATTCTGTCGCCTGCGGTCGCAGCCTTCGCGATGCTTCCGATCCCGGTGATCATCGTGCTGGCGCTCTGGTTTCAACGCGGCCTCGCCGAGCGCTACGGCGCCGTCCGTGAGAGCGCCGGCCGTCTCGGAGCACGCCTGACGTCGCAGCTCCACGGCGTAGCCACCATCAAGTCCTACACCGCGCAAGAGCGAGCGCTCGCGGCACTGGAGACGGACAGCCGCGGCTACGAGACGACCAATCGCCGGGCCATTCGTCTCTCCTCCGCCTTCGTTCCGCTGATCCGCATGGCGATTCTCGCGGGCTTCGTGGTCACCCTCGTCTATGGCGGATTCAAGACTCTCGATGGCGATCTCGCCGTAGGGGCCTACAGCGTCTTGGTATTCCTCACGCAGCGATTGCTGTGGCCCTTCACCCGTCTCGGAGAGACCGTAGACCTCTACCAAAGAAGCATGGCCTCGGCCGATCGCGTCCTCGGTCTGCTCACCCTCGAACGGGAGGCCGTAGATGAAGGCGACCCGATCTCAGCCGACGACCTTCACCGCGACATCGTCGTGAATGACGTCTCCTTCAGCTATGACGGTGAGACACAGGCGCTCGACCACGTCTCGCTCGTGATCCCGGGCGGCGGCTTCGTGGGACTCGTCGGCTCAACGGGCTCAGGCAAGAGCACACTCGTCAAGATGCTCCTGCGCTTCTACGCACCGGACTCGGGAACCATTCGCATCGGAGACCGCGCCTTGCCGTCGATTCGCATCGATGCGCTCAGACGCGCCGTGGGCTGGGTGAGCCAAGAGGTCTTTCTGTTTCACGGAAGCGTTCATGACAACATCGCCCTCGGGCGTCCGGATGCGAGCCGGGAAGAGGTCGAGGAGGCGGCAAGAGCCGCCGAGCTTCACGACTTCATTCAGAGTCTACGCCACGGCTACGACACGCTGATCGGCGATTTTGGCGCGACCCTCTCAGGAGGGCAACGCCAACGCCTGTCGATCGCCCGGGCGATACTCAAAGACCCGGCGATTTTGATCCTTGATGAAGCGACCTCCGCGGTCGACAACGAGACGGAAGCGGCCATTCAGCGTTCGATGGCGCGCGTCGCTCGTGGCCGTACGGTGATCGCGGTCGCCCACCGCCTCTCTACGGTGCGCTCCGCGGACATGATATTTGCTCTCGAGGACGGACAGGTCATGGAGCAGGGCACGCACGACGAGCTTCTCGAACGGGAGGGCCGCTACGCACGGCTCTGGGCGATGCAAATCGGCGAGCCCGCGCCGCCGGGCCCTCTTCGCGACGTCACCGCCAGGTGATGGAGTAGACGCAGAACTCGTCACCGCGTCGTGTGCAGCACGACTGCGACACCTGAACCAGCTTGCCGCCCGCGGCTTCGGTCAGGCTTCGGAGCAGGCCTTCCTGCGGCAGGCGAGCCCGGTCCCAAACGCAAGTGGAGTGATTTACGAAACCCGAGAAGTCGCGACGCCGATAAGCAACGAAGAGACCGTCAATGCGGAGGTTCGTGCCTCTCGTCGGCGAGCTCGGAGCACGAGCGATGAATACGCGGCATCCTTCTTACGACAATACGCACCTGCATCATGGTCCGATCAACGAGGCGACCATGAAGCTCACCGCCGCCTTTCATCGAATCGAGCGTAACGCGGAGCAGCTGAAGAAGCGGGCGGAGGACGGACAGACCGGTCCGGATCAGATCGACCGCTACAACCTTCTAAAGAGCGAGCACGCGGAGGGGCGCGGTCACCTAGTGCGCCTCAGGCGGCGCGTGCTGCGCATGCGCCAGATCGCGAACTTCCAACGCATCTTGAACGACACGACTCAGGCCTCAACCCAAGCCGGTAGGGCCCTCGACGGCGCCAAGCAGGCCTTGGGGCTCGGAAATCACTACGTGATCCCTCAGAGCATGGGTGAGTGAGCTTCGTCGCAGAATAGTAACGAACGACCGAGTGATGCTTCCGATACCGAAGCAGACACGAGGAGACGAGATGATCGAAGTAGATCGCATCGGTGCGCGCCCGTCGAATTACGGGGACCGGGCCATTCGTTTGGGCAGCATTCATCTGGCGGTGGACCCGAGTCAGGTCCGTTTGCGCGAAGGGAGCACGGAAACGAGTCTCCCGCGTCCTACCGATCCGGAGACCCTCCAAGTCGCCACGGAGCTTTCGGTCCCGGTCGTGGTGGGCCGAGACTTCATCCGCGTGGGGACACTCAACGTTGATCCCCACAGTCTCCAGGTGACGGACGCACCCGAGCCAAAGGGCACGGTCGGCAATCGCATCGGTGTCGCCAGCAACAATCGGTCGAAAATCAAGGAGATCGAAGCGCTCGTGCCGAAGCACATCGAGGTGGTGCACGCCGCCGGGGGCTACGACGTCGACGAGACGGGCAAGAGCCTACGCCACATCGCGAGTCAGAAAGCGCTCGCCGCAGATTTCGACGGCATCGTCGTCGCCGACGACAGCGGCTTGGTGGTGCCCGCTCTGCACGACGGCGACCGGGCCGCCCCCTATATTCACACGAAACGCTTCGCCGAAGGGGGCGAGGCCGCAGTCAACGAGAAAATCCTTCGCAAGCTGAAGGAGCAGGGCGCGAGCGAACCCGAGCATCGGCGCGCGTTTCTCGCCTCCTGCATCGTCGCCCGCGTGGGTAATGAGCTGCACTACTTCCCCCAGCGACTCGGTGGCTACATCGCGCTGGAGCCACGCGAAGGCCAGTGGAACCATGGCGTAGGCACGATCTTCATTCCCGGTGACCCCACCACCGGCGGGTTTGAGCGCCCCACCCTCTCGGAAATGGGCCTCGAGGAGAAAAACAAAATCAGCGCTCGCGCCCAGGGTATTCGTGGGGTCTTGAGCCTGATGGCCGGTGCCAACGCCGCGAGAGACATTCAAACGGTCGTCTCCGATCCGCGCTACCACCGCGGGCCTCGAAACCGTTTCCCCGGCCATTCCTGAGCCGCTTGCGAAGCGCCGAGTCCTGACCTAGTTCTTCTCCGCGCACCGCGCGCGAGAGGAGATCGCAATGGGGTTCGAACCAGCGCAACGAATCGCCGACGTTCTCGCTGGAAAGGCGAGCGTCGGGGAAACCATCCAGGTCCACGGTTGGGTGCGAACACGCCGGGACTCGAAGGCGGGGTTGTCATTCATCGCGCTTCACGACGGGTCGTGCTTTGACGCCCTGCAACTCGTGGCACCGAGCACCCTCGAGAACTACGAAGCGGAAGTGCAGCACCTGAGCACCGGCTGCTCGCTCACCGCCCGCGGTACGCTCGTCGAGTCCCAGGGCAAGGGCCAGTCCGTCGAGCTGCAGGTAGAGGCTCTCACCGTGCACGGCTGGGTCGACGACCCGGAGACCTATCCGATGCAGCCCAAGCGCCACAGTCGCGAATACCTGCGCGAGGTCGCGCACCTTCGGCCCCGAACGAATCTCATCGGCGCCGTGACGCGCGTCCGCAACTGTCTCGCGCAAGCGGTCCATCGTTTCTTCCACGAGCGTGGGTACGCCTGGATCCACACGCCGATCATCACCGCGAGCGACGCGGAAGGTGCTGGCGAGATGTTTCGTGTGTCGATCCTCGATCTCATGAACCTACCACGCACCGACGACGGGGAGATCGACTTCTCGCAGGACTTCTTCGGTCGCGAGGCGCATCTGACGGTGAGTGGTCAGCTCAACGTCGAGGCCTATTGCCTCGCGATGGACAAGGTCTATACCTTCGGGCCCACCTTCCGAGCAGAGAACTCGAACACCCGGCGCCATCTCGCCGAGTTCTGGATGATTGAACCGGAGATCGCGTTTGCTGATCTCGACGACAACGCGAATCTCGCCGAGGATTTGCTCAAGTACATCTTCAAAGCGGTCCTCGAAGAGCGAGCCGACGACATGGCTTTCTTTGACGACTTCGTCGAGAAGGGCGTACGCACGCGCCTGGAACGACTCGTCGACGCGAAGTTCGCCCGCGTGGACTATCGCGACGCAATCCGGGAGCTCGAGAGCGCAAAGAAGAAGTTCGAGTTCCCGGTGGGTTTTGGCGCCGACCTACAATCGGAGCACGAGCGCTATCTGACCGAAGAGGTCGTCAACGGACCGGTCACGGTGGTGAACTACCCGAAGACCATCAAGGCGTTCTACATGCGTCTCAACGACGATCAGGAGACCGTGGCCGCGATGGATGTGCTCGCACCGGGGATCGGCGAGATCGTGGGCGGGAGCCAGCGCGAGGAACGCCTCGACGTCCTCGACGCGCGAATCGCCGAGATGGGTCTGAATCCGGCGGATTATTGCTGGTATCGCGACCTGCGCCGCTACGGCACCGTGCCACACGCTGGTTTTGGCCTCGGGTTCGAGCGAACGGTGATGTACGCCACCGGCCTGGACAACGTGCGCGATGCGATTCCCTTTCCGCGCACCCCGGGCTCGGCGGAGTTTTGATCACCCGGCGTGCGCGACCAGATCGAGGGCTTATCTTGCGAGAATCATCGGAGTCGCACCCTGGAGAGTGGCATGAAGAGCAGAGCCGCAGTCGCAATCGAGGCAGGAAAACCCCTGGAGATCGTCGAAATCGACGTGGAAGGCCCCAAGGCCGGTGAGGTCTTGGTGAAGATCCATCACACGGGGGTCTGCCATACGGATGCCTATACGCTCAGTGGCAGCGATCCGGAGGGGCTCTTCCCAGCCATTCTGGGACACGAAGGCGCGGGCGAAGTGGTCGAAGTGGGCCCGGGAGTTACGAGCGTAGCGCCCGGCGACCGAGTGATTCCCTTGTACACCGCCGAGTGCGGCGAGTGTAAGTTCTGCACGTCGGGTAAGACCAACTTGTGTCAATCCGTTCGCGCGACGCAGGGCAAAGGGTTGATGCCGGACGGGACGAGCCGCTTCAGCTACGACGGCAAGCCGCTCTTCCACTACATGGGAACGAGCACATTCTCCGAGTTCACGGTGTGCGCCGAGGTCTCAGTCGCCAAGGTGAACCCGGAGGCGCCAACGGAGAAAGTGTGCCTCCTGGGCTGCGGCGTGACCACCGGCCTGGGCGCCACGAAGAACACGGTGAAGGTCGGGCCGGGCGACAACGTTGCGGTCTTCGGGCTCGGCGGGATCGGCCTCGCGGTCGTGATGGGCTCGAAGAAGGCCGGCGCCGGTCGCATCATCGGGATTGACATCAACCCGTCGAAGTTCGCGCTCGCCAAGACGCTCGGAGCCACGGAGTGCATCAACCCCAAGGACTTCGACAAGCCGATTCAAGAGGTGATCGTCGAGATGACCGACGGCGGGGTTGAATACAGCTTCGAGTGCATCGGTAACGTCGACGTGATGCGCTCGGCCCTCGAGTGCTGTCACAAAGGATGGGGCGAGAGTGTGATCATCGGAGTGGCCGGAGCGGGGCAGGAAATCTCGACGCGCCCATTCCAGCTGGTCACCGGCCGTGTTTGGCGGGGCTCGGCATTTGGTGGCGTGAAGGGCCGCAGCGAGCTTCCGGGCATGGTCGAAGATGCGATGAAGGGCGAGATCGATCTGGACGCCTTCATCACTCACAACCTGCCGCTCGAGAAGATCAACGAGGCCTTCGATTTGATGCACGAGGGCGCCTCCATCCGCTCGGTCATTCATTTCTAGTCGCGAGGTCTCGCAATGAAACAGCTCGAAGACAGCGCCTGCTTCGGCGGACGCCAGCACGTTTACGCGCACAGCTCGGACGTGCTGAAGTGCGAGATGCGTTTTTCGGTCTTTCTCCCCTCGGCGGCGAGCGACGAGAGGCTGCCGGTCCTCTATTGGTTGAGCGGGCTAACCTGCACGGAGCAGAACTTCATCACCAAAGCTGGAGCGCAGCGCTACGCGGAAGAGCATCGGGTGGTCCTGATCGGGCCCGACACGAGCCCGCGAGGCGAAAACGTCGCAAACGACGACGCCTACGACCTCGGGCAAGGGGCGGGGTTTTATCTCGACGCGACTCAGGAACCATGGTCCGAGCACTACCGCATGTTCGACTACGTATCGCAGGAGCTACCGGCGCTCATCGAGGCGGCGCTTCCCGTGAGTGAGGTCCGTGTTCGGTCATTCGATGGGGGGCCACGGTGCGCTGGTGGTCGCGCTCAAGAACCCGGGTCGCTACCGCAGCGTTTCCGCCTTCGCGCCCATCGTTTCCCCCACACGCGTGCCTTGGGGCGAAAAAGCGTTCGGCGCCTACCTCGGTGACAATCGAGACGCCTGGAAAGGGTGGGATGCCTGTGAGCTCGTGGCCCAGGCCTCGGAGAAGCTGCCGCTGCTCGTGGAGCAAGGCATGGCGGATCAATTTCTCGAAGCACAGCTCCAGCCCGAGAATCTCGAATCCGCGTGCGAGGCCGCGAACCACCCGCTCACGCTCAACCGCCGCGACGGCTACGACCACAGCTACTACTTCATCAGCAGCTTCATCGGCGAGCACATCGCCTACCACGCCCAAGCCCTTCGCGTCTGAGCGCGTCTTTCGGCACCGGCGAAGGTAGACCTGGCGAGCGGAAGCGCGCCGCCGCTCACCATCCGACGCGGAAGGGCACCGGGGGCTCGGGTTTGATGGTCACCCAACGCTGCGTGACCCGGCCTCGCTGGATCTCGTGACGATCGATCAAGTCCGGGCCCCTCAGGGCGGAAGCTCCCGCGCGAGCGTCGTCGCCCACGAGGAGCCAGGCGACAGCCCGGCCGATCAGGCGCGGGAGCATGGACTCGTCTCGGGTGCTCGCGTTGATGCGATGCACGACTTTCGCGCTCCGCGATTCTACGATCTTCAGCGCGAGATGGGTACGGCCTCCGATGCGCCCGATCGCTCCCATCACGATCCGATCCGCGTCGAGAGCGAGGCCGATCTCCGCCGTACACGTCACGTCATCGCACCCGACGAGGTCCTTCGCTTGTTCCAGATCCAGCAGTGCCCCAACGTCCCGCAGGCTCGTGACTGTCGCGGCGCCTGAGTGGCGGCGGACGGAGTGGTCGAGCACCTCATCCAGGAGAGCGTGCGGAAGCTCTACACCCGTGCCCACGGACCATCCCATCACCAAGATTCGCTCCTCAGCGAGAGCCCCGACGAAAAGCCCAAGGGCGATCAACGCGTGCATGGTCCTATCCTAACGAACGAGACTCTATCTGAAACCCTTTTCGACTCGTGCCCATTCACGCCGGGCGAGTTTTTACCATATTGCTCGGCCTCGGTCGGCCCATCGTCGGCGACGGATCGCACAGATGCCTTTCGTAGCGCCACCCAAGGGTGTAGCCTCGGCTACTATGGCGGGTATAGGAGAGACTGCAGGCTCTGCGCCGTTTCAAGGGGTGGCACTTCCTGAGCCTCGACCGTCCGCGGATGGCGATGCGAAGGTCGACGGCAAGGGCGAGATCCCGCAGGATGAGGTCGAGCGCACCGGCGGTCAGGCCCGACCCAATCTCCGATCGGACCCTACGCTCTCTCCCCCCTCGTCAGACCGTCGCGCCCTGCCCGACTTGGGAGGCCCTCCTCGACTTCAATTCGAGCGCCGAGACGCCTCCAGCGACCTTCCTTGGCCAAGCTCGCTCGACGCCATGTCGGGACCCGAAATCGTGTCGATCTTGGATTGGCGCCCGGACGGACGTTTGAAGCCCACGACCGGCTTCGTACACGAGTGGTACGTCGCGCGGCATGCCGAGGTGAGCGAGGAGCAATTTCGCGATGCCCTCGAGCGCGCCGCACCGGAGACGATTCGCGGTCTATTGCTGGACTACGTCGCGAGCCAACCCGAGCGGGGCTCCGACACCATGGTCCACCTGAGTCTTGCCCGGTTCGCCGAGGCTTCGAGTGATTCAGGTTTCGCGGCGGTCCAATCTCTGGTTGACGAGGTGACGTCCGAGCAACCGCCGTCGCGTCCCACCTACGAGGCCTATCAGATCTTCCAGCTCGATCCCCTCTCCCGACAGAGGATCGTTCACGCGCTCTCGACCCCGGAGTTTCGCGATTTTCACCGGGATCTTCGCTCGCTCGGTCTTTCGCCCAGCGAAAACTTGGTGACAACCGCCCGGCTCTATCTGAACCCGAGCCGCTTGGAAGTCTTCCGCTCGGAGTCACACCGGGAGGCCTGGGGAATCCTGCTCGCGCGTCTGCCTGCGAGCGCCATCGAGCACACGGGCTCCTTCAACCTGATCGACACATTCTTCCCGGAGCGTAACTCGACGGTGGAACAGGTGATGGGTGACCCGCGAAAGCGCGCTGCTTTCGAGGCGAACGTGGCCCTGACCGCCGAGACCCTGGAACAGCTCCAGCGTCAATACGGAGTGGAGAGCCGCGGTCCCTGGGACCTGCGAAGTCTCGCGGAGCTGCGTCCGGAAGAGCGCAATTCTCTTTTGAGCCGCGAGACATTGAGAGTCTATCATTACCTCCGCGACAATTATCCGGATCGTGTTCGCGATGTCGATCGCGTCTCGGATCTCGTCGGATTATCATCGCTTCACGAAGAGCTCTTGCAGCCGGTGGTTTCTTCTGGAGTCTCCCCCGGAGAGGTCGATCGCTTCCTCGAAATTTTCGGCCATGACCTCGGATCGATGGACCTCAGCTACATGCGAACCCCGGTCATCGAGTACCTGAACGACCCGGATTTCGAGCCGTGGGTTCGTTCCATGGTGGACCGCTATCCAGACGTGGCCCGTTTGGTCGACGAGGGAAGAATCAGTGACATTCAGCTCGCGCTACTCCCCTCCTACCCGCACCGGCATGCACTCGACCAACTCAACGGGCGACTCGCGGCGCTCGGCGCCCGTGCCCCCATTCTCGCCGGTGAAGACGCTCCTGAGATGCTCGCGGTTCTGAATGACCTCGAGCGGGCAGGCCTCCCGGTCATCGTCGACGACTACGAACGCGGCCAAGGTTTGAACCGGGACGTCTTTGGCTGGGCGAGCGATACGGCTCGACTGCGCGAGTTTCGTACGCGCATTGCAGATGGGCGCGCGGAGCAGATTCACGAAGCGCTGCGTTCACATTGGCGAATCGATCCGGTTCCACTGGAGGCACTCTCCAACGCGGTCATGGGCCAACAACCGGCCTTCTGGCTCGACGAGGAGAACGCCCGCCGGTTCAACGAGATTCGTGACGCCTACCCGCTTGCGAGTTACGTCGGCACCGCCTCTGAGAAGCAGGAGGAGTTCGTTCCGATCCGCCCGGACGACGTCATCAGCACCTCACCGAGACTCGTCGAGCATCACGAGCGCTTGATGAACCCGCAGACGCGCCGGTTGATGCAAATGCAGATCGACGTCGAAACGCGAATCGCCGGCCAGGACGCGATCTGGACCCTCGATCTGGAGCGGGCAGTAGAAGGCCCACTCGACCATCCGCTGATGGACGAGCTCGTCGATGCGCTCGGCACCTACGGACTCACCGATTCAGGCACCGTGAGCCGAATCGTCTTCGATCGCGATCTCGACGTGGAGAAGACGCTCGGCGAATTGCGCGACCCCGGATTCCGGGACCGCTTTGAGCGATTGGCCGCGCTGATCGAACGGTCGGGGGCAGAGGCGCGGCCAGATACTGTGATCGGATTGAGTCGCGTGATCGAACGCGCTCCCGAGGAGAGTCTCGTCGCGCTCGATGCGCTGCGTCAGCTCGGTTACCCGATGCGCTGGAAGGTGGTCCAGGTCGTCGCCGAACAATTCGTCGATCAACCGGCGGTGATGCAGAGCCTAGCCGATCCAGACTTCGGTGATTTTCAACAGTCGATCCGCGATCGTTTCTACGCGGGCACGCTCGACCTCTTTGCGGTACAGGAGCTTGCTGAGCTCTACCAAAGCATGTCGCGCACCCCTGAGTTGAGGAACGCGCTCAGGTCCCCAGAGTTTGGTCAGACACTGAGTTACGTGCGGGGGCGCTTCGGGGTGACCGACCTCGACCCTGCGACACTTCTACCCCTTGCGAAATTGAGCCTGGATTTCGACCCTAGGGTTTTCGAGACGATGGCGACCACTCTGAAAGAGCGAGGTGAGCGAGTCGTCGCGAATGACCTCATTCTGCTCTCCCGGATTCACGACGACTCGGAGCTGCGCGGGCTCTTCTCGGACCGGGCGCGGCTCGAAGCGGAGGTGCAGGACATTCTCCAGCGTCGAACGCCACGCGAGCGCGGGAGGCCCGATCGCATCACGACGCTCGAGAATCAGATTGCAGCTTACCGGCAGCACGGAATCGATACCGCGGAGCTCGAGCGGCAGCTCGCGGACTACCGCGCCCAATACACCGAGCGCACTCCGGTGGGCGAGCTTTCGACGCTGCACCTCATTCGAGCGTTGATGGTCGGGCGAGCGATGGAGCAGACGGAGGTGCAGGAGCAGCTCGGGGCCATCGTTTCGAGTGACATTGCCGACAAGAGTACGGAACGCGGCGGGCTGCTGCACTGGCGCGGCGGACGACTCAGCTTTGACGAGACGGAGTCCTATTCAAACCACGATGGTGCCTATGACAGCTTGGATTATCAGTTCTTGAACGGCGGGCTCGCGAGCTTTCATCTTCATGCGTTGGAGGTAGACAACTCGGCCTACAGCGGCCCGAGCGGGTTCCTGGGCTCCGGAGGTGACATGGGCTACGCACAGGCCTACGGTGGAACCGACGTAGTGGTGACCGCTCTCGGGCATCCTGAGGGACCCGACGGCCGCCCGAACGAGTCACGGATCCTGATCAACCTCGACGTTTATCGGGCCAACCGCGCCGAGAGTGGAACGTACGCCGCCCACATCGTCGACTTGGGCGTCATCGAAGTGCCGTTTCGCGCGCAATGAGTGCGCCTGAAAAACGGCCCACGAACCACGGGTGAGGGTTGTGCCCCCTAGTGACCAGGCTCAGGGGCTCCAGCGAAAAAGCTCGGCGTGCTTCAGCGACCAATCGAGGAGGCGAAGCGGTGCCCTCTCGAAGGCGATTCACAGCGTCTTGGATTTCGATTACTCCGTCGAGGTATTGGCTGGAGCCTCTCCTGCGGCCGTACACGCGTTCTTTCGAGCGATCGCTACGCACATTTACGTTGCCGGGGGATGAATAGGAGTTCCATCCCTTCACCGCCGCGGAACGCTCTTGGTTGCATAGACCTTCGAGAAATAGGGAGCGGAGCTAGAGTCTGAGCTTCTTGCGAGTCACGGGGAGGTCAAAGGGCTCCGCGTCGCCGCGGCGCACCCGGAGGATGACCTCCGTGTCCACAGGCCCCGAGATCCGCTGCAAGGCCCCCTCGAAGCCAAGGTCGACCACGGGCGTGCCATCGACGGCGAGGACGCGGTCGCCACGGATCAATCCCGCCTCCTCCGCCCCGGAGCCCGGCACCGCACCTGCGATCCAGAGGGCGTCGTCGCGAGGGCCCAGGCTCGCGCCGATTCCGACGATCTCAAAGCCCTGCTCCTCGCCGGGTGCAACCGGAGACAGCTCGATCTCGAGAGGGACGACACCGCCCGGCGGCACCATGATTCCGCGCCGCACCTGGGTGTGGTGCTCGTCCGCGCGCACGCGGATCCCACGCGCACCTGGATTCACGTTCTCGAGCCGAAACATGCCGTCTGCACCACTGAGCGTCTCGAGCAATGCACCAGCGACCGATGGCCCGTCGTTGAGCGACGTCTCTAGGGTGATCTCCGCCCCGCGAATCCCCTGCGCACTCTCCGCATCTACGATGCGGCCCTCGATCGCGCCACCTTCGTCGAGGATCAGCTCGACCTCGGCGTCTCGCTCCTCCAAGGCTACGTTGTGCAACGCGGCGGGCGCATGACCGAAAGCGTTCACGACCACCTGGTAGGCCCCTGGCACGAGCCCCTGAAATGCAAATCGGCCCTCCGGATCGAAAAAAGCTTCGGCGCGGGCGGGCACGACCGCGATCGGCCCACGGCGGAATCCGAGCCACACGTTGAACGCGGGGACCTCTTCCCCAGACTCCGTGCGAACGATCCCACTGAGCGTCAAGCCCTCACCCAGCTCGAGCCGCAGGACGTCGCTTCCGGGACTCACCGCGGACTCGAGCGCAGGGGCGTAGCCGCGAAGTTGAGCCTGCACGTCATAGCTCCCCGGCGGAAGTCGTCGGAGTGTGAAAGCGCCGTCTGCGTCACAGCGGACGATCACCTCACCTCGCGACGGTGGCGAAAGAACCCTCACCGCTGCCTCAGAGGCCGGCGACCCATCGGGAAGCACGACCGAGCCGGAGATCGACCCCAAGCGCCCCTCCGGTGCGGTGACCGTAATACGCAGCGCGCGCTGCGCTTGTGCTTTGACGTCGACCTGGCCGGAGCCCTCGAGCCCGTCTTCCGCTAGCGCGCGAACGGTTGACCAATCGGGCGCCGCGAGCTGCACCACGCCCTCCCGGTCCGTCCGGTAAGCGCGTTCCTCGTATGCGGTCGCATTCGTGAGCTCCGGCAGAACGGTCACCCGCGCGCCCTGCACCGGTTGCCGAGTCTCGTCGAGCACGCGAACGGTGTAGAGCTCCTCGGGCGTGAGGAAGAGCTCGACGCCCGAAAGACTCGCGCCGGGCCTCGAGGAGAACAGCACCGGGCTCTGCCCCCACTGCGGCGCGTAGGGGAGGTAGCCTTTCGCATCCAAGCGAGCGAGACGATAGACGCCCGGCTCCGCGGTCGTGAGACGAAAGCGGCCATCGGCCCCGGAAAGCTCGGTGATCGCGCCCCCCTCGAGCTCGAAGACAATCTCTGCGCCCGGCACGGGCGCACGCGTCACCCGGTCCAGAACGCGACCGGAAAGCGAGCCCGAGGCCTCCTCGCTCTCGGCCGGGATCGGCCGCGCTGCCGGGCGCTCGTCGCGGGGGCCACGCTCTCGAAACAGTTCGCGAACGGGGGGCGACTCCTCCACCTCGCGCTCGACGGTCGAGCTCGGCGGCTCCGTCCGGTCCACCTGACGCGTTCGGAACGCCAGCCAGAGGACCAAACCCGCGAGCACCGCCGCGAGGATCACGACGTGCTTGGGCTTCACTTGCGCGCCTCCTCCGGGACCCCGGCCGATATCAAAACCGCGATCCAACGCCACTCGCGATTGCGCTGCAGGGCGAGCTTCGCACTCGTGATCACCGGCACGGCGATGAGCGCGCCCACCGGCCCGAGGACCCAGCCCCAGAACAGCACGCCGACCAAGATCGCCAAAGGCGAGAGCTTGACCGCTTTGCCGAAGACCCGAGGCTCGACGATGTTGGCAAACGTCACGTTGATGGCGAGGTAGCCGACGGCGAGGACCGTCGCCGGCATGTAGCCCGCGTCGAGCACGGATAAGGTCACGGGCGGAATCGCCGCGATGAAGGAGCCCACGAAGGGGATGAAGTTGAGCAGAAAGGCGAGCGTTCCCCAGAACACGGCCAGGGGCACGCCCACCACCGTGCACAATAGGAACGCCGCTAAACCGGTACCCGCGCTGATCGCGGTCTTGAGCCCGAGGTAGATCTGAATGTCATGGTATGCGGCCACTACGAGATCGTCGTCTCTACGGCCACGACGAATCCAGCCATAGCGCTCCTGAAACCCAGCGCTCTCCACGAAGATGAACGCCACGATCAGAATGACCAGGAGCGTGAGCGTACCGATGGCGATCACTCGCCCCGCGGCGAAGGTGCCGTACCCTAAGAGATCCTGAAGCGCCAAGGCCGAGTCCATTGGCTCGACCTCGATCCCCCAGTCCGCGAGCGCTTCGAGGCTTTCCGTTTGAATCTCATTGAGCCTGGCGGAGTACTTCGGCACGACCGCACCCAACTGGGAAAAGGATGTCCCCACCGCGAAGAAGAGAATCGCGACCAGGAGAACGTTCAGGGCGATGGCGACAGCTATCGCGAGCGAACGAGGCATGTGTCGGGCGCACCAACCCAAGACCGGTGAGGTCCCGATGGCCAGGAACAACGCGATCAGAACCGGCTGCAGGACGGGAGCGGCGGCACGAATGCCAGCGACCACGACGACGAGCAGGGCCACCGTCGCGAGCGTACGCGGCACGCCGACCGGTTTTCGGACCTCAGTCAAAGCGCACTCTCTCCGGACGCCATGTCAGTCCCGCCTCCGAATCAGACCTTCTTGCGTCGCTGACGCGACGAGCACTCCGTCGCGATTGAAGAATTGTCCTCGTACGAACCCCCGAGCCCCGCTCGCGGAAGGACTCTCGATGCTGTAGAGCAGCCAGTCGTCGAGACGAAAGGGTCGATGGAACCACATCGCATGGTCGAGACTCGCGACCTGCATTCCCGGACGCAGCCAGGTCTCGCCGTGCGGCTGAAGCGAGGTGCCAAGGAACTGAAAGTCAGACGCGTAGGCGAGCATGTATTGGTGAAGCGCTGGCTGGTCCGGAAGAGCTCCGGCGGTTCGATACCATACGCGATTGATCGGCTCCCGCGCCCGAGGCCGGAGTACGTTGTAGGGCTTCACCGGTCGGATCTCGATAGGTCGCTCACCGAGCGCCATGTCTTTGAGTGGCGGAGGTATGAGATCGGCGATTTCTTGGGCCAGCTCCAGCTCGGATTTGAGATCTTCTGGAGGAGGAACCGCGGGCATTTCCGCCTGGTGCTCGAACCCCTCCTCTACGATTTGGAAGGACGCGGACAGGTTGAAGATGGGCCGCCCGCCCTGAATCGCGACGACCCGGCGCGTCGTGAAGCTGCCACCGTCCCGAATTCGATCGACTTCGTAGACGATGGACTTCTTTGTATCGCCGGGACGAAGGAAGTAGCTGTGCAGTGAGTGGCAGATGCGGTCGACGGGGACCGTTTGCACCGCCGCAGAGAGCGCTTGACCCGCAACTTGCCCGCCGAAGACGCGGCCCCAACCGAGGTCCTGGCTCTGGCCGCGAAACAGATTCTCCTCGATCTTCTCCAAACGCAGCAGGTCGATCAGCTCATCGAGTTTCTTGGACATCGACTACTCCTTGCCGTTCAAGACCGGGCGGAAACGAGCTTGCCGCCCCGACGGGTCCAACCAGACCTCGGCGCGTGCGCCTCTCGCTCACTTGCCAGCGCCTCGAACGCGTAGGATCGCAGGTCTACCGGGATCTCGCGCAACAAGCGATAGCCGCGAAGCCCCGGCTGGACCACGATCGCCCGAAAACGCACACCCGCCGTGGCCGCGCTTCGAGCCGCCTTCGCAAAGGCCGGGTCGTGGAGATCGCTCGGGCGGAGTTTCGTCGCGTCCGCGCGTTGCACGACGAACAACACGGTCGCGAGGTCCCCTGCTGCGCGCTGACGCTCGAGCTCCTCGAGGTGACCGGCGGCGCGTGCGCTCACCGAATCGGGAAAATAGGCGCAGCCATCGGAGTACACCAGGTGGCAGTTCTTGATCTCGACATAGTGGAAACGCTTTCCGACGGTCAGGCGCAGATCGATCCGCGAGCGTTCCCCGTAGCGTACCTCCCGCTCGAGCGCTCGAAAGCGTGCGAGCCCGGGAACGCACTTTGCTTCTACGAGCTCCGCTGCGATCCGATTCGGCGCATTCGTATTGGCGCCGACGAGGACCCCGTCCACTTCGAGCAGCTCCAGGGTGTAGCGCAGCTTGCGTTTCGCCTCAGGCGGTGCCTCCGAGAGCCAGGCGCGGGCTCCCGGAACCACGAGGCCCTCCATCTTACCAGGATTGACACAGTGGGCGTCGACGACGCGACCGTCGAGCTCTACCTCCGCGATGAAGCGATCGAAGCGAGCACGCAGCCGTCCCTCGAAGAGCGGAGACGCGTGGGGAACGAGCATGGGTGGCTCTTCGCCCCTCAGGCATCTCAGATCAAGATGTAGGGTGCCGGCCGCGCATCGACCGAGCCGCCTCAGAAGCGGGGCGCTACAGCCACAGTCGCATGCCTACGGAGGGGCCGGTGAGCGCCAGGTCGTCGAAGGTCAAGCCGGTCCAGGCGAAGTAGATTTCCACGGGTCCAAAGAGTGCCCCGGCGGACGTTCGCCAGTCGAAGTGCGTTGCTTCACCGATCCAGCCCGCGTCGAGGCGCCCCTCGAGCACGAAGGAGGACAGGGGAAAGAAGCGCAGCGAACCGGAGACATGGCCGCCATTCTCCCCATTCGCAGGGTCAAAGAGACGTCGGTACCCCGCGCCCAGCGCCAGCTCGACGCGCCGCTCGTCCACTGCGCGCCACCAGGCTGTTCCTTTCCACAAGGCCAAACGGTCATCGGGCCGGCCGTCGAGAGGCTCCACCAAGAGGAACCCCGTGGCGGAAGCGTCCACGGGCCAGGGGGTCTGGACGCGGAGATCGAGCCGATACCGATCCACGGTGGAGCCGCCCTCGGAGGCCTGGCCGCGGGACACACCGAGCTGTAGGCGCCAGGGCGGCAGCGAGGACTCGACCTCTTCCTCTAGCTCCGAACGAAGCGATGGCCCGAAGACACCGACCGGGCGAATGTGCGAGTAGCCGTAACCGTAGGGACCGTAGAGAAGCGCTCCTGCCCCGACTCCATAGCCGGCGATGTATGCACTTCTCGCGGCCTGCTGCTCCCGAGCGCGCCGCTGCTGCACGCTCGGATCTCGCCCGACACTCGACTTGGCGCGCGGAGCCGTCCGTGGGGGGCGCGAGATCTCGCCGCTTCCCTGCGTCCGGCTGCGAACGCGGCGAAGCAGGCCTCCCGCCTCCGCCTCAGCAGGCTCGAGAACCACGAAGCCCAGCCCGAACAGCAGCACAGAGACGAGGCGACAGGTGTGTTGAAGCATCGAAGGATCTCTCCTCTATGCTCTCGCTCTCGGTGGGTGAGAGCGATCGGCACTCCGAACGCGAACACGCGCAGGCTAGCGGGCCCGATTCACTTTGACCAGCGCGACCGCTCCAGACGCAGCCGCAGGCGTGCGCGAAGCCGCCGCTTTGAGCGGGAGCGTGATACGGAACGTCGTGCCTACACCCACTGTCGAGTCCACTTCGATGTTCCCGTGGTGCCGCTTGACGATGGTGCTGGTCACCGACAGCCCCAGACCGGTCCCCTTTCCCCTCTCCTTCGTCGTGAAGAAGGGCTCGAAGATCGTCTCGCGAATCCCCTCTTCGATCCCTTCGCCCGTGTCAGAAACCTCGATCACGAGCGAGCTGTTTTCATCGCGCGCACGTACGGTCAACACGCCGCCTCCGTCCATCGCGTGCTGCGCATTCACCATCAGATTGACGAGCACCTGCTGGAGCTGACTGGGGTTGCCCTTCACGGTGGGCAACGACTCGGGAACATCGAGCTCGAGCGTCACGTTCGCCCGGCGCAGCTGGAACGCGAGGAGTTGCTCGACGCCTCGCGCGAGCTCGTGAATGGACACCTCGTCCATCTTCGACTCGTGTCGGGTGTAGGCCAAGTGGCTGTTCAGAATCTCCTGCACACGGGTCGTCGACTCCTCGATCATCGCGAAGAGTTTTTTGAGCTCGTCCGGATCGCTCTTCATCTTTCCCAGCTGAGCGAACCCTCGGATGCCAGTGAGTGGATTCTTGACCTCATGCGCAAGCGCCGCGGTCATTTCACCGAGGGTCGCGAGTTTTTCCTGCTGCACGAGTGCGGACTGACTCTCGGCGAGCTGCTTCTCCCGAACCCGCAACTCCTCACCCATGTGGTTGAACGCGGACGCGAGGCTTGCAACCTCGTCGCCACCCTGCACCTCTACACGGGTCTCGAAATCCCCTGAGGCCACTTGCCGCGTCGCAGCCTCGAGCGAGCGTATGGGTGCGGTCAAACGCCGGGAGAAATGGATCCCGAGAAGGAAAGCAGCCAGCAACACGACCGCGGCGAAGAGCGCTGACTGTCGAATGAGCTCCGCGCTCGCTCGCAGCGCCTCGGCCCGCGGCACCTCCGTGATGACCAAGAGGTTGCTCCGCTCGACTTCGGCAAAGGCGCCCAGCATTTCCTGCTCATCGACACTGCGATAAGCGCGCGTTCCCCGCGAAGCGCGGGAGACGAAAGCTTCCTCCACGAGTGGCGACCGAAGACTGCGCTTGGACAGCACCGCCTCCGGGTCCGGATGAGCCAACACCACACCGTCGAGATCGATCAAATAGGCACGGTAAACCGACGAAGCGCCGAAGATTCGAAGCAAGCGATCCGGTCTCACCGTCGCTAGGACCACGCCCTGGTCCACAACGACGGATAAGCGCAGGAGTGCGAGCTCCGGAGGGAGGCTGATGTTTTCGAGGAGAAGACGCTCCGAGCGAACCTCGTCGAGTCTCGCAGGCACTCGGGCTCCGGCGCGCTCGAGGTCCTCGATGGGGAGCTGCGTTCGCCGGAGCTCATCCTCGTTGACCACCGCCGCCAGACGCTCCGAGCTCGGCCCGCCGTAGAGCTCCGCCGCAAGAATGTCCGCGTCGGAGAACAAGGCGTCCCGCGCCGCGCGGGCGCCGTCTTTTGAGCCGCCACTGAGTCGCGCCCAGAGACGCAACCGGTCGGAAATCCCGCCCAAGGCGGCCGCAACCTCCTCACTCTTCGTTTGAGCGAGTGTCGCGTTCAGATCGTAGACATAGGCCAGCTTGTCGGCGTTGAAGAGTGAAGTCGCCAAGTAGAGATAAGACCCCATGGCGCCGACGAGTACGAGACCCAAGACCGCGATGACCTTGTACCGCAGCGAGGAGAGCGGCCGACGACTCTGAAGCGGCTCCGCCATCACTCCACCACCACCGAGGGATCCAAGACTTCTGGCGCCTGCAACAACTCAGCCTCGGTGAGACGAAGCGAGCGATAGGGCGAGGGGCGACCCGATTCGCCCCCGATGGGCACGACGCGCCAGCGATACTTTCCGGCGGCCAGGCTCAAAGGGACGTACACGCGTCGTTCTGCGGTCTCGCGCGTCCAGACGCTCGTTTGGGGCTTGGGCAAGGTCAAGAGGTCGCGTCGCTCATCGAGCTCCTGATCGGACACGTCGACGAGCTCCACCCGGTAGCGACCGGCGCCGTTGACCGCAGACCACCCCAAACGAAGCGTGCCATCCGAGGCGGCTTGGACGGTAAAGTCACTGACCGGCGACAGGAGCTTGGGAGGCTCCGGCGGCACGATCCAGAATCGAGCTACCGCACTCGCATCGCTACCGTTCGCATCGACGACCTTCCAGAAGTAGCGGCCCGGTCGGGTGAGCGAGAGGGTCGCTGCTTCGGCGGTAGCAGGGCGTCGAACGACATCTCGAAACTGTCGGTCACTCGCAAGCCAGAGCTCGGCGTCGACGAGCTCGCCGGACCAACGAAGCTCAATCCCGCGTACGGCGGCCGCGACGCCTATCCGTGCATTCGCGCTTGGCGCGGTGAGGATCGCGGGGTAGCGCACGGTTCTCGCTCCCTCCTCGTTCACGCGAAGACCCGTTTCCGGCGTGAGGACGAACTTCTCGCCGCTGGCGTCAACCTCACCGGCTCCCGCGAGCACATCGATCGCAACCTCTTCGCCGTTGACCGACAAACGCGCTTGCGCATCGTCACCGAGGACCGCCCGCACGGATCCGGCCCGCACGGTGACCGCACCCGGACCCGCCGAAAGTCCCGAGACGGTTCCGCGAGCAACACTGACCCGCAAACCCGAATCGTCGCTCGACTTCTCGATGACCGTCAGGCTCTCCGGGTCGAGAACCAGCTCGGATCCATCGTCGAGGGTGACCCGGGCGTATGCGAGGGGCGGCACGAACATCGTGTCGCCGTCGTAGATCGGAGCGCCGGTCGAAACATCGCGCCAGACCAAGCTGCTCACGGCGCGTCGTCGCACCTGGGACACCGCGACGGAGAGTCGACCGATCGGTTCTAGACTGATCTCGCCGCGAGCTCCCACGTCCTGGCTTTCTTGAACCAGGCTGACGAGCGCGACAGCAATCCCCACGACGCAGGCGACACCGAGAGAGAGGTCGGTCAGGTCCTCGATTCGCTCCCGCCGTCGATCTGCGATCCAGACACTCACTCGCCATCTCCCAAGAGGGTCATGCGAATCCGGCGAATTGAGGATTGGGTCTCTCGACGGCGCATCGCCGCGTCAAGGACCGAGTCGACTTTTTCAACCACCTCTCCGATGTCATCGAAGGGTTTCACGAGGAACGCTCGAATGCCCTGGGCGAAGGACTTGCTGATCGTTTCCGAGCTCGCCTTGGCTGTTATCATGATCACCGGCAACCCCGGACGACTCGCGACGATTCTATCTACGAGCGCGTGTCCATCGAGCCCGGGCATGTTGATGTCGCTGATGACCAGGTCGAAGACTGCGTCATGAAGTCGATCGAGCGCGAGGTTCGGGTCTCCAACGGTCTCGACCTGATGGCCCTCGGCGCTCAGGGCCATCTCCAGGAGCGCACAGATCGCCGATTCGTCGTCTACGACGAGAATCCGGTATTGCCTGTTTTCGGTCCCCATCCGCCTCTCGAGTCTACCCGATCCATCGCGGCGGAGGTGGAAAGTACGATGTCAGCGGCGGTGGGTGCGATACCAGCGGATGAGTTGATTGGTTGAGGGGTCGTGATCCAGCTCCGGCTCCTCGTCGCCCAGCTCCGAAAGCACGCGCTTGGCCAGGACCTTGCCGAGCTCCACTCCCCACTGGTCGAAACTGTTGATGTCCCACACCGCCCCCTGCACGAAGATTACGTGCTCATAGAGCGCCACCAGCTGGCCAAGAGTTGAGGGCGTGAGACGAGGCGCTAGGATCGTCGTGCTCGGGCGATTCCCCTCGAAAGTCTTGTGGGGGATGAGGCGCTCATCCACTCCTTCCGCACGGACCTCGTCGGCGGTCTTTCCGAATGCCAGCGCTTCGGACTGAGCGATCACGTTCGCGATGAGCTTGTCGTGGTGATCCCCGAGGGGATTCTCCGAGCGCGCAAAGGCGATGAAATCGACAGGGATCAGCTTCGTGCCCTGGTGAATGAGCTGATAGAACGCGTGCTGGCCATTGGTTCCGGGCTCACCCCAGATGATCGGTCCGGTCTCCCAGTCGACGCGCTCGCCGCTCAGGGTCACGGACTTTCCGTTCGACTCCATGTTGCCCTGCTGAAAATACGCGGCGAAGCGATGCAGGTATTGTTCGTAGGGTAGAATCGCCTGACTATCGGCCCCCATGAAGTTGTTGTACCAGACGCCGAGGAGCCCAAGAATCAGTGGCACGTTCTCTTCCGCTGGCGCCTCCCGGAAGTGCTCATCGATCGCGTGGAAGCCATCGAGCATCTCGTAAAACTGCTCGGGTCCGATCGCGATCATGACCGGAAGCCCGATCGCCGACGTCAGGCTGTATCGACCACCGACCCAATCCCAGAAACCGAACATGTTCTCCGGGTCGATCCCAAACTCCTCGACTCCCTTGCGATTCGTGGACAACGCTACGAAGTGTTTCGCGATCGCCGCCTCGTCGCCGAGCTTCTCCAAGAGCCACGTACGGGCGGTCCGGGCGTTCGTCATCGTTTCGAGGGTGGTAAACGTTTTGCTCGCAATGACGAAGAGCGTCTCTTCTGGGTCCAGGTCGCGTATCGCCTCGGCGAAATGAGTACCATCGATGTTGGAAACGAAACGAAGGGTGAGAGCGCGGTCGGAGTAGGACTTGAGAGCTTCGTAGGCCATCACCGGGCCGAGGTCCGATCCACCGATGCCCACATTCACCACGGTCCGAATCCGCTTTCCCGTGTACCCTGTCCAGCTTCCGTCGCGAACGCGATCGGAAAAACGAGCCATGCGGTCGAGCACTTCCCTGACCGAAGGCATCACATCCCCGTCCTCCCCCACGGGACGATCGGAGCGATTGCGCAGAGCTACGTGAAGCACCGCGCGATCCTCGGTCACGTTGATGTGCTCCCCCACAAACATCGCTTCGGCTCGCTCCGCAACCCCCGAGGCACGCGCGAGCGCATGGAGCGCTACCATCACCTCCTGGTCGACACGGTGTTTCGAGAAATCGACCAACAAGTCTCCGACAGTGAGCGTCATTCGAGCGACCCTCACCGGATCCTCAGCGAAGAGGGCGCGCAGGTGCGTTGACTTCAATCGTTCAGCTTCGCGCTCGAGTGCACGCCATTCAGGAAGCTCGTTTCGTCGCATGGAATTATGCTCCTAGTGCACCGCGCGCTGAGGCGCTTCGCGAATGACGCCCCAGCGCGGGTCGTAGTTAAAGACTTCATGCCCCACCGCAGACTTGATGCCGATGCGCAACCCACTCGCCGCCGCGAGGCGCTCGACGAAGCGGAGCATCTCGTCGACCGAATGAAACTCGGCGTGGTGGGACGGGCTCACACAGTCTTTGCCCATCGGAATTCCGCGGGCCTGAGCGATCTCGGCCGTGATCTTCGAGGCAGGCAAGAATCCCCCGACTCCCGGCTTCGCCCCCTGGCTGAGCTTGATCTCCACCGTTCGCACTGGATTGGCTTCGATCACTCGCAGAAACGCATTCTCGTCGAAACGCCCGTCCTCCGTGCGGCAGCCGAAGTATCCAGTCCCGAGCTGCCATATGAGATCCCCGCCTCGCTGGTGGTTCACGCTCACTCCGCCCTCACCACTGTTGTGCAAGCACCCGGCGATCTTGCAGCCCTCGTTGAGCGCGGCGACGGCGTTGCCACTCAGCGCTCCAAAGCTCATCGCAGACACATTCACGACGGAGCTCGGCCGAAAGCTGCCGGGACGGTCGCGGGCTTCTCCGAGGATCTTGGCGCAGGGGAGCGCGTGCATCGCGTCGTAGCCAGGTTCGCCTGGGTGCGGATCGGGTCGCGGGAACGGGCTGTGGCGAATGACGATGTGGTTCGGGGAGAGCTCGAGGTCGTTGTCCGTTCCAAAGCCGAAGTAGTTGTTCTCCTTCTTTGACGACGCGTAGATCCATCGGCGCTGGTCGCGACTGAAGGGCCGTTCTTCGTTGTTGTTGGTGACGATGTACTGGCGAAGCTCCGGCCCCACCGCCTCGAGAATGTATCGAAAGTGCCCGATGATCGGAAAGTTTCGCAGGATCGCGTGGCGGGTCTGCAACAGGTCATAGACCGTCACCAGGAGGAGAATGGCGACGAAAATGGATAGCGCGAGCCACATGCTTCGCAGCATCCGCCAATCCCACAGGCCCATCAAGGGCGCATGGATGTGGGCCCAACCACCACCGCTGCGCTTGATGTCGACGGGGTTTTCCGGTGTGTTTCGGTGCATCATGCGAACGAGACACGTTTGGCTCGCAGCCCTAGTCCTGCTCGTGGCAGCACCCGTTGCCGCTCGCACCAACCGCTCTTCATCGATCGAAAACCTCAACGGCCTCTACGATGGCCTCGCTCCGTCGGTGGTCACGGTCTACGCCTACGCTCCCGGCGCACCGGGCGTCGGCAGCGGTGTCGTGCTCCATGGCGACGGCTTCGTCGCTACCGCCGGCCACGTGGTGGAGCAAGCCTGGGAGATCATCGTCGAGTTCAAGAATGGCGAGCGTCAGGTGGCCGACGTGGTGACCCTGTCCCGCAGCGAGGACCTCGCGTTGTTGAAAGTCGCCGAAATGCCTGCGGGCACATACGTACCCGAGCTCGGCGGCTCGTCCGAGCTCGTCGTGGGCGAGCCTGTCTTTTGCATCGGTGCTCCCTTGGGCCTCAAGCACACGCTCACCACCGGCATCGTCAGCGCCATTCGCACGGAGTTCGGTCATGAGCTCGCTTTTCTGCCCAAGAACGTGATCCAGACCGATGCGGCCATCAATCAAGGCAACTCGGGAGGGGCGCTGTTCAATCGTAGCGGCCAGGTGATCGGAATCGCGAGCTTTCTTGCGTCCACCTCCGGCGGTAGCGTCGGTCTCGGGTTCGCCGTTCCATCGGACACCGTACGGCGACGTCTGTTTCTCGAGGCGATTCCTTACATCGGCGTGACCCTGCGACGCATCCCCGCCCCTCTCGCCGAAGCCATGAACTGGGCGGAACGGGACGCGCTCCTCGTGGAGCGGGTGCAGCCCGGCTCTTCCGCCTACAGCGCCGGACTCCGAGGTGGTGACATCGAAGCGACAGTGGGTGGCGTTACCCTCATCCTCGGTGGTGACCTCATCGTCAAAGTGGGAGACCTCAACGTGGGGCAGAAGGAGCAGGTGCACGAATATCTCACCGGTTTGAAGGCAGGCGACGTGATCCCCTATACGGTGCTTCGAAGAGGCAAACGGATTGAGGTCGACGTCGAAGTGCAGAAGGTCATCGTTCCACCCAACCTCGAGCCCGTTCGCCGAAAACGCAAGGCGGCTAGGTAAGAGCAGACGCCCATCAGGCGCGAGGGACCGAGCGATGCGCCTTGCTGGCGTAGGGTCGATAGGGTCTACTGCCGCAGTACCGGAGCCATCATGCGACTCGCAATCATTCTGCTCACGCTGCTCGGAGCAGCCCCCGCCCAGGCCGTCAAACGCACAACTCCCGCGGTCTTTCCTCCCCACGCGAATGAGCCAGCGGGGATCGAGCTCGGCTACGGCATTGCGGACGTGGCCGGAGCAGCGCTCTATCAGACCGGGGCCTACCACCACCTCCACCTCAAACAGGTGCTGAGCATGGCGCGCCACCGCGGCTGGACCAGCGCCGATCTGGCCGAGGACGAGATGCGCCAGGCGGCAGCAACGCTGCTCGGCGCCGCCACCGGGACCTACGGCACCATCACGCGAACGCAAGGCGGCTGGCGATTGACGGCGACGGCATTTCGCGGCGACGAGACCGTTCCGGTGGTCGTCGACCTGCCGTCTGACCCCGCGGCTGCGGTCAAATCCGGCGGCCTAGCTCTGGCAAAGGCGGTCGCGGCCTTTGACGGGATTTCGCTGCCTACGGGCGCGGTCCATCCGCGAAGCGACTCCGGCGCAGCCATGGGCGCCTACCTCGCCTGCTACGCCCCGCTCGTCCGCCAGCCGATGGGGCTTCGCAAATCCCACGTGGTCGAGACCACCACTCTCGCCGCGGCACGCACGCGCTGCGAGGAGGCGGTGAAGCTCGACCCCAGGTTTGTCGACGCCTGGGCAGCGCTCAGCCTCGCGAGCTCCCTGTCGCTTCAGAACGCGCGCGCCGCGGAAGCGCTAAAGAAGTCCCGCGGCGCCAGCTCATACGTGCCCTTCGCGATTCTTTCCGAGTACTGGTTGGCCACCCGATTCAAGAGCAACAGTGCCGGCGCCGCCGTTCTGAGGGATGCGGTTCGCGTCCAGCCGGGTGCGTTGATCTTCTTGAGCTACCTCGGTGAGCACCTCAACATCACACGCGAGTACAAAGAAGCCCTCGCGGTCTGGAACCGCTATCTCTCCACCGTCACCCGCAGCCCCTACGCTTTGTCGCAAAAAGGTTACTCGATGGCTCGGCTCGGCCTCCTCGACGACGCCGTCGCGGTCTCGCGGCAGGCGGTGGCCCAGGACCCGGAAAGCATGATGGTCGAGCTCGAGCTCGCGAGTCGACTGGTCGACGCGGGCAAGCTCGAAGAAGCGGCAACGCTTCTCCAGGCGATGGCGGAGAAGCCTCGAGTGTTTGGCGAGGTGCTCTCGAGACTCGGCTATGTCTACCTGCTCCAGCGCAAGGACCGCCTCGCCGAAAGAGCGCTGAACCGAGCGCTGGGACTGGCGACCGGTGTCAGCGAGTGGCGCACGCGTGGTCGTACGCGGACCAATCTCGCTATCCTGTTGGCTCGCCAGGGAAAACTCGAAGAGGCCGAGGACCAGCTCCTCGCGGCCGCGGAGGAGGGGTTCGTGATCAGCTCGACCCTCCGCGCTGACGTCGACCTCGAGAAGCTGGAGCGTCGACGGCGCGTGGCGCATTTGTTCAAGGATCCGAATCTGAAACTCGACCCGAGGCTCCTTCAGTTGAGTCCGTTCCCAACCGACTCCGCCGGCGCCGTTCGCCCGGATGCGGCTCGGCCCACGGCTCCAGGCTTCAGCTTCTAGGCTCCCGTCGTCCTCGGGCCTCGAGGCCTCGTTGCGAGGTCGAGCGTGTCCCGCGTTCTTCAGTGAGATGCGGCCTAGAGCGCCGCTCCGCTTTTCGTTAGGGTCCGGGCCGATGATACCCACATTGCTCAGCGCTGCGCTGCTCGCGGCGCCTACGAAGTACGTCATGCTCCCTCTCGAGTGCCCGAAGGAGCTCGCCCAGAACCAATGTGACGCCTTGGAGGGCGCGATCGCCGCGGACCTTCGACGCTACCCGGGCACCCAGTTGCTGACCCACGACGACGTCAAGGCGGTGCTGCAGAACGATGCTGCCCGCCAGGTCATGGGATGCAACGAACCGTCCTGCTATCCGGACGTCGCCGAGGCGCTCGGCGCGCCGTTTTTGATCCGCGGCAACTACGCGACGCTGGGCGAGAGCCAGCTCGTGTCACTGACGGTCATCAAAGCAAAGGAGGTCAAAGTCACCTCCGCGGCGAGCGTGCGAGTTCGCAGTCCGAAGATCGACGCGCTTTTGGACGCTCTTCCAAAGCTCGGCGCTCAGGTCTTCGAGCAGCTCGGGATCGAATCTCGCACCACCCAAGCGATGCTGCGCTTGCCGCCCAAGCCGCCCAAGGGCAAGAAAGCGATGCCCCAGGGTTTTGAAGACATTCCCCTCGACCAGACCCTCCCCGACGACCTCGTCTTCCTGAAAGACCCCACGGGCAACGTGTTGGCCTACGACGTGGAGAACAAAGGGCGAGACCTTTTCCTCGCCGGCAGCCCTGGCGCCCTTTGGGAGCAGCAAGTCGGCAGCGGCGGGAGCAACGGCGACACATCGTTCAACGTGGGCTTCTGGGATCCGCGCTTCGAGCGTCCGAGCTTCAACATGAAGGACGGCGTCTTCGAGCTCACCTGTGGCAAAAAGACGGTCACCCTCGAAAGAGTGGGCGCCGCTGAGGCGAAGAAGCTCCGAGGCCAGGCGCGGCTGTTTGCTCCTCGCTGGCAACGCTATCCCGTGGTTCTCGCCCGTAACAACCGCGGCACCTACTACTTCGTCGACGGGGTACGCGACGACGAGAAACGCACGGGAGAGGTGGAAGACTACCGTCTCTTCATCGGACGCAAGGGGCATATCGAGCACATTCCCTTGGATGACGCGATCGTCGATCAAGCGGGTGCGGTCTTCCTCACCGAGTCTGGCCGCTTGGTGATGGAGTACGTCAGTCGCGAGGAAAAGACCGTCAAGTGGTTCGTCGGAGAAGACGCGACCGAGCTGGTGGACGTCTCCCTGTGGTCCGCGGCCAAGATGATCTACACCCGCCTCGGCACCTATCGCGACCAACCGATGGGCACCGCCTGTGACCCCTATCTCTGAGGCTCCGGGTTGACCGATCTCCGCTGATTCCACTACATCCGCCCTGCGGCGTTGCGCCGCGGATGGGATGGACAACGGATGATACTCAGGGCCCTCGTGTTGACGAGTGCCGCCGGGCTGTTCTTTGCCTGCGGTGCCACCCCCCTCGACTCGGAGCCCAACCGGGAAAGCACCTCCCAATCCAGCGCGCCGACGAGCGCACCTCCCGCCCTCGCAGCGAAGACCGCGGATGAAGGTGTCGAGCTCAACCCGGGTTGGATCGGTGGGGCTTGCACGTCGCGCGCGAGCTGCGATTCGAGCGCCTACTCCGCGTCCCCGGAATGCGACCGAAACTTTCCCGGCGGACACTGCATCCAGGCCTGCGAGCAGACGAGCTCCGGCGCTTGGGTGTGCCCAGACGAAGACCTGAGCGAGGGCTCGCCCTTCAGCACCACCCGCTGCATTTCCGACGCCGACAACCGCCCCCAGTGCGTCGCCGGTTGCGACTTCGATCGCTCCCCCACAGGTTGCCGTCTGGGCTATCACTGCGTGGTGCGACCGCGCTTCGGCTCGACGAGGACGAGCGCTGTGTGCCTCCCGGCGGAGACCGAGGCCTGGCCCGGCGCGCCCTCACCTGGGAACGACATCGACGGTGAGTGTTACGCGGATTCCGACTGCGAGCACTACACCTGCCTGAAGGTGAGCGGTGGCTACTGCTCGAAACGTTTTTGCGACAGCACGGGCTGCCCGGAGGGGAGTCGCTGCATGCAGATCAACGACCGAGGCGACAGTGCCTGCATGCGAACCTGCGAGGGCGACGCGAGCTGCCGAACGGACGTGGGCCACGAGTGCCTCGAAGAGGCCGGCGTGTGTTTCGTCGATCCCGAAGCGCCCTCCCACGACCCTTCCGTGGCGAGCAGCGACTGCGCCGACGCCTGGGGCGACGGCGGGGACGGGCTGCATTTTTGTGACAGGACCCCCGAGTACTACCTGGTGGTGAACAAGTCGGCCCGAAACATGGCCTTTTGCCGCGCCGGCGATGTCGTCGACACCTTCGCGACGGGCTTGGGCTTCGCACCTGACGGCGACAAGGTTCGCGAGGGGGACGGAAAGACCCCGGAGGGCGTGTTCTACGTTGCCCAGCGCAAACCGGGCTCGCAGTTTCATCGCGGCTTGCTCCTGAGCTATCCGAACGAGGAGGACGCCGAGCGGGGCCTGGAAGAGGGCTTGATCGACCTCGCGACCGGCATTCGCATTCGCGAGGCGATCGACGCCTGCGCGGTGCCCCCTCAAACCACCCTGCTCGGCAGTCTGATCGAGGTTCACGGCAACCACGAACCCGAGCGCCAGGATTGGACCTGGGGGTGCGCGGCGGTCACCGACAGTGAGATCGACAGCTTCTGGCCCTACCTTCAGATCGGCGACACGGTGGTCGTCAAACCCTGACTTTCTTGCTCGGGGGACCCATCGGGGCTCTAATCGCGAGCGAGCGAGCTCACGATGAGCGAATCCGACAAAAAACGCCGCCATGACCGAATCGAGGCGCCTACCCTCTCTCTCGAGATCGAGAGCGGCGAGCGCTCGCGGCGTCGGTTCCTCCGCGACTTGTCCCAGGGCGGAGTCTACATCCGAACACGAGACGTCCAGGCCGTGGGCACGGAGGTGCGCCTCGAGCTCACCCCCCCGGACTGGGATCACCCGATCAAGCTCTTGGGTGAGGTCGTTCGGATCGCAACCGCGAAGGATGACGACGGCGACGCCATTCCCGTGGGCATGGGACTGCGTTTCAAAGACGTCGGACCGAAGAATCGAGAGCTCCTCGCTGAGCTCTTGTCCGAATACGAAGCCGCTGCCCCGCAGCTCGGTGACGACGACGAGCTCCCGGACGACATCGACGTCCTGAAGCGTGAGATTCGAGCGCTGCGTGCGCGCCTTCGCGAAGCGCGCGCGATGTTGACCTCGCTGCAAGACGAAGTCGAGACGCTGGAAGACGATGACGACAGCAACCGGGCGATCATCGAACGGCTGGCGATCGACAAAAAGCAGCTCGAGAGCAACCTGGAGGAGCGCGAAATCGAGCTGCAGCGGCAGCTCCAGGACAAACACGCACGCGAGCTGCGCACGATCCTCGACGGCTACGAGAAGCGCCGCAAGCGTGCGGAACAAAAATACGTGGATCGCATCGGAGAGCTCGAGTCACAGAACGCCGCGCTCAACCGCGACCTCGCGCGCATGTCCGACCGCGCAACGCACGCTGAAAACGACTTCCGCGAGCTGCACCAGGACCTTCAAAAGCTCGAAGAAGAAGCACAGGCGAGCGCAAAGATAGAAATGGAAAATGCCATCGCGGAGGCAAAGGCGCGCACCGAAGAGCTCCAGGGACGCCTGCTCCTCACCGAAGAAAGATTGGGCAAGCTGCGGAAGAAAGAGCGCGAGCTACGCCGTTTAGTCTCCGTGATGTCGGGCAAGGAAGACAACGGCGAAGACAAAGACAATGACTGAGTGGCGACCACTCAAAGTCTATCGTACTACGACCGAGCTCCTGGGACGATGGCGCTGGATCTTTCTTCCCCTGGGAATCGCGAGCTTGGTGGCGATGGGGGTTCACACGGCCTCGGAGCTGGTGGTCTCGTGGACCGTCCATCTTCTCGGCGCATTCGACCTCCTATCCGAATGGCTGGTTGAGAGTCTGCTCGCGTTTGTGGCCGCAACAGGCCTCGCCGATGGAGAGTGGGTCACACGCAACGCCTACGCCTTCGCCTCGCTCTTCGACATCGAGGGCCGGGAGATGGCCGCACGCTACGGTGGCTTGGCGGTCGAGCTCTACGTCGACGCCTATCTCGTGTGGGCCGCCCTGGGCTACGTCGAACCCCGACCCAAACCTTCGCGCCTGCGCGCGATCCGCTGGAGCTCCTGGCGCGAGCACATCCGAAAGCTCGGCCGCCAGCTATGGCTCGATACGCGCTACTACTTCGCAGATCTCACCGTGGAAAAAGTCTACCTGCCCCTGGGCGCCTTCTTCGCGGTGCTCAGCGGAAGCTTCGCGGTGGGACTGGCCGCTGAGAACGCATTGTTCGCATCCTTGTCGAGCTCTCGACTGCTCGTCGCCTCGACGATCGTCCCCTGGGTGGTCCTCACGCTCGAGGTCGCCCTCGCCTTCCGGCTCGGTTGGCCCATGCTCGACCACGCGCTCGATCGCGCGGAGGCCCGCAACGAAGATGCACGGCTGGCCCTGGTTCCGACGCGTCGACGCAGGTTGCGCGGGATCGTACCTGCGGTCGTCGTGCTGACCGTGCTCGGCGCATCGGTCTTTGTCTCGACGCCCTTGGGGGTATGGGCCGGAGTAAATTGAGTGTCGCCGAAGCGAGGGTTGCTGGATTTCTTTCTCACCTGCGTGACTTGCACCGCGGTGTACACGCAGACTCCGGTGGGCGCGCTCCTCGACCGAGGCCTCGAGCTCACTCTCGGGATCGAGCGGCCTCACCGGGATCTCACCGCATTCTTCGATTTCGACAGGGGAGAAGGACCGAGCGACGAGGACCTGGAGCGCATTGCCGAGCTCCGTCGTGAGTCGGACATTGCCATTGAGCGTCGGGCCGAACGCGTTGGGGCGCCGGTGGCGCTCTACCGGGCCCTCGATCTCGCCCTCGAGGAGGAACAGGAAACCGTCGACGACATCGCGAGGATCATCACGCAGAAGGCCGAGCACCATGGACACTTGGACGCGGCGCTGGAAGCTTACATCCTCGGTGATTCGGCGGTGGAACGCGCGATCACCGAGGCAGAGCGACGAGGGGTGGAGGCGCCCTGGCGGATGGCCAATCACCGACGTTTCCTGACCCGGAGGCAGCGCGAACGCACCGCGCCGCTGGTCAATCGCGTGATGTCGATCTACACGGCGCTCACCTTTCAGTGGCCGATCGCGAGGCCCCACCGCATCACCTCGCCTTTCGGCTATCGCGGCGATCCTTTCCTGGGGCGCACGAGGTTCCACAACGGCGTAGACCTCGGAATTCCCACGGGTACGGAAGTGCTCGCGGCCCAGGACGGCGAGGTGGAACGAGCCACCTACGACGGCGTCAACGGCTACTACGTGCAGCTCACCCACGGCTACGGTCTGCGTACCGCCTACTGTCACAATTCGAAGCTGCTCTTGCGCACGGGCGAGCGCGCCGCCCGCGGCCAGCCGATCGCGCTCAGCGGCTCGACCGGGCGCTCCACGGGCCCGCATCTGCACTACATCGTGAAGATCGGACGCGTGGCTCTCGACCCGGAGCGCTTTCGGGCGCGGTGACTAGCTCGGGCGCTAGCGGTAGGAGAGCTCGACGGCGACGACGAGCTGACCAGCGACGGCCCAGGAGAGATTACCGCCGCGAGCGAGATCGATCGGGTCGGCGGTGAAATCGAAACGCGCACTCCAGCCGAGCGCGCCGCCAAGCCATTCGGTCCCCAGATCGTTGCGCGTGCCGACCAGGAATGCCGCCCCCGTCGACGCATGCTCGAAGTCGCGAAGGAGGGCGTCATTGAGACGCACGACGTTGAAATGCGCACCGATGCCCCCGTAGATCGACCAATCGGCGGTGGGGTCACTGGTTCGCGTGGCCGCGACAATCATGTCGATGCCGTAGGCGGTGTCGTAAGAGCTCAACACGTTGACCCCTTCACCGTCCTGACGGGCGTGAACCGGAACGAGCACCTGAAAGGTGCCGAGAAACCCGAGGGCCTCGTCGATGTAGTGAAAACCGTAGCCCACCCCGGGGGAAGTGATCCCGAACTTGCGGTCGTCGTCGGTGGAGATCGACTGACTGGCCAAACTGAGCGCGACGCCGTGCCGCGTCTCCGCATTTGCAACGGACGCGGAGACGAGGGATATGACAGCGGGAATCCAAAATCGCATCATCGACCTTGGACTCATAGCCCGTAGGCGCCCATCGATAAACCTCAAAAAGTGCCCTTCGAGAGCCATGAGTCGTAGCCTCAGCCCCACGCCCCCGGAGCTCGAGCAAACGGGTTCCACGCGCGCGTCGAAGGCGGACATGGCGCTCGTCGCGCGCCTCCTCGACGGGGACGAAGCGGTGTTTGCGCAGCTCGTCCGCACGCATCAGCGGCTCTTTCTGCACATCGCCCGCGGCTTGGCCGGCTCCGACGCGGTTGCGGAAGAAATCGTTCAGGAAACGTGGCTCGCCATACTCGAGAGCCTCCCCCGCTTTGAGGGCCGCTCGTCACTGCGAACGTGGATGTCGCGGATCCTGGTGTATCGGGGGCGACAGCGGGCGAACCGAGAGCGCCGCAACGTGCCCCTCTCCGCCCTCGCCCGCGAGGACGAGGAGGGCCAGGTCGATCCGAGCCGCTTTGACGCCGACGGACACTGGACCCGCCCCCCCGCGAGTTGGGGCAGCTCGCCTGAAAAAGTTGTAATGGACCGTGAAGTTCGCTCACTGGTTGACGAGGCGGTGAAGACGCTGCCGGAGAATCAGCGGCTGGTGATTTCCATGAGGGATATTGCTCATCTGAGCCCTGAAGAAGTCTGCGAGGCCCTAGGGATCAGCGAGGCGAATCAGCGGGTTCTCCTGCACCGCGCGCGCACGAAGGTCCGGGCGCACATCTCCAAGCGATTTGAGGACTGAGCCGCGATGCTGACCTGCAAAGAGATCACCGAGCTCTGCACCGAATACCTCGAACGCCGAATGCCACCCATGCAGCGCCTGAGCTTTCGCTTTCACCTGATGCTCTGTCGAAACTGCCGCGTTTACCTCGACCAGATGCAGGTGACCGTTGATGCGCTCGGCTACGTGCCAGAATCGGAGCTGCCGAAAGAAATGGAAGAGGAGCTCCTGCACCATTTTCGGGACTGGAAGAAGGCGAACTGACCGCTCGGCTCGGTCGCTTTATTCTTCTTTTCTAGTTCATGAATTTAAAAACATGATTGCCAAGTCATGTTTATGGATTATCTTCCGAGCATGGCTGAGCACCATTGGACGTTTTTGACGAATCACACTCACGTGCTCCTGTGCCTCCACCGCGACTCGAACGCGCGCCTGCGCGACGTTGCGGAGCGGGTGGGGATCACGGAACGCGCAACGCACCGCATCATATGCGAGCTCAAGGAGGCGGGCTACCTTGCGATCGTCAAAGAAGGGCGCCGAAACCGCTACCGGGTGAAGGACGGGCTCCCCCTGCGTCACCCCCTGGAAGACGGGCACACGTCGATGGAGTTGGTGGAAATGCTCGCCGGTGATGGCGAATCGGTACGAGAGGAAGGGGGAGTGAAAGCGTCATGAAGAAGCTCGCTGAAGTCGCGCCGATGGAGGCACTCTCCAACCGCTCCTGCAAGTCGGACAATCCCTGGCAGCGCCTCTGGGCCTGGGTGTCCTTCGAGCGGCAGGACCTCTGGGTGGCGGCCGCGTATGCAACGGCGGTCGGGATTCTCTCCCTCGCCTCGCCGCTGGTCGTGCAATCGCTCTTCAACACGGTCGCGTTTGGAACGCTGGTCCAGCCGCTGCTCGTGCTCGCCCTCATTCTTCTCGTCGCTCTCGGCGTCGCTGCGTTCTTGAAGGCGCTTCAGCTGCTGATGGTCGAGCACATCGGCCGGCGGGTCTTTCTGCGCACCGCGATGGACTTCGCGACTCGGCTGCCGCTCGTGCGGGACCGCCTCGGCGCGCGGGACTTGGACGAGCTCTCCAACCGTTTCATCGACGTCGTGATCGTCGAGAAGACGATGGCGAAGATCGTCTTCGACGGCCTCACCGCGACGCTGCAGATCACCGTCGGGCTGATCCTGCTCGCCGTCTACCATCCCTATCTGTTAGCCTTCGACATCGTTCTGATCGTTGCGATCAACTTCGTGATCTTCGTGCTCGGACGCCGGGCTGTGTCGAGCGCGATCGTCGAGTCCACAAAGAAATACGCGCTCTTCGCTTGGCTTCAGGACGTGGCCAAGAACACCCTCGCCTTTCGCTCCGAGCGTGGGAGTGACTATGCAACCCGGCGCACGAGCGAGATGGCCAGAGAGTGGCTGGGCGCCCGCCAACGTCACTTCCGGATCCAGTTCCGCCAAGTCACGGGCATCTACACGATTCAGGTGGTGGCGACGACGCTCCTACTCGCGCTCGGCGGTTTTCTCGTGGTGGACCGGCAGCTGTCCCTCGGCCAGTTGGTGGCGGCTGAGCTGATGATCACGCTGACCGTGAGCTCGCTCGCCCAGATCGGTACGCTCTTTTCGCAAGTCTACGACCTGATCGCCGCGCTCGACAAAATCGGCACGGTCCTCGACCTCGAGGCCCCGGACGTAGAGGGAGAAGAGCTGACGGGAACGGGCGGAGGCATGGCGCTCGAGGTGAACATGAACGCTTTGAACCTGCGGCTCGCGGCCGGAGAAAAAGTCGTCGTCTGCGCCACCGAGAGCCCGGAGGCGCTCGCGGTGATCGACGGGATCATTTCCCCGACGACCCAGCCACGGGGCGCCCTGCGCATCGATCGGATCGACGCCCGCGACGTGGCCCTCGACTCGCTGCACGAACGGGTCATGCTCCTTCGTCCTGGCAGCTTGTTCCCTGGGACCGTGCGCGACAACGTGACCCTCGGGGACGACACGATCGAGCGGCCGCGGATTCAGAAGGCCCTCGAAATCGCCGGGATCTCCGCAAACGTGGAAGCCCTTTCGGAGGGCATCGACACGGAGATCAATCGCGCGGGATACCCCCTCGGGCCGCATGATCAGGCACGTCTGCTCTTCGCCCGCGCGCTCGTTTTGCAGCCGCGCTTGCTGATCGTCGACCGCGTCTTCGATTCCTTGGGAGTCAAGGAACGTGAGACGATCATCGACCGTCTGTTTTCCGACGAACGACCGTGGACGGTTCTCTACCTCACCGCCCACGGATCGGATCACCAAGGGGGCGCCGAACGCGTGCCCCTCAAGGAGGTGGTGGCATGAGCGCAGTGGCCAAGACCCTTGAAGTCGTTCAGCTGGCTGAGACGCCGGCGGTGCTCCGACGGCCGTCGCTCTGGCTCGGCATCATTTTCGGTGTCGCCATGATCGGGCTGCCGCTCTCGCCCTGGCAGCAGTCGGCGAGCGGTCTCGGAAAGGTCGTCGCCTTCGCGCCCGTCGATCGCGAGCAGGTGATCGAAGCGCCGGTCAAGGGTCGGATCGTCGAGTGGTTCGTCGTCGAGGGCCAGCACGTGAAAACCGGCGACAAGATCGTCGAGCTCGCAGACATCGACCCGAACTATGTGCAGCGACTCGAAGCGAACCGCTCAGCGGCCCTGGTCCGCGTGGGCGCCGCCGAGGAGCAAGCCCTCGCCTACGAGGCGCAGGTGGAATCCCTCGAACGTGCACGAGAGGTGACGATCGAAGCGGCGCGTTTGCGCGTGCGCATGGCCGAGCAGAAGCTGCAGGCCGTTCGCGAGACGTTCGAGGCAGAGAAGCAGAACTTCGCGACCGCCAAGCTCAATGTTGAGCGCGTCGAGCAGCTCTTCACCGAGGGGCTTTCGTCCAAGCGGGACCTCGAGCTCGCGGAGCTGACCTTCGCCAAGTCGAAAGCGGAGATGAACAAGGCGCAGGCTTCGGTCACCGAGGCGGAGTCCAACGTGTTCGCAAAGCAAGCGGAGCTGCTGCAAAAAGGCGCGGAGGCGAGCGCAAAGGTGGCGGACGCGCGGGCCAAGGCGCAGAAGGCCGAATCGGACGTGGCCAAGGCGCAGGAAGAGGCCACGAAGATCGAGGTCGACCTGGCTCGCCAGTCGTCACGGATCGTCACCGCACCGCGCGACGGCGCAATCCTGCGCATCGTCGGAAGCCAGGGGGCAAAGACCGTCGACGTGGGCTCGCAGCTCGGAATCCTCGTGCCAGACACGACGTCCCGAGCCGTGGAGCTCTTCGTCAACGGGAACGATGCGCCGCTCATCACCAAGGGACGCGAGGTCCGCCTCCAGTTCGAGGGGTGGCCGGCGGTACAGTTCGTGGGCTGGCCCTCCGTAGCGGTCGGCACCTTCGCTGGCAAGGTTGCGGTGGTAGACGCCCTCGGGCGGGAAAATGGGCGGTTTAGAATCGTGGTCGTCCCGGACGAAAGCGACGAAGCCTGGCCCGAAGCCACCTACCTTCGTCAGGGCATCAAGGCGAAGGGCTGGGTCCTCCTCAACCAGGTGTCCCTCGGCTACGAGGTTTGGCGGCAACTGAATGGCTTCCCGGTCTCACTCCCGGATCAGCCGGACATCGATGAGCAGGTCGGCCAACCGGTGAAGAGGAAATCCAAATAATATGAATTGCGCAACATGGGTGCTCGCCCTCTCGCTCTCCGCGGGCGACCCGCTCTCCCTCGATGCGGTTTTGGACTCGGTACGGGTCCACTACCCGAAGCTCACCGCCGCGCAGAAGAAGGTGGAGGAAGCGCAGGGCAAGCTCTTGGCCAACCGGGGTGTCTTTGACCTGAAGGTCAAAGCCGAAGGTAAACGTGACGTCCTCGGCTTTTACGACAAGACGGACCTCGGCGTCGGTCTCGAGCAGGGTCTCTCCTTCGGCGGTATCGACCTCGAAGGCGGCTATCGCTACGGCGAGGATTTCCCTGCCTACAAGGGCGGGACGGTTACGAGCGATCAGGGCGAAGCCTTCGTGGGAATAAACATCCCCCTGTGGCAGGACCGAGCCATCGACGCGCGCCGCCTGGGCGTGCAGCTCGCGGAGGTGCAGGTCGAGCTCGAGGATCTCAATCGCAACCTCACCGAGCTGCAGGTGCTGGGTAAGGCCACGAGCGTCTATTGGAAGTGGGTGAGCGCGGCGCAGAAGAAGAAGATCATCGAACGCCTCCTCGATCTCGCAGAGGTTCGTCAGGAGGCCGTGCAGCGGCAGGTGCAGCAGGGCGGTGCGCCGGAGATCCTGTTGCGCGACAACATGCGGCTGATCGTATCCCGCAGGGATCTCTTGGTGAACGCTGAGCGCGACCTCACGGCCGCGGCGCTCGCGTTGAGCTTGTTCTATCGCAACGCCGAGGGCCTGCCGGTGGTACCGACGGAAGCCAACCTGCCGGAGGATTTTCCAGATCCGGCGCCGGTGGACCGAATGCCCGTGGAGGAGCATCTGGAGGTGCTGAACACGACGCGACCGGACCTGCGTTTTTTCGATGGTCTGATGGAACAGGTGGAGATCGAACGTCGCTTCGGCGAAAACCTCGGTGCTCCCACCGTCGACCTCACGGTGAAAGCGAGCCAGGACGTCGGCGAGTCGGTGCTCTACGGCTCATCGTCTAGCGACAAGACGATCAACGAAGCGGAAGTTGGGGTAGGCGTGAAGCTCGCGCTTCCCCTGCAGCGGCGCAAAGGACGAGGCGAGGTGATGCGCACCTCCGCCGCGCTCGAACGTTTGCGGGCGGACTACGCACTCGCTTCGCAGACCGCCACCGCTGAGCTTCGGGAGGCCTACGTTCGTCTCGAAGCGGCGGTGCGCTCGGTCGAGCTCGTCCGCGAGTCCTACGACCTCTCCCTTCAACTCGAAGCGGCGGAGCGACGCATGTTCGAGCTGGGTCAGAGCAACCTGCTCTTCGTCAACCAACGCGAAGTCACGACGGCGAACGAAGCGACCAAGGTGGTATCGGCGCTTCAGTCGTACCAGGAGGCACTCGCCCTTTATCGCGTGGCGCGCGGAGTGTGGGAGTAGAACAACCCGCGGTTTCGCCTCGGCGGACTCAGGGGAAGAGCAGTACGAATTCCACGCGGCGGTTTTTTGCCCGTCCTGCTGGAGTCGAGTTGTCGGCGACCGGTCGTGCTTCGCCGTAGCCGGCGGAGCGCGCCCGCTTGGTTTCGATCCCCTTCGCAAAGAGCTGGTCGAGGACGGATCTCGCGCGCGCTTCCGAAAGGTCGAGGTTGGTCTTCTCCCGGCCTTGGCTGTCGGTGTAGCCCTCCACCAGAATGGGGTATTCCGGGTACTTTTTCGCGAGCGTTGCGAGGGCATCCAGTACGGGCTTCATTTCTTCGAGGACCTCTGACTCGCCCGGCGCGAACATTCCGTAGAGCGTCACGACCACACCGCGCTCCTGGGTGGCGCTGGTTTCCACGATGTCTGCCGCGTCTTCCAGGATCTTGTCGCGCTCCTCGAGCTTGCCGACGCGTTCCTTGTACTCACGGCGTGCCACCGTTAGCGCCTTTGTAGCCGACTCGTCGGCACTCGCGATGAGCTTGCGCGCATCCTCGAACTGGTCTGCAACGATCGCTCGTTGCGCGAGGGCCAACGTATCCAACGAGCCACTGAGTGCTTTTGGCGCGTATTTTTCAGCGTTCATGACTTCAGCGGTCTCGTGCTTGGCCCGCACGGTGGCCACCAGCTCTACGAGCTCCTGCCGCTCCCGTTCCATTTCGAGTGCGGCCTCTTGCTCCTTTTTTGCTTTCCGAAGCTGCGCTTCCATGTCGCGTTTGGCCGCGCGCGAGGCCGCCTTCTCCGACTCGAGGCTCGCCTGGAGCGCAAGAATCTTCTCCATTCGGGCCACGCGCTTCTCCACCTTGCCCTTCATGTCGATGGAATCGGCGAGACGCTTGGCGGCGTCGGTTTTCGTGCGCTTGGCCGTTGCGATCCGTGTCTCGGCTCGATTGAGTCGGAGCCTTTCGTTTGCGATCTTCAGGCTGAGGTCCGCGAGCTTCGCGTAGGAGACCGCGTCCTCGATGTCCCCATCCTCGTAGCTCTCCGTCGCCTTCGCGTATTCGTTTCTGGCCTGGGCAACGTCGTCAGGGGCGGCCTCGGCCATGGCGGTCAGGCTCTCTTCATCCTTCATTGCTTTGTCGAGCTCACTGAGCTCGGCGGGACGCGGTGCCTTCGCGCAGGCACCGACGGCGAACAGTAAGGCGAGCGAAAGAAAAGCGGCTCTCATAGTCCCTTCTCCTCGAGCTCTTTGAAGCGTGCCTCAATGGTCGCGAGCTCTTCCTCAGCCTTTTTGGCCTGCTCTTCTGCGAAGGACGCCTCTTGTTCGAGGGCGTCGGCGTTCTTTTCCGCGAGCATTCGTTTTTGCATGGTCTCGACCCAGACGATCGTCCGGTCGATCCGCGTAAAGAGCGTGGGCAGGGCATCAACGTCGTCATTGGCGAGCTTGCTTTCGACACGGGTCAGAAGAGAGCGCACGACTTCCAGCGGTGGCGCGGCTTCCCCCGTGAGGTCCTCCCTCGCGAGCTCACCGATGCGCGCAGCGCGCTCTTCGGCCATCTTGGCCCAGCTCTTCTCTCCGCTCTGCGCGTGCGCGTCTAGCACGAACAACAGCGCTCCGACGACGACGAGTCCTCGCATTCCACACTCCTCGATTTCCTGTGCTCTGATTCGGTAGCAGATGATCGCAGCCGGTGAAAGTACGCCACTCAGGGATCGGGAGCCTCGAGCTCGGCCACGCCGGCCCGTTTCCGGATTCGGTTCATCGCGCGCAGGATCACCGGCCGAGAGGCGATCCACCGCAAGAGCCGCCGCTTGCCAGGGGCGGTGCTGACCGCCACGGCAGCGGCGATCGTGAGCAGTCCCTGGCCAGGCAGCACCAACATGGCCACCCCCGCGACGAGAAGGACGGACGCCGCGATGTTGCGCAGCACCGCCACGACCAGCCTGAGCACCGGATGGGCCGAGGGCGCATCGGGCTCCGCGGTCAAGTAGTCGGAGGGGAGTCGCCGAATCAGCCAGGGCAGCGCCAGCGCCGAGCTCACGAGCAGGACGAGCGACCCGGCGCCGAGCGAGACCAAGAGAGCCGGATGGCGTTCCAACAGTTGGACCACCGGTTGGAGGAAGCGCTCCAGTAGATTGCGGGGGCCGGTCTGGCTCGCTATGAGCCGGGCCATGTCGAAGTATGTGAACATCGCGGCCTATCACTTCGCCGAGCTCGACGCCCTCGACGAGCGCCGCGCCACGCTTCGCGCCCTCTGCAAACGCGAGCGCTTGTGCGGGACCATCCTGTTGAGTCCGGAAGGAATCAACCTCTTCGTCGGCGGGGAGCGCCCGGGAATCGAGTCGCTCCTTTGCGACCTGCGCTCAGACCCCCGGCTCGCCGACCTGCACGTCAAAGAGAGCCTGAGCGACCGCAGGCCCTTTCGCCGGATGCTCGTGAAGGTAAAGAAAGAGATCATCGCCTTTGGCAGAGAGGTGGACGTGGGCAATGCGCCCAGGCTCGCGCCCTCGGAGCTCAAGCGCTGGCTCGACGAGGGTCGCCCGGTCCACCTCGTCGACACGCGCAATCATTTCGAGGTTCAGCTCGGCACCTTTCGCGGCGCTTTGGACCCGCAGCTCGAGAGCTTTCGTGACTTTCCGGGCGTCGTGGATTCGCTCCGGGAGCGGCTTCGCGGCGCACCAATCGTGACTTTTTGCACCGGCGGAATCCGCTGCGAGAAGGCGGCCCCTTATCTGCTCGAGAGCGGCTTCGAGGACGTTTGGCAGCTCGACGGCGGTATTCTCAAATACTTCGAGGAATGCGGCGGGGCGCACTACGACGGCGAATGCTTCGTCTTCGATCAGCGCGTGGCCCTCGACCCGAGCTTGAGCGAGACGGAGACTGTTCAATGCTTCGCCTGCCAACATCCCCTGACCGTGGACGAGCAGTGCTCCCCGCTCTACGTCGAGGGCGAGTCCTGCCCCTACTGCTACGAAGACGACATCAGCGCTCGGGCGCGACGTGTACGGGAGCGCAACACCCGCCTCGCGGAGAATCTCCGCGTCCTTCCGGGCTCGACCCCCGCAGACAATGAGCGTCCACTTCATGTCGGCGCTCGACACGATGGGCTCACTCTGGGGGTGATGCTCGAGCGTGAGCATCCTCATGTGACGGATTGGCGCCGGCGGGTCGAAGCGGGACGCTTGCGGCGGCGGGGTGACGTGCTCGAGTGGCATAGCCCTGTCCGCGCAGGCGACGTCATCGTTCACCTCGAGCCGTCGGTGGTGGAGCCAGAGGTGAACGCTGCGGTGAAGATCCTCTACGAAGACGAGTGGGTGGTCACGGTCAACAAGCCCGCCCCCCTCCCCATGCACCCGAGCGGACGGTTCAACAGAAACACCCTCGAAGCTTTTTTGCGGCCGCTCTACGCGCCAAAGCGCCTGCGCCCGGCGCATCGCCTCGACGCGAACACCACCGGGCTCGTCGTGTTCAGCACGTCCCGTCGGATCGCAGGCCTCCTGCAGCCGCAGTTCGAAGCCGGCACGGTAAAAAAACTCTACCTCGTGGAGGTGGAGGGCCACCCTGCGAGCGAGAGCTTCAGCTGCGACGCGCCCATCGGGCGAAGGGTCGGACCCGCGGGCCGACGGGAGGTGAGCGATCGGGGAGACCAGGCGCGCACGATGTTTCAGGTCCTCGAACGACGCACCCACACGACGCTTCTGCTCGCGGAGCCGAGCACGGGCCGGACGAATCAAATCCGGGTCCATGCGCAGTCCTTCGGACACTCTGTGGTTGGAGATCGCGCCTACGCCGAGGAATCGTCCCCGATGACGCGTGCGATCGACGAGCCCGCCATGCATCTGCATTCCTGGAGTCTCAAGATTGACCATCCGGCCACCGGCGAGAGAGTGACGTTCGAAGCGCCGCCACCGCCCTGGGCGCCTCAGGCGAGCGCGCTCCTCGCCGCGCTCGAGAACCCCTCAGGAACCACAAACACGCGTCGCAGCTCCGAGCCGTTCCGTTCGCACACTTGAACGGGGCGCATCGGCGTGCGCGCGCGCAGAAGGCCAGCCATCGTCGCAAAGGATACGCCCTCGCGGTTTGGCTCCGGTCCACTCAACCAATCGAGCTTCTCGAGGATGTGCCATTCACAGTCCGATTCGAGCTCTTCCAAGCGGGAGATCTCGATCCAAAGGCCTCCCAGGCTCGAGTCCGCCAACTCCGGCGGACGGTCGAGACGAGTCTCGTGGGGCTCGAAGAGAACACCCTTGAGGCGAACCTCCGCTTCACCCACGACGGCCCCGAGCGCCGAGCGGAGCTCACCGGCGACGGCCTCGTCCACGCGCCGCGACTGCTCGCGCTCGAGCTTTCGGAGCTTGCGGTCGAAGCGATCGCGGAGCCCCGGGCCGACGTAGCTCGCGGGTTCGGGAGGCTCGGCCACGCGCAGATAGAATTTCACCGCCACTTCGAGGTGCACCACCCGCGCCCCGTTCCGATAGACGAAGTCGAGCTCGCCGACCGTCTCACCATCCCGGCGCAGGACCCAGCCTTCGGTGAGGCGTTCGTAGCTCGGCGCCGAGGACAGCCAGTAGCTATTGAGTGCCTCGAAGTAGTGGCCGAGGCGATGGGAGGGGCGCGCGCTCAGGAAGCTGCGGAGCGGCGACGGATCTCGATCGAGCGTGTGCAACCAATGATCGAGGGCGATCCGCTCGCCTTCGCAATCGGCGTCGCTGACCCAGCGGGCAACGGCGCCGGGGGGTGGGCGGCACATCGGTGGCGATCCGATGGTCCAGGCCAAATCGCGGACGTACCGATCGGTGAGGTCTTTCATGCACGCGGCAGGCGGATGGTCACTTCCCCCGCCCGACGGTCGACGGTGAGCTCCGCTCCGAAAGAAGTGAGTGCGCCTTCGAGGTCGTGCCAGGGCCCCTCCCGTAGCCGTCGCCTTCGGGTGCCCCGTTGATGACGGAAGACGGCACGAACCCAGGGCCCCTCTTCGTCCAAGGAGACCTCGAGCGCGCTGTCGATCTGCCGGAGGCTCTCCATGGCCAGGGCGAAGAAGATCGCATCGAGGCTGGCGCTGTGTCCGCGAACCCGGGGGAGCGATCCCGGACGCGTCACCTTGGGCCGCGAGCCGATTTCGTTGAGCTCCACCGCGGTATCGACCGCACGCTCGACCACATTCGAAAGGTCCGAGCTGTCGATGCGCGCGCGCTCTTGGTTGACTCGGGCGATCAGCCCGGAGACCTGCTCCTTCACCGACAGCGCGCCTGCGAGCGCGTCTCCGATCGACTCTTCGACGTTCTCCGGGCGCACTTCACCGGCCCGAAGCTCGTGCAGCAGTTGCTCGAGGTTCGCGATGGTGTAGCTCAGCGGGTTGTTCAGCTCGTGAGCGATCTCACCCGCGAGCTCGCCGAGCTCACCGAGGCGGCGCGCCACCAAAAGCTCTCTCTCCATCCGAGTCTGCACGAGAGTGGCGCGGCGACGAAGCACGTCGAAGCTCAAGGCGGTGACCATCAGCACGACGCTGGTCACCGCAAAGGTCAGCCCTGCGAGCCAACGTTCTGCTTCGACGTCGTAGGCCGGCAAGGGGATGTCGAAGTAGTGAAGCGCATAGAAGATATGAACCTCCGCAATGACGAGCACCGAAATGGCAATGCCCGACCGGAGACTGACGAGCGCCGCGGCGGCAAAGGGAAAGAGAAGGTTCAAAGTGATCGCCGCAGAGAAGAAGCCCCCGGAGTAATAGGCGAGCGCGGTGGTGGTGAGCTTGATGCTCATGATCAACGCGTAGGACAGCGGGGTCCGATAGCCGTAGCGGCGAAACACGAACGGGATCGACCAGGTGAGCGCCCAGAGGGCGAAGAGGAGCGTCGCGGAAAATGTGGCGTCGGGGGTGAACACGACGTCGAGAACCCCGAAGAGCAGCGCCGCGGTCCCGGAGATGAACGCGAGGAGCACCAGGAAGAGCGCGCGCACCTGTGTGTCCGGCGGAGCGAGCTTCACCTGCCGGGGAAGCCAGCGCTCGAAATACGCCAGCGTGGCCCAGGGGCCAGGCTCCGAGAGAAAACGAAACATCGGGGGGAATGTAGATCAGCGAGGTCCGACCAGCAGCACGATCACCACGCTCAGAACAAAAACGACGACGGAGCGTCGCGCGAGACTCGAGGTGCGCACCCGTCCGCTCACCGACTGGATCGCCGTGAAGATGTAGGGCACAAGGAGCAGCGACACATACACTCCTCCCGCCAGTGCGTGGGCGACGATCAACACGACCCCGAGGACCCCGATGATGAAGGTCCGCTGGTGCGAGCGGCGGCGGTCGACCGCCCCGTCGGCGAGCAGCGCGCAGGCAAAGGCCACCACCACCCAGCAGCCCAAGGCCCCCATCAGGAGAGCGAACCAGGCGATGAACCCGAAGTCTCCGGGCCAGCCGTAGCGCAACCACTGCGCCCCTGCTGCCGCCCCCAACCACGGCGCGAGCCAGGGTGCGAGCTTGGCGGCGCGATCCGGTTCACCGAGCCAGTAGAACGCCAGGGCGGCCACCGGAAAGAGCGCGAGGAGGTCCGGGGCCGGGGCCGCGTCGGGCCAATAAAACGGCCGAAGCACCGCCGCGACCACGAAGCCCGCGGTCATCATCGGAAATCGCACGTCCCGGTTCGGCATGCCGACGAGCCCTGTCAGGGACGCAAGAACGAAGAAGGCGAGGACCGGCGGGCCAGCAAAGACGCCGCGCACCCCAGCGCTCAGGTAGATCCAGATCGCCAGGAGGAGAGAGCTCTTTCCGAACTGGCGGCGGTACGGCGCAGAGAGGCTGTAGCTCTGCTGGCTGCCATCGCGTCGGGTCAGCTCCATCTCGTGGCGATGGGGGTCGGGGATCGCGTTCGCAAATCGCGCCTCGACCATGAGGAAGCCATCGCTCGCGCATTGAAACGCCATTTCCGCGCGCACGAACGACCCCACGAGCTCCACCGAGCCGACGTACGGCTTGCAGGGGCGGTACCCACGTTTGAGGACGAAGCTGCGCTCGAAGTAGCGCGAGAGGCTGCCGGTCGCATTCGCGACCTCGTCGGGCTCGACCGATTCGGAGCCGTCGAGGTCGAGCCCGTGAATCGCGTCGAGCTGCCCAGCATCGACGAATACCCGGGCCACCGGCTCGTCGTCGAAGGGTTCGACCTGCGAGAACGAACGCGAGGGCTCGAGAGGCGCGGCGAGGAGCACCATTTCTAAGACGAGGAGACTCGGGTAGACCACGGCGCGGACCTTACGCGGGTTCGTGCGAGGAAGGAATGGCTAGGGAACGGGTGATCGTGAGTGGGCTGCCCCGCTCGGGCACCAGCATGATGATGCGCATGCTCCAGGCTGGGGGTTTGTGGGTGCATCAGGACGGAGCGCGAAAAGCCGACCCGAGCAATCCCCGGGGCTACTACGAGCTCGAGGCGGTGAAACGCCTGCACGAGGAGCCGACGGTGCTCGAAGGGCTCAGCGACGGCGCGGTGAAGGTGATCTTCGCGCTGGCCTACCACCTCCCGCCCAGCACTCCCTGCGCCGTCGTACTCATGCGTCGGCCGGTCGAGGAGGTTGCGTCGAGCCAGCGGCGAATGCTCGAACGCTTGGGCACACCCGTCGAGCACTTGCACCCATCGGAGCTCGCTCAGGCGATCGACGATTTTCACGCCTGGGCCCGCAGCCAGTCACACCTGCGCATGTTAGAGGTCGCCTACCCTGCGGTGTTGCAGGACCCCGTGGGCGAAAGCCGCCGGGTGAAGGAATTTCTAGGCCGGGAATTGAGCGTCGAGCGAATGGCCGCGGTGGTGGAGCAGCAGCTCTGGCGTGAACGCATGCCGCTGCGCTAGCGCTCCATACGGATCCGCATCACCAAGCGCTGCGCCTTGCCATCGGGGCGGGCCGGGAAATCGCTCGTATCGTAGCTCAGAATCCGTCCGGTCAGGTCATCCCGGTGGGACAGGAGCAGGTCGCCCGGGAGCGATTCCACGCCTCGTTTCTCCTCACCGCTCGCCCACTCGGTCGCGGTGCCTGCGTAGCAGCAGGCCATCCAGTGGTCACGATGACCCTCGAGCACGTGATCGGTCTCCTCCGGCGTTCCGAGGGCGAAGCAGACGCGAAGCTTCGCGATCCCGCTCAGCCCCGCATAGAACTCGATCAGGGCTGACATGTCGGCGTAGAGGAAGAGACGCTCGGGGCCAGGAGGCAAGAGCTCGATCAGGTCGTCGATCCACGGGTCATTCGCGTCCACCACGACGCTCCCCGCAAACGAATCGGCCAGGCACACATCTCGGAGGTAACCCTCCAACGCTGGCTTGCCGGTGCGTCCGAGCGTGACCCACTCCTTCCGGCGCTCGAGGTAGCTCACCAGAGCGGACCGATTGGGCCCCGGGTCCCGACAGCAGAAGCTCGGGGAGCGCGGGGGCAGTATGTCGGCGCTTGCCTTGGCCATATTCCCGGTGTCTAGGGGATTCGGGGGGCGTTACAGCTTTTTTAGCGGTCCCGAGCGACGATCTCCAAGAACTGGCGCTTCAGTGCGTCGTTGCGCTCGAGCTCACCGGTGAACGCCTGGGTGACGGTGAGACTCTTGGGCGAGCGAATGCCGCGCCGCGACATGCACGCGTGGTCCGCTTCGATGCAGACCGCGACCCCACGCGGGGCGAGCTCTCGCTGCAGCGCCTCGGCGATCTGAATGGTCATGCGTTCCTGAATCTGCAGGCGGCGCGCGAAGGCGTCCACCAGGCGGGCGAGCTTCGAGAGTCCCACCACCCGTCCCGCGGGAAGGTAGGCGATGTGCGCGTGCCCCCGAATCGGCAGCATGTGGTGCTCGCAGTGCGACTCGACGTCGATGTTCCGGACCACGACGAGCTCGCGATAGTCTTCGACCTCGTCGAAGGTCTTGGCAAGGATCTCGGCCGGTTCCATCCGATAGCCCGCAAAAAACTCTCGGTAGGCCCCGAGCACACGGGCGGGGGTGTCCCTGACCCCTGGTCGGTCCGGATCATCGCCCAGGTACGCGATCAACGTGCGGACCGCGTCGCGGGCCTGTTCTTCACTCACCTCCGGGGAGGTATTCACGGGTTTTGGGAATTCGGACATCTCGGGACCTCGTGAAAGCGAACATCATTCGCGGGCCTCAGTTGTCAACGGTGGCGAGGAGCCGTAAGACGGCACCATGACCTTGCGAGTGCAAAACACTCTGACCGGTAAAGTCGAAGACTTCGTCCCGGCAGATCCGAACCGAGTGACGATGTACGTCTGCGGACCGACCGTCTACAACCACCCGCACATCGGAAACGCGCGTCCCCCGGTCGTCTTCGATGTGCTCTACCGCTTGCTGAGCCACCTCTTTCCAAACGTGGTCTATGCGCGGAACATCACGGACGTCGATGACAAGATCAACGCTGCCGCCAAGGAGCGCGGTGTGGACATCAGTGTCATCACCGATGAATACACGAAGATCTATCTCGACGAAATGGACGCACTCGGCGTACTTCGCCCAAACGTCGCCCCGCGCGCGACCGAGCACATCGGCGAGATGATCGCGATGATCGAGAGACTCATCGAAAGCGGACACGCCTACGAAGCCGAGGGCCACGTTCTCTTCAACGTCCCGGCCTACGAGGATTATGGTGGACTCTCCAAACGCGATCGCGAGCAGATGATCGCCGGGGCGCGCGTCGAGGTCTCGCCCTTCAAGAGAGACCCCGCGGACTTCGTGCTTTGGAAGCCATCGAGTGACGACCTGCCGGGTTGGGAGAGCCCATGGGGCCGGGGTCGACCTGGTTGGCATCTCGAATGCTCGGCCATGATCGAGAAGCACCTCGGTGAGACCATCGACATTCACGGCGGCGGGATCGATCTGGTGTTTCCGCACCACGAAAACGAAATCGCCCAGAGTACCTGCTCCCACGGCGATGCGCCCTTCGTGCGCTATTGGATGCACAACGGCTTCATCAACATGAACAAGGAGAAGATGTCGAAGTCGCTCGGCAACGTGCTCCTGGTCTCTGAGTTGTTGGAGCATCACCCCGGCGAGGCGATCCGTACGGCGATTCTGAGCACCTCCTACCGTCGTCCCCTCGATTGGAGCGACGAGACCGTGCCGCAGGCGCGGAAATTCTTGGATCGGATCTATGGCGCGCTCCGCGAGCTCGCCGACGTCGAGCTGAGCGATGCGCCCGCGCCTCCGCGTGAGGTGGTGGAAGCACTCGAAGATGACCTCAACACCCCCCTCGCCCTGAGCCACCTGGCGACCTGGGCCGGTGAGGCCAACAAGGCGAGTGACCCGTCGGAGCGCGCGCGATTGAAGGCGGCGATTCTCGGGGGAGGACGCTTGCTCGGTGTGGCACAGCAGAATCCCGACGACTGGTTTGCGAGTGCGGGCGTGGCGACGGGCCTGTCGGCCGAAGCGATCGAAGCGCTGATCGTCGAGCGCGCCGAAGCGCGAAAGAACCGCGACTTCGCCCGGGCGGATGAGATTCGCGACGAGCTCGCATCCCAGGGGGTCGTGCTCGAGGACAAAGCGGGAGAAACTCGCTGGCGCCGCGAGTAACGTGTGACCGGGCGCACATCCCCGGCGCAGGTTCGCTGGCAAATTCGCAAAATGCTCACACGAATCGTCTTGTGCTCGCTCCTGTCGTTCTACGCCGGCACCGCTGCCGCCGCGACCAATCTTCCGAGCATTCCGCGCGACCTCTCGGAGCTCGAACAGAACAAACGCGAGGAGCGCGCCCGCATGGAGGAACGGATCGCAACGGCGAAAACGCAACTCGAGGAGCTCGAGGGGCGAGCCCGGCAGCGAAAGAGCCAGTCGATCCAGCGCGACGAGGCCGCGTTGCGATTCATCGACTCGCTCCTCGAGCGGGTCGCGGATTTGCGAGAGCGGCCGGAGAATTGGGCAGAGATCGTTCGCAAACCGGTAGGGATCGAGCGCGCCGAATACCTCGCTCTTCTCAATCACAGCCTGGAGATGCCCGAGGTGCAACGGGTGCTCCGGGGGTTGGGCCCGCTCACGGTCGAGGTCACGACCGATGGCGACCCCGCGTTCGCCGAGTTCCTGCGGGACTCGCTCGTGGCCCGCGGTGCGAAGGTCGGATTCGTAGGCAAAGGAGCTCCCGGCGCGAAGGGTACGCTGGAGTGCACTCTGCGCGTCTCGGAGGTCGAAACCGACTTCAAGCTTCACTTCATCAAAACGGCCCGAGCGACCGCGCTCGTACGGGTTCTCGCAGCCGACGGCACCCCACGCCACACGTTCAATGCCACCCGCGGTGCGAACAACGTGAGCCTTCAGACCGCCACGACGAAGTCCGTCGATGACCTCGCCTACCGAGTCTTGGCGGACTGGGCCAAGCTGGTCCTCGATCGGGCGGCCAAGGTCGACGGCGGGATTTGACCCGGGCGCAGCCCCGGATCCGTCGCGTGCGGGCGACGCCTCCTGTTGATACAGTGAAGGCGTGGAGCAACCAAATTTCGCCGCGCGAATGCTGATCGCGCTGATTCGAGTTTACCAGTGGACGCTGTCGCCTTTTCTCGGTGCGGCGTGTCGCTTTCAGCCATCCTGCTCGCGCTACGCGGTGGAGGCGCTGCAGCGCCACGGTGCCTGGCGCGGATCGATCCTCACAGTGAGGCGCCTCGGCCGCTGCCACCCCTGGGGTGGACACGGCTACGACCCGGTCCCGAAGGAGTAGAGCGCATCTCGGGGGTTCACTTTCCCCGCCGAAGTCGCTACCCCTCGCATGCGTAGGGCGCAGTCCGCTCGTCACGCGGGGGCTCACCGGATTCGCCGGGAGACCCTCGGGGGGGCGAGGAGGAGCGCCAGGAGAGAAGCATAGAGATGGCGAAGATCCATTTCCCCGACGGCGCTTCCCGTGAGTACCCCGATGGGGTGACCGGCGTCGAAATCGCAAAATCAATCAGTGGCAAGCTCGCAAAGAAGGCGTTGGTCATCCGCGTCGACGGCGAAGACCGCGACCTCTCCCGAGAGGTCGAAGACGGCGCCACCGTGGACATCATCACGCGCGACGACGATCGCGCCCTGCCCCACATTCGGCACGACGTGGCGCACATCATGGCGGAGGCGGTTCAAGAGCTCTTTCCGGGCACGCAGGTGACCATCGGCCCGGCGATCGAAGACGGTTTCTACTACGACTTCGCGCGCGAGGAGCCCTTCCGCCCGGAGGACCTCGAAGCGATCGAGGGGAAGATGCGAGAGATCGTTTCGCGCAACGAGCCCTTTAGCCGCGAGGTTTGGGAGCGCAACGACGCGATCGCCTTCTTCGAGAAAGAAGGCGAGCACTACAAAGCTGAGCTGATTCGCGACCTCCCCGAAGACGAGACCATCACTGTCTATCGTCAAGGCAAGTGGCTCGACCTGTGCCGGGGACCGCACCTCCCCTCGACCGGGAAAGTGGGACAGGCCTTCAAGCTGATGAAGCTGGCCGGTGCCTATTGGCGTGGCAACTCGGACAACGAGATGCTGCAACGAATCTACGGCACTGCATGGGCGGACGAAAAACAGCTCAAAGCCTACCTAAGGCGACTCGAAGAAGCCGAGAAGCGCGACCACCGCAAGCTCGGTAAGGAGATGGACCTCTTCCACTTTCAGGAAGAGGCTCCAGGCGCGGTGTTTTGGCATCCGAGAGGCTGGCAGGTCTTCCAGTCGCTCGTGACCTACACCCGCGAGCGCAACGAAGAGGCCGAATTCCAAGAGGTGAATACGCCAGAGCTCATGGACAAATCGCTTTGGGAAGCGTCCGGACACTGGGAGGCCTTCCACGAAAACATGTACTTCGCGGATACGCCAGATGAGCGGATCTACGCAGTCAAGCCGATGAACTGCCCGGGGCACGTGCAGGTCTTCAAGAACGGATTGAAGAGCTATCGCGACCTGCCGATGCGCCTCTCCGAGTTCGGCAAGGTGCACCGCTATGAGGTCTCGGGAGCGCTCCACGGCCTGATGCGTGTCCGCGCATTCACCCAGGACGACGCCCACATCTTTTGCACGGCGGATCAGATCACCGAGGAGGTCGTCGCCGTAACCCAGCTCATCCTCAGCATCTACGAGGATTTTGGCTTCGAGGACGTTCGCATCAAGTTCTCCGATCGACCGGAAAAACGGGTGGGCGCGGACGAGGTCTGGGATACGGCGGAAGCCGCGCTAAAGAGCGCTCTCGAAACGATGGACGTGGAGTACGGCTACAACCCGGGTGAAGGCGCTTTTTACGGGCCGAAGCTCGAGTTCGTGCTGCGCGACGCCATCGGACGCGACTGGCAGTGCGGCACGATTCAGGTGGACCTGTCCATGCCCGGCCGTTTAGGGGCGTATTACATCGGCGAGGACAGCGACAAGCACACGCCGGTGATGATTCACCGCGCGATGCTGGGGTCGCTCGAGCGCTTCATCGGGATTTTGATCGAGCACCACGCGGGCAAGCTCCCCCTCTGGCTCGCGCCGGTGCAGGTCGTGGTGGCGACGGTCACCTCGGAGGCCGATGACTACGCCCTCGAGGTCGAGAGGACCCTGAAGGCAGCAGGCCTGCGGGTCGAGGTGGACCTCCGCAACGAGAAGATCGGCTACAAGGTGCGCGAGCACTCGGTGCAGAAGATCCCGGTGATCCTGGCGGTAGGTGCGAAGGAGGCGGAGGCGAAAACCGTTTCCATGCGCCGGATCGGCAGCAAGGACCAGAAGGTCGCGGCTCTCGACGAAACCGTGAAGGCCCTCGCGGAAGAGGCGACCCGCCCGAGCATCAAGCGGACCCTCAATCGAGCGGCCTGATTCCTTCCTCCTCCAGGCAGGAACGAATCCATTCGAGCCCCTTTGCGTAGCTGGTGAAGCTACGCGAAGGATACTGTCGCTGAGCGAGCCAGTTGACCGCTGTGACGAGCCCTTGAGTGAGCTTGTTGTTGTGGATCAAGGCCTCGGCGACGGTCGCACGTTCGATGACGACGCGATTCGCGGTGTAGTTGTCCGCGAAAGCCCGTCGAATCTTCGCTGACGCAGTCACCGGATTGAGCTCGCGCATGTCAAAAACGTAGGCGACGCGCGGGTAGCGAAGGCTCTGCTCCACAAAAAACTCAAAGACCTTCTCGATCGCCTCCACCGTCGCTTCACGCGGGTACCGGCACCGAATCAGGGGCGCGTCCGAGTCGTCGAAGTAGAAGTAGCCGTTGAATTCCAATGTGGGACCAGCTCCTCAGTCCTCGAGTGCACGATCGAGCTGTCGCGCGAGGGTGACCGCGAGGGCGATCCGGTGCTCGGTCTCTATCATGTAGTGGACTTTGATCTGCATGCGCCCGGTCGCCTCTACGAACGAGATCGTGTGCCGGTCCGGGTGTTCGAGGACACGGAGTCCGGGCAGGGTCGTCTTGTCGGAAAAACCGACGCGCTGAAGCCGAGAAAGCACCGCTTCCACATCGAAGGATTCGAGCGCCGTGCAACGCCAGGTCAGCATGCGCAAGCAGGTGTGCTCACGCTCGAGCTTCAGGTGATCGAGCGTCATCTCGAAATCTTCCGCGTCTTCGTTTACCCCGTCGCTCACGCTGCCGTCACCACTACTTCGCTGTATCCGTGGCCCTGGCTCAGACTCTGGGTCTGCTCCGCGTTCCAGGGCAAGCCGCCCTTGAAGAGCGCGTTGTAGAACTTCTGGTCGAGCGTGGGACGAGCGGTCCAATCCACGCGGTGGGCGAGCTGCGCGATGGCGAGCGCAGCTCCCTGCAAGAAGTACTCGTTCGGACGCGAGGCCACTCCATGTCGCGACAGGTAGAACGCGCTTTCGTAGCTAGAGGGCGTTCGAAGGACCAGGCGCCGGCCGTCGTTCAACATCTGTGCAAAGGCATGTGTGTCCTGCGGCGGTA
>CAYXVF010000008.1:38749-94572 GCA_964468125.1 uncultured Bdellovibrionales bacterium | reverse complement strand
CAGTTCGTGCCGCGTCGCATGGGAGCGTGTCTCCTCCTGCCGATCATTTCTCCTGCTTGATTCGGACCTCGCCATTCATCGTGGCAATGCGGAGTGTAGCCGATCCATCTCCGACGGTCTTCTTCACCTTACCCTCAAAGCGCTGGTCGTTGATCCAGAGGTCCGAGTCGAAGCTCGTCGCGCTCACGTTGAAGCCCGTACCGTTCGTGATCCAGACGTAGACATCACCGGAGACCGCTTCGAACTCGTGAACGGAGGATTTCGCGAGTTCTCCTTTGATCTTGATTTCGCCACTGACCGTCTTCGCGTTGAGACGCTCGGGCATATAGCGGACCAAGATGTCGCCGGAGGTCGCGGCCACGGTGAGGTCCGTAGACTTCCCGGCGACCTTCACATCGCCGGAAATCGACTCGACCTGCTGCACCGGTGCTCTGACGTCGACATCGACATCGCCGCTCAAAGTCTTGGCATCGAGGCCCGCGGCCGTGCCCTTCATGCGGATCGAGCCTGACCACCCCCGGATGTCGACGTTGCCGAAATCACCCGAGAGCTCGAGCTCGCCGCTCTGTGATTTCACCGAGACGTCGATTCCCTTCGGCGCGTAGACCTTCATGTCGCCGTTGCGCACTTTCAAGGCGAGCTGGCCGCCGGACAACTCGCTGCGCACGGCGCGGTCTGCGTCATTTTCGTCGCTTCGTCCGAAGAACTCGTCCCACTCCTCGTCTTCCTCGTTGCTGTCTTCGCCGCTGTCGCGGCTGCGGTCGCTCTCCCGACGCTCACGGCGGGCCCGTTCACGCTCACGACGTTCGAGCTCGCGCTCACGACGTTCGAGCTCGCGCTGGCGGCGCTCTTCCTCGCGCTCGCGAAGCATCTCGAGATACTCGTCATTCTCGACTTCAACCTTGATCTCTTTCAACGATTCCTGAGTCACCACGGAGATCGAACCGGAAGAAGCCGAGAGCTTCAGCAGCTTCACGTTCTTGGCGGGGTACGTCTTGACCACCGCATCACCGGCAAATGCCGTGGAGGAGAACAACAGCGCGAACAGCGCGATAAACATCGAGGTCTCAACACTCATTTCTCTACCCTCTGCTGTCCGAGAAAGCTCTCGGCGACATCTACTGTCGACTTCAAAACGCGCATCTTCTGATCGTAGAGCGCGACCAAGGTGGTGTGCGCCGAGACGTCCGCCGGGTTGTCGTGGATCACACCTTCTACGCGGGCAATCGCTTGCTCGACCTCGAACAAGCTCGTCTTCAGCTTCATGCGTTCCTCATCCGGGAGGCGCTCCGTATAGCGCTCCGCACGCTGCTCAAGCATCGCGATCGCCGCGAGATAAGACTCCTTCGCGCGAGCGATCTCCGACTCGGCGGCGGCGAGAAGCTGCTCGTCCTCTCCCGGAGTCGCCTCATCGACCGCTACGAGAGGAGACGAAGGTGTGGAAGCACTCCCCGGGCCTCTGGCGACGATGAACGCCAGCGCCGCTGCGGCCGCAACTCCGAGCGGTAGGGTGAGCTTCACCCATGTGAGCTCCCACCAGCGGGGGCGCGTCACCTCCGCCTCGATCGCAGCCCAGAGATCGCGAGAGGGGCCCGCTATGGGGGTGCTCGTGAGGAGCCCCCGGATCTCTTCGAGCTCGGCGAGCCGCCTGGCGGCTTCGGGCTCGCGCTCCAAGAGCACTTGGACCTCGATGCGCTCTTCATCGCTCAAATCGCCGTCGAGGTAGGCCGAGAGTTTTTCGTCGGTCAACATGCCGCCTCCATTCCCTGCGCCAGCAGAATCTCGCGCAGCTTGGCGCGAGCCTTGTGGAGCTGACTCTTGGACGTTCCCACTGAGGTCTCGCGCAGCTCCGCGATCTCCTGGTGGCCCATCCCCATCAGGTCGTGCATCAAGACGACCTCTCGATAGCCGTCGGGGAGCTCGTCGAGCGCCCGCAGGAGGGTGCGGCGCGACATCCCGTTCGGCGTGGGCGTCTCCTCGCCGAGCTCGAGGTCGTCGAACTCGATCTCCGAGGCGCGCCGCCCTCGCTTGCCCATCTCTGTGCGCAGCCGGTTGATCGCGATGGAAAACAGCCAGGTGCGGAACTTCGACTGGCCCTTGAAGCGCGCGATGCTGCGAAACGCGCGGATGAAGGTCTCTTGGGTCACTTCTTCCGCCACATCTCGGTTGCGCGAGCTGCGCAGGGCGTAGTCATGGACCGCGGGGGCGTGCGCTCGATACAGCTGTTCCATGGCGCGTGAATCGCCTCCCCGGGCCTGCTCAACCCATATCGCTTCGGTGTCGCTCATTGCGTCCGTGCCGCTCAATCAGACCCAATCCCTGCGAACAAGGTTGCCTGAAAAAAACCGGCCGGGAGACAGGGAGAGAAAGTCACGGCGAGCGGGCAACCGGTAGAGCATCGCGGAAGTCCTAGGAGAACGCAGGAGGACCGAAGACGATGATGCCGATCCGACATGCCATGGCCTACGCCGCGTTCCTTCTGTTCAGCCTCGCCTGGAGCACATGGCCCCATCCGTGCGCCGATGGGCCAGAGCCGCGGCCGGGCCACGCGGCGCTCCCCAGCGAGGTGCCCGCGGTGTTTTGACCGAGGAAACGCCGTTCTTATCGATTCAGGAAACCCTCGACGGTGATCCGCCGAGAACCTTCGTGAACGATAACGGAGGCCTCGTGTGCGCTCGCAGCTGCTGAAATTCACCGTGCTTCTGACGGTCCTCTCCTCCGGAGCGGTCCTCGGGGTCGCGATCTATTTCGCCGAGCGCAGCGTTGAGACCCTGTCGCGTAATGTGATCGAGCAAACCACGGAGCGAACGCAGGCCGCGCTCGAGCGCTTTTTCGGTCCGATCGAGCAGCACCTGCACGCCATGCAGGCCTGGGGCGAAGCGGGCCTGCTCGACCTCGACGATGCCTCGGCGTTCCTCGAGCTGCTCTCGCCCTTCTTGGAAACCCATTCAGAGGTGACCGGCGTCGAGTTCACCCGCGAAGACGGCGCGGAGCTCTTCGTGCTCGTCGAGGAGAACAGCTACGCGGTCCGTCAACTCGCCGCGGAGAGCGAGCTCGCCCGCTGGACCCGCTATCGCGACGGACGGGTCGTCGAGCACTGGGCCGAGAACACCGACTACAGCGCGTCCACTCGCCCTTGGTTCAAAGGGGCGTTGGCCCTCGCGAGCGCCCGGGATGTTTTCTGGACCGAACCCTACGAGTTCTTTACCACTCGGCTCCCTGGCATTACCGCCTCGTCTCGCTACCGGCACGACGGCGCGAACTGGGTGGTGGGCATCGACCTCTCGCTGATCAGCATTTCGACCTTCACGACATCATTGAATGTTACCCGCAACGGTGCCGTAGCCGTATTGACAGACAATGGCAACACCATCGGTCTGCCAAGAGATCCTCGCTTTGACGACCCGGAAACCGCCCGAGCAGCCATGCTCAAACCGATCGAAGTCATCGGTGTCCCCTTCCTGCGGGCGGCCGTGGACGAGAGCCGTCTTCTGGATGCCCGAGAGCGCAGCGCCTATCGCTTTGAAAGCGATCGCGGCCAGTGGTGGGGCGGCTCACGCCGCTTCTCCTTGAGCCCGTCTCGCCCGCTCTTGATCCAAGCGGCCATTCCCCAGTCGGACCTCGTCGGTGATCTGGAACGGCAGCGAAACCTCATCCTACTCGTGATCGCCGTGAGCCTCGTGGTTGCGATCGTGGTCGCCTGGATGCTCGAGCGACGCTACGAGGCGCGCATTCACGCAGCGGTCTCTCACGCCCGCCGCCTGGGCCAATACACCCTCGAAAAACGAATCGGCACCGGGGGGATGGGGGAAGTCTATCGCGCCCGCCACGCCTTCTTGCGCCGACCTACCGCGGTCAAGCTCTTGAAGCCGCAGAGCTCGGACCCCGACGCGTTCGAGCGATTTGAGCGCGAGGTCCAGCTCACCGCACAGCTCACGCACCCGAACACAATCGCCGTCTACGACTATGGGCGTACGGACGACGGGGTCTTCTACTACGCGATGGAGTACCTCGGCGGGCTGTCCCTTCGGCAGCTGGTGAAACGTTTCGGGCCGGTCAACGAGGCGAGGGCCATCCATCTCCTCCGGCAGATTGCGGGCTCGCTCGATGAAGCGCACCGCGCGGGTCTCGTCCACCGCGACATCAAGCCCGCCAACATCTTTGTAACCGAGCGCGGCGGGCAACGTGACTTCATCAAGGTGCTCGACTTCGGGCTCGTTGAGCGGACCGACGTCGAGCGCACGGACCGTGGCCGGCGACTGATCGTGGGCACGCCCGCCTACATGGCTCCGGAAGTGATTCGCGACCCGGACAAGATCTCGCCGTCTGTGGATGTCTACTCCTTCGGCTGTGTCGCCTACTACCTTCTCACGGGTTCGCCGGTGTTTCGCGGTGAGAACAACCGCTCGATCTACAAGAAGCAGCTCGAAGATACGCCCCAGCCACCGTCGATCCACCTGAAGCACCCCCTGAGCGAAGAGCTCGAGCGCTTGGTTCTGCGCTGTCTGCGAAAAGTGCCGGCCGAGCGTCCTGCGTCCATGCGTGAGCTCATTCTCGCTCTCGACCACATGCCCCTCGCCCACGCCTGGAGCGAGCACGAAGCACAGAGCTGGTGGGCACGACACCCGGTGCCGAAGAGCCAGCACGAGCAGCGCCAGGACGGCGAAGGCGCCGAGGAGATCCTGGATCGAGCCCTCGAATCGATCGCAGTCGACCTCGAGGGACGGGAGGCCGTCACCGTCAACATTTCGCCTCCCTCGGTGGATGAGCCGTACGACGAGGAATTCTCCTATCCGTCGCTGTCAGCGATCATCGGCAGCAGTGCGGACGATGAGCAACCGACCGTGCCCGAGCTCGTGCGACCTTCTTGACCGATCGCCCGTGCCCTTTTAACAGGGGGCATGCGCATATTCGCTCTCACCGCCCTCCTGTCCGTCGTCGCCGCTGCGTGCGGTGCTCCGAAGAATCAAGCTCCAGCCGCAGCGCCGGGTGCCGCACGCGAAAGCGGCGCAGAGGGGAGCGCAGAGGCGCCGGCCGCCGAAAGCACGGATGAAAGTGTAGAAGCGCCGGCCGACACGACGGAATCCGCCGCCGAGGCCGTCGTCGTGAGCGAAGAGGATCAGGCAAAAGCCCGTAGCCTCGTGGAAGAGGGGCGGACCGTGCAACGGGACAAGGGCGAGGGCGGCGCGGAGGAAGCGATAGCGCTCTACAAGAAAGCGCTCGAGCACAACCCAGCCTACGGTGCAGCCCTCTGGGAGCTCGGTTGGTCCTATCAGGTTCTCGATCGACTCGAAGAGGCGGTGAAAGCCTGGGACGCGCTCCGGGAGCTCGACCCGGACTACCCGGAGCTCGACGCCTACTACCCGGTGCTCAAAATGCGCTTCGAGCAGAAAGAGAAGCTCAGCAAGCTCCCGGACCCTGGTATGCTTCCCGAGCCCGAGCTCGAGCCCTATGACGGTCCCATACTCACTTTCGCAGCCGTGGGCGATGTGCAGACCGGCCGCGCGTGGCCCGAGCATCGCTCGGTGCTCCCGCCCGACGACGGCGCGGGCTATTTCGACGGGGTGAAGGACTGGCTCCAGGACGCAGACGTCACCTTTGGTAATCTGGAGCAAGCGCTAGCCGATGGCGGGGACAGCAGCAAATGCGGCCCGCGCTCCACCAAGTGTTTCGCTTTTCGGGTGCCCACGAGCCATGCCGACCTGTTGAAAGACGCCGGCTTCGACATGATGAGCATCGCCAACAATCACGCCGGTGATTTTGGGCAGGCGGGCCGCGAATCGACGATGGCAGCCCTCGATGCGCGTGGGATCGTCTACTCAGGACCAGTCGGGGTGATCGCCACGAAAGAGGTGAAGGGTCTGCGGATCGGGATGGTCGCCTTTTCTACTGGCGGTGGCGTCTATCGCGTTCAGCAGATCGACGTTGCGCGGAAAGTCATCGCGGACGTCGCTCGCAGTCACGACATCGTCGTCGCCTCGTTTCATGGAGGCGCGGAAGGCGCTAGCGCGAATCACGTGCCCAAGGAGACCGAGACCTTTTACGGTGAGAACCGCGGCAACGTTTACGAGCTCGCTCACACGATGGTCGACGCTGGCGCGGACCTCGTATTCGGGCACGGACCGCACGTATTGCGCGGCATGGAGATCTACAAAGGTCGCTTCATCGCCTATTCGCTCGGAAACTTTTCGAGCTACAAGACATTCAACCTCTCGCGGAACCTCGGTTGGTCGACTGTGGCGCACGTGCAGATCGCACCGAATGGTGTCGCCCTCTCCGCGAAGCTCAACCCTGTGGTGATCGTAGACCCAGGCAAACCGGTGAAGGACAAGAAGCGCCGCGCGATTCGTGAGGTGCGCCGCCTGAGCGAAGATGATTTTGGCGACCCGCTATTCGACAAGAACGGTGAATGGAAGCGTCCGGCGTCCGAACGCAGTCCGGTCGCGAGCATCGTGTACTGACGGGCGACGCTCAGACGCCCATGCTGGCGAGGACCGCCCGAAAACGTGCGTACTTGGACTCGCTCGAGGGTCTCCAGGGCACCCCGGCCCGGTCAAAAACTTCCCGGAGCGACGAGATCGCCGCCCTGCGATCTTCCTCTGCGGGAACTTCGAGCTCCGCTTCGTAGTGCAGGCTGAAGTCCGGGTACTCGGTCTCGTCGAGCTCGACGAGGAGGGGCGTGCCCGGAAGAGCGTAGATACTGCGAACGTTCGAGACGAGCCCGAGCTTTTCGAGTCCATCGAGGTCCGCATCCGCGGGCAGCGCATGACCGTGTTCGTCGAGCAAGGCGCGGACTTCGCCCGCAACATCGAGCTCGTTGCGAATCACCTTGGGCCAGGCACCTTCCGGCAGCCGCTTCTCGAGCTCGAGACGAATCGTGAAGTCTCCGTCTTCACTGCCTTCGCCTTTCAGCGTCAGAACGGTCTTGTCGTCTTGGTGTCGAACCCGAACCGCCCAGCGATGGCGCGCCAGTGCATCGTCCTCCGTGTCGAAGTAGACGTTGGCCTGCTCGACCCGTGCCACGCGATTCCCGAGGGCAGCTGCAATCCGGTCGCGTTCCTCTATATTTTCAAGCCGGAGCTTGAGCTCCACTTCCTCAGCCATGCGGCTCTATGTGCGTCCTCCAACCGCTCGGGGCAAGGGCGGGGCCGGAATCGGCGCTCGCATGCGAGAGGAGATGCTTGACCGCGCACGATCTGCGATGATGTAGGGCGGCGATGGAGAGATTCGGGAGCTATCAACTGCTGGAGCAGATCGGGATCGGGGGAATGGCCGAGGTCTTTCTCGCCCGCCACACCGGCGTGGAGGGCTTTGAGAAGGACATCGTGATCAAGCGGATCCGACCCCACTTGAGCGCCACGCCCTCCTTCGTGAACATGTTCCTCGGCGAAGCCAAGCTCGCAGCGCAACTGAGTCATCCGAACATCGTCACGATCTATGACCTGGGGAAGATCAGTGACTCTTACTTCATCGCGATGGAGTACATCGCAGGCAAGGACCTCTCGGCGATCATTCCGCGCGCGAAGAAGCTCGAGATTCCCTTTCCCATCGAATACGCGGTGAAGGTCGCGTCGCACGTGTGCGAGGCGCTCTACTGGGCCCACACAAAGACCGACGCGCACGGCAAACCGCTGCACATCGTCCATCGCGACGTGTCGCCGGAGAACATCAGGGTCGCCTGGACCGGGACCGTCAAGATCCTCGATTTTGGCATCGCAAAGGCCGCCACTCAGATCCACGAAACCAAGGCGGGCGAGGTAAAGGGCAAGCTGGTCTACATGTCCCCAGAACAGGTGATGGGGAAAGACTTGGATCACCGCTCTGACATCTTTTCGCTGTCCGTGGTGCTTTACGAATGCCTCACGGGCCTCAAGCTATTCAGCGGCGACAACGACCTCGCCATCATGAACAACATCATCGAAGGAAAAATCTACCCGCCGAGCTACTTTCGCGAAGACGTCCCGGACGAGGTGGAGACCATCCTGATGAAAGGCCTCGAGAAGGACCGCAAGAAGCGCTACCAGTCCGCCTTCGACATGCAGTACGACATCGACCAGTTCCTCTCCGGCCACGAATTCAGCCCGAGCAACGTGCACCTGTCGAACTTCATGAAGCAGCTGTTTCGTGATGACATCGAGAAAGAGCAGGAACGACGCGCTCGTCAACAAACGCCTCAACCGGTCCTCCGCGAGACGCCGCCGCCACCGCCACCGCCGAAGGAAAGCGGCCTCGTCGAGCTCACGGAGTCGGCGATCGTCGTCGAATCCAACGGCGGCGCCCCGATGGGCCTCGCTCTGAGTGGCCAGCAAATGGCGGTGCTCGAGCGCCTCGCCAAGAAATCGGGCAAGTCACCGGGTCAGATCGCGACGGAAATCGTCGCCCACTACCTCAAATACCAAGGCTAGAGAGTCGAGCCAGAAGACGGGCGGCCCGGACGGATCGTCTTCTACCAAAGGCCCGACGGGTAGCCCCAGGCACAGGTAGCGCACGGCTCACCTTCGTAGCTGCATTCCAGGCCCAGCGGCTCGGGTGCGTCGCACTGGGTTGGACCGGCGGTCTGCGAACGGGTTCAGGTTTCGACCATCTAGCTCACTCCCGGGCCCCCATGCGGCGGTTTTGCATCAGCCGCGGCTGCCGTTCGACGAGGCGCTCGACCGCCGCGTAGTGGGCGGCACCTTTCTCGAGGTTTTGCGGGTCTTCGCCCTTCCAGGCCGCGTAATCCGCAACCACGTCGACGATGCGGCACCAGGCATCCGGGGCCGCGTGGAGCTGACCGAACACACCGGCGACCTTCCAGACCTCTTCGGCGCTCTCCACGAATTCGTCGAGCCCGGCACGCAGGAGCGCCTGCTTGCGCTCGTTGAGGGTCCCGAACAAGGATTTGCTGCGCAGGTGCGTGCCATAGAACAAGAGGGCGAGCGCTCGAAACCCCCGGGCCAGCGGCACGAACTCGCGCAGAGAGTCGAGGGTCTGAATGAACTGCTCGAGTCGTTCGATGTCCCCGCTGTTGTGGAGACGAAAACCCGCCTCCGGATCGTAGACCGGTACCCCAACCGTGCCGCCCAAAAAACGCTCGACCGCCTCGTCGAACTCACGCCACATCGCGGCGTTCTCGATCGTGATGTCGAAGTCCTCGACGAAGTCGTCGTCGCTCAGGAGATCAAAGGTGACGATCTCTTCGACGTCACCGAGGTCGGTGATGCCGCCGCTGGTCTGCTCGAAGAGCGCGTCACCGTTCAGGCGTGGATCCATCTCGTCGAGCTGCGCTTGGCAGAGCTCCCAGACGAAGCTCAGGTAGGGATCTTCTCCGATGAGGGACGTGACGAACTGCTCGTCCTCGGCAAGGGTACGCATCGTGTCCGCCAAGAGCGCGAACTCCGATTGGAACGAAGGGTCGCCCTGACGCGCGAGATCGAAGCAGATTAGGCAGCTCGCGAACTGGGCGCGCTGGCCACCGCGTCGCCGGAGCACGTCGACGTAGAGCCGAAGGCGCTCGCCGCTACGGTCGCTCGCACCGGTGTGCTGAAAGCTGTAGCACAGGGCGAGAATGTCGTCGACGCCGAGGCCCATGACCTCGCCGACCAGCTGGTCGCGGGCGCTCTTCTCCTCGGACATGCCGTTTAGTCTCGCTCGAATCGCGGTCGAAGAACAAGATTCACGATGGCGCGGCCGCAGCCCGCGCGACCAACTCGCTTAGCGTCGTCTGGCGCAGAACGGTTGTCATTGCGTCCACGGCCTCGCCCCAGCGCGAGCGGATTTCGCACCCCCCGAGGAGCTGACAGCGGGGGTCACCGCACTCGAGATGGTTGCATCGCATCTTTTCCGGGGGTCCTTCGAGGACCTCGATCACCTCGCCCATGGTGATTTCCGAGGGGCTGCGCGCGAGCATATAACCGCCATGGGGACCGCGAACGCTTCTCACGAGGCCCGCGGCGCGCAACTGGGTGAGAAGCTGGCGGAGGTAGTCCTCCGGGATCGCCTGTCGCTTGGCGATCACCGAGATCTGTTGCGGCGCGTCTTGGTCGGGCAAGGAGGCCAGATAAACCGTCGCGCGGAGCCCGTAATCCGCTCTGGAGCCTACCTTCATCGTTCAATCGCCCCGACCCATGTGCCCGCCTATCTCTTCTCACACTCCCTTGCACCCATCAACGGCGCTGGATTGCTACACTCAGTCGGTGGGGATGCGCTTTTTGCCGATTTCTTGCGGTGGTGAGTGGTCCCTCTAGACTAGCGCCTGAGTCTCTGTCGGATGACGGCGCACGGTGTACGTCTCGACAGTGGAGGTGAACTTTCATGGCACGAGAAAAGCTATGCGTCGGCATCGATATCGGTGCGAGCGCGATCAAGCTGTGCCAGCTCAAGAAGACCAAGAAGGGCTATGTCCTCGAGCACTTCGGCATGCTGCCACTGCCTCCGGAGGCCGTGGTGGATGGGGCGCTGATGAATTCGGCGCGCATCGTCGAAGCGATCGAGGAGCTCGTGGCCTCCCACCGCATCAAGCACAAGCAGGTGGCGCTCTCGGTCTCTGGACACTCGGTGATCATCAAGAAGATTCCGCTCCCGCAGATGAGTCGCGATGAGCTCGAAGAGTCGATTCAATGGGAAGCGGAGCAGTTCATCCCCTTCGACATCGCCGACGTGAATATCGACGTTCAGATCGTCAACCAAGAATCCGCCCAGCAAGGACAGATGGACGTGGTCTTGGTGGCCGCGAAGAAGGACCTGGTCAACGAGTACACCTCGGTGATCGCGGAGGCGGGACTCGAGCCCGCCGTGTGCGACGTGGACAGCTTCGCCATCGAAAACATGTTCGAGACGAACTACGAGCTGCCCCTCGACGCGACCATCGCATTGGTCAACGTCGGCGCCTCCAAGACGAACATCAACATCGTCAGCCGAGGCGTGTCTTCCTTCACTCGCGACCTCACGATCGGCGGTAACGCGGTGACCGAGGAAATTCAGAAGCAAATGCACGTCACCTTCGACGAGGCAGAAGCACTGAAGCTCGGCGGGCGCCCCATTGCCAACCCGGAGGCGACGGAGCCGGATGCGGTGCTCCCGATGGAAGTCGACCGCGCGATCACAAACGTCGCGGAGAACATCACCAGCGAGGTGCAGCGCTCGATCGACTTCTACTCGGCGACCTCCGCCGACCCCTCCCCGAGCCACATCTACCTCACCGGCGGAACCGCGCAGCTGCGCGCACTGAAAACGGCCCTCGAAAATCGAATGGGTGTCCCGATCAGTGTGGCGGACCCCTTCCGCAACATTCAGGTCCCCGCCCAGGACCGTGACTACCTGATGAGCATCGCACCGTCTGCAGCGGTTGCTGTGGGATTGGCACTGCGCCACCCGGGGGACGCGGTCTGATGGCGGTACGGATCAACCTACTCCCGGTTCGCGCCGCAAAACGTGCGAGCTCGGCGAAACAAGAGCTCTATGCCGCCTTCGGCGTAGTGCTGCTCGCGCTGGCGGGCGTCTACTTCTGGAGCGCTTCGATCAGCAGCGAGATGAACGCGACCCAGCGGGACATCGCTGCCCTTCAACGCGAGCTCGATGCCCTGCAGAAGGACCGTGCGCGGGTCGACGAATACCTGAAGAAGAACAAGCAACTCCGCGGCAAACGCAACGCGATCGAGCAGCTGCAGGCGCAGCGCACGGGGCCCGCAAAGCTTCTGGACGATCTCGCCACGATTCTCACCTCAGAGAAGCAAGTGTGGCTGAACGAGCTCACCGAATCGAATGGCAACATGACCCTGAAGGGCGGGGCTATGGAGCACGTGAACATTTCGGACTTTCAGCTCGCCCTGAAGCGCAACTCGAAATTCTTCAAGAACATCGAGCTCAAGGTGGTCGAACGAGAGGTCTCGAAAGCAAAGGGCGCGCCCAAGGTCGAGTACCTGAAGTGGGAGATCCGTTGCGAAACCGACTACTCGGCAGGAGGCGACATCTGAAATGGAACGCCTCGTCGAACAGTGGGCGGACATCCCGCAGAATCAACGCTACGCGATCGTGATCGCCCTCGCCGTCGTGATCGTGGGTGGTTACTGGTACTTCTTTCACACCGCAGCCGTGAAGCAGCTCGCATCGGCACAGTACGAGCTGCGCGAGCTCTCCCAGAAGAAACGGCAGCAGCTCGAGTACGTCGCGCGCCTGGCGCAGTACGAAGCCAAGTTCAACCAGCTCCAGCAAGACCTGAACGAAGCGCGCAGCCAGCTACCCGATGAAGCAGACATTCCGCAGCTCCTCGCGCAGCTCGACAACAACGCGCGCAACTCCGGACTCACGATCGTCAAGTTCCGACCCAAAGCAGAGGCACCCCAGGACTTCTACGCCGAGGTCGGCGTCGAGATGGAAGTGAAAGGCTCCTACCACGAGATCGGAACCTTCGTGGACGCCGTCGGGAAAATGGACCGCATCGTGAATGTGAAAGACATTCGGATGGGAAAACCCGCCACCGAGAACTCGAAGGTCGTCGTCGAGAGCCAGTTCGCGATCGTGACCTACCGGTTCCTCGAGCAGGGGAAGGGCAATAAGCGCAATGCGAAGAAGCGAAAGAAGTAGAGTGGCGTTGCTCGCTCTCTTCGTCGCCACTTCTTGCGGCGACGAAGCCCCGCCCACAGCGGGCCCCACGGTCGTGGAGCAGCAGGCGAGCAAGACGAAGAAGGCGCCGAAACCGGCAGCGGAAGCGCCCACAGACGAAGTGCCCGCCTACGAGTTTTCCTACTCGCCCGTGGGCAAACGAGACCCGTTCCGCTCCTATCTAGCTGACCTCGCGGATGCGGAGGAGCAGACCGTTCAGAGGCCAGTGCAGGCCACCGAGCGCTTTGAGCTCGACCAGTACCGCTTGACCGGTCTCGTCACCGGAACGAGCCAGCCCAAAGCGTTGGTCGAGGACCCGGAAGGGGTCGGACATACCGTCCGGATCGGGAGCTATATCGGCAAGAACGGCGGCGTCATCACCCGCATCACGAGCGACGGCTTCGTGGTGACCGAGGAGTTCCGCGCCCCCACCGGTGAATTGGTGAAGGTCCCGATCACCGTAAAGCTGCCCAAACCGGAGATCGAGATCATCGGGGGCCAGTGAGCGTTCGTTGAAGGAGCTTTGAGATGCTGAGGTCTTGGACATCCCTACATCGCGCGCTGGCGCTGGCATTCGTGCTCGGCGCCACTCACGCACCGATACCTGACGCTCGGGCAGCGGACGCGAATCGAATCCTGGACGTCGAGGTGCAAGCTGACGGCGACCAACGAGTCGTTCGCGTGCTCACAGCCAATGCTCCAACGTTCACGGTCTTTCGCCTCTCGAACCCGATGCGCGTGGTGATCGACGTCTCCGGCGGCGACGTGACCCAGCTCGAAAGCCCACTCGTGTTCGAGGACGGCATCGTGAGCTCCATTGCCACGCGGCAGTTCGACGCCAACGGCTTCCTGATCGGCCGCCTGACCCTCGGCTTCGAGGCGGAAGTCGCCTACGACGTAAAGGCAGAAGGCAATGCGGTGGTCGTACGCGCAGGCCGCAATACCACGAGTCTTCCGCGACGCGCGATCGTCGCGCCGAGTGCCCCGATCAGCAAAGGCGCGAGCGATCGCGTGGATGAGCTGCGCCGGGAGGTCGAGACCGCAAAACGAAACGCAGAGCGCGAGCGCGAGCAAGCGGATGCGGCCAAGAGCCACGCTGCGAGCCAGCTTGCCGAAGCGAAACGACTCGCTGATGCCGCCGACCGAAAGGCGAAGGATGCGGAAGCCGCGAAGGCGGAAGCTGCGAAGCTGCGCGCACAGGCGACGGCCGCAGCCGCCCTTGATCGGGTGGAGGCCGAACGCCGGGCAGCGCGGGCGGAGGCCCGCCTAGAGGAGCTTCAGTCGCAAGCTCAAACCCTCGCGAGCGAGCGGGCCGAAGCCGAACGCGCGGCCGCACAGGCGGCACGGGCGCAACAGCAAGCGATGGCTGCAGCGGCCCGGGCGGAAGCGCTGCACAAGGAGCACGTCGCCGAGCAGCAGGAGCTGATCGCGCAGGCGAAGGCCGCGCAGGCGAAGGCCGCCTCGGAGAAGAGAGCGGCCGAAACCGCGCGGGTTCAGGCAGTCGCCGCGAAGCGCGAAGCGGAACGCGCGGCGCAGCTCGCCCAAAAGCAAAAGGTCGAGGCAGAGGCCTCAGCGGCCCAGATGGATCGCAAGATCGCGGAGATCGATCGCCGCGAGGCACGAGCGCAAGCCGCTTTGGCAAAACTGACCGCCGAGAAACGCGCGGTGGAGCGCGAGCGTCGGCGCCTCGAAGAAGCCCGCAGCGAGCTCGCCAAGAAGAACGACGCGCTCCAGCGCAAGAGCGGCGAGCTCGAACGAAAAGACGGTGAGCTTTCCCGCAAGAGGAGCGAGCTCGCCAAGAAGAAGATCGCCCTGGTCGACGCGCAGAAGGAGCTCGAACGGGAACGGGAGGCGGTTTTGCTCCGCGAGCGTCGCTTGGACGAAGAGCGCAAGCGACTCGAGACCCTCCGGGAGCGGGCGAGCCGCCAGCAAACGGCCGGCTCATCTACCCTTTCGTCTGAGCGCAAGGAGCTCGCCGCGCTGAAGGCGCAAGTGGAGAAGGACAAGCGCGCCCTCGCGAGCGAGCGCGAACGTCTCGCGACTCAGCGCCGGCGCCTCGACGAGCAGAAGAAGACCCTCAGAGAGCGCGAAGAAGAGCTCGCACGCGTGTCGACGCGTGAGCTCGTCCGCGAATCCGAGCGCCCGATGCTCGCGAGCACCTCCATTCCCGCGCTCCGAGGGTCACTCGAAGGCGTCCAGAGCCGACCGGACGGTGTGCTCCTGAAGATCGATGGGAGTGCCAGCTACGAGCTCCTTCGGGTGGAAGACCCACCGCGCCTCGTGGTGCGCCTCGACCACGTGTCTCGAAAGACCGAGCGTTTGAGCTACGGCGTACGAAACAATCTGGTGCGTCGGGTCCGCCTCGGAGATCACGAGAACGCAACGCATGCGGTGCTCGATCTGGCGAGCGGGGACGTAAAACACAGTGTCGAGACCACCGAAGACGGGGTCCTAGTGAGCTTGAGCGGCGCTCCGACCACGGAGGCACTGGCGGTCGAGGATGTTCGTTTTGACGGCGATCAGCAGCGTGCACGGGTCACCGTGCGAGTGAATCCAGACGTGCGCACGGAGATCGACGACCGATCGCGGCGGGCCTGGGTCCTCAAGCTCCATGGCGCCCGGGTGGAGAAGTCTCTCGAACGCAGTTTGGATACCTCCGAGTACGGGTCGGTCGTCGGATTGCTTTCGACCTACCAGGCGTCGAGTGAGCCGCCGGTGGTCAACATCGTGGCCAACCTGCGGGGTGCGGCCAGTCAGAATCTGCGGCGCGAAGGCGACCGGCTGATCTGGGAGCTCACCGGCGTGGCGGAGCCGCCGAAGGTCGCGAACCAGACGGAGGAGAGCGAGCAAAGCACCGCGGCCTTCCGCCAAGCGGCATCCGCCGTGTCCAGGAGCGTCGTTCCAACCCAACGCCGCGAGGGTCAGCGCGTGACCCTCGACTTCAAGGACGCGGACATCATCAATGTGGTTCGACTCATCGCTGACACCACGGGCGAAAACATCATCGCTGCCGATGATGTCCGCGGGAAAGTCACGGTCAAGCTTCGCAACGTGCCCTGGGAGCGCGCCCTCGACGTGATCCTCAAGAGTCGAGGCTACGACAAGGTTCGCTCCGGCGGAATCATTCGCATCGCGACCGCCGAGGCCATCGCAGCAGAGCGAGAGCGGGCGATCGCCGCACGAAAGGCGCAGGAGCAGGTGGAAGACACGGTCATCAAGATCGTGCCGGTCAACTACGCGAGCGCCTCGGACATCGTGGCGCAGATCAAACCCTCGTTGAGCACCCGGGGGTCGGTGCAGGTCGACAGTCGCACCAACTCGCTGATCATCGAAGACGTGCGCTCGCGGATCAATCGCATCGTCGAGATCTCGACCATCCTCGACAAGCAGACCCCGCTCGTTTTGATCGAAGCCCGCATCGTCGAGGCGACGAGCAACTTCGAGCAGGAGTTCGGCATTCAATGGGGCGGCACTTCACAATTCACCCGGGCCAACGGAAACCCAACGGGCTTGGGTTTCCCCAGTGACGTGGTGGTGTCCGGTGCGAGCGACGACCCGACGGTCAACCCAACCCAGGGCATCTCCTCGCCGGGGCGCTACGCGGTCAACCTGCCGGCCCCGATCGGCGCGGGCGCCGGTGGCGGCTTGGGCTTCATCTTCGGCTCTGCGGGCAGCGACCAGCTCCTGCAGCTGCGACTCTCGGCGCTCGAGAGCTCCGGTAGCGGCCGAATCATCTCGAGTCCGCGCATCACGACCCTGGACAACAAGACGGCGAAGATCGGCCAAGGTGTCGACATTCCGATCACCGTCGTTTCCGCCGCGGGTGCGAACACGCGATTGATTCCCGCGAACCTCGAGCTCGAGGTCACCCCGCACGTCACCAATGACGGCAGCATCGTGATGGAGATCGCAGCCTCGAAGAATGAGCCGGACTTCACGAACACCGGTGCGTTTGGTGACCCGTCGATTCTGCGCAACTTCGCGGAAACCGAGATCCTGGTCGCTGATGGTGAAACCGCCGTGATCGGTGGCATCTACACCCGCAGCACCGCCAAACGAATCCAGAAGGTCCCGTTCCTCGGCGACATTCCGATTATAGGTTGGCTGTTCCGGAACGAGCGCGAGACCGATGACCGCTCGGAGCTCTTGGTCTTCATCACGCCTCGGATCGTCAACCGAGACGCGGCTCTGCGCTCAGGCGGTGAGTTCTTGTCACCAACGGGGACGGAAGGCCGATAGAGGAGGAGGACGCGCATCGTGTTGGCGGTAAGTGCCATCAAAGCGAGAGGCCAGCAATGTGTCGATCGCGTTCCCGCCCGCGGGGCCGTCCGAGGAGAGAACGTGGACCACATCACGCTCGTCGGATTCATGGGGTCGGGAAAGAGCACGGTCGGTCGTGCGCTCGCGGAGAAGCTCGGCCGCGAGTTCATCGACATCGACGACGCGGTCGCCCGCGCCGCGAGTTGTACGATCCCCGAGATCTTCAAGAACGAAGGCGAGATCGGCTTTCGGGCGCGGGAGCGCGCGGCCGTTCGGGACGTTCTCGCGCGCGAGACTCCGTCGGTCATCGCCACCGGCGGCGGCACCTTTGTCGATCCCAAGCTGCGCCAAGCGCTGCGCAGTCATAGCCGTACGGTTTTTCTCGACGCGAGTCTCGAGCTGATCAGCTCTCGCCTGATCGAGGCGGGCGGCAAGAGCGGCAGGCCCATGCTCGCTGGCCCAAACCCCGAGCTCACCCTCCGTCGTCTGCTCAAGGAGCGCGGCCCGGCCTACCGTGAGAGCGAGATCACGATCCCCGTAGATGGACTGGAGATCGACGGAATCGTCGAGAGGATCGCCAGCGCCCTCGGGATCGACGCGAGCAAGCGCCGAGGAAACGGACGTTCCTTGGTGAGCGGCCCCGCGGAGCACCGTCAGGCACCCGAGCCCGAGCCGAAGCCGCCAAAGACCCCGTCGACGACCGCCGACAGCGATGGGCCGATGCAGGTGAGCACGAGCACCGGCTCCTATCCGATCTACTTCGAGCCGGAAGCGGGCGTTTGGATCGCCGATGCGATTTGCGCACGCATTCGGGGCCGCCGCGTCGCCCTGGTCACGGACGAAAACGTCGCCCCCCTTCACGTCGACCCGATACGCACGGCCCTCGAAGCGAAGAACAAGATCGCCCGCGTGCACGTGATCCCTGCCGGCGAAACCAGCAAGAGCCTGGGCCAAGCCTCGCGCCTCTACGACGCGCTCCTGGTGCAAGAGCTCGACCGCAACGACGCGGTCGTCGCGGTGGGCGGCGGAGTCGTGGGCGACCTCGCGGGTTTCGTGGCGTCGACGTTCCTTCGCGGCGTCGACTTCATCCAGGTTCCCACGACGACCCTCGCCTGCGTCGACTCGTCCGTCGGGGGCAAGACCGGGATCAACACCCCCCGGGGCAAGAACCTGGTCGGTACCTTCTACCCTCCCCGACTCGTCTGCATCGCGGGATCGCACCTGAAGACCCTCGGTCCACGCGAGCACGCGGCAGGGATCGCCGAGTCCATCAAGATTGCGGCCTGTCTCGACATTCAGCTCTTCAAGCAGCTCGTCACGGACATGGAGTCGATCATCGAGTTCGAGATGGACAGGCTCCTGCCCGTGCTTCGTCGGTCCGTCGCGCTCAAAGCCTACGTCGTGAGCCAAGACGAACGGGAGCGAGGCCTGCGCACGGTCCTGAATTACGGCCACACGATCGGCCACGCGATCGAGCGCGGGCAGAACTACACGATCCTTCACGGCGAAGCTGTCGCGCTCGGCATGCTCGCGGAAGCGGAGTGGGCCGATTCGGAAGGCCTTTCGAGCGGCATCGCCAAGGCGATGGAAGGGATGCTCTCCTCCGCCGGGCTCCCGACGGACTGGAAGAATGTGCGCGTCGATATGAGCGCGTTGCGACTCGACAAAAAGCGCGTTGGGACCGCAGTGCAAATGCCAGTCGTCACGGCGCTCGGGCAGTTCGAGTTCAAGTCTGTTCCCATCTCGGCCGTCGCCGAGTTCGTGGCCAGAAGGAGTGCAGGATGAAGCTCTTACGGACTCTCAGCGTCGGGCTGGCGGTCACCTTTGCGGCGAGCTGTAGCTCGAACGACGACGTCGGCTTGTCGATCACGGGCGTGGCGGCCCTCGAGGCCAACTGCAACCTACCAGAAGGGGACCCCGACGTTTTTCGGAGCGCCGGCACGTTCGACCCGCGCGCCGGCGTCTCGTTCCTGCTGACCCCAGTGGTGAGCAACCTGCTCACCCCGACCGGCACAGACAATCAGGCTGTCGGCGACGACGACAACTTTTTCCCGGAAGCCAATCGTGTGTCCCTCTTGGGCTTTGACGTCTGCTACGCCCGAGCGGACAACGGCGAGCTGTCGAATCTCGGCTCGAACCGCAGCGGTTTTCCCCTCGACTGCGAATCGGACGGGCTGCCCGGCGAGTTTCTCGGCGCCACCGCGAGCATCGACCCGGGGGGTGGCACCTTCATCAGCTCGCTTGCGATTCTGGGTCCCCCGGCGCAGAAGGCACTCTTTGGCGAAAACTTCGAGCCTACGGAGCTGCCGGCGATCGGCGCCTCGATGGACGGTCAGACGTTCTTCACCGCACCCGTGCCCGCGACCGACACAAACCGGGACCCCAATTGGGGCGATTTCCCCCAGGCCGACTCGGTCCAGGTCTACGTGCTGGTTCGCGCCGTGGGGCGTTCCGGGGGCGGCCGGGTGGTCGAAAGCGAGTACATTCCGTTCCGCGTGGAGGTCTACCCGGGCTTCACGAGCCTCTTTTGCGGCAACCTGACCGCGGTGACCTGCCCAGATACAACGGCGGGCTTTACCGGGTTGGTGCCGGACCCAGCAACGAGCTGCTCGGTGGCTTCCGTCCTCGACCTGAGCTGTATCGAGTTTTCGACCTGCAATTGACTATCAGCGTCACTCGACCTACCAACGGCACGTGGAGCTGTCCTTTGATACCCCAACGGTCGCCGAGCTCTTTCTTCGGCAGGGGCAGCCTTCCCGCGCGGTCGCGATCTACCGTAAGGTGGTGCAGGACAACCCCGGTGACACGAAATCCCGAGAACGTCTTCGTGAGCTCGAAGCAGAGCTAGGAGAGTCAGGAGCGGCCATGGATTTTCGGCAAACGATGCAGGATTTGGTGCAGAAGACCCCAGGGGCAATGGCCTGTACCTTGATGGGCTTTGACGGGATCCCGATCGACAGCTTCGAGGTCGGGGGCGCGGAGCTCGACCTGCAGGCGCTCCTCACCGAGCTGTCCTCGCTCGCAGCGATCGCCAAAGGGCTGCAGAACAATCATCCCACCGGGTCTCTGGACGGCCTGGCCGTGGACAGCGAACGACTTCATGCGGTCGTGCGCCCGCTCACCGACGAATACTTCATGGCGATGATTCTCGCCCCCGAGGCCATCCCCGGCCAGGCGAGCTTCGAGATGCGGCTGGTGGCGCCTCGGCTGATCGCCGAGCTCACCTGACTCCACCGTGGCCCGGAAACAGAAACGCTCGAAGAAGAGCGAACGACCCCACTTCGCGGTGCTCAACGGCCCCAATCTCAACCTGCTCGGTAGCCGGGAGCCTGAGATCTATGGCGCCGACAGCCTCGAAGACATCCTAGGTCGATTGGAGAGGGTCGCCGACGAGCTCGGTGTCAGCATCGAGCACTTTCAGAGCAACCACGAAGGTGCACTGGTGGACGAAATCCAGCGTCTGCGAGCAAGCGCGAACGGCATCGTGCTGAACGCGGGCGCGCTCACCCACACCTCCGTGGCCCTTCGCGATGCGCTCATCGCCATCGACATACCCTTCGTCGAGGTCCACCTCTCGAATGTTTACGCCCGGGAGCCCTTCCGACACCGCTCGCTGCTCGCGGATGTTGCCGTGGGGGTGATCTGCGGTTTCGGTGCCGCGTCCTACGAGCTCGCGCTCGGCGCCCTGATCGAGCGACACCGGCGCCAAGGCTAGAAATCCAGCATTCCCCGTGCTACACGCCTCGGCGTCCATTCTTGGGATGGACCCGCGAGCCCCCTTGGGCGCGCGACTCGGTGGCAAGGGAGAACACAACACGCCATGTACACGACGCAAGACTTCCGAAATGGCCTGAAGATCGAATACGAAGGGGAGCCCTACCTGATCGTGGAGTTCCAGCACGTCAAGCCTGGCAAAGGCGGCGCTTTCGTCCGAACGAAGCTCAAGAATCTCATCACCGGCCGCGTCCTCGACCCGACCTTCAAGTCCGGCGACAAAGTCGGCAAGCCGGACATGGACGACAAGGCGATGCAGTACCTGTACATGGACGGCGAGCACTACACGTTCATGGACAACAGCACCTACGAGCAAGTCATGGTCGACACCGACGTGGTGGGCGAGGACGCCAAGTGGCTCAAGGAGAACCTCGACGTCGAGGTCATGTTCTGGAACGGCAAGCCGATCGGTGTCACCCTGCCGAACTTCGTCGAGCTCAAGATCGCCGAGTGCGAGCCCGGCGTTCGCGGCGACACCGCCCAGGGGGCGACCAAACCGGCAAAATTGGAGACCGGAGCGACGGTGAACGTGCCGTTGTTCGTCAACGAGGGCGAGGTCATCAAGATCGACACTCGCACCGCCTCATACGTCGAGCGGGTCGGGTAGTCCGAAGACCTACACCGCCCCAAATGAGGCGCTGCCGGCGCAGGTCTGATACCATCGCCGAGGGTGCGTACGATGCCCGGCGTGAGCCTTGGTACGCCGAGGTACGCGTGATAGCTTCGGATTTCTCGACGATCTAGACCAGCGTGGCAGCTAACAAGGACAAGACCCGCGCCGCGGCGCAGAAATACTTGCAGAAGGGCCAGCTCGACAAGGCCATCCGTGAGTACCAGCGCCTGGTCGAAGACGACCCGAAGGACGTCCGCACGCTTCTCAAGATCGGCGACCTACAGACCCGCAGCGGCGATCACGACAAAGCCACCGAGACCTACGGCCGCGTCGCTCAGTTCTACTCCGAGCAGGGCTTCTTCCTAAAGGCGGTTGCGGTCTACAAGCAGATTCTACGCCTCGATTCGAGCCTCATCGAGGTCAATCTCAAACTCGCCGACCTCTACTACCAGCTCGGCCTCATGTCGGACGCGGCCAATCAGTACCGTTCGGTTAGCCAGCTCTTCGAGCAGCAAGGCAGGATCGAAGAGAGCATCGACATCTTGAAGAAGATGGTCGAGCTCGATCCGGACAATGTGGCGAGCCGGATCAAGCTCGCGGAGAGCTACGCAAAGCAATCGCGTACGGGCGAGGCCCGAGCTCACTTTCAAGCAGCAGCGGACTACCTGAAGTCGCAGCATCGGATCGACGACTACATCAAAGTCGCGGAGCGGGTGATCCATTTCGATCCGTCGGACCTCACCACGACCCGCGAGCTCGCGAACATCTACATTCAAAAGAACGATCCGAGACGCGCCCTCGCCAAGCTTCAGATCTGTTTCAAGGAGAACCCGAAGGACGTCGAGACCTTGAACCTGCTTGCCGCGGCGTTCAAAGGTCTCGGTCAAACCGCCAAGACTCTCTCCGTGTACCGGGAGCTCGGACGTCTTCACGCGCTCTCTGGCAACATCGAGGCGCAGCGCAGCGTAATGCGCAAGATCCTCGCAATCGAGCCGAACGACGCAGATGCACAGCAGGTCCTCGAGCAAACCGAGCAGCTGCCGGACAATGCCCTCGGCCGGATCAGACCCACCCAAAAGGCCGTACGACGAAACACCGACGTGGTGGAAGTGAATCGCGCGACCGAGGGAGCCGGTCCCCCACCGCCGCCCCCGGACGAAGAGCTCGGGATCGATGTGGAGGTGGATTCGCCTGAAGAGAGCGAAGACGACGCCGCGGAGAAAGAAGTCGAGGAGCAGATCAGCCGGATCCTGATCGAGGCCGACGTCTACATCAAGTACGGGCTCAAGACGAAAGCGATCGAGCACATTCGGAAAGTGTTCGGCCTTCGCTCCCAACACCGGGAGGCGCGTGTCCGCTACAAGGACTTGCTGGTCGACATGGGCGAGCTCGACACAGCGGTCGCCGAGCTGATGCTTCTGGCCATGAACGCCGCCGAGGCTGGCGAAACGCAGGCCGCGATCTCCGATCTGCGCGAGCTTCTGGGCTACGAGCCGGGGCACGTGCAGGCACGTGAGCTTCTCGAGGAGCTCGCGCCCGGCGAGAGCGATCTTCACGCGGAGTCCTCTGGCGATGTCGAGGTGCCGCGCCTCGGGGCGACGGTGTCGAGCGAGCCTGCGCTGAGCTACGAGCCCTCTTCCGCCGCAGCGACGATCGACCTCGATGGCGACCTCGACGACGACGCGAGCCCCGCAGACCGGACGGCCGCGGACGAAGTGCTCGACGATGTGGAGGCCGGCCTCGAAGACGAGATGGAGCTTGCAGCGGCTCCGGAGATCGATTTCGAGCCAGACGCGCACGAGACGCCTCCGCCGATGCCCCCGCGAGACGTGGACGTAGACGTGCCGTCGACGGCTGAGGCGGAGCTCGACGAGCCTCCCGCGCCCCCCGCGAGCATCGCACTCGACGATGCGGGCTTGGAAGATGCGGACCTCCAGGACCTGGATGCACCGTTGCCCGAGCCAACGACCGCCTCCCTGGATGAATTCGGTGGGCTCGAGGACCTCGGCGATGAAGAGGCGCCTGAGGACCACGATGAGCGCTCAGACGTCTCCGTCCGTTCCGGTGAAAGCGAGGTCCACTTCGGTCGTCCGAGTGGGGCGCGCACGATGTCCGCACCGGCGAACGAGAAGACGATCTCCGGCGAGACGGTGATCAACTTCGGCGACCCCGAGCTCGAACCGGTCGACGAAGAGGTCCTCGCGCGGGAAGAAGCGCGAGAGGCGGCTCCGACCCCACCGGAATCTCGCGACGAAGCGGAAACACAGGAGGTCGTAGTAGACACGCCAGCGCCGACGTCGGTCGAGCCTGAAGCGACTCCCGCTGGCCTCGATGACCTCGATGCGCTCCTCGCCAGCGCCGTTCCGACTAAACGGGCCGTCACGGTCGACAGAGCCCCGAGTGCAGCACCCCGCGACGACGCTCCGCCCGAAGCCATCGAGTCTCCGGAGCCGCCACCGCCTACCGTCACCGCGGGCGAGAGCGAGCTGCGCGGTCTCGGCGCGGACGCCATGGATACCTCCTTCGAGGACGAGGAAGAGCGCGATGACCTCAGCGACGAGATCGAAGAGATCGCGTTCTTCATCGAACAGGGTCTCGAAGATGAAGCGCATGAGCAGCTCGACGCCCTCCTGGCGATCTACGGTGAACGCAAAGACCTCCTCGAGCTCCAGGCGAAGCTCCACGTCGAGGAGGAGACCGCAGCCGCCCAAGCCGCACCCGAGACGACCCCCGAGCCTTCGACCGTTGAAGAGGATGACGAAGGCATCGCGTCGGTGAATGTCGAAGCGGATCTCGCTGCCGGCATCGACGAGCTCACGGCGGGTGACGATTTCCAGGTCGCCTTTCAGGACGTGTTCGACGAGTTCAAGAGGGGCGTCGCCCAAGTGGTGGAGGAAGGCGACTATCAGACACACTACGATCTCGGCATCGCCTATAAGGAGATGGGTCTGTTCGATGACGCCATTCGCGAGTTCGAGCACGCCGCCGCGTCGGACGAAAAGGCGATCGGGGCGCTGACGATGATGGGTTTGTGCGCGCTCGCCTCAGGCGACAGCGCGCAGGCCCTCTCCCACTTCCTGCGCGGCATCAACAGCGACTACGTCACGCCGGAGGAGTCGTTGGCTCTGCGCTTCGAGGTCGGTTTGGCCTACGAATCCATGGGTCGCCTGCGTGAAGCCGCGAAGTTCTTCGAGAAGGTCGACTCGATCGATTCCGAGTTCCGCGGAGTCGCGGAGCGATTGTCGCTGCTTCGGACGCGCATCGACGCGGAAGAATCGAACCAAAGCGACCTCGACGGAGAGCTCGACGAGCTCTTGATGGAAACGGATGCGGAACGAAACGCTCGGGAAAAGGGCGACAAGATCAGCTACATCTGAGCGACTCGATCACTTCTTCCGACCGATCCAATCGATGTGCGCGTTCTGCGCTTCGTCCTTGCGAACATGAACCATCACCCGGTCCCCGGGCTCCAGATAGTACGCCACTAGATTCTGCTGGGTGAGTGTCGCGTCAAAGTCGATCACCCCGTCGCCACCGTTCATCAAAACGGGAGCGGTGAAGACCGCGTTGCGCTTGAAGGCTTTGCGCACGTCCTTGTCGTTCGCTGTCTTCCTCACCTTCAGCTTCACCACGACCTGAGGAAACTCCTTCCTCTCCACCGCGAGGACCTGGGCCTCCATCTTTTCCGACTCCGCGGGCGGACCGAAGACGCCGGCGGGAATTGCAAAGCTAGGGTTGGTCGCACGAATCGAGCCGCCACCCTCCGGCGCCTTGAAGGCCACCGGACCGACGCCGGCCCCCGCGAGCTCCGCAAGCGGATCCGCCGCGTCCTCTCCGTCCACCGAAAATCGCGAAAGCTGTTCGAGGAGCGCAGGCTCCGGAATGCCCTTCACGATCAGAACGTCGTCCTTGCTCGACACGTCGGCCCCAGCGAGGGCCTGTTTCAGCTGCGCGGCCACCGATGCAGCCTGCGCCTCGCTTCCCATCTGAAAGTGAACGGCGGGACCGTCGGCCCACCATTTTGTCGCGATGCCAGGGGAGTAGATCCCCTCCTCGCCCTGTACCACGAGGGTGCCGGCGAGCGCCGTGCTGGAGAACAGAAGTGCGGTCGCAAGGGCGGCAATTCGCATGACTCGTTCCTTCGCGGGGCGTTTGAGGTGATACTCTGCCCCTGGACAGGGTTCTAGACGCAACGGCCCGAGCGTCGATTCACCATGACCGAGCACGAACCGGACGACCGAGAAGACCCGCGAGAGCCTCCGATGCGGCCAAGGCGACGGCGCTGGCTCCGGCGCGTCCTCCTGGGGTTCGCGCTCACGCTCGTCACCCTAGTCATAGTCGTCATTGCCCTGCGTCTCTACTTCAATGACGAGAGACTCCGCGGAATCTTCGAAGGGGCGCTCTCGGAGCGCACGGGCACGGACGTGACGCTCGAGCGCCTCGAATTGCGGCTGTTCTCCGGTCTCGCCCTCGAAGGCCTTCGCGTCGGCCCTCCCGCGGGCTTCGAGCACGACGTGCTCGCGGTCGAACGGATCGCGGTCGAGTACGACTTCTGGGCGCTGTTCGGGTGGGTGGCACACATCGAGCGGGTCGAGGTGCTCGGGATCGAGCCGACCTACGAGCAGCACGAAGACGGCGAGACCAACGTAGCCGCGATCCTGGCCCACGCGGTCCCAATGCCCGAGACCTTACCGCCCCCGCAAACGCCCACTCCGGAACCGGAGGAACCCGAGAGGCCACTTCCTGCACTCCCGACTTTGCCGCTCGAAATCCGGGTCGACTCGGTCGTTCTAGGACCGCTGGACGCAACGGTGGTCCAGCCGGGACAACGACTCACGCTCTCCGGCTACCGGCTCGAAGCGAGCTTCGCCGGGGTCGACGACGGATACGACCTGACGCTCTGGACCGGATTGGGCGAGCGCGATCCAAAGGGCCGAGGCTCGAACCTCGTTCTCGAGCGCGATGGCAGAGTGGCGATCGACAGCGCGCAGAGACTCGGCCTGTATCTCAGCTTCGAGGGATACCGATCGATCGACGCTTCCCTGCGCTGGGAAGGGCTCACCGATGCCAACGCTCCGATCGACGCACCTCCAACCCGAAGCTCGGTGGCGCTCGACCTTCGGGCGAACTTGATCGAACAGACCGCCGAAATCTCGACGCTGACGCTGAGCGTCGGCGACAGCACCGAGCTGAAGGCCACCGCTCGGGCGACCGCGCTGCTCTCTGACCCCACCCTGACCATCGACTCGCTCGCCTTTGACGCGGTCCTCGACGAGATCGAGCCGATCGGCGCCGCGGTGATGCCTTCCCTCGAAATGGGCGGCACGGTTCACGCCAAGGTCGAGGAGACCTCGGTCACCGCATCGCGCGCGACTTCGAGTCTCGACACGGGCGCCGAGGTCGAGGTCGAGTCGGTTCGGGGTGCTTTCGGTCCACACCGGGCGCGCGGCCTCACCGGCCGGGTTCGCGTCGACGTCACCGCGGACAAGGCTCGTGCGGAGGGTACCCTCGACCTCGACTCCGCTCGAAGCGGCGCCTTCGAGATCTCACGCGCACACCTCGAGCTCGAAGCCGAGACCGCCGTCTCCCGCTGGCTCGCCGCCGTCGACGCACCCGCCGACCCCGAGGCCCAGCTGAGCGCCGATGCCTCGCTGCAACTCGCGTCGGTGAGCGCGCCCGGGCTTTCGCTGAGCGGACTCGCCACGACGGCGCGCGTGCGAGGCCCGGTCGATCTCGCCCGGGAGAGGACGAGCGACGATCCACTCCGGGTCGTGCTCGACCAACGAGTCGCCCGAATCACGACGGCGGGTCAGCGGGTGACGACGCTTCGCATGCGCTCGGACACCAAGCTCTTTGACCTGGCCGCCAACGGTGTCGACAGCGACACGACCCTGACCGTGGCTTCCATACAGAGCCAGGTCGGCGACTCGACGATCGAGCTCCCGACACTTTCGAGCCACGTTGTGTTCAGCCGACGAGGGCAACGCATCCGAGCACCGGTGTTGAGCGCGCGGGTAGGGGACGACTTTTCGCTCGAAGGCAAGCTCGATGCAGACCGGGTGTTCAGCTCCACGCCGTCCCTCGCCACAGCGGAGCTCTTCGTCTCGCCTTTCGATCTGGAACGGGCCCTCGCCCTCCTCCCGCCGGCCATGCGGCCGCCGCAGCAGCTCCGCGGGACGGTGGGACTGGATGCGAGCCTCCGCGGGAGAATTCCAATCGCGACTCTGACGCGCGCGGCTACTCCGCCCACGCTCGGGACCACGCTGGCGGAGTCACTCGACGGCGTGGGCACGACTCTCGAGGGCCTTGCGAGCCTCTTCGAGCAAGGGCTGCCTTTCACCGGGCAGCTGAGCTTTGAGCTCAACGATGCGGCCATGGACGATTCGGCGCTCAACCTGACAGGTCTCAGTGTCGACCTCGATCTCAACGTGCTCGAAACCGGGCCTCGCTTCGAGCTCGCCATGCTCCTCGCGAAGCTCTCGGGCCCCTCGGAGATCGCGAACCTTTCGCTACAGGGCGCGCTCGGTTTCGAGGGGCGCACGCTAGGAACGAGTGGAGTGCTCGAGCTCGGCAGCGCGAGCGGGCCTGGTTTGCCCTCTCCGGTTCGCAACGCTACTGGCAATTGGCGAATGAGTTACGAAGTCGGCGGCGCGCTCGCGCTAGAAAGACTGGAGGTACTCGCGCCAGATCGCGATGGTCGCCTCTACTCCAGCTTTATCATTCAAGAGCCACTCAAAGTCCTACGGGACCGACGCTACGCGAGAGAAGGAATGCCCGGAGTCGACGTCGCTGCACGCGTCGAGTCCAGCCTTCGAATCGATGAATCCGCTCCGATCGAAGTTCCGGGCCAGGAGCTCGACGGTGGTTTCGGCTTAAACGGCGAGTTGAGGATCTCGGACGGGCTCATCGACCTGACGGGCGTCGCCTTCGCGGATCACCTCTCTCTCCAAAACGCTGCAGCCGTGGTCACCGACGTAGACGGGGGCATCCCTTTCGATTTGCGCTTTGCCACCTCCGACCGGGACGGCTTTGTGGCTATGCCGCAGCCGGTGCTCTTCGGCGACGGGATTCTGCGCATCGGCGTGAAGAGCGGAGTACGGATCGCGAGCGCCCGACCGCTCTACTATTCGCGTTTGCGCCGGTACCTTGCAGGAAGAGGCGTCAAAGCTCGAAGGATCGAATCGAAGGGGTTTTTGATCGAGCATCTCGAGATCGATGGAGGGATACGGGACGCGGCGGTCGTCGCGGAACGCGCGCGACTGACGGTTCTGGGCGGTGACATCGACGGGTCGATGTCCATGGGGATCAGGGGAGAACGATCCGTTGCCGGCACGATGGACATGAAGATCTCCAACATCGACGCCAGTTATTTTCCAGCCCTCGACCTCGAGCCGGGGCGCGACTCGGAGGTGGACGCTGATGCGAGCATTCAGTTCGCGTTCTCGCAGAATCGCCGCGACTTGACCGCCAATATGAACGTAACGAGAATCAGCACCACCGCGCTGGACCGGTTCCTGCAGCTCCTCGACCCGGAAGAGCAAAACCAATCCATTCAGGGGACGCGGTTCTGGCTGAATCTCGCGCAGATCAACGGGGTCGCCATGTGGTTGGCCTATGAAAACCTGAACATGGACCTCGACGCGAACAGCATCATCAAAATTCCGTTCACGTCCGTTGGCTTCCCGAGCTTCGAGCGTGAGCTCTTGCGACGCGAACCGATGGGCGAACGCCTCGACATCATGCTCGACCCGGTGGTTGAGAGAATCTTTGGACCGCTCGTGGGGATCACGCGTGGACGTTGAGCGATATTTCATGATCACCCGTGGCGTCTGGGTCCTATCGGTTGTGGCACTCACCATCAGCTGTATTCGAACCAACAGTGTCACCATCGGTAGAAAGACCGATCTCGAGCGACAGTTGATGGGCCGGCTAGAGCCGCTTTCGGAAGAAGAGCTGCTCGCCGCATCCGTGCGCGCTCCCGCCCCGACCGGCTCCAGTCCGCTCCGGGAGCTGGAAGATCGTGCCATCGCCGCCCGCCGTCGTCAGCTCTTCAACCAGGACGACCTGGAAACCCTCTCCCGCGCTGGCTGCATCGGGGAAGCGCGCGACGGCTTCGTGGTCTCGCGTCCCTGCGAGGGCAGCGACTTGCTGTCGCTGCGCGACCGCCTGCTCCGGGAGGAGAACGCGGATCGCAACGCGGTCGTCGATTGGGCGATCGAAGCCGAACCGGGGCTCACTCCGGGTGATCGGCAACAGGTGCTTCAGATCTACCATACCCTGCGCGTGGAGCAGGCCGGACCCGGCACGCCAGTCCAGCGCGACGATGGAAGTTGGACGGCTAAGGAATGAAGCGCGCAACCGTCACCGCCGCTCTCGTGCTCGCCGGGTGCTCCAGCGGTGATCCGGGGCTGCGCCGCCCCCAGTTTCCGGAGCCACGGGAAGGGGTCTGGAACACGCCGGTCGCGGTGGTGGAAGGCACGGACGACGAAATGATGCCCGACGTCGCGGACTCGGGTTGGCTCGTGTACTCGGCGAAGACGAACGGAAACGTCGATATCTACCGTCGCCCTTTCAACGGCGGACCCGCAGAACGACTGACGGAGCACTCTGCCGACGACACCGATCCATTCTTCTCCCCCGACGGCAAACGAATCGCCTACACCTCACAATCCTCCGACGTGAAGGGCGACATCTACGTGATGGACGCCGACGGCGGGAGTAAGGAGCAGCTCACGGACCGTCGTACCGTCGACGCATCACCGTGCTGGTCGCCGAGCGGCAAGGCGCTCTATTTCACTTCATCCGAGCTCGGTGGGGCAGAGCGGATTGAGCGCATCGATCTGGAGCAGGGCAGTCGCACGGTGATCGTCGAGAATGCCTGGGACCCTGCGATCCACCCCGGTGGCGACGTGCTCTTCTTCGCCGGACTCGACGAGCGCAGACGCACCCGCATCTTCGCGCTACGCCTCAGTGACGGGGCACGCTTGCCGCTCACAGACGGCGCGTACCCGGAAGCGTTTCCGCGGGTTCGAAAGCGAGGAGATGAGGTGGACGTCCTCCTCGTGCGCTTCACCGACGATAACAACCGGGACCAGAGGCTCGACGGAAACGACTCGGCGAGCCTCTGGGTGGCGCCCTTTTCGGTCGAGCTCTTCGATGGACGGGACCCAGCTCCGGCGACACCGCTGACGTCCGGTGCGGGGGCGGAGCTCTTCGTTTCGGCGGTGGGCAATGCTCTGGTCTACACGACGGCGGGGTTCGGCGATCTGGAGATCTACGTGCTGCCGGGCGAGGGGATCGTCGCGGCAGGAGCCACGCACCAGGCGGTCCTCGACGCAGCAACGAGTCAGGACAACCCCAACCTTCGACGCCTCGGCCTGCGCTACCTCGTCGTCAATGCACCCGAGCTCGAAGGCCCCGCACGCTATCAGCTCGCACGCCAGCTCGCTGAGCGTGGGTTCTTGCGCGAGTCTATCGACGAGCTGGGTCGTGCCGCGCGCGCTTTCGGAAGCGACCCGATGGCCGAGGTTAGCCGCGTCGAGATCGAGCGCCTGAACATGTTGATCGCTCTCGAGGGGCAGTGGCTCGCCCGGGAGCAGAGACAGCGTCTGCGCGTAGAAGAAGCGCTCGAGCGAATCTCGACCCTGCCCGCCGAGGAAGGCCCGGCGCGCGCCCGGACTAGCTCAACGAGGGCGGAAGCAGACCTCGCGCTCGGTCGTCGTGCGCGGGCGGTAGGGGCGCTCGAGCGAATTGCGGAGGACGAGAATGCTCCGAGCGAAGACCGCGCCCGCGCGCTCGACCGATTGGCCGACGCATATGGACGTCTCGGCGATTCGTCGACGGTCGTCCGCCTCTGCGAACGCCTTCTTCGCGAGTTGCCTGGCGAACGCTTCTACGCCCGACGCTGCGCAGAACGTTGGGTGGCCTCCGCGTCGGTCCCGGCAGGGGTCCCACAGATCCGCCCCAATGCACTGACCAACAGCCTCGGCATACCGGTACTCGCGACCCTCGAAGGCATCGCCACTGAGTATTCGGACCTTCCGATGTTGGCTGCTCGCGCCCGCGCGGAGCTCGCGAATCGTCAATCGGAAGCAGGCTTTGAGCGGGCAGCCCGTGAAGCGTGGCGGCAGATCGTAGAAGAGTATCCCCGGGAGCGCGAAGTGCTCCGGCGTGCGCTGACCGAGCTCGCGAGTGCAGCGGAAGCGCGCGGCGAGCTCGACCTCGCCCTCGAGGGCTACGAAGCCCTCGGTGCGCGGTTTTCCGATGACCCTGCGACCCGTGCACGCGCCCGCAGGGGCGTCTCGCGAATCGCGCTGCTACGAGCGCAGCGGGAGGCGTCCGAGGGCGACCTCGAGGCGGCGCTCGCGGACTACGAACGGATTCTGCAGAACGACCCGGAGCTCACGGTCGCGCACCGGCGCTACATTCGCCTATCAGCAATGCTCGGACGACTCGACAAGGTCCAAGAGGAGTATCGAAGCGCGGCGCGACGAAACCCACGCGACAAGCTCGCGCGCTACGGGCTCGGCTACGCCCTCACCTTCGGACCGGACCCGGACATTTACGCCGCGGAGGCCGAGCTGCAAGCCGCCCTCGAGCTCGACCCACGGCTCACGCCCGCGCACCTCACCCTCGGCTGGGTCCGCATGCAACGGGAGCGAAAAGAACCCCGCGAGGGTTGGGCTGAGCGTGCTGCGGACAGCTTCAAGGTGGCGGAGGAGCTCGCCGATCGCGCCACCGAGGCCCGGCTTTACGCGGCCGCACGGCTCAACTCAGGGAACGCCCTCTACGCGCTGAACAAGCTGGACGACGCCTTTCTCGCCTATCTCGACCGAGAGCTCGATCGGACGCCCTTTGACGATTCGATCACCGAGTTGATCTTTCGCGAACGTTTTGCCCGCACCTCCCTCCGCGAAGACCACCTCGACGTGGCCCTGGACCAAGCGACCCTCGCCTACCGTTTGCTCTCCGAGCTCCCCCAGACTCCCCGGCGCGCTTCCGTGGAGGCTCTCATCGGAGCGATCTACTTCCTCGCGGAGAGTCACGAGCGCGCGATCCCGTGGCTCACGAACGCTCAGATGCGCTTCGAGGCCGCTGAAGACTGGAACCGGGCGATCCCCCTGCTCCGCACGCTGAGTGTCTCCGAGATCCGACTCGGAAATCTCGCGTCCGCGAGGGAGCACATCGACCACATTCGGGAGTTGATCGAAAGCGACCGAGCGCCTGCGGACCCCGCCCGCCCGATCTTCGAGAATTTCGAGATCCTGAGGTGGTCCGAGTCTCCCGCCAAGGTCGACGACGTAACGCTGGGCCCCTACGGCTTCACGAAAGAGCTCGAGCTGCAGCTCGCGAATGCCCTAGGCGCACGCACCCGGATCGCTGAAGGGCAGCTCGACGATGCGATGGCTCTGATGGAATCGCGCCTTGCACTGCTGCGCGCGTACTACGAACGCGAGGTGGTGGGTCCGCAGGCGAGACCGGAGTGGATCGTGGCGCTCAACGAAGCCGCTCTAGTCGCGGCGCGCATCGGGGATCGAAAGACGGCGAGCGACTATCTCCTTCTAGCCCTGACCGCCGCTCGCACGGCGGAATTGCCTCGCGCCGTGATTCAGCTCACCGAGTCGCTCCTGCGCGTGTGGCTGGAGGACCCGAGCGGCGCAGCAACGGAGGAAGAGCTCGAATCCGCGTGGCTCGCTCTGGAGGGCGCTCGAAGCGCGAGCGACCCGGACGACGCGAAGCGCGCGGCCAGAATCGCGAGTCTGTTCGCCCTGATGCGCTTCGATCGCGAACGAAGCCGGCTGAGCAGCCCGAATACCTCCGCGGGAGAGCGGGCCGACATGATCCGCGCACGACTAGAGCAGCTGAACCTCGTGGCTCGAAACGCGAATCGAGCCGAGCGCCTCGCCGCGGAGTACGACATTGCGACGCTTCGAGATCAGATCCCCCAAGGCCCCTATGCCGCCTCGAGGCCCAGCACCGAGACTGAAGCCGAGCTCCAGGCCGAGCCCGACGCGGACATGAATGGCGACGGGGAGACAATGGCGGAGGCAGCGGGCGAAACGGGGCGGACGGGAGAAGACGCGCTCGCATCAGACACTCCGTCCGGCAAGGCCAAGAGTGGTGGAGAGGAGCCCGCGCGCACAGGCGAGTCGGTTGCGGAAGTCGAAGCGGGGGAGCCGGAGGACGCGCGCGGGGGGAGCGAAGGCCTCGTCCGCGCCTCGTTTTCCCGACGCACCGCTCAATGGCGAATCGACTACGAGCGAAGCCTCACGGCAGAGGATCCGAGACCCGCGCTCGACGCCGCGATCGAGGCCTTTCTGAATGACCCGGTTCCGTCGGAAGCCAGGGAGCTTCCGCGCTTTCTCGCTGCGGCCGAAGCGCAGGCGATCGAAGCAGAGAACCCGGAGCTCGCCTGGCGCCTCCTCGAGCACGCGCGCCTCCTCGCCCTGCAGCCGAGCTCCCAACGGCGAGAGCGGGGGAGCTATCCGGAGGCTTGGCTGCGGCTGATCGAGGCCCGCGGAACCGAAGGCTACGAACCGGAGAAAGCGAGCGCAGTGATCCGCGCACTCGAAGGCCGCCCAGCGACCCTCGACGCGCTGCGAAAAGTCCTCGGAACCGACGCCTGCATTCTGCAGATTTTTGCCGTCGAAGACCGCTGGCATTGGTACGCGATCGACGCGGCACGATTCGATCGCCTCGAGACCCCCGCAGACGCCACCTCGCTTCCCGAGTCGGTGCTCGCTTGGCTCTACGACTCTGGGGAGCTCAGGACGATCTATGTCGATGCGGGCGAGAATGAGCTGCCTCCAGTCGCGCGCCTTCAATCGTCCCTCGGTGAGCGTTTCGAGGTGACGGAGGTCCTGAGCGCGACCTATCTCCTCGCCTCCTACGAAGCACGCAACCTCGCCCGCGCGGACGCGGCAACCTATGGACAAAAGGGGCTCAACGAGCCCACCGACCTTCCCGCAGACGTCTCGCTCTTGAGCATCGAGGGTCGGGTCCGAGGCTACGGAGCGGTCCGTCGACCGGGAGAACGGCAGGTGGTTCTCGAAGTTCCGGGCGCGCAGCCCTTGGATCTCGACAGCATCGCGGGGCGAAATCTCAACCCCCAGGCAACGGTCTTTGCTGGCGTCGGCTCCCGAAGCGAAGCGCGCCTTCTCGCACAAGCCGCGCTCATCGGCGGAAGCCCTTCAACACTGACCGTCAGCGGCGCGCTCGGTGACATCCCGTCGCGCCTGACCGCCACGCTCGACGAGGAACGGATCGCCGAGGTACTTCCCACTCTGGGCATCGAAGGGCGTGACGCGCGTCTCTGGGGCTATCGTGGCATGAACCTGCAAGAGCGGGTGGGCTTCGCCTACAGCGAAACCCTGGCAACCGCCCGCCGCGCCGGGCCTCTCTACCGCGAGGCCACCAGCAGCAATCGTCGCGAGACACTGCTGGAGGCAAGCCGAGCCCTCGAAGGCACCGTGCGACTCGTCGAATACCTGTTGGTGCCAGAGCACCTCGAGGCCTTCCGGCAAACGGAGGTGGGCCAGAGCCGAGCGGCAAGCCTTCCGCGTTTCTTGATGATCTTCCGCGGCCAGTTCGCCGTCGTGCTCAGCAGCCTCGGGGAATTCGAGCGTGCAGCGACACTCCGCCGGGAGCTCTTCTTCCAGTACGAAGAGAGCAACGAGCAAAAAGATGCGCTCGAGCAGCTCTTGGCACTCGGCAAAGTTCTAAACGAAGGAGACAGGTTCGAGGAGGCCAGGGATGCGTTCACCCGCTGCGCCGAGCTCGCCTCAAAACAGAAGCAGGTGCTGCTGCAGGCGGACTGTCTCTCCCGCCTAGGCTCCGTGTACCGGGCGCTCTATGACTATGATGCGGCGCGGGAGTCCTACGAGGCGGCGATCGCGCTCTACGCTCGGGAGGACCATCCGAACCAGCTCGCTCCAGCTCGCTACCTCGGCTACCTCTACGAAAGCTCCCTTAGCGATTACGACGCGGCGCTCGTGCAGTTTGAGTTCGCCCTGGACGTGGCCAAACGCTTCGCGAAGGAACGGGACAAGATCCCGAGCCTTTCCCTCGAAATCGCTCGCATCCAACGGTTGCGCGGCGAGTACGACCGCGCGCTCGAGAGCGTCCGCGAAGCTAGGAGCCTCATTCCGTCGACAGCGCTCGACCAGCTCACCGCCGCAGACCTCGAAAGCGCCCGGATCTACTGGTACCGCGGGAATTACCGGCGAGCACGAGAAGCGCAAAGCCGTGCCATCGAGCAGAGCGTGCGCGCAGGCGATACGTTCTCTAGGATTCAGTCCCTCAGTGTTGGGGGGCTCATTGCGATGAACCAAGGGGAGCTCGAGGAAGCCCAATCTCTGATTCGCGAGGCACTCGACCTGTCTCGCATCACCGGACGCGAATCTGAAGAAGCGGCGCAGCTCAACAACCTCGGGGTCGTCCTCCAACGCGGGAGCCAAATCGACGAGGCGATCGAAGCGTTTGCAGGCGCTCTGGAGATCGACGAGCTCCTCGGAAGTCGGGAGGGCCGAGCTTTCGATCTCCGTAACCTCGGAGTCGCCTACGGTCGACGGGGCGAATACGATCGCGCCCTGGAAGCGCTAAATGAAGCGCTCGCGCTGAGCCAAGAGCTCGGGATCAAGTTCAACGAGGTCGAGTCCTTGTTCCGTCGCGGCGAGGTGCTCGAAGCGATGGACAGCGATACGGAGGCAGGCACGATGTTCGAGTCCGCCGCCGAGCTCGCCACCCAAATCGCACTGCCCGAGATGCAGTGGCGCTCGCTTTACGCCCTCGGGCGACTCGAGGAGGAGCGAGGTCAAAAGGACTCTGCCCGCGCCTACTACCTCCGCTCGCTGGACGTCGCCGAGAGACTCGGGCGCAGCCGCGATGAGAGCTCCCGCAGAGCAACCCGCGACGATCTCTACGAAGACGCGGTGCGTCTCGCCGCGGATGCGGACGACGTCGAGGGCGTATTCGAGCTCTTCGAGCGTCGTCGCGGCCGCGACCGGCTCGACGCCTTCGCCAATCGGACGGTCGAGCTCGCAAACCCGGCGGCCCAGTCGCTTCTCCGGCAGGAGACGCGGGCGCGCGACCGAGTCTATGCCGCCCAACGCGACGTTGCCCGAGGCCGGGAGGGGGCTCGCGAACGATTGGAAAGCGCAAAGCGCGAGTACGACGAGCGACGCGCCGAGCTGTCCAGGCGCTTTCCCCGGATCGCTCGCACCTTCACGATGAATCCGGTGCCCTTGAAAACACTGCAGGCCTCCCTGCCCGAGCGCACTCTCGTGACGAGCTTCTTGATCGGTTCGCGCAGAAGCTACGCGATGGTGGTCTCCCGTGAACGTGCCCGCCTGGTGCGACTCGAAGCCCGTCGTGATCAGCTGAACCCGCTGCTCGATGAGCTTCGCAACCGAATGCGTGCCTTTGCTCCGGTCGACACCGCATTGCTCGCCGTGGGCGGTCTACTCTTTTCGCTTCTGGAAGAAGAGCTCGCCGGGGCTGAGCGCATCGTCGTGGTGCCGGACCGAGTCCTGGGCGACGTGCCTTTTGCCGCACTTCGCCTCGGCGATCAGAGCCTCATCGAGCGTTGGGCAGTGAGCGAGGTCTCGAGCGCTGGGTCACTCGTCGATCTGCTCGCGCGGCCCGCCCCCCGCGCCAGAACCGTGACCGCGTTCGCCTACGGCTCAGATCTCCCGTTCGCTACCCTGGAGGCACGCTCGGTCAGCAGCTCGCCCGTCCTCGCCGCCCAAGCCACCATCGAGCGCCTGCGCGGGAATCGCTCCGATGCATGGGCACTCGCGGTGCACGGCACCCTCGACAGCCGGGACCCGCTAGGAAGCGCCCTCGAGCTCGCTCCGTCCGCCCGGGACGATGGACGCTTGCGCGCACACCAGATCTTCTCCTTCCCCGCGGTACCAGCGCTCGTGACGTTGAGTGGCTGCGAGACAGCGGTCCGCTCCGCCGCGGGCACCGCCAGACTGAGTCTCGCCGACAGCTTCCTCACCGCCGGTTCCCAAGCGATCATCGCCACCCACCACCGCGTGTCCGATTTCGCGGCGGCGTTGGTGATGAAATGGTTCTACCGCTACCAGGGACAAACGACGACGGCGGACGCGCTGCGACGCGCGATGCTACGCGTGCGCCGCGACCATCCCCATCCTGCCCACTGGGCGGCATTCTCACTAGTCGGAGATTTTCGGTGAGTGGCAGACGCCGTACTCGCGGTTGAGTCGATAGACGAGCGCATGCCCTTCTGCGCGAGAGATCCGGTGCCGCGGGGTCGGCGCTAGATACGGCTCTACGGGCGTCTGAATCGCGTCGGCCACCAACAAGAACCCGGCGACCCCGACGAGTATGCCCCCGATGCCCATCGCCAGGCTGACCGTCGGGTTGACGTTGTCCTGACCGTAGAGGAGCCAGCCCACGCTAGAAACCGCGGTACCTCCGGCGCTCACTCCCAGGCCCGTGTAGATCCAACTACCGCGACCGCGTACGTCGTCGGCGAGCTCCAATTCCAGCTCGACTTCGTTGGCCCAGAGCAGGATTTGACTGTCACTGACCGGGACGCCGTCGCGCATGAATTGCCAGCGATCCCAGACCGGGACCGCCGGATCCCGGACCGTATCGATGATAAAGGGATAGATCATTTCGCAACGCTCCTCGGCGGGGGCGTTCGAGTCGGGAGCTCCGGGCGACTCGGTCGCGGCGAGCAAAAGCAGGGTGAGGCTCGAGAGGTGCATCACTGGTTCTCGTATCGGCCCTGTGGCATATCCCAGAACTGCACGAAAGGGGACCCATTCATGTTGCGACGTATCGCGCTGTTCTCGTTGATTCTTGCCGCGTGCAGCTCGAAGGAGCGGGCTCCGGAGGATGCGGCCGCGCCGCCGAAGATCACCCAAGGGACAGACGTCCCGGAAGAAGCGGAGCCGGCGCCGGAAGCTGAGCCGGAGTTCTTGGGGGAGGCCTACGTCACGGTGGTCACCTCCATGCGGAAGACTCCGAGCGGCGACATGAAGGTTCCAGACCCGGACAAGCCCGGTAAGAAGATGAGCAACTGGGTCGCCCTCCTCGACGTCGGTGAGCAAGTGACGATCGTGTCCGGAGAGAATGAGGACTGGTCCAAGGCCCGCGCGAGCGACGACAGCGAGGGCTTTCTGCGCAACCGCTATCTGCTCTCCGCGGATGAAGCGACCCTCGCGACCGTTCTCGAAGAAGCGAAGATCTTCAACCGCCCGGATCTCCTGGCCCTCAATGCCTCGCGGACGCTGGAACCCGGGACCCTCGTCTTCAAGCTGAGCGAGAAGGACCAGTTCAGCGAGCTTCGGATCGGCTCACGCACCGAGTGGGCTCTGACGGAGAAGCTGGTGACCGCAGAAAAAGAGGTCGAAGCCGCCAAGCTCCTGGCAAAAGCGCGACGACTCCGAGAAAAGAACGACGACGGCTACGCCCCGCTGATGGAGCTATTGAAGAGCCAGTTCGCCGACACGCAAATCGAAGCGTACATCAATGAGCAAGAGGCCCTGAGCGAAGACATCGTCGCCGAAGCGGAAGCAGACGCCACGGCCGATGCAGCCGAAGAGGAAGCCGAAGAGGAAGCCGCTGAGGAAGACGAAGAAGAGTGAGCGACACCCGGAACCGGCTCATCGCCGTGATCGCTGAGATCGGCGAGGTCGACGACCTGAGTCGGATCACCGACGACGCCGATCTGTTTCAGGATCTCGGGCTGGATTCGATGCAGGCGCTCGAGATCGTCCTCGAGATGGAGCAGCAGCTCTCCCTGAGCATTCCCGAGCATCGGCTCAAGGAGATCCGCTCGCTCGGCGACGCGGTTCGACTGGCGAAAGAGCTCAGCTGAACCCGTCCTCGGCGTCTCGCGCTTCGCGAAGAACGGGCGGGAAAAGGTTTAGAATTCTCTGCTCACTCCCTTGAGGAGCAGGCCGGTAGCGAAACCGTCGCGCGAATCGCTCATGACGAGAATGCGCTCCCCCGAGCGAATTTCGACGAGTGCGCGAAGCAACGCGAGCACCCCAGACACTGAAAGACACTCCCAGGTCACGTCTATTGCTCCTCGAAATGCTCGTGCGGTGTAGACTCGATCCGCCTCGAATCTCGCGCGGACCGATTCGACGGCCGAGGCGGGAGTCGTTGCGTTGAACGCTCGTGCGCTGCCGACGAGCTGGGCACTTGCGCCAGTCGCTTCGCTCTGCACCCAAACGGCGGCGGCCGATTCGACGACCGAGAGCTCGAGACCTCGCCAAAGCTCTTCCGAAGCCCCCTCACTCGCTCCGGCGACGGCGGCATCGATCACCGCGTCCTGTATTTGCTCCGCCGCCCAAAGCACCGCGTCGAGCCCTGCGCAGTCGCCGCTGACCGGACAGCCGTTAAAGCCGGTGATACCCTCGCGCATCATCCACCAGGATGAGGCGCAGTTGACGGTCGCAAAGGGCACGAGCATCGGCGGCACCGCTCGAGGCCCGCCGCGCTGAAAGGCCCGCAAAATCCCAACCACGCTGGCGTATGCGGGGAATGCGCCGCCGACGCACACGCCCATGCGGTCCGGGGACACCTCCGGGCGCTCGGCGGCCAACGCCATGGCGGCGGCAAAGATCAACGCCCCCGGGTCCACGTGGCGCAGTCCCTTGCGCCCGAGGATCGCCTTCGCGTCGAACGCCGCCCTCGCCTCGACGGCCTTCCCGCCCCGCAGCCCGGCCAACACCGCGTCGAGCCCCTCGAGCTCGCCGACGATCGCACTCGCCGGTCGCAGATAGACGGACCGTTCGGTTGGCGGCCTCGAAGCCTTCGGATGACGGCGCAAGAAGAGGACCGAGTTGTTGCCGCCGAACCCCAGGCCGACGGAGGCCGCGCGCTCGACCGTCGCCGGCCTCGTCGCGCAGATCAGGCGCGCTGGAGCATCAGGATCTTGCTCTCGAACCCCCACGTTCGGCAAGAGCCACCCACGCTCCATGGAAGCGAGAGTCAAGACAGCTTCCACTGCGCTTGCGGCACCCATGCAGTGACCGGTCGCACCCTTTGTGGACGACACCCAGGGTCCATCGCACAAGACCCGCCGCAGCGCACGCGCCTCAGCGCCGTCGTTGAGCTCGGTGCCCGTGCCGTGGGCGTTGATGTAGTCGACTCCGTCGAGACCTGCGCGAGAAAGCCCCTCACGCAATGCCCGTTCCAAACCCTTTCCCTCCGGGTCCGGCGCCACCAGATGGTAGGCGTCATTCGAATAGGTGACCGCCGCCACCTCGCCTAGCACGGGACAACCGCGCGACCGTGCCTCTTCCTCCGCTTCGAGGACAAGCACGGCGGCGCCTTCACCGAACAGCATGCCGTCGCGGGCCGCGTCGAAGGGGCGACAGGGATCGCCGATGGCGCGCAGTGCCGCGAAGGCACTGAAGGAAAGCACGGACACTTCTTCCACGCCTCCCACGACCACCCGTCGGGCGAGGCCCCTGCGAATCAGGGACGCTCCCAGTCCGATCGCATAGTTGCCCGCGGCGCAGGTGTTGCCGACGACGTCGACCCTGCCTCGAGCGCCCAAGCGTTCAGCGGCTTGCGCTACCAAGGAGGCCTGGGCGTAGCGCTTGAGGGTCTCGGGGGCATCCGGCGCAGCGTGCTCCCAGCCTCCCGGTCGTTCGCTCGCCGCCGGAGAGCCGATCGTGTTGGCGACAATCAATGGCGTTTCTGCGAGCGGCAGGGCGAGGCCTGCCGCGTCGAGGGCTTCGTTGGCCGCGTGCAAGAACAGCTCGGTCACAAAGGGGCCGTCGCCCAGGGCTTCGCGATCGACGACGGGCGCCGCCAGCGGGCGCTCGAGTCCTTCGCGGAGGAAGCGTTCAACCGGTCTCGACGCGCTCTCGCCAGCGCACACGCGCTCGAAGCAAGCTGCGACGCTCGATCCCAATCCGGTGATGAGCCCGGTCCCGGTGACGACCACCGAGGCCACGATCAGTCCTTCTCGTCCGCGTTCTCGATTGCCGCGGCCACACGCTCGAGCGCCACCGCACGCTCCGTTCGGTCCTGGTCTGGAAAGGCGCGAAAGACTTGGTTCAGCTGACCGAGGGTGGTGCTCTGCAACCCGTTCGCTACCTCACGTCCGAGCTCCGTCAGCGCGATGAGCACCGTGCGCCGGTCTTCGGCCCCTTGTTTCCGCGCGATCCAGCCCTTCTTCTCCAGAAGGGCGAGATTGCGGGTCATCGTGCTCACCGCGAGGCCCTGGTCCTCGGCGAGGTCGCTGATGCGAATACCGTCATCCGAGGACTCGTGGAGATAGATCATCACCCGCAGCTGGGAGACCGAAACGCCACCGCGTGCCGCAACCTGGCGCTCCATTCGCGCCAACGCGGTGCTCAGCCGCTGAACCGAGCGCAGTAGCTTGTCTTCGGTCATCCCCTAGGAGGTCTATGCGAAGGCGTTGATCCCGGTCAACGCACGGCCCAAGGCGAGGGTGTGGACCTCGTGGGTGCCCTCGTAGGTGTAGACGCTTTCCAGGTTCATCATGTGGCGGATCACAGAGTAGGCGTCGGTGATTCCGATTCCCCCCAACATGGACCGGGCGATGCTCGCGATTTCCCGGGCCGCCCCAACGTTGTGCCGCTTGTGCAGACTCACGTGTATGGGCGTCAGACTGCCCGCTTCTTTGAGCCGCCCGTGGTGCAAGCTCATCAGCTGGCTGTTGACGATCATCGTCGCGATGTCGGCGAGCTTCGCCTGATAGAGCTGAAAGCCCGCGAGGGGCGTGTCGAATTGTTTGCGCTCAATCCCGTAGGCGCGCACCGATTCGAAGCAATCCATCGCGGCGCCGGTTGCACCCCAACCGATGCCGTGGCGCGCTTGGGTCAAGCAACTGAGAGGCCCTTTCAGTCCACGAATGTCAGGCAGTGCGTTATTCACCGGGACACGGCAATCGTTCAGGTGAATCTCCCCGGTGGGCGAAGCACGTAGGCTGAACTTGCCTTCGATGGTGGGGGTCTCATAGCCCCCAAAATCGCGCTCGATGATGAAGCCGCGGATCGCGTCGTCCTCGTCTTTGACCTTGGCCCAGACGACCGCGAGCTGAGAGATGGGTGAGTTGGTGATCCAGGTCTTGACGCCGTTCAAGACGTAGTGGTCGCCATCCTTCACCGCATTCGTCGTCATCGAGCCCGGGTCGGAACCGGAGCCGGGCTCCGTGAGCCCAAAGCAGCCGATCATCTTTCCGGAGGCGAGCTGCGGGAGGTATTTCTTGCGCTGATCCTCGGTGCCGTACTCGAAGATCGGCCACATCACGAGCGACCCCTGCACGCTCGCGAGCGAGCGAAGCCCGCTATCACCGCGCTCGAGCTCCTGCATGATCAGGCCGTAGCTCACCGCGTTCATCCCTGCGCAGCCGTACTCCTCCGGGAGATTGGCGCCGAAGAGTCCGAGGTCGGCGATCTCGGGTATCAGATCTTCGGGAAAGGTCCCGGCGCGGTGGTGCTCAGCGATCACCGGCGCAAAGCGGTTCGTCACCCAGCTGCGCACCATGTCGCGCGCGGCGCGCTCTTCGTCACTAAATTGCTCTTCAATGTGGATCAGAGAATCGAGGGACATCGGGTCCATGACATACCTTCCTCATTCCAGCCAGGCTCTGGGCCGCGTGTGCTGCGCTCTAGCATGATGGCATTCAGGGAGTCGAGCCAGGGGAGAGTGGGATCTCAACCCCCCCTTTCGCCCCACTTCGTAGGTCGAAAGCGAGGCCGGTGCCCCAGCTGAGCACGAGTGCCACCACGGGCCAGGCCGCGGGCTCCCAGCTCCCGTCCACGTCAAAGCGGTCGAGAATCTCATAGGTCATGGGCAGCACGGTCAGCCAACCGAACAGGAACAGCGAGCGGGTCACGAGGAGGAGGGGCACCAACGGCGCGAGGTACCACGGAAAGACCACCGGCGAGAACAAAAGGGGGATCGCCATGGCGAAGAGCAGAAGCGATGCGTCCGGACTGCGTCGCGCGAGCCAGAGCGCGTAGAGCCCGCAGAGCAACGCGCCGACGATCGCCACCCAGGGCATCGCCGGACCGAGGGTGCTCTCGAACCCGAACCAGAGCGGCGACCCAAAGCGCCATTTCTCGAAGAACACGGCGATCGATCCCACGGGCCGAGCACCGAGCGCGAGCGCCACTCCGTAAGGCACCAAGAACACCCCGGATGCGATCACCAGCAAGACGAGACTGCGCCCGAGCCCTCGCCCCGTAAGCCACACGGCGATCGCCCCGGTGGGCAGGAGCTTGAGCGCCGCCCCGAGCCCCCAACCGAGCGCACTCGTGCGTTCGTGACCCGAATAGAGTGCCCAGATCCCTGCGGTCACCGCCGCCGCCACCAGCAGGTCCAAATGAGCCCCGACCTGCCCTTCCACGATCAGAAGCGGCGAGAGCGCCACGAGTGGAAATATCTCGCCCCGGTCCAGACGCGCCGCGACGGCCCGTGCCCCAAACACGATCCCCAGGGAGGCGAGAAGCACGATCCCTTTCCAGACCCAGGGCGCCGCGACGGGTCCGGCCGCGGCGCAGGCCGCGAAGAGCCCGAGGGCCAGGGGCGGGTAGAGAGTCGGGTATTGGAGGTGCTCGCTCGGTGTCGGCCACTGGGCTCGCAGGGCGGCGAGAGCGGGATCTGCGGCCGCGACCGAATAGGGATCAAACCCCGACAGCGCAACCGCCCCGTCCCAAAGATAGCGGTCCATGTCATGGCTGAGGTAGCCCGGAACCCCAAAGGCGAGCAGGCGCGAAAGGAGCGCAGTCCAAAGAACCCACTGCGTCCCCGCCACTCGGTGGCGCGACTGCAGTCGCCAGAGGGCCAGACTGAGAAGAGTGAGACCAGCGTAAAGGAGAACAGTCGCGGTTCCTCTGCGCCCGGGCTCGAGCGCGGCGATCAGGTAGAGCTCGGCGGTCAAGAAAAGAACGGCGAGACAGCAGGCGCGATGAAGGACGATGCTCAACGTCGACGTCTCGCCATCGTGTCACGTAGATCGTGATAGGCGAGCCAGCCGATGATTTTGCGGCTCGCGCCGAAGACGCCGCGAACGGTGCCTGACACCTTCGAGGTCCCTACCCGGCGAAAATAGGGCACAGGGACTTCCGCGTAGCGTAGCCCCTGCTGCGCGGCCTTGATCTGCATTTCGACGGTCCAACCGTAGTTGCGGTCCGCCATCGCGAGCGCATCGAGGCTCGACTTGCGGATCGCACGAAAGGGGCCGAGGTCGGTCGCAGGCAACCCGAAGCGCGTTTTCAACCAGGCCGAAGCGATCACGTTTCCCACGCGCTGGGGCAATGACAACGACCCGGGCTCGGCGGCGCCGAGGGCGCGGGAGCCGATCACCAAGTCCGCCTGTCCGTCGACGATGGGAGCGACCAAGGCCGAGACACAGGTCGGGTCATCACTGCCATCGGCGTCCATGAAGACGACGATGTCGCAGTCGGACTCGAGGGCGGCGAGGGCCGCGAGACACGCGGCGCCGTAGCCGCGCTCCTCTTCGCGAACGACTCGGGCGCCCGCGTCGCGTGCGAGCTCACCGGTGCCGTCGCTGCTGCCGTTGTCCGCCACCCAGATGTCGCGGATCGGGGGGCGCGGGACCGAGCGCACGACTCGTGCGATCGACGGCGCCTCGTTCAGCGCCGGGATCACCATGTCGATGTTCATCCGCTAATCCGTCAGCGTCGTGGTGAGCGCGACTGCCCGTCCTTCGTTGAAGTAGGCGACCCGGTCGACGAGATTGGCCATGATGACGAGTCCACGCCCGCTCACGCGGTGCACCGATCGCTCGTCGAAGTGCTCGGTCACGCTTCGGCGCGGGTCGAACCCCAATCCTTCGTCTCGAACGATCACACTGAGCTCCGCCTGATCCGAGTCGTGAATGACCCGTACAGTGACCTGTTTCGTCGGATCGTTACGGTTGCCGTGCACGACCGCGTTGCTCATCGCTTCTTCGCAGGACAAAAAGAGCGCGTCCAGGTCGGCGCGCGGAAACGCATTGCCGAGCACGTGCCCGAGCTCTCGCAGGGTTGCGTCTTTGGCCGCCGCTGTGGAGCTGAACTGGGTTTCCCAGACGAGCTCGCCGCCGATCAGCGGAGGAGCGTCCAAGAGCTGGAGGCCAATGTCCTCGACGACACCGATCAGGAAGGTCAGATCGTCGCTGAAAGCGCGTCGGTCGCGGTGACGCACCGTTTCGGCCACAACCGCTTCCATCAGCCGCTCCGGTGCCACCAACCCCATCGCTTCGATCGCCCGGCGAATCGACTCGGTACCGAAGACCTTGCCGTCGGTGGCCTGCGCCTCCGTGACGCCGTCGGTCATCGCGACGAACACGTCGCCGGGCTCGAGAGTCACCACCTGCACGTCGTATTTGGCATCTGCGACGAGGCCCAGGGGAATCCCCGTACTCTCGAGCTCCACCCACCGCCCCTGCTTGCGCTTGAAGACCAGGGGGGGCTCGTGCCCGGCGTTGGCGTATCGCATCACGCCCGTGCGAGCATCGATGGTCGCGAGGAATAGGGTGACGAATTCTTCCGGGGCCGAATCCTCCTTGAGCACGCGGCTTGCGGTCTCCATCACCTTGTGCGGCGCCCAGGGATTCTGCAGTTGCAGCATCGTGCGAAGCCGCGCCCGCAGGTCGACCATGAGCATTGCGGCCCCGAGGCCATGGCCTGCGACGTCACCTATGACCACAGAGCCGAAGCTGCGCGAATCCTCGTAGGTGAAGGCATCGACGTAGTCGCCGCCCGTTTCGTCGCAGTACAAGCTGAAGTGATTCAATCGAATGCCTCGAAAGCTCGGGTCGCGCGCCGGGAGTAGGCGCTGCTGCGCCTTGGCGGCCAGATCCATTTGCTCCTGTAGACGCTGCTGGCGAAGGGTCTTCTGTCGGATCTCCCAATTCTCGATCGCGGTAGCGCCCGCCCGCATCGTCGCCTGCACCATCTCGATGTTATCCAGGGACACGGTAGAGTCCGTCGCCACGAGCACGCCGATACAGCGACCTCGGCCCACCAGCGGAAATGCAACCATCGACGCCATGTGGATCGTGTCGATGTCGAAGCTCCAGGTCGTCTCCCCCGAAAGCGAATTGATGAGCCCAGGAGTCTTGCGCTCGAAACACTCATTGACCATGGACTCTAGCATGGCTCGGTCATGCTCTAGGCTGCCGTACTCCTTGATCAGCTCCCAGTCGCCAAGGCGGCCGAGAATGATCCCGCCGATCATCGAGCCGAGGTTTCGCAAGGCGCGGGTCAGCACCGCGTTCAAGATCTCTTCCCGATCACCCAGGAACAGAATGTCCTGCGCCTCCTGAAACTCGTCGAGCTTGGAGAGCGTGCGTTGATGCGAGCGCTGGAGGGTCTCGCGGCTGCGGATCTGTCGCAAAGCGACGGAGAAGAGGCCGACCACTGTGTCGAGCTCGGCCCGGACGGGCTGCTCGAACAAGCTGGTGGGAACGAGGCCGTAGACCACAACGAAACCCTGCGAGCCGCCCTCGACGGGGAGGGACATCGCGGCGGAGGCGTGGCGAAAGACCGAGTCCCCGCCGCTGAGTCCGGACGCCAGGACCATGCGCTCTTCGCTCAGGGGCGCGAGCCATGGGTGGTCGTCCAAAGTGACCTTTCCGTCGGTCTGACTCGTGCGACCCTTCGAGAACACCAAGACCGCCTCGGCGTCATTCCTCAGGAACACCTCAAAGTCTTCGATGTCGAAGCGCGCGAGCGCCTTGCTGAGCTGCTGCATCAGGTCACCGAGTGATTCGGCTCGCGCGAGAGCACTGAAGATCTCGAAGCGTTCGTCTTCGTCGGACGGAAGAAGAAATGGAGCTGGGGCAGCGTCGCGGGGTTCGGTCATAGGGCGCCCGAGGTCAGCTCAAGCGACTGCGCGCCTCGGCTTCATTCTCGCACACGGTCAGCAGCGTGCTGAGGCGAGTCACGTTCAAGACCCGCTCGGTCGCTGGCGTCACGCCGTAAAGGACGACCTTGCCCCCGGCATCTTTGACGTCGGTGCAAAAGGAGACCAGCAGACCCAAAACGCGACTGCTCACGTAGTGGGTGTTGCTGCAGTCGATGGCGATCTTTGCGCTCACGCGGCCACGCACGAGCTCATCGAGCGCGGCCTGCAGCTGTTTCACATCCTCATCCTGAACGACACTGGGTCCGGGCATGGTGTAGAGGACGATTTCGTCGGTCATTTCGGCTCCACCGCGCGACCGTTTGGACGCACTCACAAAACGTGTCACAAACGGGCTTAAGCCGCAAACGTACTGAGAGACCGCTTCATGCCCTGCCTACTTGCCCTGATCGCCCTGGCGGCACCGCGTTTCGTGATCATTTTCCTCGTGATCTTCAGCGATTTCATCGGCGAAGCGTACGAAACCACCTTTTGGCCGGTGCTGGGTTTCTTCCTCCTCCCCACCACCACCTTGGCCTACGCCGCCGCCATTCAATGGAACGGGTCCGTCGAGGGGTGGTACTTCGCAATGGTTCTTCTCGCAGCACTCATCGATCTGGGGGTAGTCGGCGGCGGTGCCCAGGCCCGACGCGCGCGAGACGATGATTGACCGCCTCGTTTCTTGCCATTCGCAACCCGGAGGCGTCCGCGCCCATCCATCCCAGGCCGCAAACAGCGACAAAACGCCAGCCTATCGCGCCAAAGGGCTCGTTTTCATCGGCGAACACTCTCGCCCGCTAGCGAACTCCGACGTGCTGTCCTAATTTCGCTCAAACGCGTGAGGAGGGTCTTCCATGAAGCTGACTGTCAACGGCGGGGTCTACGACGTCGACGTCGAGGAGGAGATGCCCCTGTTGTGGGTGCTTCGCGACGAGCTCGGGATCACGGGTCCCAAATACGGCTGCGGCATCGCCCAGTGCGGCGCCTGCACGGTGCACGTCAACGGCGTTGCCGTGCGCTCCTGCCAGCTCGCCGTCGGTGAGGTCAGCGGCGAGGTTACGACGATCGAAGGCATCGGAACCCCGGACGCCATGCACGCGGTCCAGGAGGCGTGGCTCGAGGAACAAGTCGCCCAGTGTGGCTACTGCCAACCGGGTCAGATGATGCAGGCGGCGTTCTTCTTGAAGACCAACCCCAAGCCGAGTGACGAGCAGATCGACCGAGCGCTTTCCGCCAATCTGTGTCGCTGCGGTACCTACCCTCGCATTCGAAGCGCCGTGAAATTGGCGGCGAAGAAACTTCAGGCGAAGGCCCCGAAGGAAGGTTGACCCCGTGAGCGAGAAGAACGACGAGCAACCCGAGAAGACAACGAAGAAGAGCGGAATCGCGCGCCGCGCGTTCCTGATCGGCTCCGGTGCGGTGGTGGGCGGAGTGGCGTTTGGAATCTACAGAGTCCGCCGACCACACCCGAACCCGCTACTTGCGACCCTCGGCGACGGGGAGGCGGCGATCACGCCCTTCGTCAAGATCACGAAGGACGGCGTAACGCTGATCACGCCCCGTGCAGACAAAGGGCAGGGCGCATTCTCGATGCAGGCGCATCTCATCGCCGAAGAGCTCGACGTGGACCCGCACGCCGTCAAGCTCGACCCCGGGCCGCCGGCCCCCGCGTATTACAACAGTGCGTTCGTCGAAGGAGCGGCACCCTTTCCCGGGTACAACACGGGCTGGACGGCTGAGACGGTTCGCTCCCTGATGTACCATCCGCTGCGGCAGGTCGGCATTCAGATGACCGGTGGATCGATGACCGTGCCGGACATGTTCGTTCGCATGCGCGAGGCGGGAGCGGTCGCGCGCGAAACGCTCAAGAAGGCGGCCTCGCAGCTGCACGGGGTTCCCGTTGCGCAGCTGAAAACGGAAAACGGCGCGGTCCTGCTCCCCGACGGTACGCGCGTGCCTTACGAAGAGCTCGCCGAGAGGGCAGCGCAGATTTCCCCGGTCTCAGACGTCGCGCTCCGGCCTCCCAGCCAGTGGCGCTATCTCGGCAAGAAGTTCCGCCGCACAGACATGCTGGCAAAGTCCACGGGCACCCAATCCTACGGCATCGACCTGCGCTTCGACGGGATGCTCTACGCGACTGTGCGGACGAACCCGGGACTCGGCGGCGAGATGAAGAGCTATGACGCATCGGCTGCGGAGAAGATGCGCGGGGTGAAGAAGATCGCGCCGATCAAAAACGGGGTCGCGGTCATTGCGGACAATACGTGGCGCGCCTTCCAGGCGGCGAACGCGATTTCCTTCGAGTGGGGGGCTGCGCCCTACCCCGCAACCTCCGCAGAGATGTGGCGAAGACTGGAAGAGGCGGTCGACAACGACGCCTTTCAGGACAGCCGCCTGCTCGACGACGGCGACGTCGAGAGCGCTCAGGCGGAAGGGGAGCTCTTGGAGGCCGAGTACCGCGCCCCGTTTCTGTCGCACGCCCCCATGGAGCCGATGAACGCGACGGTGCTCGTTCTGGACGACCAGGTGCAAGTGTGGACGGGCACGCAGATTCCAGGCTTCGTTCAGGAGCACGTAGCGAAGCTCACGGGCCTGCCACTCGAAGCGGTGTTTGTCTACAACCAACCGATCGGCGGCAGCTTCGGGCGACGACTCGAAGACACCTACGTGCTGCAGGCGGTCGAAACCGCGATGCTGATGAAGGGCACCCCGGTCAAGATGACCTGGTCGCGGGAAGAAGACATGACCCACGACTATCCCCGGCCGATGCATCTCGCTCGCGTTCGGGGGACGGTCAAAGACGGCAAGGTGGAAAGCCTCGATCTGTCGTCGAGCTCTACGGCGATGATGCGCTCCTGGTTTGGGCGCATCTGGCAGGCGCCGCCCGGTCCGGACGCGACGATCGTGATGGGGGCCTGGGACCAGCCATTTGCGATTCCGCACTATCGTGTCACCGGCTACGCGGCGGAGGAGATGGTTCCGACGAGCTCCTGGCGCGCGCCTGGAGCGAACAGCAACGGCTTTTTTCACGAGTGCTTCCTCGACGAGCTCATCGAAAAGGCGGGCGCCGATCCCTTGGAAGAGCGCATTCGCCTCTGCCTCGACGACACCTCGCGCAAGGTGCTCGAGAAGCTCGGCGAAATCGCGAGCTGGAACGGCTCAAAGCCTGAGCCAGGCCGAGGTCGGGGGCTCGCTTTCGTGCACTCACACGGCGTCCCCGCTGCCGAGGTTGTCGATGTGTCGCTCGTGGACGGAGCGATCAAGATCGAGCGCGCGTTCCTGGTGGTCGACGTGGGCCGCGTGCTCGACCCGGTCAATGTCGAGGCTCAGATGACCGGCGCGTTGATCTACGGGCTCGGCCACGCGATGAACTGCGAGCTCACCTTTGAGAACTACGCCACTCAGCAGACCAATTACCATGCGCACGAGGGCATGCGACTGCACCAGGCGCCGGAGATCACGACGGTTGCACTGGAGAACAATCCGAAGATTCGGGGCATTGGCGAGCCTGGCCTGCCTCCGGCGGCTCCGGCCCTCGCCAACGCGATCTACGCGGCGACGGGAAAACGCCTTCGCGAGATGCCCTTCAACAAGAGCGTGAGATTTGTATGAGACTGATTGTCGCTGGCCTGGTCCTTCTGGGAACCGTGTCGATCGCAGCCGCCGAGGCGCCGGAGAGCGCGCTGACCTACGAGGAGCCGCGGAAGGGCTCGGTTTCGCGGGCGCAGGGACTCGAAGCCTGGGCCCGGATCTTCGAGGTCACATCGCACCCGCGCTGCGCGAACTGCCACATCGGAGAGCGTGAACGGCCGATGTGGTCCGGTCCGAGCTACGGCGAGCCGCGTCCCCACGGGATGAACGTGTACGCCGGAGCCAGCCGGATCGGCTCGGAGACCGGATTGCTCTGCGGCACCTGCCACGTGAACTCCACCGCGACGGAGCGGGACAACGCCACGCCGCACGCCGCGCCCCACGTCGCCGGCGCCTGGCGCTTGGCGCCAGTGGAGGCGGACTGGTACGGCAAGGGCTCGCAGGAGATCTGCGAGCAGCTCCGCGACCGCGAGCGCAACGGCAACCGCACCTATCGTCAGGTCGCCGAGCACCTCGGCCACGACCGCATCTTGCATTGGGGCTGGAACCCGGGCGGCAACCGAGAACCGGCGCCCCGAACGCTCCAGGATCACATCAACGACGTGCTGCGTTGGGGTGTTGCGGGCATGCCCTGCCCCGAGGATTCCTGACCGGAACCTGTCCGTGGCCCTCAGAGGCCACCGAGGTCACCGTAGCTGTTCACGACCGCGTCTAGGAGACCATAGTCCTTGGCTTCTTGCGCGCCCATCCACTTGTCGCGATCGAGCGCCTGCGCGATCTCGTCGGTCGTACGACCGGTGGCCTTGACGTAGAGATCGATCAGGCGGTCGCGGGTGCGGAGGATCTCCTTCGCTTGGATCTCGAGGTCGGTCGCTTGCCCCTCCATGGCGCCGGAGATCGACGGCTGGTGAATCATGATGCGCGCGTTCGGCGTCGCAAAGCGACGACCCGGGGCCGCAGCCAGGCTCAGGACCGAGCCCATCGACGCGGCGAGGCCGGTGACGAGCGTCGTGACCGGCGACTGGATCATCTCGATCTGGTCCCAGATCGCAAAGCCCGCGTCCACCGAGCCTCCTGGGGAGTTGATGATGAAGAGGATCGGCTTGCCGGGCTCTTCGCCCTCCAAGTAGAGCAGGCGGCGCACGATGTCCGTGGCGGAACGCGAGGAGACCGGCTCGGAGAGCATGATCCTCCGCTGGTCCAGCAGCTTCTTGTCGATTTCGTCTTCCAAGTGCAGGTAGCTCATCCGCTTCTCCGGATAGGGAAATGTCCCGTAGGCCTAAGACGCTATCGCCTGCGCGGAGACCAGTCAAAGCCCGGGCTCTCAAGAAGATAAGTCGCCCTCTCGCCTCCGGCAAAAGCAAATCGAACGCGTTGACAGCCGGGACACACCGGGTTTCTTTGATCGAATGCGCGTGCCCGTAACCCACCGCGGCGACGTCGTCGAACGCTACCACGGCGAGGAGGTCGCGGATCCCTATCGCTGGCTCGAGGACCTCGACTCGGAAGACACACGCGCGTGGGTACGCGACCAAAACGCCGCGACCTTTGCTCACCTGGAATCTCTCCCCACCCGGGAGCTCCTGCGCGTGCGCATCGCCGAGCTCTGGAACTACGAACGCTACGGGCTGCCCGTCGAGCGGGGTGGGCGCTACTTCTTCAGCAAGAACGACGGTCTTCAGAATCAATCGGTTCTCTACTGGACCACGTCGCTCGATGCGCGACCGCAGGTTCTCCTGGATCCGAACAGCCTGAGCAATGACGGAACGGTATCGCTAAGCCGCTACTCCCTGAGCCACGACGGCAAGAAGCTCGCCTACGGCCTCTCCGTCTCCGGCTCCGATTGGATCACCTGGCACGTGCGAGACGTCGACCGCGGCGAGGACACAGACGACCGCCTAGAATGGAGCAAGTTCTCAGGTGCGAGCTGGGCTCACGACGACACTGGATTCTACTACTCGCGCTACGACGCACCAAAGGACGGCGAAGAATACGAGGGCGCAAACTTCCACCAGAAGCTCTATTTTCACCGACTCGGCACCACGCAGAGCGAAGACGAGCTGATCTTCGAAGACCGCGATCACCCGGAGTGGGGCTTCAGTGGCTCGGTGACCGATGACGGCGACTACCTCGTCATCTCCGTCTGGCGCGGCACCGAGGAAAAGAACCTCCTCTTCGTCAAACGCCTCTCCGACGGGCTCGTCGTGCCACTGGTGGACCAGTGGACTTTCGACTACCGTGTCATCGACAATATTGGCGAGCGCTTCTACCTCCTCACGGACGACGGCGCATCGCTGCGGAGGATCGTGTGCGCCGATCTGTCGAGCCCGAGCGCCCTGCTCGAGGTGCTCCCGAACTCGGAGCACGTGCTGCAGGGCGCTTCGATTTTCGGCGAAACGATCTACGCGGTCTACCTCGAAGACGCGCACGCCTCGATCAGGCGTTTTGGCCTCACAGGCGAGCCCGTGGGCGCTTTCGACCTTCCGGGGCTCGGATCCGTGGCGGGCTTCGGAGGCGAACGAGACGCCGAGGAGACCTTCTTCACCTTCGAGTCCTTCGGCCAACCGAGCACGGTCTATCGACTGGATCTGAAGAGCGGCGAAGCCTCCGTGTGGAAACAGCCCGAGGTCAGCTTTGATCCGAAGCGCTTTGAAACCGAGCAGGTGTTTTACACGAGCAAAGACGGCACCCGCATTCCCATGTTCATCAGCAAGGCGCGGGAGACGGAGCTCGACGGTGAGCGGCCGACCTATCTCTACGGCTACGGCGGCTTCAACGTTTCGCTGACACCCAGTTTCTCTCCTGCGCTCGTCGCCTGGTTCGAGCTCGGAGGGCTCCTTGCGATTCCGAACCTCCGAGGCGGCGGCGAGTATGGCCGCGACTGGCACGAGGCAGGCACGTTGACGCGTAAGCAAAACGTCTTTGACGATTTTGTAGCCGCCGCTGAATGGCTCAAACAAAACGGCTATAGCCGCACGGAGCGATTGGCGATCTCTGGCCGCTCCAACGGGGGTTTGTTAGTGGGCGCTACGGTCACCCAGCGCCCGGACCTGGTCGCGGCGGCACTGCCCGGGGTGGGGGTCATGGACATGCTCCGCTACGATCAGTTCACGATCGGCTGGGCCTGGAGGTCAGACTACGGCGACCCACGTGACCTCGAACACTATCGCGCCCTTCGCGCCTATTCGCCGGTCCACAACACGAACGCGGACACGGACTACCCGGCGACGCTGGTCATCACCGCGGACCACGACGACCGCGTGGTTCCGGCGCACAGCTACAAGTTCACGGCGGCGTTGCAACACGCGAACGCGGGAGCGCGCCCCGTCCTTATTCGGATCGAAACCAAGGCGGGTCATGGCGCCGGCGTGCCGACGGAAAAGAAGATCGCTGAAGTGGCCGATAGCTACGCATTCCTGCTCCACCACCTGGGCTACGACGAAGAAGTCCTCGCACGGCTCTCGCGAGGCTGCAGCAAGAGCTAGGCCAGCCGGATTTGTTCGGACTTCGCCCGCGGGTGCGCTAAAATCAGCGGATAGGGGCCCTGCGTCGATGCGTTCGGGAGGAGGTGGGTGTGAGCGACAACCGTGGACCACGGGTCACCTTCGAGCTCGACCCGGCGAGCGGCCTCCCGCAGCTTCACGCGGTCGTGCACGATGTGCGCGTCTTGCTCGAATCCCAGGGCTATCTCGGGGTCGTGATCGTCGATCTGAGCGATCTCGATCGCATCGAGGCGGAATTCGGGCGGCGCGCCTACAACGAGCTGCTCCGCGGCCTTGCCGATGAAATGGTCGACATCGCCGGCGACGTGACGGGCTCCGACGATTTCCTCTCGGTTCTCGCGCCCTATGGCGAGGAGTTCGTCCTCTTTTTGGAAGGTCCGCGCGGGGGGGCGCTTTCGCCCCAAGCCCTCGAAGACGTGGTGGAGAAGCTCTGGCTCGCGCTGCAACCGCGCGTCGCTGCCCGCACGGCTCCATTCGGCGTCGGGGGGCGCGTCCGCCTCGGCTACGCCTTGGCGCTCTCGAACGCATCGCTCCAATCCGAGCGCTTGATCTATCGCAGCATCGAAGAAGCACGCCGGATGGCGGACTTTCATGATCGACGCATGGTGAACCGAGCACGGGAGCACGTGCGCGACATACTCGTCAACGAGCGACTGAGCATCCTCTTTCAGCCGATCGTCGACCTCCATGGTGCGAAGGTTCGTGGTTACGAAGCACTGGCGCGCGGTCCCGTGGCAACACCGATGGAGCCGCCACGCGAGCTCTTCAATCTCGCGCGCAGCGCCAACTTGCTCGGCGAGCTCTGGATGTCCTGCATCGATCTCACCATCGCACGCGCCAATGAATGTCCAGACAACTCATCGCTCTTCATCAACATCACCCCATCGCTCCTCCACGACGACTACCTCGATTCGTGTCTCCAGCGGGCGGCGGGTGTGGGCGTAGAACCCGAACGTTTCGTGCTCGAGCTCTCGGAGCAATTCGCCGTGCGCAACTACGAGCTCCTGCGCCAGAAGCTCGAGAAGCCGCGCAGTAGGGGGGTTCGCATCGCCATCGACGATCTCGGAACCGGCTACTCGAATCTGGGACAGATCATGCGCCTGCAACCGGACTACCTGAAGGTCGACATGTCCCTCGTCCGCGATGTGCACGCGGACCGTGCGAAGCAGGCTCTCATCGAATCGTTGATCCGCGTTTCCGAGTCCCTGGGCTCGGAGGTGATCGCCGAGGGGATCGAAGTTCGCGAAGAGCGTGACACCCTCGAAGGTCTCGGCGTCGGCCTCGCCCAGGGCTTTTTCTACGCGGCACCGGAAGACGGTTTTTGGCGGCCGCAAGTGGCGTAGCGACCTCCCGCATGGTCCGCGGCTCGTCGGCTGGGGAGCGTCATCACTTTCTTTTCGGGGTTCGGTGCGATGCGGGTTCGATGAACCGCCACGACACCAAGGCCGCCCCCTAGCGCGCGAGCCAGCGCTCGAGCGCTTCGCGAAGTTGCGGCGTGTCGAGCTCGTCCTCGAAGAGCGGATGGAGCAGCTCGCTGAGCTCCTCGGGCACTCGGGCGCTCCTGAGACGAAAACTGGCTCCGCCCACGGTCGTTACAGTCATCAGGACGACTCGCTCCGTCAGAAGGC
>CAYXVF010000008.1:0-38649 GCA_964468125.1 uncultured Bdellovibrionales bacterium | reverse complement strand
CTGGCTCCGCCCACGGTCGTTACAGTCATCAGGACGACTCGCTCCGTCAGAAGGCGAATTCGGGGGCCGTAGGGGCGAAAGATCACAGCCTTCACGTCCATCAAGATAGACTCAGCGCGCCCGCACCGCGACGAAATCGACCCACCCAGACGCGCGGTTTTTTTGGTGATTCGAGGGCCCGCGCGCAGACCTGATGCTACACGCAGCCCTCCGGGAGACCGCACGACGGGTCTCCTACCTCGATTCAACCGGGCGCTGATCGGCGCAACGCGGGCAGCTCGCTTCCTTGACATTCGCAGCAGGAGTCGTGTTAGGGGGCCCCGAAAGCCCCGCGTGGCGCATCGCCTGCCCCGCTCCGTTACGCCCTCCACGAAAGGCACCTCATGCGTGCTCTGGCCTCTCGCCTCTTCATTGCCCTCGCCGCACTCGTGGCCTTCGCCGCGAGTGACTCCGCCCATGCGCAGGCGAGCATGCCCCAAACACCGCAGGTGTCTCCCGAGACCCGAGCCAAGATCCAAGAGGTCCAGGCGATTCAGCAGAAGCTCGACGCGCTGCGGGCAAAGGCGCTCGAGAACGGCGCGTTGGCCAAGAAGCAAGCGGCCCTGCAAACGACCATCGAGACCGAGATGAAAAAGCTCGATCCCGACGCCGCGAAGAATCTGAAGCGCTTCGACGAGCTCAAGGCCGAGTTCGACAGCGCGCGCCAGAGCGGAGATCAGGAGAAAGCGCGCGGACTCGTCGGTGAGCTCCAGACGGTGACTTCGGAGCTACGCTCGGCGCACGCGAAAGCGATGGAGAGCAAGAAAGTCAGCGCGGCGGTGGAGGCGTTCTCCGATGACCTGTTTGCCGCGATGGTGAAGCTCGAGCCTGAGGCGGAGCAAATGCGCGCCCGGGCCATGACGCTCGTCAAAGAGCTGCAAGCGAGCGCCCCGCAGGGGCCGATGCAGCCTTGAGGCCGCGGGGTCGAGCGACCCTCTAGCGAGCTGCGTGCTGCTTCAACCGCGTCAGGAAGTAGGTCCAGCCGCCCGCACACGCCTCACGGGTGAAGGCCTCTTCATCCCGTGGAAACGTATGAAGACCTTGATGGGTCACCGTCACCCGCGTGCCCACATCCGAGGGCGCAAGCGACCAGGTGACGAGTGCGTCGCCGTCGAAGCCCGCGTAATTGACGGTGTAGCTCAGCCGTTCCTCGGGAATCACCTCGGTCACCCGCCAGAGATGAACAAAGTCTCGCTCATCGACATCGGTGACAATCGGGTTGTGCTCCGTCATGAGACGCTCCCGCTATCGTCAAGCCAGTGAAATCGCATGGGCGCGCAGGTCGTCGAGGTCGCAGACTTCGAGGGCGCGCTCGTGGGTCGCTTCTAGGATCACTCTAGGAGCGCTTCCCTCCTCGAATGCCTCCTGCCAGCGCGCTGCGCACAAACACCACTTGTCCCCCGCCTTCAGGCCCGGAAAGCCGAACTCGGGTCTCGGGGTGGAGAGGTCGTTGCCGCGCTCCTTACTGAACTTCAGGAACTCGTCGGTCATTTCGGCGCAGACCACGTGCCGACCCACGTCGCGCTCGTCTGTGTTGCAGCACCCGTCGCGAAACCAACCGGTCATCGGGCTCGTGCAGCAATTTTCGAGTTCACCTCCAAACACGTTTCTTGGCTCGTCCATGAAGCGCACCCTACCGAAAATCAGCCATCTTTTGGACCCGGCACGTCAAAAGGAGTAGCCGACCTCGAGGGCAACGCTGAACGCGGGGCCGCTCCCCCCGAGGGGCTCGTTGAGAAAGGGGTCCTGACCGTTCGAGAGATCGCGGGTCGAGCTGCGAAGGTTGGCGAAGTAGCCGAACCCCACACCGCCGCCGAGAAAGAAGCGCCCCGATAAGGTGAGGCGGTAGCCTGCCTCCCCCATGAACAAGATGCCTTGGTTCACGTAGGCCTCCCGGTCGAAATCCTCGTCTCGTACCTGGATGTACCAATACTCCGCCGCGGCGCCGAGATAGGCGCCGCGAAGGTTTGAGGTCTGACTGAGGTAGCGCCGCACGCCTCCGCCGAAGGCGAGCCCGAGCCCCAGCGATTCGTTCGCGATGTCGTCGAAGGCCGCCCCGCGATTGAGAAGTCCAAACCCGAGCGCACGGAAACGACCGTGCCCGGCCCAGGCCGATCCGAGCTCGAAGTGCAGCGCAGGTCCATAAAAACCAATCCCGCCGACATCGATGCTCACGTTCGTGCGACTCGCGTCGACTTCGGTCACCTCCACCACCGTGCCTGGACCTCGAATCTCGACTTCCGTGCCAAAGAGCTTGCCGACCAATGAACCGACGGCGGCGAGCACGCCGCTCGCCCCCCCGTCGAGGATTCGGTTTTCGCGTGCGAGCACCCGTCCGGCCCGGGGATCGAGCCGCTTGGCAGTCACCAACCAGCGACCATCCACCGATGCGATGGAGAAGACGATGAGCTCGTCGACATTCAGTGCGCCGAAGATCTCGGCGAGACAATCCGTATCATCCGTACAGCCGAGGATCTGCTTCTGTGCTTCGTAGGCGAGCATCTCCTGGACATCTTTGATGCCGATCGCGTCGACACCCTCGACCTGCCGGACGGCGTCCAGAATCACCTCATCGAGCCTCTCCGGGACCTCCTCCGCGGCCGCTTCATCCAGGCTCGGCGGTAGCACTGCGACACTCTTCCCGGAAGCACCGATGAGCCAGAGCCCGAGAACGACGAGGGTCATTCGGCGGCCTCCTGTAGGGAAACAGAGAGATCCTCGTAGCCAGCGATGAGAAAGACATCGAGTACAGGGCCGTCGAAATTGTGGATCAACGAATCGCCCGTGAGTGTCGCCCGCTCACCCGAACGCAGTGCGCTCGCGGGACTCACGTCATCAAATTGCCCCCACCAGTAGGCTCGCCCGTTGTCATCGAAGAGAATGTAGTGCGTCTCGAGCAGACTGATGACACTGGGTTCCGGCCCGACGCCTTCGATCTGGACGAGAAAAGACTCCGCCGGACCACGGTCCAGGGTATAGCTGACTGGTCGCACCGTACCTGCGGGCTGTTGCCACTCCGGTGGTCCCTCGACGAGGCTGCTTTCGAGGCGCCGAAATCGGACCTCTGCTACTGCGTCGAGATCATCATATTGCCAGAGCACGAGCGCGTAGCCGACGCCATTTGGCTCGATGCAGGTGGTGGTTTGTTCGTCCAACAACACCCCGCTCGCGCCGTAGACGAACACCGGCAGGTCCGGCTCGTCGATGACGACACCGTTGGCATCCAGTAGCTCGAAGGTCTCGAAGAAGATGAAGCAGCGCGGGTCGTCCCCAACGTTGTTCACAGGCACCAGGATCTCGTAGATCGGAACGCCCGCAATCGGCTGAGTCAGGGTGCCTCTGGCCGACGGCGCGATCGGCTCCCCCTCGTTTCCCGGTGCCCGGTCAAAGCTCACGTCGATATCGCGGGTCAGGTCGGCCAAGGGCGTGGGGCCCGGGTCGCGCGGGCCGGCGACGAAACCCTGATTGCTCGGTTCACGCAGCGGACCGGCCCCGAAGTCCCAGGGCCGCGACCCGAACTCCTCCGCGAGGCAGCCACCGGCGAACGTCATGATCAGAAGAGGTACGAGAGCCCGCATGACAAATTCCCTGGAGGCCATCACGTGTGCGGAAGAGCTACACGGTGTCGGGTTCGGCTTCGGTGATTTGGATCACAACGCTCAACCGCAGCGCCGTTCGAAACGGAAAAGGAGGATTCGCGCACCTCGGTGCCCCCGGTCCCGATAAACCACTCCGGCCGCCTGGAATCCCTGTTTTTGAGGTCCTTTCGCGTATGACCACCCTCGCCTCCGCCATTCGCTCGAAGCTCGAAGATCGGCAGCTCAGCGCCAACGAAATCGATTCGCTTCTTCAAACGGCAGACGGAAAACGCAACGACGGCGTCGACTCCCAGGAGATGCGATCGCTCCTCAACGCGATCGACGAGTCCGAGCACGGCCTCACGCCAGCCCTGCGCGCCCAGCTTCTCATTCGCCTCGGCGACATGGGATTCCGTTCCCGCGCGGCCCTCGCCCTGCTCCAAGAGCGTGCTCTAGACGGCGGCGAAGCCGAGCGCCTCGAAGAGCTCCAGCATCGGGTGAGCTTCGCGATCGACAGCGCGGTCAGCGCCCAGCGCACCCTCGGCTGGCTCGACTGGAAGATGCGTCGCCTCGCGGACGAAGAGGCTCTGACACAGGGGCGACTAGAGCCCGCAGACGGCGATCGATTCTCGGACGACTGGCAGAGGCTCATGCGCGAGTTGCGGGAGAACCGCAGCGCAGCCGCACAGCACATGGACGCATTCCGCGAGCGGATCGATGCGATCCCCCTCGAAGATCGGCAAAACGCCTTCGCCTCGCTTGGCCAAAACGCGCGCCGCAACCTTCAGAGTCTAGCGGAGCCCGTCGATGCAAAATATCTGATCGGCGCGAGCGACGCTGAACGCCAGAGTCTCACTAGCGAGCTCCCGGTGACGGGACTCGAAGCGCCGGAAGAGCCCACGGATGGGGTTGCGGGTATTGCCTTCCAGACCCCCGCCGCTTGGAGTTTTCGCGACGGCGTGCTCCATCTCGAACCAAACAGCACACTCGCGAGTCTTCCCGCTGGGGGCGATCTTCGCATCAGCGGTGAGGGCGTAACGCTTCCCGACCGCACGATTCTGCGCTCCGGTGAGCTTCTCATCCGCAACGGAGAAGCCTTGCTCGCTCGCGGCGCCCAAGTGGAAGTCGGCGGCGTTCCGGTGCGTGCGAGTGAAGACGGTGCGCGCGTACGCGGTAGCAACGCGACTTTCATCGCGGGCCCTCACGCCTTCCTGTACCTCCCAGAGGTCGATCTCTACGGCCGCACCGCTGAAGAGGTCGCCGCGATGGGAACGAGCGAAACCGACGACGGCACGGCCGAGGCGCCGGAGCTTCCCGCTCTCAGCAAACGGGTCGTGCGCTTCACGGCGCAGGAAATGGAGCTGCCCGACGGGACGAGCATTCGCCGAGGCACGGGTAGGCTGGTCGTAATGTTCGACGGTGATCGTGCGGTGGGTGTGCTCGAAGGCACCACCGCCATCGATCCAGGCAGTCAGCTCTACACCCGCGCGGGCTTGCATGGACCAGATGTCGAGCTGATCGACCGCAACGGCGCCCGGGGCTCGCTCCACCGCGGAGCGGTCGTCTACCGCGACGGGGCGCTCGTGGGCGTTCAGTCCGGTGCCACCGCCACCCTCGATGGGCTGAAGCTGAACGTCAGTCTCGACGACCGACTCGCGATGACCCCGTATCAGTACGAAGGCGAGCAGCGCTACGTGCTGGGGGCCGGGAGCCGCGTGCTCGCAGTGCCGAGCGGCGTGGCGCAGATCCTCGGTGAAGACGTAGAGCTGGACCTCGACGGTATCGCGACGCGGATCGTCTCCGGCGGCGTCCTCAGCACCGATGGCGTCGTCACCCAGGTCCTGCCCAACAGTGTCATCGAAACCCGCTACGGTCGGGTGGAGACCGGTGATGCCATGGTCACGCTCGCCGTCGACCCGGAGCTCACCAACGCCGGGGACGACGCGGTCTATCTCGGGCCCGATTCGATCGTGGCGCGGGGAGCAGGCTTCCGGATTTCCGGCAGCGAAGCGCAGCATCTCCTCACCGGGGGCGAAGACCCGGTATACGTCAGCCGCGAGTCTCGCGTGGAGGTTCGCCTCGACGGCGGATCGGTCGAGCTCGAGCGCCACCCGGGCGTTCTCAATCGCCCCGCCGGTCTCCGTGCTTTCAATGTTGAAGGCGCGGTGGAGATCGCGAGCGGCCCGCGTCGCTGGAGCAGCCGCACCCCCGGCAGCGCCACGGTCGACGCTGTCGGCACCGGGGGAGAGATGGTGTGGATCGAGCACGCAGGACAGACCCACGAGCTCGACCCGCGTCCGGTGCACACGACCTTGGATCCGGCTACGGACAGCGGCCAATTCCGAACCCTCGCCCCGCTGATGAGCGAGCGCTTCGTCAGCGCGGACCGTCCCCTGGCCGATCAGATCCTCGCTGGCGAGCGCGTGCTTCAGGCCGGAGAGAGCACCGGTCCGAACTTGCTGCACGCAGTCCAGCAAACGCTCTCCTACTACCTGGACCGACCGCTGGCTGACTCGCGGCAAATGGACGAAGACACGGTGGAGGCGCTGCGCGTGTTTCAGCGCTTCTCGAACCTCGAACCTACAGGCGAGCTCAACGCCGAGACCTTGCGCACCCTCGACGATGTGGCACCGCCACTGAGCCAACCGACGGTGGAGCGCATTCAGAGCGGCCCCTTCGCGGGAGAGGTCGCCAGCCACGTGGAAGGGATCCTCGCGGGGATTGCCGACCCGATGCGCTACCGGCAGGGCTTTCCGAATCCGAAAGGTCCCCTCGTTCGCACCGTTCAGCACTTGGTGGGCGCCTCCCCGGTCGACGGCATCATGGGTCCCGGTACGCGCGGTCGAATCGAGGCGTGGCAGCGCTCGAATGGCGCCCCGGTCACCGGGGCCATCGATGCGTCGACCCTGCGCCGCATGCTCGACGTCACGGGCTCGACTGTCCAGCGCACGATCCAGCCCCGGCCGAAATTGATGGTCATGATCGCAATGAACAACGAAGTGCCGGACGAATTTCGACGCTTTCGGGAGCTCGCCGCTCTGCACGGGGCCACTCCGGTGATCATCGGCCCCTGGGACGAAGAGCTGCAGGATGGGCGCGAGCTCGCCCGCTACCTCGCCCAAGCAGAAGCGGGCGCTGTGGACTTGGATTGGCTCGTCGTGAGCGGTCACTCCACCGGGCGCTCCACCTGGGGGCAGCTCGGGCGCTTCGAGTACAGCTGGTTCGACGATTGGCAGGAGCGGTTCCCGCGGGCCTTCGCCCAGGTGGAAAAGCTCACGCTGCTGAACTGCTACAACGTCACGCCGGAGCGGGCGCGCAACTACTGGCCGAGCGTATTCCCGAACATTCAGGCCGCGGCGGGCTTCATGTACTCGGCTCCAGGGGTGAAGTCACAGACGTCGGACGAGTTCCTCCTGAACTCGGGCGCGATGATGGCCGAGCTCGCTCGCGGGGATCAGGTCGGCTCCTGGCAGGCGAGCTCAGTGGCGCGCAGTTTCGAGCGCGATGACATCATCAAGCATCAAAACGCCGCGATCTTCATTCGAACGGCCGACGATCCGGACGGTGAGTTTGGCATGACCGTCACCGCCCGTCGGGAGATGACGCAACACGGCGCTGAAGAGGAGCTCCGGTCGATCCCCGAGCGATTCACCGACGCCTACGACAACTACTTTGCGGCGGAAACGGCGGAGTATGCCCACCCGCCCAGCGGGCACAACAGCCTGCTGCGCCAATACCTGAGTGCGGTGCAGCACATCGTTGACCGTTGGTCCGGACGCATGCAGGCCTACCGGCGCTTCGTTGCCGACGAGGGACGCTTCCTTGAAGGGCACCGGGACGCCTACATCGCAGAGCATGGCTCGGATGCGGGCTACAGCCGTCCCTCGCGCAATGACTACCCGACGAACCTACGCGCGCGTGCGGAGGAATACTCGAGTGCCCATAGCTGGGAGAACGACTACGCCGAGGTTCAGGAGCTGCGCGCCCGCATTCTGAATTTGATCAAGGCGAGTGCCATTCAACAGCAGTTTGCGAGCTTCAATCGACCGACGATCGAGGCCTTCAACGTCTACGTTAGAGAAGCCTACGCGGAGCAACCGGAGTGGGGTGAGCCCACGCTCCTGCCGAACCCGGAGGACTGGGCGCACCTCACGCGGCAACAGATGTTGGAGACCGTAGAGGCGGTGCAGGACACCCTTCGGGTGATCCCGGCGCCTACCGATCCGAGCGCCTTCCACTCCCTCGATTGGGTCGTCATGGCGGAGAGCAACCCGCGCGACCTCGAGCTCACCACCCCCCGGGGCTTTCTCTCGCGGGTCGGGCAATTCGTCGGAGCCCTCGACCCAGAGCTGATCCAGCCGGAGTGGCTCGATGACGCCCTGTTTCAGCGCGACATTTTGGCCCACGAGGCCGCCCGCGCCGAGTTCCGATTGCCCATTCCGGAGGCCGAGGAGCCCGAGATCGGAGTTTCCGAGGCGGAGGCTCCGCCGGAGCAGCAGGCGGCCCAAGGCTGAGCGGGCGCCTCCGCCGTGCTGGCCGATGAGCTTCTTCGCGAATTGACTCAGACATCCGTCACCCTCCAAACTGCGCGCCGTGTCCGATCACTACTGGTACAAAGACGCCATCATCTACCAAATGCACGTCAAGGCGTTTGCCGATAGCAACGCCGACGGCTTTGGGGACTTCAACGGTTTGATCTCCAAGCTCGACTACGTGCAGGCGCTCGGTGCGGACTGCATTTGGTTGCTGCCGTTCTACCCGTCGCCGCTGCGCGACGACGGCTATGACATCGCTGACTACGAAGGCGTGCACGAGCGCTACGGTACGATGACCGACGTCAAGCGCTTCATCGACGAGGCGCACGGCCGAGGCCTGCGGGTGATCACCGAGCTCGTGATCAATCACACGTCGGACCAGCACCCGTGGTTTCAAGCGGCACGGAAGGCTCCCAAGGGCTCACCGGAGCGCGAGTTCTACGTGTGGAGCGATGACCCGACGCTCTACAAGGACGCGCGGATCATCTTCACCGATTTCGAGCACTCGAATTGGAGCTGGGACGAAGAAGCGAAGCAATTCTACTGGCACCGCTTCTTTCACCATCAGCCTGACCTGAACTTCGACAACCCCGCGGTGCTCGAAGCCGTGGGCCAGGTCATGGATTATTGGCTCGATCTCGGAGTGGACGGCCTGCGGCTCGACGCGATTCCCTACCTCATCGAACGTGACGGCACCAACTGCGAGAATCTTCCGGAAACCCATACGGTCATCAAAGCTCTGCGTGCACGAATGGATGAACGCTACGCGGACCGCATCTTTCTCGCAGAAGCCAATCAATGGCCATCGGACGTGGTCAAATATTTCGGCGAGGAGGGCGACGAGTGTCACATGGCCTTCCACTTTCCGATGATGCCGCGCATGTTCATGTCGTTGCGCCAGGAGGATGCGCGTCCTCTCATCGACATCGTCAAGCAGACCCCGGACCCGCCAGCTGACTGTCAGTGGGCGGTTTTCTTGCGCAACCACGACGAGCTCACGCTCGAAATGGTGGACGACGAAGAGCGCGACTACATGTACCGCGAGTACGCGGCCGACCCGATGATGCGCATCAATGTCGGTATCCGTCGCCGCCTAGCGCCGCTCGTAGGCAACGACCGGCGCCAGATCGAGCTTCTCAACGCGATGCTCCTGTCGATGCACGGCACACCGATCATCTACTACGGCGATGAGATCGGCATGGGCGACAACGTCTACATCGGCGACCGAAGCGGAGTGCGCACTCCGATGCAGTGGAACGGCGACCGCAACGGCGGGTTCTCTCGGGCAGACCCCGCGCAGCTCTACCTCCCGTTGATCGCGGATCCGGTCTATGGATATCAGGCGGTGAACGTCGAATCGCAGGAGCGCACGTCGTCGTCACTCCTGGCGTGGATGAAGCAAATCATCGAGGTCCGTCGCACGAGCAAGGCCTTTGGGCGCGGGAGCATCGAGTTTCTCGACGTGCCGAAGGAGCGGCCGAGCATTCTCGCTTACCTGCGAGAGTACGAGGGGGAATCGATTCTCATCGCCGCCAATCTCTCGAAGCACTCACAGGCCGCCGAGCTCGACCTGAGTCGCTTTGCGGGGCACACGCCGGTCGAGATGTTCGGCGACATTCAGTTTCCAAACATCGGTGACCTGCCCTACCTGCTGACGTTCGGGCCCTACTCTTTCTATTGGTTTCGACTGGTGCCCCATTCGTGAGAGGCGGCGACGGTGCGCCCCCCACCCTGATGGTGCGGACCGACTCCCTCGCCGAGGCCGTTCGTGCGGTGCCCGAATCGCGCTGGGGAGAATGGCTCGAGCTGGACAGCACCTCACTGGCGGTTTTTGGCACCACCGAGCTCAGCGACGGTCTAGTGGTGGAGCTCCGCAGTGAGGACGAGGAGGCCCGCTTCGCTCGTGTCGTCGCCTGGGCGGAAGATGACAGCGACCGCGGTGGACTGGCCCGAACGGCAAACGGCCGGGGCATCGTGGACGGGCTCGTGCGTCCCGCCATTCGCGACGCGCTCTTCAATGCCGCGCTCCGGGGGGCTGAGCGCAGCGGTGAACGGATCGCCTTGGGGTTCAACGTCACCGCGGACCGGTCCCCAGGCGCGGTTCCGGCGAGTCGTCTGATCGGAGACGGTGTCATCGAATACGAGTCCGTGGCTGAGCTCACCCTGCAGCGCACCCTGCGCGAGACAGAGCCCCTGGCGGTGGAGGTCCTTCGGCACTTGACCCAGAGCGGGTTCAAGAACATCCCGCGCCTCCTTTCCGTGTTGTCCCTGCGCGATCTCGACTCTGGAGTTGAGCGTTTCTGGGGCGCTCTATTCGCGAGCTGGCCCAAAACGGTCAGTGGGATGGTCGCGTTTCGCGAGGAGCTCGACGAGAATCACCTGACGGATCGGGCACGACAGCTCGGCGCCACTCTCTGGCAGCTTCACAGAGCACTGGCGACTCATTTAGCCTCGCTGCGCTTCGCTCCCCGACCGGTGAACGACGAAGACCTCGAAGAGTGGCGCGAGGAGCTGGTGGAGACGGCTACCCGCGCCATGAACAGCCTGCTGCGCGTGCGCAATCGACTCGAGCTGCCGCCGGACCTCGCGGGTCTCGAGGAGGAGCTTCCGGCGCGCTTGTCGGAGATCAGCTCCGCGGCCACGATGCTCGTCTCGAAGTTATCCGCGGCGGCAGGGCGACGCGCGCGCATCCACGGAGCGGTCGACTTGGACGCGTTCGTGCGAAGAAGTGACGGTGTCTTTCTATTCGTGGGTTTCGAACGAGGTCACGACCAGCTGGAATCGCCGATCCGCGATCTCGCTTCCCTTCTTCACGCCCTGTCGCTCCAGCTACCCGAAAGGCGTCGGGTGGTACGGGCCGCGCTCCTGAACGGCTACTTCGACGAAGAATCGGAGCAAGATCTGGTCCCCCCCACCCCTCATCGGCTATTGAGTCTCGTCCAACTCTTTGAGCTCACCCTCGCTTATCGCGACCTCGACGCGCGAATCGCACGAGAGAACGACTGCGTCCCCGCCCTGCGTGCCATTCACGCACTGATCGGAGAGAGACGATGAGAGCCTGGCCTGGCGCCCCTTATCCGCTGGGAGCGACCTGGGACGGCGAAGGCGTCAACTTCGCCGTTTTTACGCAGCATGCGGAACGCGTCGAGCTGTGCCTCTTCGACTCGGTGAATCCAGAAATCGAGCGCGAGCGCATCCTGCTGCGCGAGCAGACGAATTTCGTTTGGCACGCCTACCTTCCGGATATCCGCCCGGGCCAGCTCTACGGCTACCGGGTCTTCGGGCCCTACGATCCCGCGCGCGGCCTGCGATTCAATCCGCACAAGCTCCTGATCGATCCCTATTCGAAGGCGATCACCGGGGACTTTCGCTGGAACGACGCAGTCTTCGGCTACTCCGTAGGGAGCCACCACGACAGCCTCGATCTCCGTGACAGCGCGCCGTTCATGCCTCGCTCGGTCGTCGTCGACTCCTCCTTCACCTGGGGAGATGATCGACCGCCGCGTACGCCCTGGAATCGCACGGTGATCTACGAATGCCACGTCAAGGGCATGACGATGCGCCACCCAGACATTCCTGAAGAGCTCCGAGGCACCTACCTCGGCCTCGCTTCCGAGCCGATCATCGACCACCTGAAGGGCCTCGGAGTCACGGCGGTCGAGCTTCTTCCAGTCCACCACTCGGTGTCAGAGCGTTTCCTCGACGACAAGAACCTCACGAATTACTGGGGATATAGCACCTTGGGTTTCTTCGCCCCGGACCCGCGCTTCGCGAGCGGCGATCGGGGACAACAGGTGGACGAGTTTCGCTCGATGGTGAAAGCCTTTCATCGAAACGGCATCGAGGTCCTGCTCGACGTGGTCTACAACCACACCTGCGAGGGTGACCACCTCGGCCCCACGGTGTCGCTTCGAGGTCTCGACAACCCGAGCTACTACCGTCTCTCCTACGAAGACCCGCGCTACTACATCGACTACACGGGCACCGGAAACACCGTGACGACCCTTCACCCGCGCAGCCTACAGCTCATGCTCGACAGCATGCGCTATTGGGTGAGCGAGATGCACGTCGACGGGTTCCGCTTTGATCTCGCATCCGCCCTCGGGCGCGACCGGGAGGACTTCAATCCGAACTCGCGATTCTTTGCGACGGTCCAACAAGATCCGGTCCTCGCTCGGGTGAAGCTCATCGCGGAGCCCTGGGATGTGGGACCGGGCGGTTACCAGGTCGGGGGGTTTCCCAATGGTTGGTCCGAGTGGAACGGAAAGTACCGCGACAATGTGCGCTCTTTCTGGCGCGGGGATCAGGACACCCTGCGCGAGCTCGCCTACCGAATGAGCGGCAGTAGCGACCTCTACGAAAACGCGAGTCGCAAGGTTCAATCGAGCATCAACTTCGTCACCGCTCACGACGGCTTCACCCTGCACGATCTCGTAACCTACGAGCAGAAGCACAACGAAGCGAACGGTGAAGACAACCGCGACGGAGACAATCACAACAATTCACGCAACTGGGGGGTCGAAGGCGAGACGGAGAATGTCGCGATCAACACGCTCCGCCGGCGGGCGGTGAAGAACTTTCTCGCGACGCTCGCGTTCTCTCAGGGCGTGCCGATGCTCTGTGCTGGCGACGAGATGGGTCGCACGCAACACGGCAACAACAACGCCTACGCCCAAGACAATGAAATCAGCTGGCTCGATTGGGAGCTCGACGAGACGCGAGCGGAGACCCTGTCTTTCGCGCGGCAGGTTTTTGCGATCCGTAGGGACAACCCCGCACTGCGGAGACGCACCTTCTTCACCGGTGGTCCGGTCCCTGGGCGACTCGCCCTGGACGTCGTCTGGGTGAAACGCGACGGCAGCGCCATGAGCGACGAAGACTGGCAGACCAGCGCACAGATGGTCCTGGGCATGCTGATAGACGCGCGCGCCACGGACGAGACCGACGAGCGGGGCCGCCCCATGCACGGCGATACGATCTTGCTCCTCGTCAACGGTGGCCCGAGCCCCGTTCGCTTCACGCTCCCGGACTTGGAAGAGAGTGGCTACTGGGAAGAAGCGGTGAACACGGCACGACGGTCGATGCGCTCGGTCGTTTCGAGCGGTGCGGTGAACCTCGCCGCGCACGCGCTCATGCTGCTGATCCATCATCGCAGATAGAGCTCTCTTGCCAGTGGGACGGTGCTGCTTATCTCTGACTGCGGGGGAGAGAAGGACAGCGAATGCTTCACCCCCGCGAGTCTCTCAATCGGGCATATAATGAGTGGCTTCTTTCCCGCCGAATCCTAACGCGAGTTGCGCGTGAGGCTACGGGTTTATTGAGGCCGTCTGTGTTGCTCGAAAACGCCCTGATGGCGCGTTCGTTGGACGCGAAGGAGCCGACTCCCACCACGCTTTTTCGCTCACTCGATCTCGACGGGCTTCGCGTCACCCTCAACGGTCAGGGAGCTGCGGCTGCACGCCCGATACTCGATGCGGTACGCCGCGAGCTCGAAGCCGACGCAGTCGAGCAAGAGGCACCCACGATCCGTCTCACCTCTTCTACTCTCAGTGTCGGCGGTTTCGATCTCGCGCGAGTAGCTCCCGTGGAACGTCTCTTGAGCTTTGCGGTGGAGCGCTTCAACTGGGAAGAGGCGATTCAACGGGTCGCCGCCTGCGCTCTCACCTATGACGCCGTGTATGCAGAAACGCGACACATCGGGCCACCGCAAGTCGTCTACGACGACTTTCATCGTTGGGGTGTTCGCAACGAGGGATTCGCTTCGCCCTTCAACGCACGGCTTCTGGGCAAGGATGGGAGCGGCTTCTACAGCCTATTCCCGCACGTCGATGTTCCCTTTGGTGGACGCGGGAGCTTCTACCGAACGGCTGCTCCGACGCACGACGGCGCCTGGGCGATCGACCCGCCGTTCATCACCCAATCCCTCGCCCGGGCGGAGGCGATCATGAAACGCTGGCTCGAGGGCGGAGACGCACCGCCGATGATCTGGATTGGACCCTCCTCCTACGAGGTCCGGCTTCCACAGACTCGGCACGTTCGATTGCGCGCTCATACACACTTCTACGAGGCCCTCGACGGAGCGCTTCACCCGCTTCCGATTGATGTTTCGGTCATCCTCGTGGGGGAGATGGCGGCTTTCGACGCGGAGGCGATCCGACGCGGTTACCTGCCGTGATCCTCGCCCTCGGTACGGAACGCACTACCCTGAGATTCTTGCAGGTCGCCTGCGGCGGCGGCCAATCCTTGGAGCGCTACGTCGTACCGTCTAGGGAGCCACCTTGGCGCCACGTGCAGGCGGTTCGCCGATGGCTCGAGCAGAATCCGGGGGGGCGAATCGTCTCTTTTGGAGATCCGCCGAGCTTGGTCCATGCCCTCTCCGGCGCGCCCGGTGCCAACCTCCGAGCGACGCTTGCAAGCTTCGACAAGATCCATTCGCGAACCCACCTCTCCCCCGGGTCTCTGCGCTACGCGCCACTTCGGCGCGGCGCAGCAGTCGCTCCGAGCATTGGCGTCGACGAGCTGCTGCTCAAACCACGTTTCGGGACCGCATCGCAGGGCCTCGTGCGCTTGCGGAGCGGCGACCGTGCCCCCGAGATACCTCCGCCGCCATCCTGGCTCGAGGAGCTCTACGCGCGAGAGGTGCCGCATTGGGACAGCGATGCGGGGGCACTCGTCGAGGAGTACGTACCGCCGGAGGTGCCTCGGGTGAGTGTCGACGGTTGGGTCGACAATGACGGCCATGCACATCTCTTCGGGGTCAGCGACAATGTTTACGTCGATGGTGAGCCCGAGCGTTTTCGAGCGCAGGTCTTTCCATCCCTCGTGTCACCGCAGGGCCACCTCGTGCGGCTCTACCGAGAGGTTGCTGCTCGCCTAGCGGACCAGTATGGGCTGCGCAGCCAGTTTCTCGACGTCGAGATGTTTGCTTTCCCGGACCGGGCGGAGGTCATGGAGGTCAACTGCCGCGTTCATCCGAACATCTCTCCGGTTCTCGACCATTGCCTCGAAGAAGCGAATGTCTTTCAGTGGCATCAACAGCCCTCGCGAAAGGCCCCGCGCGCTCGTCCGGAAACGGCGGCGAGCCTGACTTATCTTTGGAGCGACGCGAACCGGCCCTGGCTCTGTCCAGCGGTGGACGACGACACAAGCACGGTCACCTGTCCGTTCGACTGCGACGGTCCCCGCGTGGGCGACCAGATCTGTCGCGGCTGGCTCTATTCCTTTGGCGAAGAGCGAGAAGCCGTTCTCGCGGAGGGACAACGAAATGCCGACACATTCATCGCCCGCGGATACGACCGTGCTGAGGCTACTGCGAGAGAGACGCACCCACATCGCCCCACCAGGGATCTCGGTTGAAGCATCGAAGCTGAGCGGTGACACTTTGCATTGAATGGCGGCACCGGGGAACAAGCGCACGCAGCGACGACTCGACGCGAGCTGGACCGCAGTGTGGTGGACGCGCGACCGAAAACGGACCAACCACGGAATTGTTCGAGACGTGTCCATCGCCGGGGTCTTTGTAGAGCTGCCCGGTAAGGACCTCGACGACCGAATCGACCAGGTCAACATGGAGTGCCTATTGCCCGATGGATCCGTGTCGCGGGTGCGGGGCGACGTCGTCTGGCGCGGGCGCAAACGCGGGCGCCATGGAATCGGGGTTCAGCTGGCGCAGATAGACGCGGCGTTTCAGAGCTTCGTGGAGCGTGCAGAGAGGACCGCGCCAGCGCCACAGCCGATCTGGTCCGACGAAACGCAGGAGTCTTCTGCGCCGGCGACTCATTCCAACCGTCGCGACTACATCGTGATGATGACAGGGTCACACGCGGGGGCTTCTTACGAAATCGTCGACTCGCTCGTGATCGGTCGCCAAACGGAATGCGACATCGTTCTCCTCGACGCGAGCGCGTCGCGTCGGCACACGTCGATCCGTCGGGCCCGGAGTGGGCTCGTGCTCGAAGACCTCGGGAGCTCCAACGGAACCTACCTCAACGGCAAGCGTGTGGGCTCCGTCGAGCTTCAGAACGGCGATCGGGTGCAGATCGGCTCGACGATTCTCAAGGTCTTCTCGGAGGACGAGCTCGAGATCCGTCTTCGGCACGCACAAAAGATGGAGTCGCTCGGTCGACTGGCTTCGGGAGCGGCCCACGACTTCAACAACATCCTCTCGGTCGTGACCGCTTCGGCATCGTTGATCGCGGAGATGACCGGTCGGCCGGAGCTCCAGAGCCTCGTCAAGAACATTCTCGATGCGTCCGACAACGCCGCCAAAATCACGCGTCAGATGCTCGGGATCGCGCGCCGAACCGAATTCAAGCGCCAGTCCTTCGAGGTCCGACGCCTCCTCAAGGGATTGGAGGCGGTCTTTCAGCAACGTACACGCGGCAGCCATCAGCTCTCGATCGAGGTGCAGTCGAACCTGTGGTTGCTCGCCGACTATGGCCAGCTCGAACAAGTTCTCCTGAACGTCTTCAACAACGCGATCGACGCTCTGGACCAGCAGCCGGGATCGATCGAGGTCACCGCGGAGGCGCACGCCCTCGACATGCCTCATGCCGTCGATCTTCACCTTCGCCCAGGACGCTATACCCGCATTCAGATCGTCGACAATGGTGCAGGAATGACCGAAGACACCGCGCGGAGAGCGCTCGAGCCCTACTTCACCACGAAGGCCGAGGGCTACGGCACGGGTCTCGGATTGCCGATGGCGCTCGGGATCGTCGAGGCCCACGACGGAGCGATGGAGCTGAAGAGTGCTCTCGGCGAGGGCACGACCGTCTCAATCTGGCTCCCCCTCGCCGAGCCCCGGACCCGGCAGGACAATCTCGTGGCCATGGAGACCGCTCCCCTGCGCACCCGTGGTGATGGGAGCCTGGTCCTCCTCGTGGACGACGACCCGCACGTTCGCCGAGCCATCGCGGAAATGCTCGGCTTTCTCGGCTACCGCGTAGTGGAAGCGAGCAACGGTGGAGAAGCCTTGAGCTTGGCCCGAGCCAACGACTTCGACCTCGCGCTCGTCGACATTCGCATGCCTTTCGAATCGGGGGTCGACATCGCCAAGGCCCTCAAGTCCATGTATCCGAAGCTCGACATTCTGATTTGCTCCGGCTGCGTCGATGGCGAGCTCCCGGAGGAGTTTCGGGACTGGTTCCTGCGCAAGCCGTTCGAAATCAAAACACTGGCCACGGCGCTCGCTCGCTTCGCCTGACCCATTGCCATCAGGTCCCTGCCCCGCCTAGGGTCCCCCGGGTGAGCTCACATCATCCAGCAGAGCTGGGCGCCGCGGACGAATGGCAGGCGCTCATCGACGGAAACCACTCTCAACCGCACCGCCTGCTCGGCGTACACGAGTACGGCGACGGTCTCATTGTGCGTACGTATCATCCCGAGGCGACCGAAGCGACAGTGATGGTCGGTGATGACGCAATGCCGATGGAGCGAGACGGTCGCGGCGGGTTCTGGCGCGTCTTTCCCTGCGCGAGCTTTCCGCTGCGCCATCAGGTGAGCTACGCCTTTCAGGATGGCGCAAGCTTTCAGCACTATCCGCCCTATCAGTTCCCACCCACGATCGGGGACATGGACCAACACCTCTTCAATGAGGGGCGACATCGTCAGCTCTGGAATGCGATGGGGGCACACCTCACCGAAGTAGACGGAGTCGAGGGTGTAGCGTTCGCGGTTTGGGCTCCTAGCGCCCGGCGCGTGAGCGTCGTGGGGGAGTTCTGCCGCTGGGACGGGCGCTTCTACCCGATGCGCTCGATGGGGAGCTCGGGCATCTTTGAGCTCTTCATTCCTGGAATTGGCGAAGGGGAGCTCTACAAGTTCGAGCTCAAGACCGGCGAAGGACACATCCAGGTCAAGACCGATCCCCTGGCGCGGTACATGGAACATCCCCCGCACACCGCATCGCGCGTCTATCGCTCGAGGCATCGTTGGAACGACCAGGACTGGATGGACGCGCGAGAGCGCCGGGACGTGCTCCGCGAACCCCTAGCGATTTACGAGATGCACGCGGGATCCTGGCGACGCGACCCGAGCGACCCGCAGCGCCTCCTCTCCTACCGAGAAATCGCCCATGATCTCATCCAGCACGTTCGGGACTACGGCTTCAACGCGATCGAGCTGATGCCGATCACCGAGTACCCCTTCGACGGATCCTGGGGCTATCAGGTCTCGGGCTATTTCGCCCCGACCTCTCGCTTTGGCACACCCGACGACCTGCGTTGGTTCGTCGACCAATGCCACCAGGCAGGCATCGCGGTGATCATCGATTGGGTTCCCGCCCACTTTCCCAAGGACGCCTTCGCCCTCGCCAACTTCGACGGGTCCTTTCTCTACGAGCACCCCGATCCCCGACGCGGCGAGCATCCCGATTGGGGCACGCTGATTTTCAACTACGGTCGCCCGGAGGTTCGCGGCTTCCTGATCGCGAGCGCACTGTACTGGCTCAATGAGTTTCATCTCGATGGCCTGCGCGTGGATGCGGTCGCCTCCATGCTCTACCTCGACTACAGTCGTGAAGACGGTGCCTGGGAGCCCAACCCCTACGGCGGACGGGAAAACCTCGAAGCGGTGGCGTTTCTGCGCGAGCTCAATGACTGCGTTCATCATGACGCGCCTGGATGTTTTACGGTGGCCGAAGAGTCTACCGCTTGGCCCGGAGTGACGACCCCTACGCACGTAGGTGGGCTGGGTTTCGACCTCAAATGGAACATGGGCTGGATGCACGACACTTTGCTCTACATGGGCAAGGAGCCGATTCACCGCCGTTTTCACCACGACCAGCTCACCTTCGCGATGGTCTATGAGCAGAGCGAGCGCTTCTTGATGCCACTCAGTCATGACGAAGTGGTTCACGGCAAAGGCTCGATTTACTCGCGGATGCCGGGCGATCGCTGGCAGAGGCTCGCCAACCTCCGCCTGCTCTACGCCTACCAGTACACGCGCCCGGGGAAGATTCTGAACTTCATGGGCTTCGAGATCCCCCAAGAACGCGAATGGGACTACCAAAGCTCACTGGATTGGCACCTTGGCGAAGCGGAGGACGCCGCGCGCTTTGGTTCGTTTCTTCGCCGTCTCGGTCGCCTCTACCAGAAGGAACCAGCTCTCTGGCGCAGTGACTACGAACGCGAAGGCTACGAATGGATCGACGGCAGTGACCGGGACAACTCGGTGATCGGCTTCATCCGCCGGGATGAACGCCGCTACGCCTTGGTCGCGCTGAATTTCACTCCTGTACCGCGTCTCGGCTACCGCCTCGGGTGCCCCACCGGCGGCCGCCATCGAGTCATTCTCAACAGCGACGACCTCGAGTTCGGCGGAAGCGGAGTAGGAACCACCCGCATCGTGGATCCGGAAGCGGTGCCCTTCCACGGACGGCCTTTCAGTGTCGTCGTCGATCTGCCCCCGCTCGGGGCGTTGGTGCTCGCTCCAGAAGAGCAAACATGAGCTGGCCTCGACTCTCGCTGCTCGGAAAAATCCTGATCGTCGCGAACGTGCTGCTGGTGGTTGCAGTATCTGCCGCATCGCTACTGACCTACCGGGTGGCCCGGGACGCGGTGCGACAGGAAATCATCGCTGCAGGTACGCAGTCGGTCCAAGACTTCGCCAAGGTGAACGCACTCGATTTTCTCGACGAGAAGAAGGGCAAGCTCGACCTTCAGCTCAAGGTTCAAGGCCTCGTCGACTCGGACGAAAGACGGATCCAGGGAGCCTACGTGGTCGGCGGAGACGGCACGATCCTCGCTGAGAAGAAAGGACCCGTAGGAGCACCGCCACCATTCGCCGCGCTCGAGAAACTGCAGCGCGCGTCCGTGATCGACAACGATGCGCGCTTCATCACGATCGCCGCTCCGGTCTTCTACGATCAGATTCGGCTGGGCGCGGTGGTCTTCCGCTACGATGGTGCGAGGATCCAGCGCTCCGGCGAGCAGATTCTCTCACGCTCCGCAGTGATCGTCGCGGTCGCGTTGGTCGCAAACTTTGTGCTGCTCATTTTCGTCCTGCGACGCGTCCTCCGCCCGGTCACCCAGCTCGGATTGGCCTCCGAGGCCTTTGCCCAGGGCGACTTTCGTCAGCGCGTGGAAGGGAGGCTGAGTCGGGACGAAGTGGGACGTGCGGCCGCGAGCTTCAACAGCATGGCGGACGCCCTCGAGCTTCACATGCGGTTCAGCAACGCCGCGCTCGTCGAACGGATTCAGCACGGTGGCACCGAGTCGGTTCAAGAGCACCAGCTCTCGGTCGTGTTTGGAGACGCCGCGGGCTACACGGACTGGGCAGCACGGCACTCTCCGGAAGAGATCTTCCAGATGCTCTCGCGCTACTACACGTGCATGGGCCGGATCACCGTACGTTCCTTTCAGGGCATCATCGACAAATTCATGGGAGACGGGGTGATGATGCACTACGGAATGATGCGCGACCCTCGCCGCCAATCGAGCATGGAGCGCGCATACGTTCGCAACGCTCTTCGGGCCACGATCTACTCGCAATTTGCCTTGAAGATCTTGAGTCATGCGGTCGAGGAGCTCGAGGAGAAACTGCCACTGACCTACCGCTTCGGTCTCGCGAGCGGCAAATGCATGATGGGCCCTGTTGGGGCGCAGCACATCATGCTGGACTACTCGATCATCGGGAACGTCGTGAACCTCGCCTCGCGCCTCGAAGCGAAGGCGCCTGCGGGGGGCCTGCTGATCGACCGATTTACCTACATCGATGCCGGCGCCGGTTTCGTGGACGTCATCGACGGCGGACAGCAAAAGGTCAAAGGGATCGCCACTCCCATCCAGGTCTATTGCGTAGTTGGTTTTTCCGAGCGCTATGAAGTCGAAGAAATGCTGCGCTTCCTGAGCGAGGATTTTATCGAGGATGAGCTCGTGCAGGGCGCCCTGCTGCCTACCCGGAACACGCCCGCCAACCGCGGCCTTCTGCGCGATTACGTTCGCCGGGGCATCGAGCGCTCACCGACCCTTCCTGTCATGCACGCTTCGGAGCTGAGCGCGTAGCGCTACTTGCGGTTTTGGCGCCGTAGCTTCCGCAGGTTTTCGATCTTGCGTTTGCGGTCGGCGGCGATCGAGTTCCCGGGGTCGATAGTGAGAACGCGTTGATAGTGATCGAAGGCCAGGTCCGGTTGCTCTCTCTGCAGAGCCCGCTCCCCCTGGTCGAGGAATTTTTCCACCAACTTCTCGCGGTCCGCCCGATAGCGTCGATGAAGGCTCTCGAGCCACTGAACGTCTGGGTTTTCGCCCACGAGATCCTGAAGGAGCGCGAGTGCCTCGAATTTCTCGCCCTGGGAGATGAGCGACGTGACACGCATTTCCGTCGACTTTCGGTCGAGCCCATTCGACGCCTCGGGCATGGGCGTGGGCGCCTCCGTCGATGCGGACGCGGCTGTCGCGGCGCGAACGCGGCGACGGCGACGCTTAGGCCGGCTCTGAACGAGGGTGCGGTTCACGGGTTCTTCGGCCAGCACCTGCACTTGGCCCTTTGTGAGGTCCGCTTCTTCGTCGCGAGCGAGGGCCGGCTCCTCGGTGAACATGCGGGCCTGGGCAACAGCGGAAAGCCGTGCGACGACCGTGCTACCGGCACTCTCGGGATCTCGGAGCGCCTCGGCGAGGTCGCTCAGCGCGACCGCCGCCTCGTAGGCGCGAAGCTCGAAACACTTGTTTGCGGCTTCGGCGGTGTAGAGCACCAGGAAGTCTTCTCCCGCAGGCACTCCCGCGCCTTCCCGGTCGGTGCTCAGACTCTGCGCCGACTCGATCCATTCGGCACCACGGCAGCGGCCCGATTCGCGTACCTCTGCACCAAAGCGGCGGGTCGCCAGGACATAGTCCTCCGAGCGCTTTGCTGCCAGACGCTCGAGCTGTGAGAGCTCGGCGCTGAGCTCGGCGCGTCGCGGATCCGCCGGTGGCATCAGCTCCAGCGCTGCGCCGAGAAAGGCGTCCGCCGCGCGATAGCTCGTTTCCTTCGCGTCGGCGAGCTTGCGAACGTGGCGCGCCTCGGAGAGCAGGAAGTCGACCGCCCGTTCCCTTTCGTCCAGGAGCGAGCCCAAGAGCCTCCGTGCCTCCGCACGGCGAGAGGGCGCGCCGTTTTCCGCATGCCAACGCAGCGCTTCCTCCGCAGCGTTGTACTCCCCCACCTGGTAGTCGTGCACCGCAGCGCTCCAAGAGGGCGCGCAGCCCGTGAGCGAGAGGAGGATGAAAAGACGAAGCGCGCGATCCATGCCGCAGTTGATTTTAGTGGAGATCGCTTCGGTCCGCATCGTGGGCGCGCCAAAAAGCCGCGCGCGAGGCCTCAGGTCTCCCGCAATCGCCCGATCTCGTTGCGAAAAATTTTGCGCATGATCGCCACCGCGCACGCGTAGGTGGCATCGACCCCAAAATACCCCATCGACTTCGACAGGAGGCTCTGACGGCGCGAGTACGGAGTGTCCGAGGCGTAGTGGAGGATGCCCACGTCGAACTTCGCGCGTTCGCCGAGGTAGACGATTTCATCGTTCGGATGGCGTCGCGGGTCGAGCTGTTCGTAGGTAGCAGAAAGGTAGGGGCCCGCCTCCATCTCGAGCACCGTGTAGCCTTCGCGGTAGAACACCCCCATGTAGGTTCGGTTCTGCAGAAACGCGCTGCGAACGGTGAGGGCCTTCTGGTTGTCCAGCACCGTACCGTAGTGCAGGTAGGGCGCGACATCTTCGGCGGTGAAGGCGTTTCGGATGATGAAAGTGTTGCTCGAGTGCTCGTCTTGGACGACCTTCGACACCATCACGTCTCCAACACGGCCATTTAGTGTTGCTGCCTTCCCCATCACGTAGGTGCCGAGCATTTCGCCGATGCCCTGCCCCACGCGAGACAGCAGTTGGTATGCCGCCATTCCGAGGGGATAATCGATGTTGATGATCTTGGCGTCGCTGTTGGCGAGGAGGTCGAGGCCCTCGAGTCTCAAACGCGGGTCGACGCGGTCGGCATCCACCTTGCTCAAGTCGATTACCTGCGCAGCCACCTCCACATGGCCGGGATTTGGGACTGTGGCGATGCCTGCCGCTGCGTCCCAAGCCTGCACCGCGGCGAGGCGCTCGTCGGAGCGATGCACGTAGTCCCGGAGCGTAAAGTAGAGCAGGTTGCTCAGCACATCAGGATGCAACGCTGAGCTGTCGTGCAGCTCGCCCCAGACTCCGCCTGGATTCTCTTGCTCGGCAGTCTCGAGCATCTCCTGCTTGTGGGCGAGAGCGAAGCCGCCGATCAAATTGACGAGCGCATGAGTGTTGCTCGACACGAAATACACCGGGGCGCGCTCGCTCCCTTCCACCCAGTAGACCGGCTCGAGACTCTTCCACCAACGTTGCACCGCGCGCTGGTAACTAGCGAAGGAGCCCGCAAGGAGTTGCATGCGAAGGTCGCTTCGTCGGGACGCGAGAAGGCGCAAAGCCTCTCGATAGGGGGCACCGAGCGCTTCGATCAGGCGGTCGGCATTTTCGACAGTGATTTGCAGCACCTCGCTCAGTGAATCCCTGAGCGGGCGCTCCTCCTCCTCAAAGGTTCCAGCGGCGAGCTGTTTTCCGAGCTCGCTCTCCGCCAGGAACGCATGCATCTTGTTCCACTCGATCTGATAGGCGGTGACGATCGGCACCATGTCATCGATGTCCGAAGCGCTGGCGATGAATGCGGCAAGACGTCCCTCGCCGTCGTAGCGGAAGGGCCGACGCCGCCCGCGCGCAATGCGACGCTCCCAGCGGCGCACGTCGTAGCCGCCCGCGCGAAAGACTTCCTCAGATTGACCGAGCAAGATCTGCTGCACGTCCGGAAGGCACTCGGGCATCCGGCCCGCGGCATAGGAAAAGGCACCGATGTCCACGGTGGCATCCCGCGCACCCTCGTGGAGACTCGAGCTGGAGTAGAGATGGGCCTCCTCAAAGGAGCGGACGCGCACCTCGCCGGAGCTGCGCAACAGCGAGTAGTAGGTCCGAATGTAAAGGTCGAGCTCGTTGCTGCTGGTGTCGGGGCGCTGGCGTTCCACGTTTTCGGGTGTACATCAAAAGGAAAGGCCAGAGCCACGTTCGAGCTCCCAAATCGAGTACGTGCTGATGGACAACGTGCTCAACGGATTTCAGGAGCGCCCGAAGGCGAGCACCGATGAATCGATGATGCGCGACCTCCGGGCCGCCTGGTCCTCGATTCCCACGGAGGTCCGCGCCTCGCAGCGAAGCGACTCGGCGGGGTGTTCCTGGTCGATGAGCTCGGCGGGAGTGCCTACACGGAAGTCATCACCGACTCCGAGGGCGGCAGTGTCGCAAATGGCGCCGAGCTACCGCTGGCTGCAAAAAACCCTTTCGCTACCCTCTACTCCTTGAACAGCATCTCCGACAGAGCGAGACGAGCCCGCCCGGACGGTGAAAAGACCCCAATTTCGTTGACTTTCTCTGGGCGGATCCGTATTTGCGGCGCTCCATTTTAGACGGTCACCCCTCTCGCGCGGGGTGATGCGTGACAGGAGACATTCTCATGGCGCTGAGCACCGAGAAAAAAGCAGAGATCATCGAGAAGTTTGCGCAAAAACCCGGCGACACGGGCTCTCCGGAGGTTCAGGTGGCCCTCCTCACCGAGCGGATCACCGGGCTCACCGAGCACTTCCAGACCAACAAGCAAGACCACCACAGTCGTCGTGGTTTGCTGCAGCTCGTCAGCCAGCGCAAGCAGCTCCTCGAATACCTTCGCCGCAAGGACGTCGAGCGCTACCGAAAGCTGATCAAGACGCTCGGCCTGCGCAAGTAGGCTACGCCTGGGTCGCGAAGAGCTGTTCCTCGGCCCATTCGCGCGCACGCGGCTCGCTCGCGAAAAATCGATAGACGTAGCCCGGGGGCGCGAGCCACAAGACCGCTTGCGCCGCACCCCGAACCATTGCGTTCGGAACCACGATGGCCATCGCGGCGCAAAACTCCGCGAGATGGTCGCGGTTCATGTCGAGCACCTCCGAGAGCTCCTTGCGGTGTCGGACTCCGTAGATGGACAGGTCCGATGCGTCCACGACCCAGGAGAACGGCTTCTCGTTCTTGGCGTAAAAACGACGCACCGCAACGCCGAAGGACTGAATGTCCTCGAGGGCGGGAGCCGGCGGAAAGCGACAGGTGAACAGCGCTCCATCACACACGATCCAGGGGTGATCGATCATGGTGAGAGTCTAGGAGACTCGGCCCCTCGAAAGCGAGTGTTTAGCGCGGGTCGAGAAGGCGACTAGAACCGAACGCCGACACCTGCGGAGACCACGTGGCCACTAAAATCCACCCGCCCGAGGGGGACAGGCTCGGCGTCCTCGCCCTCAAGACGCAGCGCCCGCTCGGCGCGCAGCGCGTAGCCATACTCGACGTATGCGAATAAACCCAGTGGGGAGCGCGGTGAAGCATCGAACCGCACCCCGAACACGGCGAGGCCGCCGGGCACCCATTCGTTCCCACTGAGGTCGCCGTCGGTGGAGCTCATTCGCATGCGCGCCCCCATCAGACCGACTCCTCCATAGAGACTCATGGGCCGCCAGAGCACCTCCTGCGCTCGGAGCACCGCCCGCAGGCGGAGCTCGCTCAGGAGCAACGACAGCTCCGCATCGTCGTCCGGCAAGCCCTGGACGAGCTGCGCCTCGAGGGCGAGGTCGAAGCCACTGAGCTCAAGGAGGCTCGCCGCCACGGCGACATCCAGAGCGCGACGCCCCGCGCCGCTCACCCGATCGATGCGGTCCGTCGCCGGCGCGCTGTAGCCTCCACCGACTCGGACACTGAGCCCGAAAGCGGGGTCTTCGACTTCGGCGTCGAGCTGGGGAGAGCCAGCGGACACGAGGAGTGAGACGAGCAGCAGCATCAGCGTTCTCCTGCGTTCGGGAGGGTCAAGAACTGGGTGAGATCGATGTCTTCAAACCGGATCCTCGCACCCGACTGCAGGCGCCCGCGCGGAAAGAAGGTGACGGCATTGAAATGATCGACCCAGAGATGGCGCGCGGTCGACCCCACGGAGCGCACGGATTCCGCGACCGGCACATCCTCGGCGCCCAATCCCCCTTCGAGGCGGACCGCGGCGAGGCGGGGCGCGTAGTCGAAGGGATCGGTGCCGACGACGAGCAGCTGCTCGCCATCGGCCTGAAGGGCCATCGCGAGGATCGGGCTCGCGAAGCGTAGATCGACCAATCCGCCGTCGGCGGAGAGGTCGAGAACCCCGAGCTCTCGTGCACCGGAGTAGGTGAGGATCGCTCGGTGGGCGCGGTCGCTCACCATCAGCCCGTCGATGGTCGCCCCGAGGAGTACGGTCTCGATCCCTGAAGCACGGCGTTGGTCGAGGGCAAAGGGGTCGAGGCGATAGAGCGCGTCGCTTGCGCGGGCAAATCCCAAGGCCAAGCGTTGACCGCTCCGCGGGTCATCGAAGGCGCGCAATGCTCGCACATCGCCCGGCACGTCGAATCGCTCGGCGACGCCCGTGTACCCGTCCACGAGGACGACCTGTGAGCCGATCGCCGCGAGGAGGAGGTCCCGGCCGTCATCGCTGAAGAAGAGATCGAAGTCGTAGACATAGCGGTCCGGTGTCACGACGTTTTCGAGGGCGACGAGCGGAGCGACACCCGAGCCGCTGCGCACGGCGCTGACCGCGAGCACGAAGAGCTGGCCATCGTCGGTCCGCACGTAGGCTCGCTCGTTTCCGTCCAAACGGCCCACGTTGTCGTCTCCACGGTTGTTGGAAAACTCGACGGCGACCGGTCGTGTGTCGCGCGCAGCCGCCAAGGGCACGAAGGGCCCGCTCTCACCGCGCAGCAGATCAATGGGCACGATCCCTCCTTGAACGAAGACGAGGGCCAGCTGCAGCTCGGCGACGCTCAGGCCGGCGCCGCTGTCGTATTCCACCTCGAAGGGCTCGGAGAGCTCGACCGCTTGCGGTCGAACGCCACCGGCCCCGAGCTCGAAGGTGCGGGCGCCCGGGCTGTCGACACTCAGATCCACGACCGCGACCGCGTTTGGAAAGCTGAAGAGGGTCTGTTGGGACACGGTTCCTTCGCGTTGGAATGCCACCGCGTAGCGTCCGCCGGGGGCAATCGCGACCTCCTCCAAGGGGACCCCAACATCGATCGCATCTGTATCCCCGCGTCGGTCGCGGACGACAAAGAGTGTCTGGCTCCCAGGGTCGACGACGATCGCCTGTTGCCGGCTCGGATCGTCGGGACTCGGAGCTGCAAATACACCGCTCGCACGCTCGCCCAGAGGAATCCGGTAGAGGGAGCGGTTGCCCTTGGGGCCACTCCGACCGTCCGGGTCCACGATCACGCCCGAGGACTCGGCACCGTCGAGAAAGAGGAGCGCGCCGTCCACCTCGACAGGCTCGGCCAGAGGGCCAGAGAAGCTCTCCGGACCGCCACAGGCGACCAGGGGGATCAGGAATACGAGAACGCCGGGTTTCATCGGTGCACTCCTCATGGCAGCAGGGCGAATCCGGTGACGTGACGCAGCTCCTCACCGGTGGGGTCGATGAACGTAACCCGGCCCCAGGGATGGTTTTGGGTGACGTAGGCGCGCTCCGTGCCTGGAAGGAAACCGAGACTCAGTGGCTCTGCCGCCAGCCGAAGCCAGCGGTCCGCGAAGCCGGCGGCGTGGCTGACCCGCAGGAGCTCGGGCTCGAGAGGGTCCAGCACGGCGACGTAAGTCGCGGCAGCACGTCCCGGCGACCGGGGTACGAAGGTGAAACGTCCAAAGGGCCACTCGGAGATCGCGAGGCGGTGGTCGAGGCTATCGAGGTCGACCCAAGTGACGCCGTAGCTCTTGTCGACCGAGTCGTCCGGACTCTCCACCGTCGGGTCCCAGGCGGGCACACCTTCGCGCTTCAGATGCGCAATGAAGAGGAATCGCCCTTCTGGTCCAAAAGCCACGGATGAGACGGCCTTCTCCAGGCGAACCTCTGTGCTCGCGAGCCCGTCGAGAACGAGGATGGTTTCCCGATCGAGGTCCCGTACGAAGGCGACCCCGCGAGTGCCATCGCGATTCATCTGCAGCCGGCGATAGGGTCCCAAATCGATCGTGCCAGCGCCGCTCACACAGTTGGGTGAGGAGAAATCGAGGGCCAGGGGCTCGAGGGACGCGGCCGTGAAGCTCTCCTCGTCGCCGTACACGACGAAAAACTCAGTGGCGCTCGCGCGCTCGAGGTCGGATACGGGAGACGGGTATGACACGCAGGCGCGCGCGCCGTCGGCGAGACGCAACACTTCGATGTCCGTGCCCTCGTAACGGGCGACGAGGGTGCTCGCCTCGTCATCGACGACCACTTCCGACGGCTCTGCGGAGAGGTCGAGGACCGTTTCGGGACTCGGTGTGTCGTCGAGTGTGATGCGCGTCACCGCGTCGCGGCCGATCACGAGCGCCCGGCTACCGTCCACCGCGAAGCGAACGTCGCGGGGAAAGAGGCCTACGGCGAGATTGAACGCCCGCGAATCCTCGCTAGAAAAATCAGTGGCGCCATCGCAAAGGTCCAGGACGGTGAGCTGGTTGATGTTGCCGGGCTCACTCTGCCTCTGGCCGGCCCGGGGATCGTCCCAGTCGTAGTATGCAATGACGTGGCTGCCAGTGGGACTCAGGACCAGGTGAGAGAGTGCGCGAGCGGTGGGAAAGGTGGCGCTCAGAGGTGGATCGCCCCGATGGTCGAGGATCTCCACCAGGTCGAACGCATCGAGTAGGATCGAGAGCTCGCGCTCAGGCTCGACCACGATGTCCATGGGCGCGAGGCCAGCGCTGAAAGAGCGAGCCTGGAGCGACTCGCTGTCGATCCGCACCAGGCGCTGCGCTTCGAGCTGCAAATCAAAGACGTAGCGGGCTGAGGCGCGGGGGTCGCGCACTGAATCGCTCGCCGTCGCGGCCGGGTTTTCGGGGACACACTGACCGAACTCGCAGACGAAGCCAGGCTGGCAGTCGCAGGTGACGGCGCCGTTGCTGTTCGCGTTAGCTTCGTCAAAACCGTCAGCCTCGCCGAAGCGGGCGCCCTCCGCCGACAGCCCCTCATCATCTACCCCTACCCCCCCACAGGCCGCACAGAGCAGCACAGGCATCACCATCCTCGTCCGTCGCATCGCGAGACTCCCTTCGTCCGACGACAGGATGTGCAAATGTGCTGCCAACGAAGATCGGCGCTTCCGGTGCGCTCTGAGGGGGTTCTGACCAAGGGGGGTGACTCGAGTTCGAGACGGGCGTACGAGCGTCTCGCTTTCTGGACACGTGCCAGACCTGGCTTTTCACGTTGATTTTCTGAGGCTTTGGTGCGATTTACGGCCCCGAAAACACAAGGTCCAAGACCGTTTCCGGCCGCGCGACACGCCTCGCAACGAGCGCGCGAGTCCGAAGGAAGAAAAGATGGCTCACGTGAAGAAGACCGTCGAAGTCGACGGCACTACCGTTACATTGGAAACAGGCAAGATCGCAAAGCAAGCGGGCGGCGCATGCTGGATCACGGCCGGCGGAACCGCTCTGCTCGTCACCGCGAACGCCTCGAGCGATCCCCGCGACACGGACTTCCTTCCCCTCACCGTCGAGTACCAAGAGAAGATGTCCGCGGCGGGTCGCATTCCCGGCTCATTTTTCCGGCGCGAAGCGCGCCCGCGGGAGGACGAAATCCTCCAGGCTCGCATCACGGACCGCACGATTCGGCCGCAGTTTCCGGAAGGCTGGCGTTACGACACGCAGGTGATCTGCACGGTCTTCAGCTACGACCCGGAAAACCCGCCGGACTCGCTCGCGTTGATCGGAGCATCGGCGGCGATCGCCGTGTCCGACATTCCCTTCGACAACCCCGTAGCGGGCGTTCGGGTTTGCCGCGTGAACGGTGAGCTCAAAGTCAACCCATCGCAGGCGGACAAGGAAAGCGCGGATCTCGACCTCTTCGTATCCTGCAGCGCGGACGCGATCGCGATGGTCGAAGGCGGCGGCAAGCAAGTCAGCGAAGGGGACACGATCGACGCCCTCCTCAAGGCCCACGAGGCCTGCAAGCCGATCATCGAAGTGATCAAGGAGCTCGCAGCAGAGGCGGGCAAGCCGAAACGCGAGCACACCCCGCCGGAGCTCGATCAAGAAGTCTACAAGGTGGTGGAGGAAGTCGGCACCCCGCTTCTCGAGAAGGCGTACGCGATCACCACCAAGATGGAGCGCTACGCCGAGCTCGACGCGGCCAAGAAGGAACTGGTTGCGAAGGTCATCGAGAAGGACCCGAGCTTGGAAGAGCGCATTAGCGAAGTGAAGGCCTGTTGGGGCGAGCTCAAGTACAAGTGGGTCCGCCAGGACATGCTAAAGACCCGAAAGCGCATCGACGACCGAGGCAGCGAGGACATTCGCCCGATCGAAACCGAGGTGGGTTTGCTGCCTCGCACCCACGGCTCGGCGCTCTTCACCCGTGGCGAAACGCAGGCAATCGTCACCGCGACCCTTGGCACGCGCCAAGACGAGCAGCGCATCGACGATCTCACCGGCGACGTCTTCAACAACTTCCTCCTGCACTACAACTTCCCGCCCTACTCGGTCGGTGAGTCGCGCCCGATCCGTTCCACCAGCCGCCGGGAAATCGGCCATGGTCAGCTGGCCCTGCGCGCGCTGAAGAATCTGATCGACATCGGCAGCGAGGAGTTCCCCTACACGGTACGCGTCGTCTCCGATGTCACTGAGTCGAACGGCTCGTCGTCGATGGCCACCGTCTGCGGTGGCTCGATGTCGATGATGGACGCGGGCGTACCGATGGACGGTCCTTGCGCGGGCATCGCCATGGGCCTGATCCAAGAGGGCGGCGACATGATGATTCTGAGTGACATCCTCGGCGACGAGGACCACTTGGGCGACATGGATTTCAAGGTCGCGGGCACGGAAAAGGGCATCACCGCGATTCAGATGGACATCAAGATCAAGGGCGTGACCCGTGAGCTTCTCGAGACGGCACTCGAGCAAGCGCGCAAGGGTCGGCTCCACATTCTAGGTGAGATGGCCAAGAGCATCACCTCGCCTCGCAGGGAAATCAGCGAGCACGCTCCCAAGATCCTCACAATCAAGATCAAGCAGGACAAGATCCGCGACGTGATCGGACCGGGCGGCAAGGTCATCCGCGACATCGTCGCGCGAACGGGCGCTCAGCTGAACGTCGAGGACGACGGAACCGTCACCATCGCCTCTTCGGACGGCGCATCGGTGGACATGGCGGTCAAGATGGTCCGCGACCTGACCCAGGAGGCGGAGATCGGCAAGCTCTACATGGGCAACGTCCGCAAGATCACCGACTTCGGCGCCTTCGTGGAGATCTTCCCCGGCACGGACGGTCTGATTCACATCTCCGAGCTCGCTCCGCGCCGCGTGACGCGCGTCGAAGATGTGCTCCAGGAGGGCGACGAAGTCCTCGTGAAGGTGATCGGCATCGAGCGGGGCAAGGTGAAGCTGTCGCGCAAGCAGGCGATCGCCGACGAAGAAGCACGACACAAGAAGGAAGCGGGCGGCGACGACTCCGAGGCGGAAGAGAGCGCGTCGGAAGAAGAAGCCACCGCCGAAGCGTGACCCACGAGGGGAGAGAAGCCCGTCTCAAAGAGCGCGAATTGAGATGAGCTCCCCCTCCCCATTTCCCCAATTGACGCTCATCACCGGCGCTCAGGTAATGAGCCTCTTCATCTTTGTCGGAGTGGCGTACGGCGATGCGTGAGGCGACGGGGATCTTCGGGTTGGTGATCACCCTGCTGACCGGTGACCTGTTTTGGGTGGCGACCTACGCCGCGATCGCAGCCGTGGGAATCGGCCTCACGTTTCCCACTCCGGCGCGTTACGACAACTGGCGTCGAACCGGAGCTTGAGCGAAGCTCCCTCCCGTGGACGATACCGCCCAATCTCCCCGCGCCCGGCGTGCGGCCCTCGACGTGCTGGTTCGTGTGGACCGTGACGGAGCCTACGCAGATCGCGCCCTCGATGCGGTCCTGCGCCGCCGAACCGGCTTCACCGCGCGCGACAAGGGTCTAGTGACCGAGCTGGTTTACGGGACCCTTCGGCATGCGATCTATATCGACTTCATTCTCGGACGCCTCGCGACCCGACCGCTGCGCAAAACGCCGGTGCAGGTGCGAAACGCCCTGCGCATGGGCGCTCATCAGATCCTGAACATGCGCGTGCCTTCGCACGCGGCGGTGAATGAAACGGTGAAGCTCGTCCGAGGCTCCCATCGCTCCGCGACGGGTTTCGTCAACGCGATGCTGCGCAAAATCTCGACGTTCCAGAAGGAAGGGCAACTCCCCGAGCCCGACGACAGCGACCCGATCGACGCGCTCGCGATCACCGGCTCCCATCCAGACTGGCTCCTCCGCGAGATCGAAAAGCGCCAAGGGCTCGATGAGACGCGCGCCTTTGTCGACGCGAACAATCAGACCCCGCCGCTCATGCTCCGCGCCAACCCGCTGCGCATCGACCGAGACCGTCTCGACGCGGAGCTGAAAGACGCGGGCCTCGAAGTCGACATCCCCTCCTTTCTCCCCCACGGCCTCGAGGTGCGCGGGGCGGGTCACATCACCGAGCTTCCCGCGTTTCAGGAGGGACGCTGTAGCGTCCAGGACTACGCGGCCCAGATGGTCACGCTTCTTGCCGAGCCCAGACCCGCCATGACCGTGCTCGACGCCTGCGCGGCGCCGGGGGGCAAGAGCTGCCACGCCGCCGAGCTCATGAACGACGAGGGGCGCATCTTCGCTCTCGACATTCACCCCGGTCGCACGCGGCTCATCCACGGCAACGCCCAGCGTTTGGGACTCGTGTCGATCCACACCGTTGCCCTCGACGCGAGCGACGGAGCGAGCCTGCATCACGAGCTCATCGCCCTAGACGCCGAGACCGTCGACCTCGCCCTCGTAGACGCGCCCTGCTCGGGCCTGGGAACGATCCGTCGCCATCCGGAGCTGCGCTTGCGCAAGGAGTCGGAGTTACCGAGCCTCATCCGCCTCCAAAGCCAGCTCCTGGAGAGCGTCGGTGCGCGAGTGAAAGCGGGAGGTCGCCTGGTCTACTCCGTCTGCACGGTGACCCGCGCGGAAGGCATCGAGCGCGTTCGTGATTTCCTATCCCGCCACTCAGAATTTCAGCCGAGTTGGCCCGAGCTCCCTGCATTCAATGCGATGCGCGTCGAACACGAGGGTATTCCCTGCCTCGAAACCTGGCCCCATCGTCACGGTGTAGACGGCTTCTTCGCGGTACGGCTGGACAAGAAGAGCTAGCCGCTCAGGGACACACCGCAGCCGGCACGACCGTGCACCCATCGGGCGCGCAGGCATTCGAGCCCGATGGCAGACACGCGCTTTGACAGGCACCGAAGTTGACGTCGCAGACCCCGACCATCGGCGCGAGCTGGATGTTCGGCGAGTAGAGCCCACTAGGATCGTCCACGCTCATGAGACCTGACAGGTCCACATCGAGCGGCAGGCTGCTATTCGATACCCGGATGGCCCCGACGGTGCTGAGCTTTGGCGCATTCAGCGCCGAAAACTCGGTCTGCTCGATGAGGAGCACGCCGCTCATGCGCTCGAGCTCGGGCAGCTCCAGGCTGTCGAAGGAGGCGTTTTCGATACACAGAGACCCAAGCAACGGGAGCTCGCACACACCGTTGAGAGCGGCGGGCCCGGTGGCCGGGTCCGGATCTCCCAGCGTCGCGAGGAGGGGAGCGCTCACCGGCTGGTCCGTATCGACATAGCGAAGATCGCCATCGACCCGGGTCAGAGCATCGGTCAGGACCGATAGCCCTGCTCCAGAGACCACGATGTTGCTCACCGCGTCCAAGCGCGAGAAGTCGTAGAGGGCTGGGCCCGAGCTCTGCAGAAAGATTCCAACCACATCGAGCTCTTTGAAGAACTCAAACGATCCTGAGTTGTCGAGCCCCGGCCGCGAACCCACGACCGCTTCGACCGGTACGTCCACCGCCAGGAGCGATGCGAGCTGCCCCATGCGCAAACCCCTCGCCTGCGAGAAATTTGGGAGACTCAGGGAGCTCAAGAGGGGAAGATTCGCAACCGTGAGCGTCTCGCGCAGGTTCGTGAGGTTCGCGAGGGCGATGCTCGAGAGTACCGGGTTGTTGAAGATGTACACCGTGCCGCGAGGGTCGATCGCTCCGAGGTTTCCACCCGCACCGCCGAGCTGCTGCAGCGCCGGGTTGTTCGAGATGCTCAGTCGTTCTTCGACGATGAAGCGGCCTCCCATGCCGACGATCCTCTCGATCTGTGTGTTCTTGATCGTGAGCGCGGTCACGAAATCGAGGTTCGGAAAACCAGTGACCGTTGCATAGTCAGTCCCAGTCGCCTCGAAGGTGAGTCCGGTGATTCCAGCGATGATGCCGAGCTGAGTGAAATCCGGGAGCGCTTGCAACGCCGGCAGGTTTTGAAAGGTCATTCCACCGAAGACCACGCTCAGAAAATCGAACCCCGAAACGGTTGCCAGTGATGGGTTGTTCGAGATGAGCAGGCCGTTGTCGAGACTCAACAGCTCGAGAAACCCGGTCAGTGAGGTGAGCGACTGGTTAAATGCGATCTCGATCCGTTCGGCGGTCGCGAGAGAACCGAACGCCACGACGGTGGTGAGTCGGCGGTTATCCCGAATGGCGATCTCTCCTGCCGCAGCGAGCTGCGGAAAGATGGGAAAGGCAGTCGCGCCAGCCTCTCCGAGAGTGAGCAGTGCGTCGTTGTCTGCGATGCGAATGTCCCCCGCCACCACCAGGGCATTGAAGGCGTCGATCGACTCGAGAGCCAGATTGTTTTCGATGCGCAGCTGCCCCACTTCGGTGAGCCCTTCGTTGTTGTCGTCTCCATCGAGGGCGCTCAGGTCCGTGAGCGAAATGTTGTCCGTGATCACGAGCCCGCGATCTGCAAAGCTCAACCGTTCGAGTCCGTTGAGGCGTTCGAGTCTGCGATTTTGTTGAATCTCGACCGTACCCTGCACTTCCCGTACGGCGAGGCCCTCGAGGTCCACGAGGCTCGAGTTCGCGCGAATGGACAGATCGCCTTCGATGAGCTCAATCGATCCGAGACCGGAGAGCGATTCGAGGGTGGAGTTTCCGATGATGTTCAAGCTGCCTCGGATCTCGCGCACCTGGAGCGGGGGGATCACTGTAGCCGTGGCGTCGACGTCGTTGATGTTCACGTCGCCCGCGATGACGTCGTGGCTCTGGAGGATGTCGAGCGTTGCATTCGCGTCTGACGGCACGAAGTCGAAGAGGATGAGCTCACCTTCATACAGCGTCGCGCAGGTATTCGTCTCGATCAAACAGAGATCGCTCTCACAGTCTTCGTTTTCGCCACAGAGCAAGCCGTCGGCGCAGGGCGGGCAATCGTCGCCGCAGTCCACGTCGCTTTCGTCGCCGTTTTGCAGACCGTCGTCGCAGCTCGGCGGAGCACAAATCCCAGCATCGCAGATGCCGCTCTGACAGTCCGGGCCGTCGGTGCAGAAGAAAAAAGCCGGGCAGGGCTCGCAGGCGCTGCCGCCGCAGTCCACGTCGGTCTCTTCTCCGTTTTGCAGCCCGTCCGCGCAGTTGAACTCGGAAACGTCTATGAGATCCTCGAGGCCGCGCGAACAGGCGAGCGTGGCGATTAGAAGTGCCCCCACGAGAAATCGACGATTCATTCGGACTGGGCCCCCGGCGCTTCGTGTGCAGGCTAGATAATACGCCGAATTCTTGTTCGAGCGCGAGTCGGTGCTATGGTCGGGGTCCATGCGACCTTTGGCGATGACCCTCCTGGTGGTGCTCGCAGCACCGACCGTGGCCCATGCGGAATCCCCCGAATCGCTGGAATCGATTTTGATCGATCAGGACCGGGTTGAGCGCCGCATTCAACGGGGCTTGCGCCGCTGGGCTCTGCACGATCGGCTGCGCGACGGGTTTGCGCACACGCCGGCCGCCGAGAACAAAATCGACGACTTCAGCTTCATGCGCGACGAGCATTGGCTCGACGCGATCGAGCAGACCCTGCTCACCCGGGCCCTGCGGACACCGAGTCCCGATCACGACGGGACCGCCATCACGTACGACATTCCTCTTTCGGACCACGAGCTGGTCGATGTCTACATCGAATACTTCACCGGTCGGGGGCGCCGACACTTTGAGAAATGGTTGGCACGAGCGGAGCGCTATCGGCCGATGATGGAGCCGATTCTGCGTGAGCACGGCCTGCCCGCGGACACCTTCTATCTGGCGATGATCGAGAGCGGTCTGAGCTCAAAGGCGTACTCTGTGGCCGCCGCCAGCGGCTTCTGGCAGTTCATTCGCTCCACCGCAGAGATCTTCGACATGCGCATGGACCACTGGGTGGATGAACGACGCGACTTCGTCACGGCGACCCACGCCGCTTGCCGCTACCTGAAGAAGCTGCATCGAAAGTTCGGAGACTGGCATCTGGCCTGGGCGAGCTATAACGCCGGCGAAGGCCGCGTTGGCCGGGCCCTCAATCGTTCGGGCGTGGGCACCTACTGGGAGCTCGTCGACCGACACGCGCTCCCCAAAGAAACCCGGCACTATGTGCCGAAAATCATCGCGGCGGCGATCGTCGCCAAGAATGCCCGCGCCCACGGCTTCACGGACATTCGCGCGCACGCGCCGCTGCGTTACGACCGGCTCGAGGTCAAAGACGCGATCGATCTCAAGAAGCTCGCCACGGCTCTGAAACTGTCTCTCACGGACCTTCGCGAGCTCAACCCGAGCCTTCTCCACGACCTGACGCCACCGCGCCGCCCGAGTATTCTTCGCGTACCGGAGGGTGAAGGTGAGCGAGTCACCAAATGGATCGCGGAGCAGCCGCCCTTGATGCTCGTCGACCTCCGTCACTACCGCGTTCGCCGGGGCGATACACTGAGCGGCATCGCACGACAGCACGGCGTGAGCATCGCCTCGATCCGCGATTTCAACGACTTGCGCAGCGTGCACCAGCTGCGCGTAGGTCAGCAACTCGTCGTGCCGGTGAGCGTTGCCTCCAAGAAGACCCGCAAGCGCTCTCAGCGGACAGTGGTGGCCGCGAGCCGCGAGAGAAAGCACGTCGTCACCGCAGGTGACACCCTGTGGTCGATCTCGAGACGCTACCGCTGCTCCGTCGATGACATTCGTCGTTGGAATCGCCTGCGTGGCAGCTCAATCCGCAGCGGCCAGGTCCTCGCCATTCGTCGTTGAATCGGGATCGAAACCGGCTTCCCGGAGACGGCCAGCGATCGTCGCCACTCGCCCGATGAGCTCCGAACGGCGTGTCTCATCGATGAAGGCCGCCTGAAAACTCGCCCGAGCGAGGGCCTGCGCCTCCTCCCATGTCATCCGGTGGCTCTCGCGCAGACGAGCGAGCTCCCCGCTCACCGTCGTGTTCGAGATGAGGCGAGCATCGGTGCTGACGGTCACCGCGATCCCCTGCCGGTGGTAGTCGAGGGCCGGGTGGTCGCTGTAGCTTTCGACCGAACGGGTCTGCACGTTGCTCGTCGGGCACATCTCGAGCGGGATCTGCGCTTCGCGAACCCGTTCCAGAAGCATCGGATCATCGCGCAGATGCGTGCCATGCCCGATGCGATGGGCTCCCTGCTCGAGGGCCTCCGCGATCGCCTCGGGACCGGCGACTTCGCCCGCATGGAGCGTGAGCTTCAATCCCGCATCGCGCGCGAGATCGAAGGCCGTGCGATGAACGTGGCACGGAAATCCTTCCTCGTCACCGGCGAGGTCGAAAGCCACCACCGCCCGATCGGAAAAGCGGGCGGCGAGACGCGCCAGCGCTTCGCTCTCCGCTGAATCGCGGTTGCGCAGGGCCGTGACGATCACCCCAAAAGAAACACCGAGTCGACGCTCTCCTTCTCGCAGGCCATCGGTGACCGCGGTCAGGATTGCATCGTGCTCCAGGCCGCCTTTGCGGTGGAGGTCCGGGCAGAAACGGACCTCGATGTGATGCACCCCATCGCGAGCCGCATCTTCAACCAGCTCCTGCGCCACTCGACGCAACGCCGGCTCCGTCTGCATCGCAGGAAGCGTATGGTCGAAAACTTTGAGGTAGTCGGGAAGACCGTCGAATTGCCGACCGGCTCCGATGGCCGTCGCAACCTGCTCCGCGCGGGCCGCTGGAGCGTCTCGCCCGGCCACACGGTAGAGATCGAGGAGTGTTTGCGGTCGAATCGAGCCGTCGAGGTGGACGTGCAGCTCTGCCTTCGGGAGCGCCCGGAGCGCCTCGGCGAAGTCAGTCACGGCAGCGCATCAGTCGCGTGCGGAGCGCGAGATCGTCGCCACGCACTCGAGAAAGGTCGCCTTCTTGCGAAACAGCACCGAGAGCACGCAACGGCCATAGGCCACGAGACCGAACTCAAGAATGATCGTCGGAGCTCGCAGGATCAGATGACGCGTTGTAATACAGCCTTGCATCAACACCATCTCCGTCGAAGGCCCATCCCAGTAGCCCTCGAGAAGAGTATCGGCGCGAGACCCATCCGTGTTGTGTCCGCGAACCGAGATTGTTTCCCCGCCCGAGACGGTAGATGCTCACAGATCCAG
>CAYXVF010000007.1:0-95627 GCA_964468125.1 uncultured Bdellovibrionales bacterium | reverse complement strand
TTACGCCCGAAGATGCCACTCAAAGACGGTTGAATTCCCCGACAAACCCTAGCTACGCAGCACGCGCTCGGTGCTGTTCTCAGCCCTTGATTGGCGAAGCTCACGCTCAACGGCAGCCTTCCGACATTCCGTGCTCCCGATAACCCATGCGAACACCTCCTTCGCAAAGCGGTGTCGCATGGGGATGCGGGAGCCCCGAAGGAATCATGATTCTGAAAAACTTCCCCGGGTCGGTAGGGTCATGACCCTGAAAAAGTGGGGTCATGTTTCTGAAAATTCCGCCCTCAGGTGGAGTCAAGACTCTGAGAAATCACAAGTCGAAGGGACGCCCGCCGCATGTCGTCTTGGCGAAGCCAAGCGTCATGCGGCCATGAACGTAAGTAGGGCGAAGACGAGTAATAGTGGAGCGAGAAGCGACGACCCCTCGCCGCCTCACCCGAGGCGGCGGCGAGGGGTCGTAGCGCCCTTTGGCGAGTTGAATGGACTACTTGATGTTGTTGATCGCGTTCTTCGCCGACTCGTGTTTCGTCTTCATCACGTTCGAGAGCGTGGTGAACTGGCGGTTTTCGCTCTCCATGTGATGCTGGAGCATCAGGAACTGCATGTTGAACTGCATGTTCAGCTCCTGCATTTCCTGCGTGGCTTGCATCATGATGGCGGCGGGATCGCCTGCTTCGGCGAGCTCGTCGACGCCCGTTGCGGTGGCGGCGGACTTCTTCTTCATGCCCGTACCGCCCATGGCGATCATCGAGGCCGACACCGCACGCGCGGCGTCGGCCCCAGCGCTCTTCGGCGTGCCCATGCGGGTGACCGCAGCGGAAAGGACCGTCTGACCGGGCACGAAGGGCTGGGCGAGACGCGCGCTGGCTCCGGTGTTCAAGACCCGCGCGGTCGACGCGGCCATCATGCTGGCGAAGCTGCTCTGGGCGCTCGATTGCGCGGCGGAGGTCGCCTGTTTGGCGGTGTCCGCGGAAATCGTCACGCGTTGACCAGAGGTGGCGTTTGTTGAGCCATTGTTCATCGGGCAAACATCTCCCTGCCCCGAAACGGGGGATAATATCCTACATGTCCTACACAGCGTCCCCAGCTCTGGCTAAAAAAGGGGGACACAAAGGTTTTCGGTCGAAATCGGGACCTTGGGCGCACTTTCTCAGGGCCGTCCGAGGCCCGTATCAGGGCGCTCAGGCGGCGGAATCGGAGCGCGAGGTGCTCTTTGGCTGAGTCAGGAACCCGCCGCTCTGGTGGGCCCAGAGGTCAGCATAGAGGCCTCCTCGGGCTACGAGCTCGTCGTGGGTGCCTTCCTCGACGATCGCTCCTGCGTCCAGGACGATCAGCCGGTCCATGGCGGCGATCGTAGAGAGACGATGGGCGATGGCAATGACCGTTTTGCCCTCCATCAGCGCGTAGAGATTCTCCTGAATCGCGACTTCCACCTCCGAATCCAGGGCCGAGGTCGCCTCGTCGAGGATCAGGATCGGTGCGTCCTTCAAGAAGATCCGCGCGATGGCGATCCGCTGCCGCTGACCGCCGGAGAGTTTGACGCCGCGCTCGCCCACCTGCGCGTCGAATCCCTTTCGACCCTGAGCGTCCTCGAGCTCGGAGATGAACTCGAGCGCGTTCGCGCGGCGAGCGGCGTCGAGCATCTCCTCGTGGCTAGCCTCCGGCTTGCCATAGCAGATGTTCTCTCGAATCGAGCGGTGCAGGAGTGAGGTGTCCTGGGTTACCACGCCGATCTGCGAGCGCAGCGAATCCTGAGTCTTTGCCGCGATGTCCTGACCGTCGATCAAGATGCGCCCACCTTCGAGGTCGTAGAAGCGCAGCAGGAGGTTCGTGAGGGTGGTCTTGCCCGCGCCGCTTCGACCGACGAGGCCGATCTTTTCTCCCGCCGCCACCCGCAGCGAGAGGTCTTCGAGAACTCCGCCTCCCTTGCCGTAGTGAAAGGTGACGTGGTCGAAGTCGATTGCGCCCTCGCATCGTTCGAGGTCGGTTGCATCGGGGGCGTCGCGCACGGCCACCGGCTTTGCGAGCATTGCCATGCCGTCGTAGATCACACCGATGTTCTCGAAGAGCGCCGAAACCTCCCACATGATCCATTGGGACATCGCCTTCAGGCGCATGGATAGGCCGATGCTCGTAGCGATCGCGCCGACGGAAACGGCGGCATCGAGCCAGAGCCAGATCCCCATGGCACCGAGCGAGAAGACGAGCGACGTGTTGATGAAGTAGACGACGGAGCTCAGACCCGTGACCAAGCGCATCTGCGGGTGCACGGTTTGCAGGAACGCATTCATGCTCTCTTGCGCGTAGGTCTCTTCCCGTCCGGCGTGCGCAAAGAGCTTCACAGTCGCGATGTTCGTATAGCTGTCGACGATTCGACCGGTCATGGCGGAGCGCGCATCCGCTTGCTTCTCAGAGATTTCACGTAGGCGCGGAAGGAAATAGGAGATGATCACTGCGTAGAGCACGGCCCAGATGACGACGGGGATCGCCAGTCGAAGATCGCTCGTGGCGATCACCCCGAGCATCGCGACGAAGTAGACGAGCACGTAGACGAACACGTCTAGGATCTTGGTGACCGTTTCCCGCACGGCGAGAGCGGTTTGCATCACTTTCGTAGAGACGCGTCCGGCGTACTCGTTGGCAAAGAAGGCCATCGATTGGCCGAGGAGCTGGCGGTGCATGCGCCAGCGCGAGCTCATCGGAATGTTCCCGAGGAGCGTTTGGTGAATGAAGAAGCTCTGGAGCAGGACGGCCGCGGGGAGAATGACGAGCAGCACCACCCCCATCCAGAACAGGGTGCTCTGCTCATCGCGCAGAAACGTCTCGCGGTTCGCCGCGGAGAGCCAGTCGACGATCTGCCCCAGAAAACCGAAGAGAAAGACCTCACCGATCGCGATGGCGGCCGCGAGGATCGCCATGAGCAGCAGCCAAGGCAGCGCGTCCCTGGAGTAGTACCAAACAAAGGGCCAAAGCTTTTTTGGCGGCGCTTCACCCGCGGTTTTCGGGAACGGATCGAGCAGGCCTTCAAAGAACCGAAACATCGTGAACAGGATGTGCCGATTCGAACGCCTCGCGGCAAGGGCCTACGACTTCACACACCATCTTGGTTGCTTCGTGCACTCATGAGAACCTCGGAGGATCAACGCGGAGGAGCGTGCGCGGCGCCTGCGCATCGATCGGGAGCTGTGGAGCGATGGGCGTGAACGAGACCCGCGGGCGTCGGTTCCTCTGCGCGGCCATCCAGACCTTCCCCTCGATTCTCTGCAAAATCTCCTGGCGCGCTATCGCGACACGGTCGATGCGCCTACCCGGGTGGGCAAAGCGCTGGGGGCGGGCCATGGGCTCTTTGCGGCCGCCGATCTCGTCGCCGGTGTGCGCATAGGCGAATACGTTGGCGAGCTCGTCGAGCCCCGGGAGCCCGACCCAAACGTCGCGCCCTGGTGGCTTCTTTGGGACGATGATTGGCACGTCGTGATCGTCACGCTCCGCGCCGTGGCGTCCGGGGAGGAGCTCCTTTTCGACTACGGACCGGGCTTTCTCGAGCGTCGTGGACTGGAGCCGGATTACAGTCCTGCGCTGGACGGCGTCAGTCGAGCTTGGCGAGGACCGCGTCACCCATGGCGGCGGTGCTGAGCTCGCCGCCGAGATCCGGGGTGCGGGCGCCGTCGGTCACGACGTTGTTGACCGCGTCCTCGACCGCTCTTGCTTCCGTTTCGAGCTCGAGGGAGTGGCGCAGAAGCATCGCCGCGCTCATGATCGTGGCCAACGGGTTCGCGACGCCTTTGCCCGCGATGTCCGGCGCCGAGCCGTGGATCGGCTCGTAGACGCCGGTGCGCCCGTCGCCGAGGGACGCGCTCGGGAGCAGGCCCAGAGAGCCTGACAGCACGGAGGCTTCGTCAGTGAGAATGTCGCCGAACATGTTGCTCGTGACCATCACGTCGAAATCAACGGCGTGGGTGATGAGCTTCATCGCGGCGGAATCCACGAGCTGGTGCTCGAGCTCCACATCTGGGTAGAGCTCGCCGACCCTGCTGGCGATCTGACGCCAGAGCCGGGAGGACTCGAGCACGTTTGCCTTGTCGATGCTCGTCACCTTCTTCCGACGTCCCTGGGCGAGCTTGCAGGCGAGCTCGACCACGCGTTTCACCTCGAAGTCGTAGTACTCGAGGGTGTCCACCGCGCGTTCGCCCTTTTCCGTGATCTCGCGAAAGCGCGGCTCACCGAAATAGATCCCGCCAGTCAGCTCCCGAACGACGAGAATGTCGATGCCATTGAGTCGCTCTTCTTTGAGCGGGGAGGCAGCCGCAAGGGCCGGGTGTACGGAGACCGGTCGAAGGTTTGCGAAGAGGCCGAGTGCCTTGCGCAAGCCGAGGAGTCCCTGCTCCGGACGCACCTTCGCGGTTGGGTCGTCCCACTTGGGCCCTCCCACCGCACCGAGAAGCACCGCGTCTGCCGCTTTACAGGCCTCGAGGGTGTTGTCCGGGAGAGCGGAACCGGTTGCGTCGATCGCTGCTCCGCCGATCAGTTTCTCCTCGAAGGTGAACGAATGCCCGAAGCGCTCGGCGATCTGCTCGAGGACGCGCTGCGTCTGCTCGACGATTTCCGGTCCAATGCCGTCGCCGGGGAGGAGTACGATCTTTGCGTCCATTTCTTCAGTGCTCCGTTCTGAGGCCCAAGAGCCCCGAGATCTCGTCTTCGAGCGGTTCGGGCGCCTTCGCGCTCGCGCACATCGACAGTCCGTATTCGATCGCGTCGGTCAGGGCCGACCAGCTCGCCTCGATGATGTTGTTTGAGGCGCCCACCGTGCCCCAGCGGTCGTGCCCATTCGTGGAGTCGATCAATACGCGGGTGATGGCCGACGTCGCGTGCACCCCGTCGAGGATCCGGACCTTGTAGTCGACGAGCTTGATCTGGGCGAGCTCGGGAAAAGCCGGCAAGAGCGCCTTTCGCAGGGCCCGGTCCAACGCGCTCACGGGGCCATCGCCCTCGGCGGCGGTGTGCATCACTTCGCCATTGATGTCGACCTTCACCGTCGCCTCGGCAAAGGTCCCGCGCTGGTCGCGGTGCTCGACGTTCACCATGTAGTCGATCAAGCGGTAGGGCGCCTCATAGCTCGGCGAAGAGCGTCGCAGCATCAGAGCCACGGACGCTTCCGCCGCCTCGTAGGAAAAGCCGCGCGCCTCGTTCTCTTTGATCTGGCGCAGCACGTCGCTCACGTCCTGGCCCCTGCCGAGCTCCTCGGCCATCTCCTCCGCCTTGGAGAGAACGTTGCCGCGACCAGAGAGCTCGGAAACCACCACGCGCATCTCGTTGCCGACCTGGGTCGGGTCGATGTGCTGATAGCTGTCCGCGTTGCGGCGCATGGCGGCTACGTGAATCCCGCCCTTGTGCGCAAAGGCATTGCGACCGACGTAGGCCGCATAGTCGTCAGGTGCCTGGTTTGCGACCTCAGCGACGAAGTGGGCGAAATCCGTGAGCTTGTGAAGCGCGCCCTCGGGCAGGCAGGAGAGCCTGAGCTTGATCTCGACGTTCGGGATGATGGCGCAGAGGTTTGCGTTGCCGCAGCGCTCGCCGTAGCCGTTGACTGTCCCCTGGACGTGGCGCGCGCCCGCGCGGACCGCCGCCACAGAGTTTGCAACCGCGCACTCGCTGTCGTTGTGGCAATGGATTCCTACCTTCGCCCGCTCTCCAACCCGCGCGACGACCTTCGCAACCACGTCACCGAGCTCCCAAGGCAGGGTCCCGCCGTTCGTGTCGCAGAGGACCACGGTCCCCGCGCCGGCCTCGACCGCTGCATCGAGTGTTGCGAGCGCGTAATCGGCGTCTGCGCGATAGCCGTCGAAAAAGTGCTCCGCGTCGTAAACCACCTCGCGTCCGGCGGCCTTCAGGTAGGCGAGCGAGTCGGCGATGAGCTCGAGGTTTTTCTCCAGCGTCGTGCGAATCACGTCGGTCACGTGGAGGGTCCAGGTCTTGCCCACCACCGTGACCACCGGCGTTTCCGCTTCGAGAAGCGCACGGAGATTGTCGTCCTCTTCGGGCGAGGTGCCTACGCGCCGGGTCGCGCCAAACGCGGTGATTTTGGCGGTGCGCCACTCGATATCCCGCGCCCGCTCGAAGAACTCCGCGTCTTTTGGGTTTGATCCTGGCCATCCGCCTTCGATGTAGGCGACTCCGAGGTCATCGAGCCGATTCGCCACCCGCAGCTTGTCGTTACAGGACAGGGACATGCCCGCCCGCTGCGTGCCGTCGCGCAGGGTGGTGTCGTAGACCAGGACCGCCATCAGAAGCCTCGTTGCTGCTCGTACTGCTCCACCGCTTCCGCGTGGGAGAGGAGATAGCCGAGCTGGTCCTTGCCTTCGAGCAGGCAGCGGCGCGCGAATGGCTCGGTCTCGAAGGAAACGCTCTTGCCGGCGGGGGTCGTGAGCGTTTCACTTTCGAGGTCGATCTTTACTGCGGCCGCCCGGTCTTCACGCACGGCTGCGAGCAGCTCCTGATGGGTCGCCTCGTCCACCACCACGGGGAGTAAGCCGTTCTTGAGCGCGTTGTTCTTGAAGATGTCGGCAAAGGACGTCGCGATCACCGCGCGAAAGCCCCAGTCGGTGAGCGCCCAAGGGGCGTGCTCGCGCGAAGACCCACAGCCGAAGTTGACCCCCGCGAGGAGGATCTCCGCGTCTTGAAGGTCCGAAGCGTTCAAAACGAAGTCCGGATTGTCGGAACCGTCGGCGGTGTAGCGCCAGTCGAAGAACAGCTTCTTGCCGAGGCCTGCCTTGTCCGTGCCCTTGAGAAATCGGGCGGGGATCACCTGGTCCGTGTCGATGTCATTCACCGGCAAGGGGACGAGCTTGGATTCGAGTACGGTAAACGCTTTCATCGTCAGGCTCCGAGCAGGGTGCGAACGTCGGTGACTTCACCGGTGACGGCGGCTGCGGCGGCCATCGCCGGGCTCGCGAGGAAAGTACGGCCGCCCTTGCCTTGGCGACCCTCAAAGTTGCGATTGCTCGTGCTGACCGCGTACTGGCCAGGGTCGAGCTGGTCTCCGTTCATTGCGATGCACATCGAGCAGCCCGCTTCGCGCCATTCGGCGCCGGCGTTTTGGAAGATCTGATGCAGGCCCTTCTCCTCGGCGGCCTTTTTCACCTGCGCCGAGCCGGGCACGACGAGCACGCGCGTGCCTTCGCGAACCTTGCGGCCGTCGAAGACCTTGGCCGCCTCTTCGAGATCGCTCAGGCGCGAGTTGGTGCACGAGCCGATGAAGACCACGTCGATCTTCTTGCCCAACAGCGGCTTGCCCGGCGTCACGTCCATGTAGCCGAGCGCCTTCTCCAACGCTTCCCGCTTGCTCGTCTCGCCGATCGACGATGGGTCGGGTACCGCGTCGGTCACCGGAATGGCCATGCCGGGGTTCGTCCCGTAGGTGATCATCGGGGCGAGCTGGTCGAGGTCGATGCTGAGGGTGCGGTCGAACGATGCGCCCTCGTCGGAGGGGAGTGCCTTCCAACGTTCGAGCGCGGCATCCCAGTCCGCGCCTTTCGGCGCGAATTCGCGACCCGCGACGTACTCAAAGGTGGTGTCATCGGGAGCGATCATGCCCGCCCGCGCACCGGCCTCGATCGACATATTGCAAACGGTCATGCGCCCTTCCATCGAGAGCTTGCGGATCGCCTCACCCCGGTACTCGAGCACGTGACCGGTGGCGCCGCCGATTCCGATCTCGCCGATCAAGCGCAGGATGATGTCCTTGGCGGATAGGCCAGGACCGAGCGAGCCGGTGAACTCCACCCCAAAGGTCTTGGGCTTGCGCTGCAGCAGGCATTGGGTAGCGAGAACGTGCTCGACCTCGCTCGTACCGATTCCAAAGGCCAGCGACCCGAATGCGCCATGCGTAGAGGTGTGGCTGTCGCCGCACACGATGGTCATGCCCGGTTGGGTGAGACCGCGCTCCGGACCGATGACGTGCACGATCCCCTGGCCGTCGCTACCGAGCTCGTAGAGGCGAATACCGTGTTTCTCGCAATTCGCTTTCAGGGTCGCGAGCTGCTTTTTCGCCTCGTCGTCGATCTGCGCGAGCGCCAGAGGCACGGTCGGCGTGGAGTGGTCCATGGTCGCCGCGGTACGGTCTGGCCGGCGGACCTTCAGGCCCCGCGCTTCCAGTCCGGAGAACGCTTGGGGCGAGGTCACCTCGTGGATCAGGTGCAAATCGATGTAGAGCACGGAGGGGCTCCCCGGCTCGTCCACCACGACGTGCGATTCCCACACCTTGTCAAACAATGTCTTTGGCATCAGTGAACCTCGGAGACGGTTGCGATTTCGACGGTGCTGTCGTGCTCGCTGGTGCGGGCCACGCCGCGTGCGGTCAGGAACTTGTTGATGGCGGCGAGGTACGCCTGCGCCGCCGCAACGATGATGTCCGTATCCGCGGCGTGGCCCATGTGCCGGCGCGGGCCGGAGATCGCGTGTTGCGGATTCTTCTGCATGGCCTCGAGCTCTTTGCTCTCGACTTTCACTGTCACTTCACCGAGGGCGTCGATGCCTTCGGTGACCGCGTGCACGAAGAACTCGTTGAGCTTGACCGGGAGCGCCACCATTTCGTCGATGGCCTTGTAAACTGCGTCGACGGGACCGGTGCCCACCGCCGCCTGGACGAGCGTCTTCTCGTCAGGGCCACGCAGCTTCACGGTCGCGGTGGGCATGCCCATGGTTCCGCAAGCGACCTGAAGCCCTAGGAGCGTGTAGATCTCATCGGGCTGCTTCATTTCGTCGGTGACGATCGCCTCGAGGTCCGCGTCCGTGATGGTCTTCTTCTTGTCCGCGAGGCGTTTGAAGCGCTCGAAGGTTTGCGCCAGGTCATCGCCTTCGATGCGATAGCCGAGCTCCGCGAGGCGCGTCTTCACCGCGTGTCGACCGGAGTGTTTGCCCATGACGAGCTTCGTGCGGCCCGCCCCAACGTCCTCCGGGCGCATGATCTCGTAGGTTTCTTGGTGCTTCAGCATGCCGTCTTGGTGAATGCCGGACTCGTGGGCGAAGGCGTTGGCCCCCACGATCGCTTTGTTCGGCTGCACCGACATGCCCGTGTGTGTGCTCACCATCCGACTCACTCGGTTGAGCTGCGTCGTATCGATTCCGGTCTCAAAGCCGTAAACGTCCTTGCGGGTACGCAGGGCCATCACGAGCTCTTCGAGGGCCGCGTTCCCGGCGCGCTCCCCGATACCGTTGACGGCCACCTCTACCTGTCGCGCTCCCGCCTGCACGCCCGCGAGGCTGTTCGCGACCGCTAGACCCAGGTCGTTGTGACAGTGGGTCGAAACGATGACGTCTTTCGCGCCCTTGGTGTTCTCGATGATCCCAGCGATGAGAGCCCCGAACTCCGCGGGGGTCGTGTATCCGACCGTGTCCGGGATGTTGAGGGTAGTGGCGCCGGCGGCGATGGCGACGCCGAGAACCTCGTAGAGAAACCCAGGGTCCGAACGCCCAGCGTCTTCCGGAGAGAATTCTACGTCATCGCACAGGTTCTTAGCGTAGCGGACCATCTCGTCCACCTTCTTCACCACCTGGTCTCTCGTCATGCGCAGCTTGTATTCCAGGTGAACGTCCGAGGTGGCGAGGAAGGTGTGAATACGCGGGTGCGCCGCCGGAGCCACCGCTTCCCACGCCTTGTCGATGTCCTTTGCGGTCGCGCGAGCGAGTCCACAGATGATGGGAAGGGTGCCGTTGGCCGCGAGATCCGTGTCCGTGCCGACGCTCTCCGCTATAGCCTTCACCGCGGCGAGGTCGTCCGGGGAGGCCGCGGGAAAGCCCGCTTCGATCACGTCGACCCCAAGGCGCGAGAGTGCCCGGGCTACGTCGAGCTTCTCGACGGAGGTGAGAGTCGCGCCCGGGGATTGCTCCCCGTCGCGCAAGGTGGTGTCGAAGATTCGGACGTAATTGTTCTCGCTCATCGGTTTAGTCACCCGGTTTGATCTCCACCGCATCCAAGAACGGCATCATCTTGCGCAGCTTGATTCCCACTTGCTCGAGCAGGAGATCCTGCTCCTTGCGCCGGGTCTCATTGAAGTTGGGCCGACCCTTTTCGTTCTCTTCGATCCAATTCTTCGCAAAGGTGCCGTCCTGTACCTCCTTCAGGACCTGCTTCATGCCTTCCTTCGCGGCGTCGGTGATCACGCGCGGGCCAGACCAGTAGTCTCCAACCTCCGCCGTGTCCGACACGGAGTAGCGCATGTAGTTCAGACCGCCCCGGTACATGAGGTCGACGATGAGCTTCAGCTCGTGCAGACACTCAAAGTACGCCACCTCTGGCTGGTAGCCGGCTTCGGTGAGGGTTTCAAAACCTGCCTTGACGAGCTCGCTCACCCCGCCGCAGAGCACCGCTTGCTCACCGAAGAGATCGGTCTCGGCCTCTTCCTTGAACGTCGTCTCAATTACACCCGCGCGCGTGCCCCCGAGAGCCTTCGCGTAGGAGAGCGCTTGCGCCATGGCCTGGCCAGAGGCGTCCTGCTCCACCGCGACCAGGCAAGGCGTGCCTGCGCCCTCCTGATAGGTCTCGCGCACGCGGTGCCCCGGAGATTTCGGCGCCACCATCGAGACGTCGACGTCCTTCGGGGGCTCGATCGTTCCATAACGAATGTTGAACCCGTGGGAGAACATCAGGGTTTTGCCGGCGGTGAGGTGCGGCTCGACTGACTCTTTGTAAATCGCGGGCTGCTTGGTGTCCGGAGCGAGGAACATGATCACGTCCGCCCACTCGGACACGGCGCCGACGTCGTCTACGGTCAATCCAGCAGCTTCCGCCTTGGCCTTGCTCTTCGAGTCCGGACGAAGTCCCACTCGGACGTCGACCCCGCTCTCTTTCAGGTTCAAAGCGTGCGCGTGTCCCTGAGACCCATAGCCGATGATCGCGACCTTCTTGCTCTTGATCAGGCCGAGGTCAGCGTCCGAATCGTAGTACATCTTTGCCATTTAATGTCTTCTCCTGGAACGTCGCGTTCCTTTGAACTGTCTCGTCGAATCAAGCGCTCGGCCGGAGGAGCTTGTCCGGGTCTGCGGCGAGGGGGCGTTCGCCGCGCATCATGGCAACACGCCCGGCGCGAGCGATCTCGATGATGCCGTAAGGCTCTACCACGTCGAGAAACCCCTTGAGCTTGGCCTCGGAGCCGGTGATCTCCGCGATGATCGATTCAGCTCCCGCGTCCACCACTCGAGCGCGGAAGACCTGGCAGACCTGGAGCACGTCCGGGCGTGTCTTTACGTCCGCGCGGATCTTCACCAGCACGAGGTTGCGAATCACCGTCTCCTCGCTCGTTACATCCGCGACTTGCAGCACGTTGACGAGCTTGTAGAGGTTCGCCTCGACCTCGCGCGCGGACGTATTTGTCGAGTCCATCACGATGGTCAGGCGTGAGATGCCCTCGGTTTCAGTCCGTCCCGCAGTGAGGGAGATGATGTTGTAGTTGCGTCGACTGAACAGTCCGGTGATGCGCGCGAGCACACCGGGCAGGTCTTCGGCGAGGCAGCTGAACACATGGATGCTGTGCTCGGTTTCGACCGCCGCTTTCTTGGTGGGGACCGCCGGCGTTCCGGTCGCTTTCGCCTGCGTCGATTCGTCGTCCATGACGTCCATGGTCTAGAGCTCGTCCTCACTGGTTTCGACGATCGCCGAGCGCTCCGGGCGTCGGATCATCTTGTCGAGGTCCGCACCGGCCGGGACCATCGGATAGACCGAGTCTTCCTGCTCGACCTGGAAATCGATCACCACGGTCTCCTTTGAGGCGCGCGCTTCCTGGACCGCCTTCTCCACTTCTGCGCGGGTCTTTACCGTGATGCCTTTCAGCCCATGCGCTTCCGCGAGCTTCGCGAAGTCCGGTGCGCCAATTGGTGTCGAGGAGTAGCGGCGATCGTAGAAGAACTCCTGCCACTGACGGACCATGCCGAGAAAACCGTTGTTGATCACCGCAATGTTCACCTTGATGCCCTCCTGCTTGCAGCAGGCGAGCTCGGCGGCGGTCATTTGGAATCCTCCGTCGCCCGCCACGACCCAGACTTCTTTCTTGGTTCCGGCGGAAGCCCCCATCGCCGCCGGCAGGGCGAAGCCCATCGTGCCGAGACCTCCCGAGGTGAGGAGGGTACGAGGCCGGTCGTGCTTGAAGTACTGCGCTTCCCACATCTGGTGCTGACCCACGTCGCTCACGACGATCGTCTCTTCGTCGGTGAGATTCCAGATGTCGTTGATCACGTGTGCGGCCCAGAGGTGACCGTCGTCGGGGAGTTTTTGAATGTCGCGCACGGCGGAGTCGCCCTTGAGCTCCATGATGTGCTCGAGCCACGGTTGGTGGCGCATCTTCGGAACGCGCGGGAGCAGGACCCGCAGGATCTCACCGAGATCACCCACTAGGGGCACGTCGACCTGGACGTTCTTATTGATCTCCGCCGAGTCGATCTCGATGTGGATCTTTTTGGCGTTTGGCGCGTAGGTCGCGACGTTGCCGGTGACCCGATCGTCGAAGCGCATGCCAAACGCGAGGAGCAGGTCCGCCTGCATGATTGCCGCATTCACCCACGCCTCCCCGTGCATACCCATCATGCCCAGGTTCATCGGGTGGGTATCTGGGAAACCGCCGATACCGAGCAGGGTCATCGCCACCGGGGTTTGGGTCTTCTCCACGTACGCTTGCACTTCGCGCATCGCGCCCGACTGCATCACACCGTGGCCGCAGAGGATCAGCGGGCGCTCGGCGTTCTTGATCAGGTCGATCGCCGCGTCGTACTCGCGATTGATCGGTGACAGGTTCGGCCGGTAGCCGGGGAGCGTGATCGGCCGGTCGTCGAGCTCGAATTCGATCGATGCCTGCTGTGCGTCTTTGGTGATGTCCACCAGGACCGGACCCGGACGACCGCTCTTCGCGATATAGAACGCCTCTTTGATCGCAGGGGCGATGTCTTCGGCGCGGGTTACGAGGAAATTGTGCTTGGTGATCGGCTGTGTGATGCCGACGACATCGATCTCCTGAAACGCATCCTTGCCGAGCATGTAGCTCGGTACCTGACCGGTGATGAAGACGGTCGGGATCGAGTCGAGCATCGCGGTCGCGATCCCGGTCACCAGGTTCGTGGCGCCGGGGCCGCTCGTAGCGATGGCCACGCCCACTTTGCCGGTCGCGCGCGCGTAGCCGTCCGCCATGTGCGCCGCACCCTGTTCGTGGCGAGTGAGAACGTGGTGGATCGGGTAGTCGAGGAGGGCGTCATACGCGGGAAGAATCGCGCCGCCGGGGTATCCGAATACTGTGTCGACACCTTCGGCGACCAAGGCCTCCCAAATGATCTGCGCGCCGGTACGCGTAGCTCGTTGCTGCGTGGGTATCTCAGAGGGCTCGATTCGTGCCACTAAATGTCTCCTCGCTCTCCCCACGTGATGAGCCCTCCCATGAGCGCATCACGGTTTCGAGTTCGCGCTTTCTAGTTCTCGGCGACTCCTGGCGCCTCGAACACAAAAAGTCTCATTTTTTTCGAGGCCCGATCGACCCCAGGATCGTTGAAATCAGGGCGAAAATTGCGCGCAGTTGAGCTCTGAGAGGTAGGTGTGGCGAGTTGTCGCAGTAGATATTGCGCCGCCCCCGAATGGACTCCGACCGTCGCGAGCTGGACGGGAGCTCCCCTAGACGGTCTTCGAGGGCGGCCCCGGAGTGAGAAGGGCCGTGTGGGGCACGGGTAGACCGACCGCGCCCGGGCCGGTTCGACTACGCGGGATTCTCCTGATCCGCTTCGTACAGCTCGCGAACGTCGAAGCGGCTCTCTTCCACCCGGTCCCAGACGCCGAGAGACTTCAGCATCTCCCAGGTCGAGATCCGCAAGGCCGTGTTGTAGTGCACGCGCATGGACGAGCCACCCTGATCGTCGCCCACCCAGGGACGCAGGGGCGACTCACCGGGAGCGAGCGAGTCGATGTAGTCCCGCGCGGTGCCGTAGCCCGCGTTGTAGCCCACGTAAGACACGTAGTGGCGCTCCGAGTCGGTCCAGCTCTCCACGTCGTGGCCCCGGTTTCGGGCGTAGCGCAACAGGCCACGCTCCGTGTTGATCAGCATCGCCGACAAGGCGCTCAGCCCGTTTTGCAGGGCGGTGGGCCCGTCCGGAACCGAGTGAAAGTTTGCCGCGACCACGTCTTCGCCCTTCTCGTTGGTGTGGTGCGAAAGCGTGTAGTGCACGCCTTCCTCGAAGGGCTCGGGCAACAAGCCCCGTGCGCGCAGCAGATCCACGTCCATGCCGAAGACATCGGTGCCGAGGGAGTTGAAGCCGCTGATGTAGTCGACCTCGAACGCACCGTTTTCGCCGTTGTAGTTCCGGTCGATCAGGCGATTCATCCCCTCGCCGATCGCGACTACGTAGAGAAAGCTCGGATCGAGATCGTCGAATTGCTCCGCGGCCCCGACCACCGCCTCCATCACCGGACGCTCGCGCGAGTCGTTCATGTAGCCGAGCCAGCGTCGCGGGCGCGAGCCGTGGCGGACGGAGAGGAGCTCGCTCATCTCCTCGAAGGCAGCCTGGTCGTAGTTGAAGGCGCGCCAGGTGGTCGCCGCCACCGGGTCTTCGGGCTCGGTCGCCGCGAGCTCCGGTAGGCCGTCGACGAAGCTCGCCCAGAGCCCGGCGTCGAGCTCGGTCGCGTTGCCGTCGCGGTCGACGAGCGCGTCCAAGTGGGTGCGCATCGCGTAGGCGAGCTCGACCTTCGGCGGGGTCTCCGCATACACGTCGACCTGCGGAAGCGCCTGGGAGAAAGGGTCGTCGGTCCAGAATCGATAGGTGGTCCGTGTCCCCTCCTCCAGGTCGTAGGCGACCACCGAGCGCGCGCCCCAGCCGTCGCCCGCGGTGCCGACGAAGATGCGCGAGCCCTCGAGGACCGGCTCTCCCGTCTCGTAGGCCCGCCGCAGTGTAGGCACCACCTCCGCGAGCTCGAGTCGTCGACGAATGGCCCAATGGGCGGGCAAGACGTCCAATAATGTATCCTCCAGCTCCTCGATCAGGGCCGCGACCTCTTCGTTGGAGAGCGCGTAGGTGAACCCCGGCGGTCCACCGACGGACCATGCGCTGCCGTCGTCTCGCAGCCTCAGCCAGGTGGCATCGCGCAGGGCGTCGCTCGCGATGCCGGGGAGACGCTCGGCGAGAGCGGCGCCGTCGAGGGGAAGGGTGGCGCGATAGTAGTCGAGCTCCGGCTCCGTCGGCGTGCGTGCGAGCGCATCGAGCTCGCGCTGCCAATCGTTCGCGAACCAGTGCTGGTTCGGGTCGAGGCCTGCCAGCACCTCCCGGGTGACGCCGGCGATCGCGTGGTCGAAGAGCGGAAGCCGCAAGCTCTGGCCGGTGGGGGTCACGAGCCGTGCGTCATCGTTGCCGTAACGCGAATACTGAATGGCGACGATCGGGAGCGTTGCCTCGCCCGCGGCCACGATGCGGGGCTGGCCGTCTTCGAGCACGACGTTCGCCTCGAAGGGCACGCGTATCGCGTGGCTGTAGAAGCCAAAGGTGTCGGGAAAGTCTTGCAGTCGAGCCAGCAGCTCTTCCACCTCCGGGAGCTGCTGTTGGGCGAGCACGCGTGTGCGAATGCGCTCGCTCACCAGCATTCGCGCGGTGGGGTCGTCGCCGCCGAGCTGCCCTCCGATCCGCCCGTCGCCGTTCAGGTCTTGGTAGGTGCTCTCCTCGTTGCGGTAGAGCGGTACTTCGAGGGTGAGCCCCTCATCATACTGCGAGATGGACGCTTCAACGAGAAGGCCTTCGTCTTCGAGGAGGGCGACCGGAGTGCCGTCGCGCTCGATCCAGCGGATCTCCCCGGGCTCGAGGCGCCGAGCCGCGGCGCGCAGCGCATTCAAGGTGTCGTTTTCACCGTAGACCTCGCCGAGGCGATCGAGGACCGCAAGCGCTGCCGCTGAGGGTCCGTCGCCCGGCTCCCAGAGCAACGCGGAGCCATTCGCGCGGGTCATCTTCAAGCGGGCGATCCCCGGGCGCGCGACGCGCAGCTCGACGCCGACCTCTTCCGCCTCATCCGCCCAGCTCACTCCCGAATCCGCGGCGAGGGTGACCGTTTCGCGCAGGATCGCGCCGTTTCGGCCGTAGCGGGTCAGGCTCGGGACATGCGTGCGGCAGGGGGCCTGCACGTCTTCGAGCTCGAGGAGCGAGGAGGCGGACCCGGCGTCGCAGATCCGCAGCGATGCGTGCTCGGGCAAGACCGCCGAGGCGGAGGCGAGCCGCACCGTCCCGGCGACCGGCGAGACGGGTTGCGCGGCGGACTGGGGGGATAGGCGGACGGTGGCCCGCGTGGCGATCGCGACCATGGCAATTCATGACTCCCCGCGTGGTTCACGCGGCGTGAAGATTCGGTTTGAAACACCCGCCGACGTGGCGAGCGATGAGGCTTTGGGAGATGAGCCGAGGGACCGACTCCCGTTCATCTTCGGTGTTCGGGGCAGCGAGTTGCGTGCTTCGGCGCCCGGGATGCCCGCTCTTTTGGTACGTACGTTTCAACGCACTACCGGTCGGCACGATGGTGTTTTTCTCCAATGCGGATGGAGCTGTCCGACCGGAGCCAGAAAGCTCGAGTGCTACTCCACGGGCACCGCGGCGCATCGGTCGTCGACACATCGAGCCGCCGTTTGAAGGCAACCCGGCGTGACGTAGGCGCAGCCCGTCGCGGTGAACCCGTCACAGGTCTGCTCGCTGCACCCGGCCCCAACGACGACGCAGGGAACGGGTGGAAGTGAGCGACGATTTCGGTGATCCAATCCCCGATGGCTTCTTGAGCGCCTTTGACCTGAACCGGGCGACGCTCGTAACCGCTCCAGTTCTGGACGGCGACTACTGGTATTTGCGTGACGAGACCTGGGTCTTTGTCGACGCCGAGGGTGACCCGGGGACCGACGGCATTGCTTTTCACGAGTCGCTCCGAGCCCTTTGTGCCGTGGGCTCGACCCTGGAAGGACTCACTCTCCACTCTCTCGATTCGGAGAACGAGACGTGGGTCGACGCGTTCAGTGGCGACCACACCCGAAGGCCTTCTTCTCTTCGGGGGTCGGCGCGCGGAGATCGGCGACGTCACGGGCATCTTTGAGTGGCAAGGCGACCATTGGCGATGCGTCGCGAATTGCACCCGGGAGTCCGAGCCTTTCGACGAGTTCGCTTCCGAGCCGGGCGCTCACGTCGATTCGAGCGCCGAGTTTGACCCGAACACGGGCCAAACCTATCTCCTCGAGGGAGGGGCAAGCGCGACCTGGTTCTTTGCGGACCGCGCCTGGACCTTGCTCGGACGCGACCCCCATCCCGACCTCAACTCTACACCCTTCGGTCCTGATCCGACCGGCCGTCTCATCACCGTGGGCGGCGGGTCGAGCATTGATGCCTACTCGTTTGATCCGTCCTCAGTTCCGGGATCGCGCTGGACCCTGCTGTAACGCCTGTGCTCCACCCCGAGGCACGCACGGTGGGTTTGGCGCAACCCTCGGCCCGAATGCTGGTCTGGCCGGTTCGTTCTACACCCTCGACGAGGTGACCGACGAACCGACCGACCTCTTCGCGTTCGATGCGGCTCTCGGCTCCGTGCCGGTCGGCAGCACTTGCATCTCGGGATGTGATGTCCCCCCATCGAGGTGATCAGCGGCGTCGCGGTCCCGGTCGGAGAGCCCGCCGCGCTTCGAGATTTGGACGGTCGCGAAGCCGCGCGGCGATTTCGAGTTCGCCCGCTCCGGTCACACGATGGCGCCCACGGAAGAGGTAGGCGTCTTTTTCGTCTCAGGCGGAGCGCTCGATGTCGCGTTGCTCGACAGCGACCTGCTCGACCTCGGGGAAACGACGCGACCCCCGAGCTGTGGGAAGGCGCCCGCTTCGTCCGCCTCACGGAAGGGGTGACTCAGCTCGTCGCGCGCCTGGACCTTCGCGATCGAATGCCATCGGAGCTCATCACCGGAGAACGTCAGACCCTCTACGTCGCGGTGCAACCCGCGGGCACCAACCGCTTCCCGAGCATGGCCAACCTCGAGACCGACTACATCGAGGTGCGGGTGCGCTATCGTTTGCCGTAGCGCAAAAAGGTTCACCTCTCTTCCGACAGCGGTTAGGACGAAACCATGACCGACAACCGACGCAGCAAGACCGTGACCGCAGGACCCGCCCGGGCCCCCAACCGCGCCATGCTCCGGGCAGTAGGCTTCAACGACGACGATTTTCAGAAGCCCATCGTCGGCATTGCCAACGCCCACTCGACGATCACGCCCTGTAACATTGGGATCGGCGCGCTCGCCGAACGCGCCGACACCGCCCTCGCCGAGGCTGGGGCGAAGGGGCAGCTCTTTGGCACGATCACCATCTCCGACGGGATCTCGATGGGGACCGAGGGCATGAAGTACTCGCTCGTGTCGCGCGAGGTGATCGCCGACTCGATCGAAACCGTGTGCAATGGTCAGAGCATGGACGGGGTGCTCGCCATCGGCGGCTGCGACAAGAACATGCCCGGCGCGATGATCGCGATCGGTCGCCTCGATATTCCGGCGATCTTCGTCTACGGCGGAACGATCAAGCCGGGACACCTCGACGGGGAAGACTTGACCGTGGTGAGCGCGTTCGAGGCGGTGGGCAAACACGCCGCTGGCGCCATCGATGACGCTCAGTTGCTCGCGGTCGAGCGCAATGCCTGTCCGGGGGCCGGCTCCTGCGGCGGAATGTTCACCGCCAACACCATGTCCTCGGCGATCGAGGCGATGGGGCTCTCACTCCCCGGATCGAGCACGATGGCTGCGGTGGACGCGGAGAAAGCGGAGAGCGCGGCGGAGTCCGCTCGCGTCCTGGTGGAGGCGATCCGCGCCGGCCGCAACGCCCGCCAGTTTCTGACCAAACAGAGCTTTCTCGATGCGATCGCGGTGATCATGGCGGTGGGGGGCTCCACCAACGCTTCGCTCCACCTGCCGGCGATCGCCCACGCGGCGGGCGTCGAGCTCACCCTCGACGATTTCGAGGCGGTCGGAAAAAAGGTGCCGGTCTTTGTGGACCTCAAGCCCTCCGGTCGTTTCGTCACCACGGATTTTCACCGCGCCGGCGGCGTGCCCCAGGTGATGAAGATGCTCCTCGAACGCGGCCTGATCGACGGCACGCGACCGACCATCAGCGGCAAGACCGTCGCCGAGACCCTCGAGGGCATTCCGAGCGAGCCGCCCGCGGACCAGGAGGTGATCCGACCGTTCGATGCTCCCCTCTATCCCGAGGGGCACCTCGCGGTCCTGCGCGGCAACCTCGCACCGAGCGGAAGTGTCGCGAAGCTCAGCGGAGTGAAGAAACGCAGACACACCGGGCCGGCCAAGGTCTTCGAGGGCGAGGAGGCGGCGCTCCAGGCGATCCTCACCGGAAAGATCGTCAAGGGCGACGTGGTCGTGATCCGTGGCGAGGGGCCGAAGGGGGGGCCCGGCATGCGCGAAATGCTCGCGCCCACTTCTGCTATCATCGGCGCGGGACTCGGCGACGACGTGGCGCTCATCACCGACGGCCGCTTCTCCGGCGGCACCTACGGCATGGTGGTGGGGCACGTGGTGCCGGAGGCGGCGGTCGGCGGGCCGATCGGCCTCGTGCGCGACGGTGACACGATCACCCTCGACGCGGACAGCCGGTCTTTGAGTGTCGAGCTCGACGACGCAGAGCTGGAGCAGCGCCGGGCCCAATGGAACCCGCCAACGCCGAAGTACACGCGCGGCGTGCTCGCCAAGTACGCGGCCCTCGTCAGCTCCGCGGACCGGGGCGCGGTCACGGATTGAGTCATGCCAATGACGCGCTTCATTCTCATGTGTCTCGTGCTCAGCGCGGTCGCCCAGCCAGCGAGGGCTGCTCGCCGAGCGCAAATCGGATACAGTGGCTCCATGACGCGAATCGGTGACGTGGACTCGGTTGAACGAATCGCTCACGCGGCGAGCGGTCGAACCCTCCGCTTTCCGCACAACGTGTCCGTGGCGGAAGCGAGGGCGCGAATGAACGTGTACATCGCCTACCTGCGGCGCGAACCCCACGGCAACGCGCCGATGCGCGAGGGTTCCGTCACCTGGAACGGCAACGTGGCCACCTTGAGCACGCAGATGGGTTCGGGCCTTCTGAGCAGAGACGTCACGATACGCATTGCGGTCACCGGCTCCAGGGTCTCCATCACCCTACCGGACCGACCCATGCTGGGCGGAGACAGCTACGATGCGTTTCTCCGGATGGTGAATCACGACCTGCCGCGAATGCTCGACCGCAACACCCATGCGCTTCGGGCTCTCGCATCCCTGCACGGGGACCCCGCGGCGAAGGCGGTCATCGCTCAGTATAGCGACCGGTGAAGCGCCTCGTGCTCATCGTCGCGGGCCTCGGTTTGTTGCTCGTCGCCAAGTGGGCGGTCACCACTTTCATCTTCCAAGTGGTCGGCATGAGCTGAAAAGACGCTCCGTGGCGCAGCTCGCCCGGCCGCAAGATTGAGACCTACGCAACTTTTTTCGAGACGATCCGAAAACCTGAACGAAAAATGCGCGAGCTGCGTCTAGAACGCGCAACCCGACCCCACCGAGACCGATACGTTTTTTCGTCGGAGCCTGCGTCACCGTAAGCCTGTCGCCTCTCGTCTAGCTCTCGGGGGGCGGCGCCTCGGCTGACCTCACCCCCGTGGCGCAGGCTCCGGCCACCGATTTTCACGCCACGCTACTTCCCGACGATCTTCGAGAACCGACGGTCCGACCGCATCTTCGCGAGGGCGGGATCTCGCTCGAGGGCGCCGAATCGACGCATACCTTCAGCCTCGGCCTTGGCGAGGTGGTCGAAGGCGAGGTCGAGCTGTCCCTTGCGCCCGTATGCCTGCGCGAGATTGAGGTGGGCGTAGCCGCGATCCCGACGGCGCTCCGCTGAGCCATTGAGCGTCAGCGACTTCTCGCACAAAGGAATCGCGACCTCATCGTTTTCTTGGAGCAGGTACACGTAGCACAGACGAACGTAGATGCGTCCCTCGTTCGGGTGGAGCTCCAGCGCATGGCGGAGCGTGTCTTCCGCGCCGATCAACTTGCCGGCGTCGATGTAGCGGCTCGCAAGCTCGATGAGCAGCGTGGGTGAGCCGGGCAAGAGATCGACCGCCTTGATGGTGTCGGCGATGGCCTCGGTGGTGTCTCCGAGCTTGGCGCGCACGTAGCCGCGTTGAGCCAACGCCCAGGGCTGACGGGGCGCGACCGCGAGGTAGTCGTCGTAGGCTTTGACCGCATCGTCGTAGCGACCGAGCTGTACGTAGAGCTCGGCGAGATAGCCACGGGCGTGGAGGAAACCGGGGTGGATCGCGAGCGCATGCTCCAACACTTTCGCCGCGTCCTCGGCTCGACCCTGCCGCAGCAAGGAATAATGGGTGGCTAACACGGCGGTGGGTTGATGGGCGCCGGACACCGCGGTGGCCTGGGTGAGGTGCTGGCGCGCGGCCTCGAAGTCGTCGCGGAGGGCAGCGACGAGGCCGAGGCCCGCCCAGGCTTCGCCGTAGTCTTCGTCGAGCTCGGTGGCGCGTCGGAAATGCTCCTCCACCCGTTTCAGCGTTTCGTCGTCCAATACCCGCGGCTTTCTCGCACTCGCGTTCCTCGGGCTCAGCGATTGCCAGCTCGTGCCGCCGAGGCCTGAGGTCACTTCCTTCCAGGCCTCGACCGAAGTCGTACCGAACGCGCCGAGACTCACGTCCGGCTGTTTGGCTCCCAACGCCTGGGCCACCTTCTTCGCGACCTCTGCCTCAAGCTTCACCAAGCCGTCGAGTGTACCGCGGATGACACCTTCAAGAAGGATCTGGCCGCCGCCCGGTTGCAGCACCATCAGGTCGAGGATCACCGATTGGCCTTTCACCTCATAGGCGCCGACCACCATCGTGTCCGCTCCGAGCTGTCGCCCCAACGCCGAGGCGACCGCCGGGTCAGCGGCATTCGCGAGGTCGAGTCCGTCGTTGCGGGCCGCCGCGCGGACCTGACGCAGGGACATCGCGTTCAGTCCCGGCTGCGCGTAGATGCGCAGGTTCAACGCGTGGGCAAGACCGCTGCCGATCCACAGGTGTTCCGAAGCGGTGGTGGAGAACGGCACGGCGACGACCGTGTCTCGGTCGTAGAGCTCCGGGGCGGCCAGTGACAGTCCGCAGGAAAACGCGAGGGCGAGTGTGATCACGCTCGCACTCTAGTGCGGGGAGGGGGAGGGCTCAATCCGCTCGAGGCGAGGATTCCAGGAAGGCGAGCAGGGCGCTCAATCCATCGTGCAGGGCGTCGAGCCGCCCCCGGCCGATCGCGTCACCGATCACCTCCTGCACCTGGTCGAGCACCGTGAGTCCGTAGAGGAGCCCCCGGCCCCCACGCGCGAAGGCGATGCGCTTGGCCCGCCCATCGTCCGGATCCGGCAAGCGCACGAGCACCCCCATCTCGACCAATTCGTCGACGAGCTGGGCCACCGCCTGCTTGCTCACCCCCATGCTCCTGGCCAGATCCGTGAGCCTCGATCCCTCGAGCGCGATGTGGGGAAACACGCTCGTGTGGCTCGCACGCAGGCCCGGTAGCCCGGCCTGTTCTCGCATTTCCGTGATCGCGTAGTCGTTGAGCAGCCGCGCCGCCTTGAACAGCAGCTGCGGCACGCTCGCCGCCTTGGCGGCCTCGAGCTCGGCCCGAAATTTTTGGTCAGGCATACTTGACTAATTAGCCGAGCGCTTCTATTTAGTCAAGCACACTTGACCAAGGGAGAGAGCCGATGGCACTCGCGCAACTCGCAGACGATCTTTGGACCCTCGACGGCGGCCACGTGAAGGTCTTGCCCGGTGCATACTTGCCGGTCCGCGCTACGATCGTTCGATTGGGCGACGGAGCGCTCTGGGTCCACTCCCCGGTGGCACTCGAGGAGGAAATCGCAGGGGCGGTCGATGCACTCGGACCGGTCGCGCATCTGGTGGCGCCCAACAACCTGCATCACCTTTACATCGGCGCCTGGAAGGAGCGTTGGCCGAACGCAGTGATGGCCGGAGCGCGCGGCCTGCGCAAGAAACGTCCGGACTTGTCCTTTGCGGCCACCCTCGACGAGGAGGTGAGCTGGCCCGGCATTGAGAAGGTCTTCATCGAAGGGGCACCCGCCTGGGGCGAAACCGTCTTCTTTCACGCGGCGAGCAAGACCTTGATCTGCGCGGACCTCTTCTTCAACGTCCAGCCCTCGCTCGCCCGCGGTTTCCTGACCCCGCTGATGCTGCGATTGGCCGGAGCCTGGGCCCGGCCGATGCAGAGCAAGCTCATCCGAACTGTGACCAAAGACCGAGCACGCGCCGGTGCCTCCGTTGCGCGCGCCCTAGAGTGGCCCTTCGAGCGCGTGGTCATGGCCCACGGCGAGGTACTCGAAGACGATGCGAAAGCACGAGCGCGACATGCCTGCCACTGGATGTTGAGCGCCGTGCAGCAAGAACACGCTCAGCAGACCGTTTGAGGCAAGCTCACTCGCTGTCGTTCGTGCTCCGCGCCTCTTTCTCGGCAGCTGACCGCAGCGCAACGCGAAGCCGGTCGACGTAGTCGTCGGGAAAGAACCAGACACCGTCTCCACCACGGGTGAGGCCGCGCCCCTCCGGGTCGAGTCTGTACATCAGTGTCATCAGAATGTCGCTGCTCACCGACAGGCTTGCCAAGAAATAGCCGTGGCCGTTACCGGACGTCGCATCCCGTGCCTCGGTGACGTTGATGACGTGCGCGCGCTCCTTCAGGCGCCGCAGATACTCTCGTGTGCGCTCAGGCATACCCCGGTTCCCGGCGCTATAGGCGACGATGTGGATCATCCGTTCCGTCTCGGTCTCTTCACTCAGGGAAACGCAGTAATTCGCGCAGGTTACGGGCGTAACCCGCCGCGGTCTCGATATCGCCCGCGTGGGCGAAGGTGGCCGGCGAGGTGGGCCAGGGGTAGGCCATGAAAACGCCCTGATAGCCGAGGAAATGCCAGAGCTCGCTTGCGATCAGCACGCCGCTCTCGAAAGGCACCTTGTAGCCGTTCACGTAGATGTAGACGTCGTTGTGCTTCGAGCGCGCGAGCTTCTGGTTGACCAAGCGCGCGAAGAGGCTGGATGGCCCTTTGGGGTCGAGGTCCGAGGCGAGGTCTCGGGTGAAGTCGGTCACCGTGCGGTCGAGCACTCCGAGCTCGTCCACGCGAGTCACCCGAAGCTTCAGCTTCTTGCTGCGCTCTCTCATCATAGAGACGTCTCGAACGTCCTCCCAGTCGAGGTCGCCGTCTACACCGATGTTGGCGACGCCGAGTCGGACGACCCCACCACGGTCGTTCAGATAGAACGGCTCATCGTCATCCGGTCCCGCGGGGTGTCGATCAGTGGCGTAAAGAATTCCGGGGATCTCACTCAGCGACTCCTCAGACTCGATGAAGGGGTCGATCGTGCCGTCCTGATAGAGCTCGGGCGCAGGCATCAGCTCTGCTGGTACGGGCCACCTCCACAGGCGGACACGAAGAGCACGAAAAAGCCGAGTGAGCGCCGCATGGGAGAAGAGCCTAGCGCAGAGAGCACTTCTTTTCGATTCGGTCGGGGCCGCTTTTCGAGACTGTGGTTCCCTGCGACCCTCCGACCCGTCGGCCGCCCGGCAGAAGCGGAAGGTGCGCGTGTTGAATCTTTCCAAGAAATCAGGACTCATTACCCGAATACGCACTCTTTCCCGCGCGTAGCTCAAGCTTCGACAGCTCGAGTCTCTCGGACGCATGGCGGAGAACGGGGCGCGCTCAGTGGTGGGCCTCGACGGCGAGCTGTCGTCGACGCTCAAAGAGGACGACTGACACAAACGACCGGCCGTGGCGACTCAATACGCCTCGCCGTGAATCTGTCGCTTCATCGCGACTGCTCCTGCGTCCTGGTCGAGCTCGAAGGAGAAGCGGTAGCCGCTCCAGACCGCGGCGGCAACGGTCGCCGGACAATGAGCGTCGCCGATCGCCTCGAAATGCTCGATTCCCGCGGCGGTCAGCTCGTCGCGGCGCACCTCCATCGCTTGCAGGAGCTCGTCGTTTGGAAGCCGTGCGGTAACCGACACCAAGGCGCTTGCCTCGATGAGGCTGCGCTCGTCGCTGTAAACGTCCCGGGTCACGAGCCCGTCGATGCGCCATTCGACCGCGTCGCGCTCGCGCTCGATCCGGACGCCGAGCTCGCGCATGCGTTTTTGAATCGGTCCGTGCTCGAGGGTGTGGCTGGTCCAGGCGGAGACCGACGCTGCGGGGGTCACGAGAACGACCTCTCTTCCGGCGCGGGTCAAGAGCTCGGCGAGCACCCCGCCCATCACATAGTGGTCGTCGTCAAAGATCACGATTCGGCCTTCGGGTAGAGGACCTGCCATGACCTCGTCTGGGGTCAAGGCGCGCTCGAAGCCCGGGATCGCCTTGTGGTGCGCGCGACCTACGCCGTCCTTGCGCCAACGGGCGCCGGTGGCGAGCACGACCGTATCGGGGGCGAGCTCGAGAATGTCATCCACGCCGAGGGCGCTCTCGAGATAGATCTCCGCCTGCTCGAAGCGTTTGAGCTCCCATTCGCGGTAGTCTCGCACTCGGATCCAGCTCGCGAGTCCCGGCAGCTTTGCTTCCGCCACGAGGCGTCCGCCGAGCACCCTCTTGGCCTCAGCCACGGTCACGCGGTGTCCGCGGAGCGCGGCTACGCGAGCGGCTTCGAGCCCGGCAGGACCTCCACCGACGACCAAGATGTGCCGCTGCCGAGCAGCCCTGGGCGCGTGTTCCGGGTGCCAACCTCGCCGCCATTCTTCACCCATCGCGGGGTTTTGCGTGCAGCGGATCGGCGAGATGGTCATGTCCCCGCTGACGCAGATATTGCAGCCAATGCACTCACGAATGCGCTGGAGCTCGCCGTCTTCGATTTTCTTCGGGAGAAAGGGATCGGCAATGGACGGCCGGGCAGCGCCGATGAAGTCGAGCACCCCGCGCTTGATTTGCGAGACCATCGTGTCCGGCGACGTGAAGCGACCGACGCCCACGACGGGCTTCGAGGTCACGCGCTTGACGAAGGCGGTGTAGGGCTCTTGGTACCCCTCTTCTGCGAAGCGAGCGGTTTGTGAGTCGTTCACCCAATCGGCGACGTTCACGTCCCAGAGGTCCGGAAGCTCCGCCAGCATTTCCACGACGTCTCGACCCTCCGCGTCCGCACGAATACCGTCCGGTCCCGCGAGCTCGTCGACCGCGAAGCGAATTGCGACGGCGCACGTGTCGCCTACTGCTTCTTTCGTTTCCTGGAGGAGCTCTTTGAGGAGGCGTGCTCGGTTTTCCAGGGATCCGCCATACTCATCCGCGCGGTGATTACGGCGCCGCGACAGAAAATGCATGGGCAGCGAAAGGTTGTGCCCCGCGTAAACGTAGACGATGTCGAAGCCCGCACGCTTTGCGCGGAGCGCGGCTTCGCGGTGCCAGCGGCGATAGTCGCTGATATCGCGTTTGCTCATCGCACGGGCCTGGGTCGGCGTGTGCCAGAACACGGGCATGTGGGACGGGGCGATCGGCGGAATGCGGGTGTTGAGGTTTGCGCAAGACGGGCCGTTGTGGACGAGCTCGATCGCGGCGAGGGAGCCGTGCGCGTGGACCGCGTCGGTCATCAATTGCAGATAGGGGATGTCGCGATCGTCCCATATCCGACCTTCGATGTACGGCGTGATGTCGCCGGAGGGATGGATCTCCACTTCCTCCGTGCTCACCACCGCCCATCCGCCTTCCGCCTTCATCCCTCGCATCGCCGCGTGGGCTTTGGGTGCCCGATGCCCCATGCCGTTGCAGTGGGGTACTTGGTAGAAGCGGTTCTTTGCGGTGACGGGGCCGATCGGCACCGCCTCGAAGAGGACGTCGTAGCGGGGATCACTTGGCACGATGAGACTCTACCCCGGGCGGGTCCGTTCGCGCGACCTGCTCGTCGCTAGCGGGGCGCCAACGGGCCCCTGCGACGCCCGAAAATTTTGGACCCCCAGCGAGATTTCCGATCGGTTCGCTCGCCCAATTCCACACGCCTCAGCCAAGTCTGATTTGGCACGATCCTCGCTCTCTACGGCCGCGGTTGCCGCGAGCGGCTCGACGAGAGGATTGACCAACATGACCGGGTTTTCACGCGTTGGAACAGGAACCGTCCGGGGTGTGGAAGCACTGCCGGTCACCGTGGAGTGTTACCGCGGAAAAGGCCTGCCCCAGGCCGCACTCGTCGGGCTCGCTCGCGGCGCCGTCCGCGAAGCATTGGTGCGGGTGCGCTCTGCGATCGCCGCGAGCGGGATCGAGCTGTCCAGCACGAAGATCGTGTGCAACCTGCTTCCGGCGGAGATCCCCAAGGACGCGAGCTCGCTCGACCTCGCCCTCGCGGTGGCGATGCTCGCCGCTCATGACCGCATTCCGCGCGAGGCCCTGACGGGACGGCGTTTCTTCGGCGAGCTCTCCCTTTCCGGTCGGCTAGAGGGATGTCGGGGGGCGGTGCTGGTGGCGGACCTCGTCCGCCGTCGCGGCGAAAGCAAGCTCTTCGTGCCGCGGGAAAACGCCGAAGAAGCGGCGTTGATCCCTGGCATCGACGTGTACCCGGTCGACACGCTTCAGCAGGTGGTCGATCATTTGAACGGCGCGGTGGAGATCGAGCCGCTTCTGCGCAGCGAGGTCTCGCCACCGCCGCGCGCGGCGAGCGTCGACATGTCGGAGGTAGCGGGGCAGTCCGTCGCAAAGCGAGCGCTCGAAATCGCCGCCGCCGGCCACCACAACCTTCTGCTGATCGGTCCGCCCGGCAGCGGTAAGACGATGCTCGCCCATCGGCTGCCGACGGTGATGCCGCCCCTCGACACGGAGGCATCAACAGAGCTCACCCGGATCTATTCGGCGGCCGGACTGTTGCGTGGCCGCGCCTGGATTCAGAACCGCCCCTTTCGGGCTCCGCACCACACGTCGAGCTACACGGCTCTGTGCGGCGGAGGATCGCCCCTGCGTCCAGGAGAAGTCACCTTGGCGCACCACGGTGTGCTCTTCCTCGACGAGCTCCCGGAGTTTTCGCGTCGGGCGATCGAGTCGCTTCGTGAGCCGCTCGAGAGCGGAGTCGTGCATGTTGCTCGAGCCTCCGAGCGGGCTACCTTTCCCGCACAGACACTGGTTGTTGCCGCCATGAACCCCTGCCCCTGCGGCTTCTATCGCGGGGACTTCGACGGGGCGGGCAGTGGGCGCGTGTGTACCTGCAACTTTCAGTCGATCGCGCGCTACCGCAGCCGCGTCTCTGGGCCCGTACTGGATCGCATCGACATGCACGTACGTGTCGACGCGGTTCGATTTCGCGAGACCCGAAGGCGTGGGTCGGCGGAGAGCTCGGCGGTGATCCGAGCCCGCGTAGTTCAGGCCCGCGAGAGGCAGCACCGGAGATTGGGGAGCTACCGAACCAACGCGAGTGCGGGGCCGAGGGATCTGCGAACCCTCGAGCTCGACGAGCCCTCGCTCGCACTTCTGGAGGAGGCAGTCGACGTGCACGGGCTCACGTCCCGTGCGTTGACACGCGTGCAACGGGTGGCTCGAACAATTGCGGATCTGGAGGGGATCGAGTCGATCGGGGTGGAACACCTCCGCGAGGCGCTGTCCTATCGAGTACTCGATCGGGACGCGACCGCGGAGGTGGAAACTTCTTTGCGGGTCAGTTGAGTCGCGCCTCAGAACGAAACGATCTGAGAGTGAGCCACTCAGTTTGCGCGGCTGACGTCCCGAGCCTGGAGGCCCTTGTCACCGCGTACGCAGATGAACTGCACGCGCTCGCCCTCGGCGAGAGACTTGAACCCATCGACGTTGATCGCCGAGAAGTGGACGAAAATGTCTTCACCACCGCCCTCGGGGGTGATGAATCCGAAGCCCTTGGCGTCGTTAAACCACTTGACGGTGCCTTTTTGAGGCTCTTCTGCTGCCATACCGCTATTCCTCATTCCAATTGCCATTGCGGGTAACCCCGCCCATTCATTGTCTCGAAGGGATCACGAAAACACGCGCGTGATTTCAGTGTCCCCCCGAATGGGCGGCGTCATATCCACCGGTGTTCGCGTTGGCAAGCGGTGAGACACGTACCTGATTTACTTTTTGTCCCGCTCCCTCGGCAGGACGCGCCTGGACAGTGCTCAGAATAGGTCGAGGCTCAGCAGGGTGGCCGTCGTGAGGGTCAAGGCGCCGCCGATCCCGTAGAAAATCAGCGCCCGTTGTCGTTGTTCGTCCTGGTCCTGGTAGAGAAAGGCGTCCTCGCCGGTGAGCGAGCCTGCGTCGACGCGGTTTTCGATCTCGCTCACCGTATCGTTTTGTAGGTAGCTGAAGTAGCCGCCTAGACCGAGACTCGTGGCCCCAGCTCCGGCGATCGCCCAGGTCCACCAGCGCGCATAGTAGGGGGTGTCTCCGCCGACGAACACCGTATTCGGCGGCAGGTCGATGGTCACGGAGCGAAGCTCGCCGTAGCGCACGTCGACCATCTCTGAGAAGGGCACGAGGCCTTCGCCGCTCGCCTCGATCGCGTGGCGGCCCACGCGCAAGTCGAGCTCTCCGCGCGGCAAGGGGGTCGTCCCCACGAGCTGTCCGTCCACGACCACCCGGACCCCGGTTTGCTTCACGTCAAAGGCGACCGTGCCGATGTAGCGCTCCGGCGCGAGGAGCTGAACTGCCGCGCCGCGGATCTTGATGATCAGCTCCCGTTCGTTGCCACTGGCTTGCACCGATTGACGGCCGAGCTCCTTACCGTTCACCGCGCTCAGGTGACGAAGATCGATGACTCGATCGTCGCCGAGGCCGGTGAGGTTTCCCGTGATCACGCTGTCCAAACCGAACGCTGCTGCCACCTCGAGCAAGCAGGGCGGCGTCGAGCCGCAGCCGTCGACCGCTTCGGCGACCGTCCCATCGATCGCCGCGAGGTCTGCGGGGGTGCGTAGCTGTTCGCCGAGGAGCTTCTCAAATTCTGAAATGTAGACCCGCTGGATCGCTTCGACTGCTTCACCGGTGGAACCGAAGCTGCCCAGGGGGCCGAGCAGGATCACTCGCCCGTCGTCGAGGGGGCGAATCCGTTCGACCGTCGGTGCCGCAGCGTCCGTGCCGTCCGTACCCGCGCCTGTTGCTGCGAGCGTGAAGAGAATGAGCGCGACCGTCATGGGCAGGCCCCCGGGCTCGACGTGAGCTCCGAAGCCCCCACGTCTGGCTCGCAGTCTCGCATTACTCCATCGACATCGACATCCAGTGGCTCGAGGGTGAGCTCCGTCGAGTTCACACACGAGCCGCCGAGGAGGCGAAGGTTGCGAATACGGTCGCGCTCTTCCTCGGGTGTTTCGGACATCGGTGCGGGTGCGATCACCTCACAACTCACGGATGGGGCGACGAGAGTGAGGTCGCTCACCTGCGTCAGGCTCTGCAGCGGTACGCCATTCGTCGTGCGCAGAGCGACATTTGCGAAGTCGCCGTAGATCGGCCCCGGAGTGAGCGCGAGCGAGTTTTCGTCGAGCTCGAACACGGCAAGCACGCCCGCGTCTGGCAAAAGCGCCAGAACGCGTGCACGACGCATTGTGAGCCCCGGCCTCGCCGCGAGCGCCGTGATCGGTGAGTCGATGTCGCCCGCGCTGGGCTCTGATACGGAAGCCCGACTCACAAAGCTCAACGTATCGCCGACCCGACTTTGGATTTCGACCTCGCCGGTGCTGCAGCCGACGAGGAAGAGCTGCTCGGCGTCGCTGCTCGGGAGCTCGAGTACGCCGCTGGCTACGCCTCCCACACACACGTCCGTGGCCGTCACCGCGAAGTCGTCGCAGTCGGGAAAGGAGGCACCCGCAGCACAGAGCCTGGGGGTTCCTCCTTGTACGTCCAAGAAGATCTCCAGGCCTCCGTCGTGGACCAACGCGAAATCGAGCCCCGAGCTGTCGATGGAAAGACCTCTCCTGAGAGGGACGAGCTCCCGGGGCACGCCCGTGCCGAGGAGGGTAGCGACATTCTTGAGCTCGCCGGTGGGTGCGATCTGAACGAGCTCGTAGCCTGCGGCCGTCCCGGCTCTGAGCCCCAGCACCGTGCCGGCGGGACTACGTGCGAGCAGGAGAAACGGTCGACCGGCAGGAATCACCGGGAATGGCGTGAGCGGAGTGAAGCCGTTCGAGGAGGCGGTGGCGAAGAGAGAGGGCCCGTCGGCGGTCTCCGCGAGAACGAGCACCTGCAGATCCTCTCGGGTGGCTCTCGTGGTGACATCGAGGACATCGATGAGCTCCACATCACCCAGCGGATAGACGTCAAATGCGCCATCACTCGCCGAACTGTCGGAGACGATCGATGCGATTCCGATCCCCGCCGTGCTCGCAGCCACGACGCGGCCCGTGCCGGCGTCAAATTCTTCGACGTCGTAGACCGGCCTGTCGAGGCGCACCGGCGCCTCGTCGACGAGCTCCAGGCGACTCGGGCTCTCTTCTTCGGAGAGGGAGAGCACCTCGCCGGCCGCCGTGAACACCCTCCAACGCTCGCCGCGGCCGTTCAGGCTCGCCGTCGCGGCCACGGGACGTTCTTCGCTCGCAGCACCGACGAGTTGGCCGTAGTCACTGCTCGGGGCGAAGGTGACGCCTGGAAGGAGCGGCTCACCTTGGTTCATCTCATTGTCTACGATGTGTCGCCGACCCTGGCCCCAGCCGCCGTCGATGAGGTTGCCCGTGAGTGTTCCGATGCGTCGCAGTTTGTCTAGCTCGAGCGACACCGGAGCCAGGCTGAGCTGCAATCCTCGGCTCGATGCGGTGCGACCCAGTACCCCGCCGCCGTGGATCGTATTGTGTCGTAGGATCGGAAAAGGGGTCGAAGATTGCCCGTTCGTGTCGACATCGTTGTCCGTCGCGAGAATCAGGAGTCCGCCGGAGCGGGGCGTATCGCCACCGTAGAGCAGGTTGTTGACGATTTCGATCCGTGAGGTGTCGGTTGAGAGGGCGAAGCTCTGCGAAGGACCCTGTCCCACCAACACTTCGTTTTGAGTCACCCGCATGGGATCGGTCGAATCCTGCGCGCTAGTGACGGAGATCCCCGTGGAAATGAGCTCTGGGCCGACGCTGTAGGGATCCTCGCTCGAGCTCAAGTGACCGATCTCGATGCGGTTCCGGTCCACGCGTGCCCGCGTCGAGCCCGATACGCGCACGCCGAGAAGTCCCGCGTTGAAAGGTAGACCGAGCTCTCCGTTGATGAGCACGCACAGCTCATCGCGATTGGCGCCACGCACCGCGATGTGGTTCGAGCTCACGGAAGCGAAAGACGTATTCGATCCTTGATCGTCGAGAGCGATCGAGGCGCCGATCCCGAGGGTGAACTCGCTGCCCAACACGACCGTGTTCGACTCGATCACCTGGTTGGCGCTCCTCGAGTCGAGCTGAACCCCGAGGCCGACGCACGGGGAGCTGGTTTCGAGCTCGCTCGCGCCCGCGAGGTAGACCGTGTTGTTGCGCACGATCGCGTTCAGTGGCCGGTCTGCGGGAGTCGCCCCCGAGATTGCGCACCCGCCATCAGCGCTGCAGTCATGCAGGGTGAAGCCAGAAACCGCGCGCGTGCTGAAGCCCAGCACGTCTACGAGGTTGTCCTCTAGGACGGGGCTTCCGCCTTCGAGGTTGAACCCCGATATTCCAAGCCCGATACCGCCGGTGACGGCGAGTCCTCGAAGGGTCCCGCTAAAATCGATGGCGCTCACCCCGACCGCGTCCGAGCTCGCCGGAGCGTTGAGCGAAATCCGGCCCCGGGAGCGCGCCACCAAGTCCTTGCGCGCGTCCGGTGCGCTGGGAATGGTTGCACCCAGCAAGCCCCCGACAACCGTGCCGCGGCTGCGCTCGAGGGAGATCCCGATAAACGAGAACACCGGGCTGAACTCGCGAGCGTCGGCGACGACGTCGACGCGATCGATCGCGACCTCGACGTCCTGGGCTCCGACCCCGACGGAGACGCAGCTATCGCCGCATCCGGGCGCGACGACATCGACGTTTGTGAGCTCGATTCGGTCGAATTCAGGCACATTCACATCTACGTTCGGCTGGAGCAACGCGGTGCCGGCGACGATTTCGGCGGGGAGGACGGTCTGTGGGTTCAGGGTGAGGGTCACGTCGTACAGTCTACTCGGGCCGACCAACACGTGTCCGACACCGAATTCGTCGGCGTCGACGGTGATGGAATCGGGCTCGCACTGGATCTCGCACTCGCGGCGCCGACTCGAGACTGGCTCCCAGCTCAGCGGGTCGAAGCACCCCTCCATCGCGATGGGCACGGGCTCTGCAAAGGTACCCGGCGCGTCTCGTCCGAGGCAGTAGAAGTACGGCGACGCGGCGGCGGCCAATTGAATGGTCGAACCGGGGGAGCGGCTCAGCGCCTGACCCAAGCTCCGGCATGGACGCTCGATCGTGCCGCAGGAGTCTGAATCCTCGCCCGTGAGTTGCGAAACGAAAATCACGTCCCCGGCCGCTACGATCGTCACCACGACGGTGCGCGCCGCGCCGTCGACGCGGTCGTCATTCGGCACCACACGATAGCGGTAGCTTCCGAGGGAGAGCGGTTGGCCGGGGGTCGTGCTCTCGATGGTGATCGAATTACCCGTGAAGCTTTGCGCCGGTCTCCGGTCGGGCAGGGGGCGGCTCTCTTCTTCCTCGATCCAGGTGAAGCTGACCGTATCGCCGTCCGAGTCCGTTCCGGCCACCCGAACGGTCACGGTCATGGGCTGGCGGACGAAGAACGGGCCCGCCTCGAAGGATTCATCATCGGCGAGCGCGAAGCCATCGATCTGAGGCGGGGCGTTCAGCACACAACCGCCACTCAGGCAGCGCCACCCCTCGCCAAAGCGCTCTTCACACTCGGTGTCTTCGCTGCAGAGGAGAGGCTGCCCATTCGAAAGAGGATCCGCCACGCACGAACAGAGGCCTGCGAGCGTCAGGAGGCTCAATCGGTCCAATTTCATCTCCAGGCCTCCGCGGGCTCCTCCCGCGTCTGGCTCCCATCCTTGCGTCGCGGCGGGCCCGCCGCGCGTCCATACTGACACGGCCAAGCCCGAAATGCGAAATGGCTCGCTCCCGCATCCGTCAAATCGTGGTGAGCCCGAGAGGCGAAACCACAGCCGAAGTATGGCCACACCGGTGGCTCAGAGAATGGCCTCGAGCTCTCGTTGGTGCGTATCCAGGAGCGCATCGAGCTCATCGCGCGCTTCCTGCTCCACGGCGCGTGGGTCTCCGTCACCCACCGCTCGTCGCACGAGGTAGTAGCACTTGAGCTTGGGCTCGGTCCCAGAGGGCCGGATCACCACGCGCGCGTCGCCCTCGAGCCGGTAAATCAGGACGTCACTGCTCGGCAGGTCGATCGACTCTTCACGACCGTCCATGAAGCGCCGGGTCGAGCTCGCGAGATCTTCCATCGCCGTGACCGCGCGGCCGGCGATGGTCTCCGGTGGCTTCGCGCGCAGCGTGCGCCCGACGGGCGGGCCCGGAGGAAGTTTCAGGCTCTTTTGCTTGGTGAGCACGACCCCGTGCTCGCGGTAGATGTCGTAGAGGTCGTCGAGCACGCTACGGCCGGCACTTCTGGCTACGGCGGCCATCTCCGCGAACGCGACCATCGCCACCACGCCGTCCTTGTCGCGCACGTTGTCGCCGATGGTGTAGCCGAGCGCTTCTTCGTAGCCGAAGAGGAAGCGTTTTCCCGCCGCCTGACGCGCGATGTTCCCGTTTGCGATCCACTTGAAGCCAGTGAGCGTCTCGAAGTACTCGACGCCGCGCGCCTCCGCCATGTAGCGCAGCAAAGAAGAGGAGACGATGGTCGTCGCCACCGCCGCATCGTCGGAGGCGCGAGAGAGCAAATCGTGTGCGAGGAGCGTGCCGATCTCGTCGCCGGTCAGCATACGATAGCTTTCGCCCTCCTTGACGGCGACTGCGAGGCGATCCGCGTCCGGATCGTTGGCGACAGCGAGCTCTGCGTCGATCTCGCGCGCGAGTTTCAGCACTGCGTCCATCGCCCCGGGCTCCTCCGGGTTGGGGAAGCGAACGGTCGGGAACTCACCGTCGGGCTGCTCCTGCGACGGGACGACCCGAAGATGCTCAAAACCGGCGCGCGCCATGGATTTCTTCACGAGCTCCGCGCCGACGCCGTGCAGCGGGGTATACGCGACGCCAATGGATCGGTCCCCTTCGCCGCGATGGATGAGCTGAGCTTCTACGCCGTCGAGATAGGCTTCGATGACCGATTCGGGAATCTCGACGATCGAGCCGGCTGCGCGCGCCGCCTCGAAGTCGAGCTCCGGAAGGGGCGCCTTCGCCACCTCGTCGATGGCCGCGGCGACGCCTTTGTCTACCGGTGAAATGATCTGGGCACCGTTTTCCCAGTAGGCCTTGTAGCCATTGTATTCGGGGGGATTGTGGCTCGCCGTGATGATCACCCCTGCAGCCGCACCCAGGTGCTTCACCGCAAAGGCGCCCGCGGGCGTCGGCATCATGCGCGAGAACAGATGCACCTTGAGGCCGTGGTGGGCGAAGGCAGCGGCCGCGTCGCGCGCGAAGACGTCCGACTTCCTACGTCCATCGTAAGCGATCGCAATGCCACGCTCAGCAGCGTCGTCGACCGAGTCTTTCACATAGCGTGCAAAGCCCAGAGAGCTCTCGATCACGACCAGGCGATTCATGCGATTGGGACCGCCGCCGAGCACTCCGCGCAGGCCGGCAGTGCCGAATTCGAGACGACCGAGGAAGCGATCGACGAGCGCGTCGTGATCACCGCTTTCCAGAAGCGCGCTTACCTCTTCACGGGTTTCATGATCCGGGTCCCGCGAAAGCCACGCCTTGATTTGCTCTTCGTTCATCGTGGGATATCTAATAAGGGGTCGCGATGTCATGGGTCAAACTCGAAGGCGTAGGAAAGCGCTTTGGACGGCACTGGGCGCTCTCGCACGTGTCGTTTGAGGTCGAAGCAGGCAAGACGGTCTTGCTGACGGGCTCCAATGGGGCGGGCAAGACGACGCTCTTGCGTGTGCTCGCAACCGCTCTGCGGCCAACGCTCGGCTCCCTCACGCTCTTCGGCAAGGACGGAATTCGTGAGCACGATGAGGTGCGTTCGCGATTGTGTTTGCTCACGCACCACAGCCACCTCTACTCGGATCTGAGTGGACGCGAAAACCTCGCGCTGCTGCATCGGCTGGTGCAGCGACCCGGATCGACGATCGGCGACGCGATCGAACGCGTTGGACTGAGTGGCGAAGCCTGCGAACGCACGGTCCGGACCTATTCTGCGGGGATGAAGCGCCGCCTGGGGCTCGCGCGAGTGCTGATCGCAAGGCCGGAGCTGGTGCTCCTAGATGAGCCCTTTGGACAGTTGGACCCGGAGGGCGTCGCGTTGATGGAAGAAGTAATCGCCGAGCTCAAAGCGGAAGGGGCGACCCTCTTCATCTCTACCCACGACATTCCCCGTGGCAAGCGCATCGGAGACGTGCATCTCGAGATGATCACCGGGCAGCCCAAAGGGCCGATTCGACCGGTGGAGAAAGCGGCATGAGCTCGCACAGCATGACCGACAGCCCCGCCCGCCCCGAGGTTCAGCCGCAACCTGCGGTTGGAACCTTCGGATCCATGCTGACGTTGATTGGCAAGGATATTCGCCTCGAGTGGCGAAGTCGCGCTCGCATCAACGCGACGATTTTCTTTTCCGTCATGACCCTGCTGCTCTTCTCTTTCGCGGCGGGCCCCCGGCCAAAGCTGCTGGCCGAAAATGCTCCGGGCTATCTCTGGCTCGCGTTGTTGCTCGCGAGCACGTTCGCGCTCGGCGAGTCGATGCGCGTGGAGGCGGACAACGATGCGATGGAGGGACTGCGCCTCGTGCCCGTCGATGCTCGCGGCTTGTTTCTGAGTAAGTCCCTCGTCAACGCGTTGTTCCTATGCTTGCTCTGCCTGCTCATCGTGCCGCTTTCCGTGGGCCTTTATGGAGTGAGCATCGCTTCTCCGCTGCAGCTTGCTTACGTAATGGGTTTAGGTTGCTTCGCGATCGCGGCGCCGGGCACCTTCTATGCGGCGATCGCCTCGCAAATCCGCGCGAGAGACGTTCTGCTGCCTCTTCTGCTCTTTCCGATTCTGGTGCCGAGCTTGATCGCGGCCGTGCGCGCGACGCAGCTGTGCTTAGAGGGTGACGCGATGAACCAACTTTCGTCATGGACCACCCTCTTGCTCGTATTCAACGTTTTGTATTGGATCATGTGCACCCTGCTCTTCTCGCGCGTCATTGAAGAGTGAAAGGCATCTAACGGGGAGGGAAGATCGCCATGGGGAAGAAGATTGATGTCGCGCTCGTCGCATTCGGGGTGCTGCTCCTCGTCACGGGAGCCTATTCGGGCCTGGTGCTCGCGCCGCGCGATTCGATGATGGGCGACGTGTACCGCATTCTCTACACCCACGTGCCCGCCGGATGGATCTCTCTGCTCGCGTTCACGCTGAACGCTGGCTGCTGCGTCGCGTTTCTGTTCAGCTCGAGCCTCAAAGCCGATGCGCTCGCCGAGGCCTCGGCGGAGACCGGGGTCTTGCTCGCGACGCTCCTGCTCTTGACCGGCAGCATTTGGGCGCGCCCTACCTGGGGCACCTACTGGACCTGGGACCCACGCCTCACCAGCATGGCGGTCGTGTGGATGAGCTATCTCGGCTATTTGACCCTACGTAAGTTCGTGGACGACCCCGATAAACGCGCGACCTGGTCCGCGGCGGTCGGGATTCTGATCGCCATTGGCGTTCCAATCGTTTGGTTCTCGGTCAAGTGGTGGAACAGCATTCATCAAGCGCAGTCGAACCCGCAGTCGGTGGATTCGCCGATGGCCTGGGTGCTGCGCTTGAACGCCTTCGCGTTCCTGTTTCTCTGGCTCGGGTTCCTCGGCATGCGCTATCGCATCGCTCGACACGACCAAGCCAAAGCGCTCGCGCCGCCGCCGGTGGCGCGCGTCGCAACGGAGGAGGCGGTGGCGTCATGATCCTGGACAACCTTGCTGCCGCGGGCACCGCGCCGATCATCGGCGGTTGGGAATATGTCATCGCGGCTTATGCGATTACCTGGCTGGGGTTAACGCTCTACGGCGTCTACCTCTTCACCCGTGAAAAGGGCGAAGTCCCTGCTGATCCGGAGAGCAATTCATGAGTCCCAACGCCAAGAAACAGATCACCGCAGTGGTCGCGATGCTGATCGCCGGCGGTGCGCTGGCCTACATCTCCCTCGGCGACATTGGCGAGAACCTCGTTTACTACTGGGAACCGCAGGAGCTGCTCGCCAAAGGTGACGACGGGGTCGGCAAACCGGTGCGTCTCGGCGGGGTCGTGAAGAACGGCTCGGTGAAGTTCGACGAGAAGAGCCTCGACCTGCGCTTTGCGGTGGGGATCATGCCTGAAGAGGGTGGGGCCACGGTTGCCGTAAATGCGACCGGCGCACCGCCGCAGATGTTCCGCGAGGGGATCGGGGTCGTCGTGGAGGGGCGCTACGATGGCGAGACCTTCAATGCGGACCGGGTGCTCGTGAAGCATTCGAACGAATATCGCGCGCCGCGCGGTGACGAGACCGGCGAGCAGCTCGCCGAAACGCTCGTCATCGAGTAGGTCGTCGCGGCATTTTTGGCCTCGGTGCCCGTTGGACCAGCCGGCGCTTTTTCGATAGCTGACCGCCATGACTGCGGAAGGCACCGAGCTCTTTAGACCCTCCCCCGAGCGCATCGCGAAGACGCGCCTCACCGCCTTCGCCGAATGGGCGAGCGAGCACTGCGGCGCTCCGAGTGGCGCCGGCTATACGGCGCTTCACGCCTGGAGCGTTGCGGACGTCAGCCGCTTCTGGCGCGCCATTCACGACTGGTTCGACGTTCTTGGCGAGGGCGAGCCCGAGCCGGTGCTCGGCCGCGAGACGATGCCGGGACCCGAGTGGTTTCCGAATCTGCGTCTGAACTACGCCGAGAATGCGCTTCGCTACCGTGGTGACGCCATCGCCGTGATCGCGCGCAATGAGGCGGGCGAAGAGCGCAAGCTCACCCGGGACGAGCTCTACCGAATGACCGCCCAGGCTGCCGCGGGCTTGCGAAAGCTCGGCGTTGGACGAGGAGACCGGGTGGTCGCCTACGTGACCAACGGCGTGGAGGCGCTCGTCGCGTTTCTCGCGAGTGCCTCCCTCGGTGCGACCTGGTCGAGCTGTGCCCCTGAGTTCGGCGTCGGGAGCGTGCTCGACCGTTTCGGGCAGATTCAGCCGAAGGTGCTCTTCACCGTCGACCGCTACGTCTACGGCGGAAAGACCTACGATCGTCAAAAGGAAGTGGCCGAGATCATGAATGGGCTCGACTCGCTCGAAGCGACCGTGCTCTTGCCCGGGTCGACGCCACTGAACGGCACGACCGCATGGTCGGATTTCATCGACCGGAACGCCAAGGAGATCCAGTTCGAGCGCGTGCCCTTTGAGCACCCCCTGTGGATCCTCTACTCGTCCGGAACCACCGGTCTTCCGAAGGCGATCACGCAGGGTCACGGCGGGATCGTGCTCGAACACCTGAAGACGTTGGCGCTCCATTGCGACCTCGGAGAAGGTGACCGCTTCTTCTGGTTCACGACGACCGGCTGGATGATGTGGAACTTCCTGATCGGCGGATTGCTCCTGGGGGTCACCGTCGTCGTCTACGACGGAAGCCCCGGCCATCCGGATCTCGGCGGCCTTTGGCGCATGGCCGAAGAGCTCGAGCTCGATTTCTTTGGCACGAGCGCGCCTTTTCTCCTGGCGCTCGAGAAGCAGGGCTACTCCCCTCGGGCCCACCACGACCTCTCGAAGCTGCGGGCGCTTGGCTCCACGGGGGCGCCCCTGCCGGCTGGCGGCTTCGCGTGGGTCTACGACAACGTGAGCACCGATCTCATCCTGGGGTCCGTGAGCGGCGGGAGCGACGTGTGCACCGCCTTCGTCGGCTGCTGCCCATGGCTGCCCGTGCACGCCGGAGAAATCCAGTGCGCGGAGCTCGGCTGCGATGTCCAGTCCTGGAGCGAGGCGGGGGAACCGGTCCGGGGTGAGGTGGGCGAGCTCGTGATCGCCAAGCCGATGCCGTCGATGCCGGTCTTCTTCTGGGGCGACGAAGACGGCTCGCTCCTGCGCGAGAGCTACTTCGCGACGTTCCCCGGGGTTTGGCGTCACGGCGATTGGGTGAAGCACACGGAGCGAGGCACCTACGTCATCTACGGTCGCTCCGACTCCACTCTCAACCGCGGCGGAGTGCGAATGGGAACGAGCGAGTTCTACCGGGTGGTGGAGAGCCTCCCGGAGGTTGCGGACAGCCTGGTGGTGGATACGAGCTCCCTCGAGACCGAAGGCACGATGTGGCTTTTCGTGGTCTTGGCGGAAGGTGCGACCCTCGACGAGGCGCTCGGCAAACGAATCGCGAGCCTAATTCGCTCCGAGCTCTCGCCGCGTCACGTCCCGGATGAGCTGCGGGCCATCGACGTCGTGCCGCGGACCCTCAATGGCAAGAAGATGGAAGTGCCGATCAAGAAGCTCTTGAATGGAGTTCCGGTGGAGGGCGCAGTGAACATGGACACAGTGAGCGACCCGAGTGCCCTCGAGCCCTTCTTCGCGCTCGCGGGGGCGAAACCATGATCTACGCACTCGGCGAGCCTAGGCCGCACTTTGACAGCGCCGAGTGGTACGTCGCGCCGAGCGCTACGGTCGTCGGACGCGTTCGACTCGGACACCAGGCGTCCGTTTGGTTTTCGGCGGTCGTTCGAGGGGACGTCGAGGAGATCGTCGTCGGCGAGGGATCGAACATTCAGGATGGAGCGGTGTTGCACGCGGATGCGGGTTTTCCCTGCGTGCTCGAACGCGACGTCACCGTGGGGCATCTCGCGATGGTTCATGGCTGCCGCATTGGGGCGGGGTCGATGGTCGGGATCGGGGCGACGATCTTGAACGGCGCGCGAATCGGATCTGGCTGCATCATCGGAGCGAACGCACTCGTTTCCGAGGGCAAGGTGATCCCGGACAACTCCCTCGTGCTCGGAGTGCCAGGAAAGGTGATCCGCGAGACCAGCGCGGCGGAGCGAGAACGGATCGCCCAGGGAACCGAGCACTACCGCAAGGCCGGGCGTCTCTATCGTGAGAATCTGCGGGAGCTCTAAACCGACTTGAATCGCCGACGGGGCATGAGCACCTAAGGCGCCATGGGAACGCAACTCGTCTGGCTTAAGCGTGATCTGCGCCTTCGGGATCACGCACCGCTCTTTGAGGCGAGCCGCCGCGGACCCACCATCGTCCTCTACGTTTACGAGCCTTCCCTATGGCAAACGCCCGAGATGGACGGCTCGCACCTGCGCTTCATCAACGAGTGCCTCGCCGAGCTCGAAGGCGAGCTTCGGCAACGTGGCGCTCGTCTGACCCGGCGGATCGGGGAAATGCCCGACCTGTTGGCGGAGATCCATCGCGCCCATCCGATCGAAACGCTCTGGTCCCATCAGGAAACCGGCAATCGCACGACCTATGACCGTGACCTGCGGGTTGCTGCGTGGTGCCGCGAAAACGCCATCGAGTGGCGGGAACCGATGCAGCACGGGGTCTTTCGTCCACTCAAAAAACGCGACGGCTGGGCGCGAAAGTGGAAGCGACAGATGGAGAAGGAGTGTGTCCCGGTCCCGGAGCACTTCGAAGGGGTGGAGCTCGAGGGGCAGGGCGAAGCCGACGAGAGCGCGCTCCGCATCGAGCCGTCGCGCAAAGGGCAGGTGCAGGCCGGCGGGACGCAGGCGGGGCTCCTGCTTCTCGACTCTTTTCTGGCCGAGCGGGGAGTCAACTACCGAGCCGACATGTCGACCCCCGTCGCCGGCTGGGATGGCTGCAGTCGCCTGAGCCCGCATTTCGCCTGGGGCTCGCTTTCGATTCGTGAGGTCTACCAGCGCGCGAAGGAAAGGGAGGCGGAGCTCAAAGCCGCGAAGGCGGACGGAATGGAGATCGACAGTCGCTGGCTGCCGTCGCTCTCGTCGTTTTTTTCGCGGCTTTCCTGGCACTGCCACTTCATTCAGAAGCTCGAGGACGAGCCGGAGATCGAGTTTCGGAACATGGCGCGGGTCTACGACGGTCTGCGCGAGGACGAGTTCGACGAAGCGCGCTTTGAGGCCTTCTGTGCCGGCCAGACCGGCTACCCGATGGTCGACGCCTGCATGCGTTGCCTACACGAGACCGGTTGGCTGAACTTTCGAATGCGCGCGATGCTCGTCTCCTTTTCTTCCTATCATCTCTGGCTTCATTGGCGCCGGCCGGCCCAATACCTGGCGGCGCAGTTTCTCGATTTCGAGCCCGGCATCCACTTTTCGCAATTCCAGATGCAGTCCGGGGTGACGGGCATCAACTCGGTCCGGGTCTACTCTCCGGCCAAGCAGGCGCAGGACCAGGATCCGCGCGGCGTGTTCATTCGGCGTTGGGTCCCGGAGCTCGAAGGGGTGGACGACGCCCACCTGCCCGAGCCCCACCGCATGCCGCCCCTGCTGCAGCGGACGAGCGGCTGTGTGATCGGCCGCGACTATCCGGCGCCGGTCGTGGACCACAAGAGAGCCTACAAGACGGCTCGGGAGCGGATTTTTGCGGTCCGACGCCGTGAGGAGGCAAAAAAGGAGGCCGCGGAGGTCTATCAGCGCCATGGCAGCCGAAAACGTCCGAGGTCACGCAAACGGCCCTCTCCGGCGGCTGAGCGTTGAAATCAGTGGCGCCCGCGAGGCGAACAGGGAACGCTCCTGCAAAGTTTTCGAATACCGATCCTTTACGTCATCGCCCGGTATTCTGTACTAACGGCTCTTAAATTTCGTCAGAGCGGGTCGGCCGCGCCGAAAAAATGACACGAAGGTGACAGCGCCGGTTGTCATTTCGCGTCAGGTGTTTTTTGTAGCGGAGTGAGATTTTTAGGAGTGTTGCGAATGACTTGTGAGAAACGTCGCCTCCGGGCGCCGCGAGGTGTTTGGCTCGTCGGAGCAGCGGTCGTGGCTGTCCCCGTATTGAGCGCGAGCGCTGGGGACCTGGATACCGCCATCGAGCTCACGATGAAGGCGAATGCGCTGGCGGCCACGAGCCAGAAAAAGATCGATAGCCTGAGCGACCAAGCGTTCCAGATGCTCCAGGAGTATCGCGAGCTGCAACGGCGCATCGAGTCGCTTCGCACCTACAACGACCAGGTGAGCGCCCTCGTCACCAACCAAAACGACGAAATCGTCTCCCTCGAGCAGCAGATCGAAGACGCGGTGTTGGTGGGTCGGGAGATCACGCCGCTGATGCTCAAGATGATCGACTCCCTCGAGTCCTTCATCGACCTCGACGTGCCCTTCTTGATTGAAGAGCGTCGCGAGCGTCTCGAGCGGCTGCGCAAGATGATGACCGACCCGAACATCACCGATTCGGAGAAGTTCCGTCAGGTGATGGAGGCCTACTCCATCGAGAACGGCTACGGGCGCACCATCGAGGACTACAACGCGAAGCTCGAAGGCGAAGACCGCACCGTGCAGTTCCTTCGCATCGGCCGTGTCGTTCTGCTCTACATGACCGCCGATGGCGAGGAGGCGGGTCTCTGGGACCAGATGGCACGGTCCTGGAAGCCGGTGGAAAGCGCCTACTTCAACGAGCTTCGAAAGGGCTTCCGGATTGCGCGCAAGCAGGCCGCCCCGGACCTCATGCGACTGCCCGTCGCTGCCCCGGCCACGGAAGCAGCCGCACCGGTGCCGCCACCGAAGGCCGCCCGGCCGCGCGTGAAGTCCACCGAAGACGAGAACGAAGACAGCAACGAAAAGGGTCGCAAAGATGGCAAGAAGTGAGTTTTGGGCGGCAACGCTCGCGTTGGCCTTGATCAGCTCACCGGCTGCGGCCCAAGAGGGAAAGCCTACCACTGCACGTGAGCTCCTGAACAAGGTCCAGGCTGGCTGGAACGCGCAGGCGGCGGAGCTGAAGAAGCGGGAAGCGGATTTTCTCGCCGACAAGAACGCGCAGGCGCGCAAGCTACAGGAGGCTCGCGCCGAGCTCGCCCGCCAGGAGCGCCGTGGCGAGTCGCTGGAAGCGCAATTCGAGGAGAACGAGAAGAAGCTCGCGGACCTCGAAGAGACCCTTCGGATTCGCCTGGGTACGCTCGGCGAGCTCTTCGGAGTGGTTCGCGCCTCCGCCGGTGAGACGAACAGTCTGCTCGTCGGCTCGTTGTCGAGCGCTCAGTACCCCGGACGCGCCGAGCGCCTGACGGACCTCGCCGCGAGCAAGAAGCTGCCGTCCGTGGACCAGCTCGAAACGCTCTGGTTCATGCTGCAGCAGGAGCTCGTGGCGTCCGGTGAGATCGTGAAGTTCGAGGCGCCGGTGATCCGGGCCGACGGTCAGCAGGAAGACCTCACCGTCGCGCGCATCGGGCCCTTCACCGCGGTCGCGGACGACAAGTACATGGTCTGGGACCCGAATCTGCAGAAGCTCAAAGAGCTCGGCCGTCAGCCGGCGAGCCGCTTCCTCGCCGATGCAAAACGCCTTCTGGACGCAAAGGATGGCTTTGTTCAGGCCGCAATCGACCCGACCCAGGGCAGCCTGCTTTCGCTCTTGGTGTCGGCGCCGACGGTGCGGGAGCGTTTGGCCCTCGGAGGACTGATTGGCTACATCATCCTCACGCTCGGCGCGATCACCTTCCTGGTCGCGGTGATTCGTCTCGCGATGCTCTTCGTGGTGGCGGCCAAGGTCCGCTCGCAACGCTCGGCCAAAGAGCCGAGCGAGGGCAACCCGCTCGGCCGCATCATGATGGTGCACAAGAAGAACCCGGATGTTGACACGGAAGTGCTAGGAGCGAAGCTCGACGAATCGATCATTCGCGAATCCGCGTCACTGGAACGCTTCCTGTGGGCCATCAAGGTCGTCGCCGGTATTGCACCGTTGATGGGACTGCTCGGTACGGTCACCGGTATGATCGAGACCTTCCAGACCCTGACGCTCTTCGGTACGGGCGATCCGAAGCAGATGGCGGGCGGTATTTCGGAAGCCCTCGTCACGACGATGCTCGGTCTGGTGGTAGCGATTCCGCTCGTACTCATGCACTCGTGGCTGTCGAGCATCACCCGCAACCTGATCGACATCCTCTCCGAGCAGAGCGCCGGTATCATCGCCGAGCGCGCTGAGAAGAAGGAAGCAGCGTGAACCCGGTCGTACGCCTTTGGGAAGCCTTGGGCGCGTTCATCGACCGAGGCGGGCCCGTGTTGATCGCGATCTTCATCGCGGCGATGGTTCTCTGGACCCTGATTCTCGAGCGCATCTGGTACTTCAACTTCGAGCATCGCAACGTGATCTCGAAGGAGCTGCAGCACTGGAAAAAGCGCGCGGAGTTCCGCTCCTGGCACGCACAGCAGGTGCGAAAGATGCTGGTGTCTCGGGTGGCCGAAGAGGCCCGGCGAAACACGCAGTTGATCAAGACCCTGGTGGCGCTGGCGCCACTGTTTGGCCTCTTGGGCACGGTGACCGGCATGATCGAGGTGTTCGACGTCATGGCGGTGTCGGGGAACGGCAATCCGCGAGCCATGGCTTCGGGCGTGTCGCGGGCCACAATCCCCACGATGGCGGGTTTGGTCGTCGCCCTTTCAGGGCTGTACTTCAGCAACCAGTTCGTCCGCACGGCGGAAGCAAAGGTGGGGCAGTTTTTCGACCGTCTCCGCCAGGACATGGATTGATCGATGCGGCGAGTGCGGACTGGAGGCGGTGACGAAACCGAAGTCGACATCACACCGATGCTCGACGTCGTTTTCATCATGCTGATCTTCTTCATCGTGACCGCGTCCTTCGTGAAGGAGGCGGGGGTCCAGGTGAAGCGCCCCGCGGCCAAGACCGCCATGTCGAAGGAATCGGCGAGCATCCTGATCGCGATCACGGAGACGGACGAGGTGTGGATCGACAAGCGCAGTGTGGACATTTCGACTGTCCGGGCGAACATCGAGCGCTTGCGAGCTGAGAATCCAAGAGGAACAGTGGTGATTCAGGCGGACCGAAACAGCCGCAACGGGCTCCTGGTGAAGGTGATCGATGCGGCCAAGCAAGCGGGCGTGCCGGATGTGGCCATCTCCGCGGTGCGGGAATGATCTGACGTGAAGATCCCAAGGGTAGTGCTCACGGCGCCGATCGCCTTCATCATCACTTTCGCGCTCTTTCTCGGGATGCGTGCGCTGATCGAAGGCGCCCGTCGTCAAAGCGACGACAAGCGCGCCGGTCTCGTAACCGACTTCATCCGCGTGCCCACGGACTCGGTGACGCAACAAAAGGTGCGCGAGAAGCCCAATCGCACGCCGCCTCCGAAGGAACCCCCCCCGCCAAAGCTCTCCACTGTCGACAACAACAGCGCCTCTGCAACCATCGACGCGCCGCAAACGAACTTCAAAGCGACGGGCTTCTCCGGAGGGTCCGGCTTCAGACCACGGGGTGGCTTCAATCCTGGTGCGCGTCCGACCGGTGACCAAGACGCTACGCCGATTGTTCGGGTGCAGCCGATGTATCCGAGACGGGCCGCGGAACGCGGGATCACCGGGTACGTCACGGTGAAGTTTCGGGTGGGAACCGCGGGCCAGGTGCTCAACCCGAGCGTGATCGACGCAGATCCGCGTGGGGTCTTCGAGCAGGCCGCCCTCAAGGCGGTACGCAAATGGAAATACAATCCGAAGGTCGTGGATGGAAAAGCGATCGAGTACGGCGTGACGCCGGTGCGGCTCGAGTTCAATCTCTAGGGGCGGGTGGATGAATCGAGTGCTTCGTAGAATAGTTCCCGGAATCGTGCTCGCGAGCCTTCTGTGGCTCGCACCCACGGACGCTCACGCGCAGGTGAGTGAGTGGGCGTTCAAGCGCCTCAACGGCGCGTTCGAGGCGATGAACGAGAACAAGTACGACGACGCGCTCACCGAGCTCAATCGCATGAAGGACCGAGAGGGTCGCCTGGACAAGCGCGAGGTCGCGATGATGTACCAGGCCTTCGGTCACCTGTACTTCATTCAGAACAAGTACAAGCCCGCCGCCGCTGCCTTCGAGAAGTCTCTGGCGCAGGAGGCGCTCGAGGACAACGTGATCCTCGACATGCGCTTCAACCTCGGCCAGCTCTACATGGCCCTCGAGCGCTGGAACGATGCGGTCAAGAACTTCGAGATCTGGCTGAAAGACGCCGAGAGCCCCAAACCGGATACGCGCTTCATCATCGCCCAGGCCTACATCCAGAAGAAGGATTGGAACAAAGCGCTCAACCAGCTCGCCATCGCCATCGCCGCGAAGCCGAAGCCTCCGGAGAATTGGCTCCAATCGATGGGCGCAGTGCAGTATGAGCTAAAAAAGAAGCGCGACATGATCACTACGCTCAAGAGTTTGGTCGAGCTCTACCCCAAGGCCACCTATTGGCTGCAGCTCGGCGGGCTCTACAGCGAGATCAACGACGAAAAGCGTGCACTTGCGGTCTTCGAGCTCGCTTATGAAGGCGGCTATGTCACCAAGCCGAACAACATCAAGCAGCTCGCTCAGATGTTTATTTACCAAGACGTGCCGCTAAAGGGCGCGCAGGTGCTCGAAAAGGAGCTCGGAAAGAAGACGATCCCCCGCGACGAAGAGCACCTGAAGATTCTTGCCGACGCATATGTGCGGGCGAAAGAAGTCGAAAAAGCCGTACCCCCGCTGCAGCAGGCCGCGAAGATCGCGCGCTCTCCCGATCTCTATCTCCGCCTCACGCAGCTCCTCCTCGAGGAGGAGAAATGGCAAAAGGCCGTCGATTCGGCGGAGGCCGCGATCAAGACCGGGAAGCTGGCGGACAGCGGCCAGGCGTACCTGCTCATGGGTATCGGCAACTACTACGCGGGTCGCAAGGTCCCGGCCCGCCGCGCGCTCGAACGGGCGGCCAAGTCGAAGAACGCGACCCACTCGAACGTTGCAAAGCAGTGGCTTCGTCTCATCGAGACGATGTAGCCGCCGCGTTCCCTTCGTCGCGGGCCTGCAGTGCGCGCAACCACAATTGTCGCTTCGCAGTCGTCTCCCCGGCACTCACCGGGGCAGGGAGCGCGGTCAGGGCGATTTCCGCGACGAGGCTGATGCGAATGACCATGTCTGTCCTCCTTGGGCCGGTCAGGCGCCCAAAGAATCGCCCTAGGACAGTCTCGAGGGGTCCACCGGCAGGTCATGATTTGGTCACGGTCGAAAAAAGGAACCCCGACCGGGCGGTGATACTCCCGTGACAAAGAGCTGCTAGAGCCCGTCTGATGAAACTGGATCCCATGCCGCTGACTTCCGTCCTCCATCGGCGCGAGCTTCATCGTGGGGGCAGCGTGAATGCGCGCTGGCTGTTGAGGGATCGGATGGAGCGAATACTGGTTATCGAAGACGAGCCATCGATTGCCCAGGGGCTGTATAGAAACCTGAAGTTCGAGGGAAATTCGGTCCAGGCGGCTCCGGATGGGGATGAAGGGTTGACCACGGCGGTGGACAACACCCCGGATCTGGTACTCCTCGACGTGATGCTCCCAAAGATGAATGGCTTCGAGGTGCTGCGCGAAATCCACAGGCTCGAGCTCGAGATCCCGTCGCCAAGGTCTGGGGGTACGACTACGCAGGTACCGACCGTACACTCGATAACTTCGTGAGCCGTCTGCGCCAAAAACTCGAAGATGACCCGCAGAAGCCGAGCCACTTTCTCACGGTCAGGGGAATCGGCTACCGCTTCGTGACCGGCTGAGCCTCTCAGGGCTCCGTCTTGCACCAGCGATCGCAGATCAACGCTTTGAGCTCGTCGGTCGCGAGCGCGTAGGTCCGACCGTTTGGGTGTGGCTCGGGGAACCATTTCCACAGGAATGAGCCGACGACGCTCGGCTCAGCGTCGACCGCTTCGAGCGCGACCTCAAAGCAGAGCCGCTGCAGCGATGCGGCGCGAGCGTTGTGCTCGACGCCGTAGTCCCAGGGCTTGCGCGCCGTCTCGGTCGAATGATTGTAGCCGAGCTCGGTGAAGACCACGGTCCTGTTTTTCGACCGGGAGTAGACGCGCAGCTTCTTCATCAAGCCGTCCCAGGCCTGCTTCAGCTCGGTGCGCGTTGGCGATGGATTCTCCGAGAGCGGAAAGTACGCCTGGATCCCGATCGCATCGAGGGCGTCCCAAAACGGCACCTTCTCGTAGGTGGGCCAGTTGGCCGCGTAGGTGAGAGGGGCATCGGTCTTCCCTCGCGCCTCTGCAATGATCGAGCGCCACTGAGTTTCATGTTGTAGGAGACGGTCGAGCTCGCATCCGACGGAAAAGGCATCCGCGTCTGCGGCGAGCTCGGCCAGGTAGACCGTCCATCGGCGATAGTCCTCGAAGAAGCGTTTGAGCGCCTCACCTTCGAAGTCGATCTCGCCGCGCCAGCTGAAGCCGGTGCCCCAGTAGGCGAGGTGCGGCTTGACCAGGATCTTCAGTCCCCGGGCGTGGGCTTCTCGGATCGGTCGGCGCACAGATTCCGCGTAGGCCTCCGGGTCGAAGCGATCGAAACGCACGGTGCCGTCCGATCCGATTCCCGCGTAGGGGTGAATCGCGACCCAGTTGGCACCGACGGACGCGATGTGATCGAGAGTGGGACCGATCACATCGGTTCCCCATTCGAGGCCGATGCGGTGGGTGGAGATCGTGACCCCCTGTACCTTGTCGAAGCGGCGGGCGCGGAGGCTGTCGCTCGCCTGGGCTTCGGTGGCTTCCAGAGGCAAACTCGCTGGACTGAGCACTGCGAAGCTCAAGACCCCCGCGGAGATCCACTTGGAGACTCTGGTTCCCATACCGTTCCTATGCTAGCCCCCTGCGACGCTGTGAATAGCCCACCGAAACCTCGCGCGGAAGAGCCGCGCCGCTCCTATCTCGCATGGATCGCAGGCCAGGTCTGGACCGCTGTGAAGCTCCTGTGGCTCTTTTTGATCTGGGGCCTCATCTTGTCGGTTTGGCGCCGCCAATTCCACTGGGGCGCCTTCGCTCTCGGGGCGCTGACTGCGGCGGTGATGCTCCCTGTGGCCCGGATCGCGATTTTCTTCGACGTCGAGCAGTGGGGCGGCGCTCATCCGGAGCTGCTCTTCACCGCCGCCGTCTTGGTGCTCGGGCTTGCGGGCACGGTGATGGGGTGGATCGGGCGACGGATCGCCTATTACGAGACCCAGGCCCTGATGATGCTGGTGGGCGTCTTGGTCGGCGTGCACCTCGCCGTCGGCTGGCAGAGCGTGTTCGGTATCGGTCCTGGCGCGGGCGAGTCATTTTTTGACATGTACGCCGCCCGACCTCCGGGCTACCGCTATTTTGGTGAGATGTGGGTCCGGACTTCCGTGCTCTGCCTCTTTGCGAGCTGGGTGATGAGCATCGTGGGGGGCTCGCTCGCCTTCATGTACAAGGCCGACGCACTTCGCAGCGACGTGGCGCGCCGCGGCCGGGGGTTCGAGCTGATGGTGAGCCTGCGGCACCTCCTCGGAAGCGATCGGAGTGCGGCGGTGTCACTGACCGCGGTCGTTGCGATCGGCGGTGTGGCCCTCGGCGTTGCGGCGCTGGTGGCGGTGACCGCGGTGATGAGCGGCTATCAGCAGGATGTTCAGGACAAAATCCTCTCCACCAATGCCCATCTCGTGGTGCAGAAATACGGCCACGATTTCATCGAGTACGACGATATTCGCGATACGGTCGTACAGCTCGACGATGTCACTGCCGCGAGCCCCTTCACCTTCAACGAAGCGATGATGAGCGCCGGCGACCGAGCCTTCACGATTCTCCTGAAAGGGATCGAAGTTCCGAGCGCGGCGGAGGTTACCGGGATCGGCGGAAATCTGTGTCGGGAGATCGTCGAGGGAGGCTGCGTGCGCTACTCGAGCGCCGACGAGGCGAGCGCCGCGCTCACCGATGCAGTCCAGGACCGCGATGGCGTTCCAACACTGGTGGTCGGGGCGGAGCTCTTCGAAAAACTCGACCTCGAAGAGGGCTCGATCGTCCTGCTCTCGACACCCGTAGGGCTTGCCGGAGCGCGGGGAAATGCCCCCAAGCGGATGCGCTTTCGCCTGGGGCGCGCCTTTCGCTCGGGCATGTACGAGTTCGACTCACGCCTGGTCTATGCGTCGATCGACGCCACGCAGAAGCTGATGGGGATGGGGAAGGCGGTGACCGGCGTCGAGCTGCGCGTCACCCAGCCGGATCGGGTGGAGCTCACCGCGAATCGCGTGCTGCGCGCGATCGGACGCTACCCCTATCGTACCCTCGACTGGCGAAAACTGAACGAGGGGATCTTTCGCGCGCTCTCGCTTCAAAAGATCGTCTTCTTTCTCGTACTGAGCTTCATCATCGTCGTGGCGGCGTTCAACATTGCATCGACGCTCTTCATGGCTGTCGTTGAGAAGTCGGCGGAGATCGGCGTCCTGAAGTCGATGGGTGCCCGCGACACGAGCATCATGCGGATTTTCGTGATGGAAGGCTGGTTCGTTGGCGGCGTGGGCACGGCCGTTGGGATCGCCCTCGGACTGCTCGTCTGTAGCGCGCTCGAAGCGATGAGGATTTCGATCGCCGCGAACGTCTACATGGTCGATTCACTCACCGTGCGCGTCCGGCCGCTCGAGGTCGCGCTGGTCGCTATTTCGGCGATGGTGATTTCACATCTGGCGACGCTCTACCCAGCGCTCAAAGGCGCCCGCGCCCGCCCCGTCGACGCCATTCGCTACGAGTGATCGCCTACGCTCCGAACTTCACCACCCGCTCGATGTCCGACGGTTGAAACACGTTTGAGACCAGGTTCTGGCCGATGTTGAGCTTGTCGTTGAAGGCCATGTAGTTCAAGAATGCAGCAGCCGCTCCGGATTCCGCACCGCCGATCACCGACGTGTCCGCCGCCTGTGCGTCGTTGAACCAGCCGACCTGCCAACCATTGGCGAGGTTCGGGCGCCCCGCAGGGTCGTAGGCATAGAGCTGCATCGAGCCCGCGCTCCCCCGGTCAGACCGCCAGGGCGCATCATCTGCATCGGACGTGGGCGATACGCATGCGCCGTCGCTGCTGACGTAGATGAACACTTTCTGCCCCGTGAGCGCCGCGGTCTCGAGCGTGCGACCGATGAGCTCGCCCGCCTCGAAGTCGCGCTCGTCGCCACGGGTTCGGGTGTTGTTGTGGTAGTCGTAGCCGCCGATCTCGAACATCGCGTGTCCTGCAGAGCCCCGAAGACTCGCGAGCAACATGGAACCGAAGACCACCTCGCGGTCTCCGTCGCCGGTGCCCGCATCCACGCCCCACGCCGCGGCGAGCGCGGGCGTTTGACGCACGTCGATCGGCGGCGGCTCGGCGGTCGCGTTCTGGTAGTTCTGCTGCGAAGCGCACCGGGCAAGAAAGCCGGCCACGTCTCCCCGGCCGCGCTGAGCCAGGGTGAGGGCTTGCTCTTCGTTCAGCTGCAAGATCGTGTTCTGGAGCGAGGCACGTTGCTCGCGGCTGAGGACCGCGAGCGCGCCGGAGCCGCCACCGGAAGCGGCGTTGGCCAGGTCTCCAAAGCGTCGCACTTGGAGGGGCGAGGCGGAGCTCACGAAGGCATCCATGTGACGGCTGCTGCCGAGATCCGGGAGCACCTCTCCCGTGAGGCCCGCGGCGGCCGTGAGGCCAGCGATATTCATGCGGTTGTTGCGCGAGTCGTCGCCGGAGCGCACCGCAATCATGACCGCAGCGGTGTTGTCGCGCGTGGCCTGGGTCGTGACCGACTCGATGCCGGCCAGGAGCTGGCTGCGCTCGAAGAACCGGGCCCCTCCGAAGCGGGAGACCAGATTCGGGGAGCGGCCGAGGCCCATCTTGTCGTAGGAGGGCAGAGGGTTTCCGTCCTGACCCATGGGCACCATGTTGCCCGAGAGCATTGCGCCGCCGCCGAGCGAGATGCTCACGATCGGGCTCAGCCGGTTCGGATCGTTGGCAGGAACGGGCGCAGGGCACTCGCCGCTTTGTGCCCACGCTTCCGGGGTGAAGAGAAGCGACGAAGTGGTGGGCAGCATGACATAGCCGCCAAAGCCGATGGCGCAAGCTTCGAGAAACTCCCGTCGGGTTTTGGGTCGACCATGGGCCTCACAAAACTCACGGTAGGAGGTTCGACGACGCTCGAGCTCGCGCGCCGCCTTTTCTTCTTCTCGTTCTTGGATTTCTTTCTCGTGCATGGGTCCTCACTCCAAACGTTCTGAGCTCTAAATCTCGATCGCTGCAAGGGAGCTCAACATCGAGGTGCACAGGAACAACCCCTCGATGCGCGCTCCCGGGTCCGGGGTTTCCGCAAAGGCTTCATCCAGGCCGGAGGCGAGGCGTTCGCGCTCTGCGCTGCTCGCTTCTCGGCCCCAACACGAACGGGCGATCCGCTGCATCACGGACTCGCGCTCGCTCAGGGCTCCGGCGTCGAGGTCGACCCCGGCAAATATCCTCGGCGTCGCCTCGGGGGCGCCTTCGAGCTCGACCAGATCGTTGCAGACTTCGGCCGCGATCGAGTTGAGCGCTTGGAGCACCGGGGCGCCGATTGTCTCCGCGTCTCCGGTCGTCGACAGCGCCGCGCGGTTTTCACGCCAGGCGTCGACGGAAGCGCGACTCGGTGTGCCGGTCCCGAGGCAGGAGACGAAATTGTCGAGGGCACGATTAGCACGCACCACCGAGGCTTCGGCGGGGACCGCGGCCGTCGCCACGGGAGCCGTGCATACCTCAACGGGCTCGGGGGTTGGCACGATGGGGTCCGTCGGTTCGTCCGGTGTCGCGCCGCCGCCCGGTTCGGTCGGTGTATTCGGGCCACTCGAGGAGCCCGTCCCATCGTCACCGCTCATCGCGACCTGCTCGGTCGGTTGAACTTCTTCCGCCGAGCAGGCTGCGAGAGCGAGCGCCAGCAGAATCGGTGAGCGCAGCAGAATCTTCGCCATGGTTCCCATCTCCTAGTGCGCTCCGAGGCACTCGGGACGAGCAGCCACGGTTTGAAAGAGTTGCTTGAGGTTGTATCCGCTCGCCTCGAAGTCGCAGGCGAGGCCACTGATGAGCTCGAGCTCGGCAGCGCTTGGAGCACGGAGGCACACCTCGTTGAATACCCGCTCGACCATGCAGCGCGAGAAGGCCGTCGAGTTGGCGATCGCCTCCGCGAAGCTCGCGATTCCTTGCCCTTCGTTCACATCGCCGCGCCAACCAAAGCGTGCTTCGTTTGCCGGGCTTCGGGCGAGGTTCGTCCAGTGGTCGTCGGTGAGCGAGTATCCCTCCGGGAAGACGTCCGAGTTGTGGGTCATCTTCTCGGAGACGCCCATGGGTTCTTGCTTCATCGCGTCCGGGTCATCCTCGCCGTCCGCGTAGTACGGCGCGTACTTCGTGAACCCGTTCTCGAAGTCGAAGCGCGCGAAGGCGCCGGCGAACGCATCGAGGTTCGCATGGCAGGACTTGCACTCGGTCTGGTAGCGGGCGGCATCACCGGCAGGGAAGCGGTCCACGTCGCGCCAGACGAATGCGTCTGGGCTCGTCGAGTCCGCCCACTGCTCCATCTCCGTGCAGGTGAACTCGCTGATCGCAAACTCCGCGAGTCGTCGGTTGGTCCCCGCGGTCGCGTGCGCTTCCATCCAGCCTCGCGTGGTCAGCACCCCGGCGGGTTCCGGGTGGCTTACGAGCTCGTCGGTCGCAGAGGGGTCGCGAATGTACTGCTGATCGATGCGGCTCAGAACTGCAGCGAGGTCGTAGCGCTCGTTCTCGAGGGCGGAGTAGTGATTGTTCGAGGTCACCACATCCTGAAGAACGTCCAAGGGCACGGCCACTGCGTCGCCGGTCGCCATATAGAAGAAGTCGCCGGTGAGCATTTCACGCGCATCGAGCTCGTCCCGGGTGATGCCTACGATCGTCGCTACGAAGTCGTTGAGTGGCGCTCCAACGCTCACCTCTTGGTTTGACATCTTCGCGGCAAAATCCCGAACCACGTGGTTGTAGAAGCCCGCTTCCTCGGTCGCGACCATCGCCGCACCGACCCAATCGTCGATGGCGATGTAGTCGGCCATCGCTCGGACCGTTGGGTTGTCCACGGACGTGCGTAGGCCGACGAGCCGGCGATAGAGCAGGGAGGCCTTCTCCATCGCTTGGTCCACCGGGTCCGTGGTGGGCATGACCGCGTCGTAGGTGAGGAGAGCGAGATCGCCGAGAGCGGTGATCCTAAAAATCGTGTATCCCGCGGTCGCGACCCGGGTGAAGCGCAGGGCATTCTGGCCGGCCACGAACCAACCCTGCTGCTCCGGGGAGAGCGCGATGTTGATGTTGACGGTTTGGCTGTCGAGGCCGCCGTTTCCGCCGGGAAAGAGCGCGATCGGCCCCATCTCGTTGATGTAGAGCTCCCCTTCGTCTGGGAAGTCCGGGTCGAGGACGTTCAGCTGCAGAATCGACACCTCGCCGGAAGGAATGTCGATGGTGATCGTTTCCTCCGGGTTGGCCTCGCTCAGGACCAACTCCGTCTCAACCTGAGGGGCTTGGCTCAGCAGGGTTAGAAGAAGCAGATGGCTCACGATCTCAACTCCTCTCTCTCGTCTCTCCGGAGGGCCTCAGCCCTCAGGTGCTCCTGATGCGATCCATTCGCGGACGCTATCGATCATTGCCTGGGGCAAGAGCCCCGCTGGTGGCATCGGGTTCATTGGGTCTTCCATGCGCTGCACGAGCGTGCTCGCATCCGGGTCGTTCGGTGTGACCGTCATGAGCGTGCTCATGTAGCTCGTGAGATCGAGTCCGCCAGCAGGATTCGCCGCTGAATGGCAACTCACGCACTCGAGGGCGAAGACCCCGTCGCCGGTGCTCAGTGTTGCGAAGGTGACGCCGGGAACCGGATCAGCACCGCCGCCGACTGGGTCGTCTCCGCCACCCACCGGCGGAGGCTCGGTGGGATCGAAGTCGTCGATGGCGTTGATGAAGCCAAAGCCCACCTCGAGGGTGTCGCTCGCGCTGAAGTCGAAGGGGACCGGCATCGCCGAGGTGGTCGCGGTCATCGTGCTCGTTGAAGGAACGGCGATCGCGAGGCTGTGAAAGGTCGTCGCGCTGCTCGGCCTAGCGGCATTTACGCGGACTTCGATTCGGCCAAAGCTCAGTGCCTGCGGTCCCGTGCTGAAGGTGGGGGAGGAGAACAGGTAGGCGCGCTGCCCGGTGGCGGTCTCCACCGTGCGAACCGTCAGCTCGAAGACGACGTCGGTGAGGCTCGCCGGCGTCGTGACGCTCGTCAGCGCGCTCGCGAGCTCCCAGCTCAGCGTGACCCCCTCTTCGGTCGCGTTCATGGCGAGCGGGGCGGTGAACTCGACAACGGTCGCGAGTAGCGGGTCGGTGACGATTTCCCGAGGCTCCTCGCCGGGTGACTCCGTGTCGTTCGTGTTCTCCGCTTCCGCGGCCTCGCATGCGGCAACGCGCCCCAGCACCGCCTCCCAGTCGTCGAGGATCGCATCGAGCTCAGGCTGCAGATGCGGGCCCGTGAACGGTGGCTTGTGCGTGGCGCTCAGCGAAAACTCGACGACCTGCTCCGGGCGCAGCGAATACTCGGAGTATGCGACAGAGAGGTCCGGGTCTGCGAAGGCGCCGGTGGCGGGCTCACCGAAGAGGTGGCAGAGGCCGCAATTCGCCTGGAGGAAATCGTGATAGCCCGAGCGTGACCATTCGGCCTGCTCGTCGACGGGACAGTCGAGCGCCGAGTCGTTGTCGTTGCCGCCCGCGTTCTGCTCCCCGCCGGTGCTCCCGTTCGGGACAAAGAGGCTCGAGTCGACAGCGCTTCCTTCTACGTCCACCCATTCGACGCCACAGCCGACCGTCACCGACAGCGCGAGCGCGAATGATGAGACTCTCAGTTTGGAACGATCCATGCCGCGGAAAGGTTCTGCAAACATCGGACCATCACCCACCCACGTCAGAAGGCCCGGAAAACCGCGATCGGCGGCAAAAAGTGTGGTGTGTCCCTGTAGGATGTCGAACACATCTGTGGACAGGCCACCACAGATCGGCGACGGGCGCGGCGTGCAGCTCGACCGGGCGGGCCCTGGGCTCCGCCCAGCCCTGTGGAAATCCACCAAAAATCAGGCGTTTAGCTCGGTTTTCGATCGCCGGACTCACGCACCAGCGCACCTGCCGGTGCCGATAAGGAAAGGGAGCGCGTCCGCCTTCGCCGGCGGGGCGCCTCGTCAGGAAGTAGGTCATTGAAGAGCCTTGGGTCCCATACGGGTCGCGGTCGCCGCGGCGAGCGCGGCCAAGCACTGGTCGAGACGGCGATCATCATGCCCGTGATGATCTTCGCCGCCCTCGGCGCGCTGCAGCTGATGCTCGTGCAGCACGGTCGCATTCTCACCGAATACGCCGCCTACTGCGCGACCCGCGCGGGCATCGTGCACAACGCGGACTGGAACGTCATGCGCAACGCCGCGCTGGTGGCGACCTTGCCCCTCTACGATCGCACGGATGACGCCGGCCGCTATCTCGCAACGTGGGCCAAGGTCAAAGCTGCCGCTGAGATCACCGAGGCTGTGGACACGGGCACCGCCACCGTGGAGCGTCTCGCCGGCGATCTGCTGGGCGTCGAGATCGCCGGGCTCGCTCAGGACATCTCCCTCATCGAAGTCGCCGTGACCCGCCCGACCCGCGAAGAGTTCGAGGCGGCTCGGGAGTGGGCGAGCCGACAGGCGCGCCTCTCCGAATCGGTCGATCCGCGCGCGCCCCTGCGCTACCCGAGCGGCGAGATCGACTTTGACGACGTGGCGATGTTCGCCGATCCCAACACGCCCGACGGGCTCGGCACGCTCGCCCTCGAGGTGCGTGTGCTCTATCCGCTGCGGATCCCGCTCGTGAACCGGATTCTCTTCGAGCTCTGGCTCGCGCAGGAGCTTCTGCATAGCCGGACGTTCAATAGCGACCTGGGTGACTGGGTGCAGCTCGAGACGCGCCTGAGCGATGGGCGCACGTTGTCGGACGCGGTGCGCTCTTCGGACGGCGACGGACCCATCGACGATTTCTTCACGACCAGCCAGTGGCTCAAGGAAGTGCGGACCCTGCGATGGCTCGCCGAGCGCCACGACCTCTATCTCCTGCCTCTGCGCGCAAGCTACGCCATGCAGATGCAGTCGAATTTGTTTGAGGACAACCGCCGCGAGCCCGTGTGGTTCAGCCTCGGAGAAGCACCATGAGCTTGCGACGAGCATCGCGTCGCGAACGCGGCCAGGTGGCGCTACTTGGGGTTGTAGCCCTCGTGATCCTCGCGATCGGCATGTACACTTCCTACAACTTCTCTCGCGCCGTCTACGAGAAGATCACCCTGCAAAACGCAGCCGATGCATCGGCCTACTCGCTCGCCACTCAGTCTGCGCGGAGCTTCAACTTCATCGCTTTCAGCAACCGCGCGATCGCCGCTCGACAGCTCGAGCTGCTCGAGCTGCACGCAGAAGTCTCGCGCTCGACTTACTCGGTGGGGGTCATCGGATACCTCGGAGACATCACGACCTCCTACGGTCGCTTCTTGAGCGCGATCCCCTTCACCGCGAGCGCCGGTTCGGCGCTCGAAGGCATCGGCCAATCGCTGCAAGCGGTCTACGAGGTGCGGGCGGGTTTGCTGGAGGTGAAGCTGACGGCCCTCGAGGCCGCACTTGCGAGCGAGCCAGCCTTCAGCACCCTCTACACCGCGATGGCGGCGGGCATGGTGGCGAGCACTACCGCTCGCCTGCTCGAAGGAGCTCCAGAGATCGCCGAAGCAAACGATCCGCGGGCGCGTTTGCACCCACTCTCCTACGCGTTCAACGCCTACAACGTGTACGCCTACATCGACGCCTTCGACCCGGGGGCGCTCCAAAAGTCTCCGGAATCAAAGCGGGCGTTTGCAGAGGTGATCAATGCGTCGCGCTTCGCTGCGGGTGCGCGGCAGCGAACGATCGTGTGGCGCAACGGGATCCTCGACGAGATCACCGAGCCCCTCGAGCTGCTCGAATCGGTGACGCAGGAGAAGTCCACTCGACGCGCGGGCAAGCGGCTCAGCGAACGCCTCAACGAGCTCGCGACCGGTTTTGCGGGCCTGCAATTCGAGGGGACCTCGAAGCTCCTAACTCGTCTCGGCGACGAGAACACGCTCGAGGATACCGGTCGCAGCGCGGACGAAGCGTCGTTTCTCTCCCGCGGCGAGGTGATGGCCTCGAAAGACATTCGCACCGGAATCTTGACGATTCCTGCGCTCGCGCGCGCGGCGCGGGATGGTTTTGCGAGTCTGCAGTCCGGCCGCGATGGCTATCGCTACTGCCGCTACGAGAAGCCCGACGACTACGGTAGCACCGGTTTTCTCGGAGCCAGGCTCTTTACCCTGGTGAGCGATCCAGACGCGGCGGGCTTCCAATGCGTCGACGAGAACGAGTTCGGCCAGCGGCTCCAGTGGCGAGGCCTCGGCCGCTACTTTCGGTTCAAGTCGAAGAGCGACGCCGCCGCTGACGGTGTGCGCGACTACAACCAGCCCGACGTTTGGGTGTTCTTGAACAAGACGCCGGGGGAAATGGAATCCGGGTCGGATCTGAGCTTCGAGATCCGGCGCGGCGAAGAAGTGGCGAGTCTCGACGCGCGCATCGGGGAAGACGGGCTCCTGGGGACGGGAGCGCTTCGTGGGGTCAACGCGATTGCCCGCGCGCAGGTCTACTACCATCGCCCTGGTGCCTGGCGGGAGCCGCCGAATCTCTTCAATCCCTACTGGGGCGCTCGCCTTGCGCCAAAGAGTGTCGTGACCGACAGACTCCTGGGTAGCCTGGGATTGAGCGGTGTGATCGCAGACTTCTTCGCCGACAACACGATGATGTTCTGATGAGAGGGCGAACGGAGAAATACGAGCGCGGCTCCGCGTTGACCGAGTTCGCTTTGATCATGCCGCTTCTCATCGGCGTGTTCTACGGCTCCGTCTACCTGATCGATGTCGGCCTCTTTAAGCTCAAGTCCCAGGAGATCGCGCGATTCAATACCTGGGCCTTCGCGCAAGAGCCCCTTTCGGACTATGAGAGTCAAAACGCCAGGCATACGGAGAAGTTCAACGAGGCCAGGGATCGCGTGCGGGACCGCGTCGGTGCGCTTTATCTCGATCTCGACGCGGCACGCACGAGGCTTCTTCCAGGTCAGGCACGGCAAAGCGTCTCGGCGGTGATGCTCCCGACGGCAGCTCGCCAGGAGCGCGCGCCGGTGCTTCCCGACGTGGCCAACCTCGAGATCCCCGCGCCGAACGCGACCGTGTCTCTCATCCTCGGAGCGCTGGGATTGGGAGGCTCTACGAACGACATCGCGGCGGGCTTCTTTCAACGGGCCGGGTTAAACGACCGCGGTCTCGTCACCGGCCGCGGCTCCGTTCGCATTCTTGCGCCGGTGCGCGCCTCTGACCGGGAACGATTCGCTGCGCTCGCCGAGGTTTCGCGCTTTGACCTCACCCCGGTGGTGCAGGGGCAGCAGGGACGGGAGCTTCGCGACGAAGGGCAGCCGGTTGACTCCACGCTCCTCGTGGACAGCTGGCGAATCAACAGCGGCTACTCGGTTCTGCCCAGTGAGTCGGTCGAGTCGCGGCGCGCCTTTGCGCACGTCGTCGAGCGCTTTCACGATGAGGCACCGAAGGTTCTTCCCGGCGGAGGTCTGGTGGGTGGGCTTCTCGGCCTCGTTGGGGCGAAGGACGCGGGACGCTACGTCGTGTCGCGCCCCTATCTCGACGCCCGCTCCTGCGTTGCGGTTGATCGCGAACGCTACGAAGAGCTCGCCGGGCAGTTCAATCCCTTCAGCCGTACCGGGGTCTCGCGCGGGCAGCTACAGGAGGACGGCGCGGTGACGTCGTTCGAGACCTTGCCGATTTTCGACAACCCCCGCGATCTCTGCAGCAACATGCTCGAGGCCCTGAACGCTCGAGGCAACGCATTCATGGGGTGCGCCGATGCCCAATCCAGGAGGTGTCGATGATCCGTACTTTTCCGATGGTGCTCCTCGCCGGATGCGCGCTCGCGGCACTCGCTGGTGTGGCCGCCGCCCGCGACGGTCGTGCACCGGTCGATCTGCGCTGGGCCTACTACCCGGAGCATCGGCTCCTGTCTGCCGGGGAAGGGGTTCGTCTCAATGGTGATGAGCGACAGCTCGCCTACTTCCTGAGCATGGACGACCCGATCACCATCGTCGAGCACTACGAAGCGGTCTGGCGCGGCGAGGGGTTTGTGGTGAGTCGCCGCTACAACGAAGAGGAGGAGCTCTTGACCGCGTCCGACGGTGACGAGCGTCGCAGCGTCGTGGTCGCTCGCCAGGGCAAGGTCTCCGTGGCGTGGGTGAGTCGTCGTTTCTTTGGAGAGGGCGGCTACACCGTACGCGCTCCGATCGACGAGAGCTGCGAGCCCCTCCACCACAGCGCGAGCCGCGACGGTGCGGTAGTGCGCGAGGTTGTGACTCTGAGTTGCAGGGTCGAGGGCGATGCGTTGATCGAGCGATACGGAGAGCGCTTTGGTCCGGCCCGCGCGCAACTCTCAGATGGACGGCGGGCGTTCGCCTCCTTCGGCGACGGGGAGGAGAACCTCGACCTCGCGGTCTACAGCGACGAGGAAGCAGGGCAGGCGAAGAGCACGGCCACCCTGCGATGGGAGGCGCGACGATGAAACGAATCCATGAGAGTGAACGCGGCCAAGCCACCACGGAGTACGGCCTGCTCCTCCTGATGATGGCGGTCGTACTCTTTGTGCCTTACCTGCCCGAACCCGACGGCGCCGGGCGCGTCTCGGTCTTTGGACTCTTCGTCAACACCTTCGACATCTACATCGATTCCATTCACACGGGCCTGAGCTTGCCCATTCCGTGAGATGACCATGCTGCAAGGACGTACTCCCCTCATCATTGCCGCGGTCTTCGCGGTTCTCGCCGGTGTCGTGGCTTACTTGCTCGTCAAGAAGCAGCGCGAGGCGATTACCCGCGGTTGGGACCCGGTGGAGGTGATCGTCGCGAACCGCGATTTGCAGGTCGGCGATACCCTGACCCGCGAAGCATTGGCGGTAGGCACCTTGCCGCGCCGCTCAGTGACGCGGTCGGTGGTCACGGTAGAAGACTTCAATCGCGCGCCGGTGGTGGGCCGAAAGCTCGGAACGCCCATGCTCGCGGGTGACGTGCTTCTCTACTCGCACATTCACACGCTCGCCGGTGATCAGAAGCTCTCGAGTACGATTCAGGAGAAGGGGCGTGCCGTGTCCGTACGCGTCAGCCCGGAAAGCTCTGTGCACCACTGGATCGAGCCGGGCGACCGGGTCGACGTGCTCGGCGTTTTTCGCGACGGGAGGCGGGACATGGCCGCGGTCACGATGCTTCAGAACGTGATCGTCCTCGCAACGGGAAGGATCGGGGGTCGCACGAACCGGAGGCTTTTGAGCGAGGCGGAGCGCGCCTACAACACGGTCACCCTGCACGTGCTCCCGGAGGCGGCGGAGATGCTTCTTTTGGGGCAGGAGCTCGGCCAGCTTTACCTCACGCTGCGTTCGCCGGAGGACAACGAGATCTATGACCTCGGAGAAGGTCGTACGACTCTCCAGACCCTGCTCACCGGTGAGCGCTCGAAACGGATCTCGAAGACACAGTCCAAGATCTTCAAGGTCGAGATCATTCGCGGCGACCGCCGCGAGACCGAGACGGTGCCGAACTGATGGACGTGCTCGTTCTTCTCATGACCGCGGGCGCGGTCTTCTTTCTCACGGTGGTCGTCATCGACGTGCTCCGGCGCGCCTTTGCCCAGTACGAGGAGCGCTACCTGGCTCGGCGGGTGAGCGACCTCTCGGAAATGTTCTTCTTCGTCGGGCCGCGTCAGCTCGTGATCCTCACGGTGGCGATCACGGCCTTGGGGGCGGCACTGGGCCTCTTGCTCTTTGGCCCCGTTGTCACGGTCGTCCTCGTCGGATTTGGGGCGGCTAGCCCGACCCTGCTCGTCCGCTTCTATCGGGCCCGTCGCATCAAACTCTTCGAGCGCCAGCTCGTCGACGCGCTCGGCGGCCTCGCAGCGGCCCTCCGGGCGGGGATGACCTTTCAGCAGGCGCTCGAGGAGACGGGGCGTACAGCCTCCGCACCCTTGTCGCAGGAGTTCGGTCTCACCGTGCGGGAGATTCGCCTCGGCGCGAGCACGGAAGAAGCGCTCGAGAATCTCGCGGGCCGGGTCGGCAGCGATGATCTGTTGCTCGTCGTGACCGCGGTCAATACGGCGAGGTCACTCGGTGGCAACCTAGCGGAGATGTTCGACCGGATCGCGAGCACAATCCGGGAACGCTTCCGGATCGAAGGACGTATCCGTGCGCTCACGGCGCAAGGCCGGCTCCAGGGGGTCGTGATTGGCGCGATGCCGGTCCTGGTATGGCTCGCCTTTGACGCGATCCGACCGGACCTCACTCGGCCGATGTTGAGCCACTGGTTCGGCTACACGATGATCGCGTTGGTCGTGTTGATGGAGGCGTGTGGCGCGTTGTTCATTCGGCGTGTCATTGCGGTGCGCGTGTGATGGAGCTTTTGGTTCCCATCCTCTGCGCCACGGTGGCGTTCCTCCTTGCCCACTATGCGACCTCGCGGGTGCGCGCCGCGGTGGCCATCGCGCGCCTGGGACAGGATCGTCGAAATCGCCCACGCAGAGGGGCCCTCGTCGAAACGTGGGTGCGCCAGTTTGGCCACGTGGTGCCTGAGAGGCTCGACTCGCGGGTCAAGCGTGCGATCGTGATGGCAGGGGGGCTCCAGGGCTTGAGCCCTGCGGAGCTGCTCCTCTGGGCGATGCTCGCGGGCCTCGGGGGGCTTGCCCTTGGCGTGTGGTTCGCTCTCGCCACCGGTTGGTCCATCTGGCTGTCGCTTGCGACCTTCGTCTTGGGCGCGGTCTATCCCTTCGTCTGGCTGCGCGACAAGGTGAAGCAGCGGCACGCGCTGATTCTGCGTGACCTGCCTTACCAACTCGATCTGTTGACGCTTTCCGTGGAGGCGGGGCTCGATTTCGGCGCAGGGATCGCGAAGGTGGTGGATCGCGGAAAAGCCGGCCCACTCCGCGACGAGCTCGCGCGCATGCTCGGAGAGATCCGCGTCGGCAAGACCCGCGCAGAAGCGATGGAATCCGTCAGCTCACGGGTCGGTCTGCCGGCCCTCTCGAATTTTCTCTCGGCGATGATCCAGGCGGACCGGCTCGGCACCGGTCTCGGCAAGACCCTGCGGATCCAGGCGGACCAGCTGCGCAGCGAGCGCTTCCAGCGGGCTGAAAAGGCCGCGGGCGAGGCTCCGGTCAAGATGTTGATCCCCTTGGTGGTCTTCATCTTCCCGACGATCTGGGTGATTCTGGCGGGGCCCCTGGTGTTCGACTGGCTGTATCGAGGCGGCTGAGGTGAGCGAGGCGCACTACACTCCCGCGAGTATGGGATTCAAGCTCTTCATCGTCGCCGGCAAGGGCAAAGGGAGGGAGTTTGAGTTCGATCAGCCGCACGTCACCATCGGCCGAATGCCCTCCTGCGACCTCGTGCTCCTCGACACCAACGTGAGCCGCGGTCACTGCCAGATCGCCTTCGAATACGGAGAATTTGTCCTTCGCGACATCGGCAGTGCCAACGGAACTTTCCTCAACGAGAGCCTGACCACCGAGGCGTACCTCTACGACGGCGACCGCATCGGCGTGGGACCGGTGACCTTCGAGTTCAAGATGGAGCTCGACGAAGAGGAGCAGGGGAACCGGCCGAGTGGCTCGCGGCTCGCCTGGGACGGAGGCAATGCCAGTCAACGGCGACATCTGGCGAATGCGGAAACCCAAGCGTTCGAGTCCGACTCGGTGCGCGAGTTGATGAGCGCCGGCCGTCGTCCGAACACGCCCGTACGCCTCGGCAGTGATCGCTCAGGCTCTCGTTCGTCCTCGGCATCGGGATCGATGTCGCGTCGTCGCCGTCGTCGCCGTCGCTTCGCGCGCTCGAAAGTCGTTGCCGCGCTCTCCCTCGCGCTCGTCTTGGGTGCCGCGACCGTGGGCGCCTACTTCGTTCTCAATCATCGCCCGAAAGTCGATCGGAGCGGCGAGGTCTTCGTCGTCAACGAGAGCAACGCCGAGCTGCGCTTTGGCGCGGGCAAGGTGGATGTCTTCACGCCGCGTTCGGCTACCTTTGCCTTCGACTACGAAGGGGGCAAGGCGACCCTCGAGTTCGCAACCGGGGGCATCGACACGGACGACGAGGTCAGTGTGGAGCTCAATGGCAAGCGCATTGGCCACGCACCGGCCTCCCCCGCGCGCTGGACCGCGGGACACACGATCGACCTGCCGCGCGAGCTTCTCTACAACGGGCGCAATCTGATCGCCTTCGTGCACCACCCCCTCGCGGGCTCGGTGCCGCGGTGGGGGGTCGCTCGGATTTCGGTGAACGAGAGTCCACTGCCCGAAGTAGACGTGGACCGGGCGCAGCAGCTCTTCGACCTAGGCAAGGCAGCCTTCGATACACGGACGGTCGCTCGACCGAACCTCGCGCGCTCGATCGAGTACTTCGAGAAGGCCAGTCTCTTCTTGGAGGGCATCGATGAGCGACCGCCGCTCTACTACGATATCGGCAAGAGTCTCCGGAAGGCCGAGCGTGAGCTACAGGAAACCTTCGAGTCGTACATCTTCGCGGCGGAGCAGGCGATTCGCTTCGGAGAGCGCCAGCGGGCCGTCGAGTCGCTTCAGGAGCTGCTCCAGTACATTCCCAACGATGAAGATGCGCGCCACGAAGAGGCCCGATCGCGCCTAGATGCGCTCCAGGGGGTCGATTGACTTCGCCTTTGGTTCCGCCGGATACACATCCCGATGGAACCGATTCAGCTCCAGCTCGTCATTCCCTTTCACCAGCCGCTTTCGGTTGGAAAGGATGAGCTTTCCACCGCATGTGAGCGATTCTACGAGCCTTTCATCGAACACCTCGAGGCTCGGCCCACTCTCCGCGTCGCCCTCCACTTCGGCGGCCACCTCTTGGATTTTCTCTCCAAGTTCCGCGAGCCGCTCCTCATGCGGATCCGAGCCCTCGTTCTGCGTGAGCAGGTAGAGGTCCTCGGAGGCCTGTTCTACGGCGGCTTGCCAGCGCTCCTGCCCGAAGAGGACATTCGCGCCCAGCTCGAGATGAGCACGGAGTACTGGGAATCGCTCGTGGGCGAGGCACCGAGCGGCATTTGGCTCCCGGAGCTGGCCTGGACCACCGAGGTGCCGCGCTTCCTCAGCGACACGGATACGCTCTACAGTTTTGGCGCCGCCTCTCAGTTCTTGCGCGATGACTATCCCCATCGCGGCCTCGGGGTGTTCGAGCGCGGTGGCCACAAGCTTCCCGCCTTCATTCTCGATGACACCCTGTCGCGCTCCATCGTCGGCTCCGACGTGTACCGCTGGATCGACTCGGTGGTCGACCGCGCCGGCGGGCAGAGCCGACCGGTGATCTCGGTGTGGGTCCGAGGCGAACGGCTCGGCTTCGAGCTCGGAAGCCGAGCCTGGGCGTTTGAACGCGGCTGGCTTGCGAGCTTTCTCGATGCGTTGGGTGGGAAGCGACCGGAGATCGAGACCGTCCGCCCGGGCGATAGCTTCGAGCAGGTGCGTTCGGTGACCGCTCTGAAGTTCATTCATGGCTGCTGCGACGTGATCGAGCCGGACGCGGGCGGCGTAGCGCCGGTGGACTGGCACGATTTTCTACAGAGCTTTCGTGAAGTCGACACGCTCGCGCGTCGAATGCTCCGGGCGAGCGACAAGCTGCGCGAGACCGTCGCCACGATGGAGGAAGAAGGTCTTCAAGCGGAGTGGGCCGGCGAGCTCGCTACCGCGCAGCGCATGATCTTTGCGGCCCAGTCCCCTGACGCCTATTGGCGCGGGCGTCACGCAGGTTTCACCGACCCACTTCTTCGTTCGTCGACCTACGAAAAGCTCCTGCGCGCGGAGCTCATGATCGATGCGCTCGTCCAAGGAGACGAGGATTTCATCGGCGAGGAGGAAGACGACCGCGACAGTGATCTTCGCGATGAAGTGTTCATCAACACCCGCTATTTGACCGCGTGGATAGACCCGCATCAGGGTGGTGCGATTCGGACGCTCGACGACAGACTCGGAGCGAAGACGCTCTTTGATGTCCCTCCTCGGCGCAACGAGGTGTTCTTTGCCCGCGCCTCCGAAGCACCCTTCGCATCCGCTCAGGAGCTCGAAGCTCGGGGCCCGCGGGGTCCGCTCGACCCTCTGCCACGCCGGGAGCAGGACCTCCCGCTCGACACCGATCGTTCGGATCGTTCCGGGATGCGCGACTGGATCCTCGATGCGGGGGCGAGTGCTGCGGAGCTCTTCAGTGGCTCGGGCCTGGACCTGACTCCGGAGCACGCCGAGTGGTCTGTGGAGCGCAATGAGGTCGATGAAGACGACCTGACCTACCACTATGATGCCACCGTATCCTTGCCCCTCGCGAGCGTCGCTCGCCGGACTCTGGATGTTGAGCGCTCTTTGCGGATCCCCATCGACGCACCGGAGGTCGTGTTCGAGACCAAGGTGCGCGCGAACGACGGTAGCCGACTGATCTACGCCACGGAGATCCCCATTCGGCTCGACCAGGCGGTCTTGGTGATCGAAGGCCAGAATCACGAGCCGTCCCAATCGGAGTACCACGAGGCGAGGGCTGTCGCGGTGAAGGGCATCGACGGCACCACCGTGCACCTGAGCTTCTCCGCACCGGTGGATCTGTGGGCGGACCGCATCCGCACCACGGTCAAAGACGTGGATGGCTTTCGCGGGGAAGACCAGGGGATCTCCCTCGTACTCGCGCTCCGCGTCGACGGGGAAGCGTCCCTTCGCTTTGCACTTCGGATCGAATCCCCTGGGGCCGCCACAGCGGCGCTCGAAAGCCGACCGACCGTCGAGATGCCCGTGCCGCCCTCCTTCGATCCTCCCTCCGTCGATACGGAAGAGGGCGACGAAGACGAAGAGGAATACGAGGAAGAGGACGAAACCGCCGGGGACGACGAGGGCGAAGAGGTCCGCGAAGCCGAAGACGAATACGAATACGAGTACGAAGAGGTCGACGAGGACGAAGAGCCCGGCGACGACGAAGAATACGAATACGAGTACGAAGAAGTCGACGACGAAGAAGAAATCGACGAAGACGACAACGAGCGCGCCTAGGCGAGCGCCCGTTCTTCAGGTCAGCCGACCTTGCGCGCCGCTTTTCGCACCGTCCGGCTCGCGAGCTGGGCATCGATCGCGCTCAGGACGGTTTCGTTTGCAGACACCGATGTCGGGTCGATCCGACGCCCCATCGTCTCCGTGCGGTCGATGAAGGTCTCGAAGTCCTCCGGCTTCACGCTGTCAAAATCGACCACCATCCCGGCGCCGGACATTTTCAGAAGGTGCGCGTTCATTTGCTGCTCGGAGTTGCTCGCCTCGGGAAGCGCGAGCACCGCCTTCGACATGTACATCGCTTCGCCGATCAGCTGATTGCCCGCGGTGCAGATGAGCCCCGCGCAGCTGGCGAGATCGGCGATGAAGCGCTCCGTGTCGATCTCCCGGTATACGATGCTGCCGCGCGGCTCCTGCTTGCCGAGACCGTAGAGGCGGACCTCGCGGCCGCAGCCTGCCAGCATGTCGATGAAATGCTCGGGGCAATCCCGTCGCATGTAGGCCAGCAGATGCTCGCCCTTGGTCGGCTTGGCCTTCAACACCACGTCGCGCATCAGGATGCCGACGCGCTCGACTTTGGGGTTCGGCTTCTTGAGCTCCGGCAAATAGAAGCCCGAGACGAACATGCGATCCGGGTCGCCGTAGACAATGTTGATGGCCGTGCGCATGCACCAGACGCGGAAGGCCTCGAACCAGGGGAGCTTGCCGAGGTCACAGACCTGCAAGAAGCGCTGGTGGTCCAGGGACCACAGCGGCACCTTCGCACGCTTGGCCGCATGAATCGTGATGGGCTCGAAGTCCGAGAGAACGAGGTCGACGCGCTCTTGGCGCATGCGTTTTGCGATGCGGTGGGCGTAGAACGGGATCTGAGCGAGAAGGGGAAAGGCTTGGAACGTCGTCTTGAAGAAGCTCACCTTCTTGCCCACGTAGCCCCAGCGCAGTCCCGGAATCGCGTTGATCTCGACATCGGTCCCCTCGTAGATCGGCTCGAGGACCTCGAGCGCCTGACCGAAGGTGTAGATCACGACCCGGTGGCCCTCTCTTCGCAGGTGCTCGATCACCGTGCGGGCGCGCATCGCGTGCCCTCGGCCCTCGCCGGCCAATCCATAGAAAACGGTCGCCATGCTCTTTACTCCAGCTGCTGTCGCACTGCGTTGCGCCCCGACGTGCACGAATTTCGGCGCTAGCGCAAGGTTTGTCCTCTTTGAAATGTCAGCGGTTGTCGTTGAACGACGTCCCCTGGGCCAACACCAGGTCCGTGATCTCGCACCACCCTCGCATCTCGCCCTGTCAAATAAGTCGAGTTGTGACGTTCGCACAGGCCAAAGAATGCACCTCCTTTGGGTCGCCACGGGCCGCCGTCGGTGTTGAGTCTGACAGCCCCGCCGAGAGCTGATCCAAATCAAGGCGTCTTTGCGGAAAAAGGGTTGTTAAGAGTGGGATTTTTCATACGAATGCGCGCCATCGTGGTCATTGTAGGGCCGGATCCTGGCCGTTTTGCTGCTCTTGGGGGGCGCTCCCGATGAATGTCTCAGAGCTCGACTGGTTACTCGACCTCCCGCTCTCCGCGGGCTCGACCCTACTGGCCTACTGGTTGCTCGACCTGCTCTTTCGCCGTCAGTGGTGGTCCAAGGCGCTCGGAGCGCTCGGCATCCCGCAGCTCGCCTCGACGCTCGTACTCACCGTCGGGGTCGCCGCCGGAACCGTTTTCGTTCCCTGGGAGGTGAGCTACGAAGCCTTCCCGCTGCAGATCTTCGCCTGTGTGCAAGCGGTGATGCTCGCCTGGAAATCCGCCACCGAAGACATCGACGTCGCTGCGAATCGCGCCCACTGGCCTGAGCGCGCGCTCTTGGTCGCGACGGCTGTCGGCGCTTGGTTCTCGCCGCTCTGGATCGCCCTTCAGCTTCAGATCATCACCACTCCGTTTCATGGCTGGAAACACCACGGCACGCTTCCCTTGCGCGCCATGCAGCTCGCGGTCGCTTTCATCGTCGCGGCCACGGCGATGACACCCTTTGGCTACGGGCCGGAGACCACGAGCGGCTTCCTGCTCCTGCTCTTCATGATGATCGGCTCGCACTACGTCATCACGGCGGTCGCAAAGGGCCTGCTCGGGCCCAAGTGGTACTCCTGGATGACCGAGAACAAGCTGCATCACGTCGTGGCATCGGCTTACGTCTGGGGCTGGGCGCGCTTTCTCCCTGAGTCGCTTTGGAAGCGCTTTGTCGCCGTATGCAAGAAGGTCGAGAGTCCACTGCAGGTCGTCACCTTTGTCGCCGAAGGCCTGGTGCCGCTCGTGTTGTTGGATCCGATGCTCGCGCTCGCGTTGCTGTTCACCCTCAGCTGCTTTCACGTCGGCGTCTTCCTCACGACGGGAATCTTCTTTTGGGAGTGGATCGTTACGAACGCCCTGTCGATCTGGTTGATCTACGTGATGGATCCGGTGGTGGTGGACGCGGCCTTCGGCCTGTGGCCCTTCCTGGGCGGCGTCTTCCTGATGGGCCTCTTCCCGCTGCGTGGGCGGCTCTGGGCGCCAACACCCCTCGGATGGTGGGACACGCCACTCACCCAGCGTGTGCAATGGATCGTGCGCGGCGCGAGCGGCCAGCTCTACGGCTTGCACAACAACTTCATGTGCCCCCACGAGCGGCTCTACGGCCGCGTGCACGGCTGTTTCATGATCGACGAGCCGGTTTTCACCTATCACCTCGGTGAGGTCTGGAAGCGTGACCTGCGCGACCGGATCCGTGAAGTGCGCGAGAATCCGGCCGTGATCGATGATATCCGTCGTGATTTTGCCATTTCGGTTCTGGAGCCGAAGCAGACCGAGCAGCACATCACGTACCTCAAGCGGTTTCTCGGGCGGATCAACGAGGGCAGGCGCAAGTTCGTCTTTCCGAAGGCGCTCCGATGGCTCAAGGCTCCGGGCGGCCAGTTCTACTACTGGGGCGATTTGCCGCGCTATCGGGGCCAGGAGCCCGCGGCCGAGGTTGAAGTCTGGTATCACGAGCAGTACTGGGATGGAGAGGTCCGTCACGAGTTCACCCACAAGAAGCTCTTGTCCTTCCCGATCGAAGCGATCTCGGAAGAAGTGACAGAGCTGGATGAGAAAGAAGTCGATGCGATGGTCCTCATTCGGGCTCAGGGCAAGCTCGTGAACGTGCCCGAGTGGATGGTCACCCAGGCGAAAGAGCTCTATGGCTGCTGACGCGCTCACCGGCGAGCCGGAAAACCCGGCGCCTTCTTGGGGAGCCAAGACCCTGAAGACGCTCCTGCGCGTGGCGATCACCGCAGCGGTCATCGGGCTGATTTTCCGCGAGGTGGACTCGGAGGAGCTCTGGCGCGTTCTGCGCAATGCCAACCTGTGGCTCGTGGCCTCGGCCGTTCTCTTCACCGTGATGCTCAACGTGGTCAAGCCCGTGCGCTGGCTCGTATTGGTGCGTGCGGCGGTGCCGGAGATGCGCTACCCCACGGCTTTGAAGTCGCTGCTCGTGGCCGCGGCGGGACGCATCGTGCTGCCGAGCAAGATCGGTGAATTCGCGCGGATCTTCATGATCCCCGGGCTCCGCGTGAGCTCCGGCGTCGGTCTGACGCTGATCGACATTCTCGTCGAAGCCCAGGTGGCCCTCTTGTGGGCCATCCCCGGCCTCTATGTCCTCTGGGGGACAAAAGCGGTGGTGGTGGGGGTCGTCGCGGTGCTCGTGATCGCGGTGTTGACCCGTTTCCCTCATCGTGTCGCGCACCCGGTCGCCCAGCTGATCGGTAACGAAAAGCTCGATCGGAAGCTCTTGTCCGCCCGCGACATGATGCGACGGCTCGGTACGCGGGGCTGGTTGAAGGCCATCGGCGTGACCCTCGCGATCAGCGTGTTTCGTTTCTCTCAGCTCTTCGTGCTCCTGTGGGCCGTGGGTGCCGAGGTTTCCCCCGCGACGCTCGCCTACATTCCTTTGATCCAGCTCTCCGATGCGGTGCCGCTCACCGTCGGTGGTGTGGGCATTCGCGAGTGGGTCGGGCTCAAGATCTTGCCGCTCGCGGGCATTGCTCCAGGAGCCGCGGTCAGTGCGGTGCTCATTCAGTCGCTGATCAGCAATATGCTGCCTGGTTTCATCGGCTTGGTGTTCGTCAAGGGGGCGGAAGAGGACGTCCTCGGTCGCCTGCGCCGCCGCGCCGCGCTCGAAGACCCCGAGCCCGCCGAACCGGCGTGAGGCTTCGCGACGTCGCTTCGGATCCTGCAGCGCTCGTTCGAGCTGCGCTATAGAGTCGAGCCATGAAGAACAGTCTCCGCGCGGCGGTCGTTCAGGCGGGTTCCGCGCTCTTCGATACACCAAAGACCCTCGAGCGATTCGCGGCGCATCTCGCCACCGCCGCCAAAGGGGGCGCCGAGCTCGTCGTGTTCCCGGAAGCATTCATTGGTGGCTACCCCAAAGGCATCGATTTTGGTGCCCGCATGGGCATGCGCTCATCGGAAGGGCGCGAGTGGTTTCGACGCTATTTTGACTCGGCGGTGGAGCTCGAGGGCCCCGAGCTCGCGCGCGTGGGCGAATCGTTTGCCGAGCATCAGCTCCACGGAGTCGTAGGGGTGATCGAGCGAGACGGCGGTACGCTCTACTGCAGCGCGCTCACCTTCGACGACCGGGGCCGGCTCATGAATCTCCGGCGCAAGCTCATGCCGACCGCCCTCGAGCGGGTGGTCTGGGGGTTTGGCGACGGCTCCACGCTGAACGTCGCCGAAACCGCCATCGGTCGGGTGGGCAGCGCAATTTGCTGGGAGAACTTCATGCCCCAGCTACGCTTGACACTCTATGGCCAGGGCGTGGAGCTCTATTGCGCGCCGACGGTAGACGACCGGGACAGCTGGCTGCCTCTCATGCGCACGGTTGCTCTCGAAGGCCGTTGTTTCGTCCTGAGCGCGTGCCAGCACCTGCGCCGCTCCGACGGTCCGGAGGACTACGCACCGATCCAGGGCGACGACCCGGAGATCCTGTTGATTCGCGGCGGAAGCTGCATCGTCTCGCCCCTCGGTGAGGTGCTGGCAGAGCCTGTCTTTGAGCAGGACGCCGTTCTCTTTGCGGACCTCGATGGGGCGGAGATCGCCCGGGGCAAGTACGACTTCGACGTCGTCGGCCACTACGCCCGGCCGGATGTGTTCGAGCTGCAGGTCAATCGCAGGAAAATGGGGCCACTCGGAGCTTCCTGAGCGCATCCGCCCGGTCCGTGGGGGCAACACCTCGCCTCTTGCGCCGATATCCTGGGTCTATGAGCAAGTGCCCGGTCACCGGATCGCGATTCTTTCCTTCGATGCCCATCGCCCACGACGGGACGCCGAGCGTTCCGAGCTGGGGGCAGGTGCTTGGCGGCCTGTTTCGCGATCGCCCCGCCCCTGAGATGCAGGTGCCCCTCCGGCAGCAGTTCGGACTCCCCGCGATCGGCCCTCTCGGTCACGACCTCGTCGTGCCGGGCAATCAGTGGCCGACGGAGGTGCCCCTGCCTTATTTCGATTCCTTCGCTGCGCTTTCGGGTCCCGAGAAGAACGAAGCGCTCTGGCACTACACGGTTCGCACAGCCCACAGCGGTGCCCTAGCCGCCATGGGAAAACACGGCATCACCTCGAACCCTCAGGTGCTCTTCGACGTCGCAGGCATGGGGGTAACTTTCGAGCCGTCGATGCAGAAAGCCGCGCTGATCCCCCGCGAGAAGAACATGCACGACCGCGGGGTCTCCGGAAAGATCCGCTTCGTGCCGTCGAGCGATCCGGCGAAGCGAGTTGCCGCAGGGATCTTCGCGTCCGGCGGCGTCGGCGATTTTCGCATGTCCCTCGGCGCTGGGCAGGACACGAACGTGGTCGGCGCGGCCCTCGGCATTCCCCTGGGCCCGAACGCGAACGGGGTAGAGTCGGCAAACCTACTGATGCTCACGGGCCCGGGCTCGCAGACCGACACCTTCGACTTCTTCGGCAAACCTCTCTCAACCCGCGCGGAGCCCGACGCGCATACGCCGACCCGCTTTAAAGCGCTGAATTGGATCTTCGGCCTCACCGCCGAGAGTGGCGTCCGTCCGGCCCATCACATGTTTCGCTATCACCAGGGCGGTCGTTTCGACGCCGCGGCACCGGTCGCCGACGAGGTTCGCCTCGTCCCCAACTCGGAGCTCAGTACGCGCTGGCTCGCCCCCCTGGAGACCCTCGCGGTCGATGGAAAGTCGGGCGAAGCCATTCGAGACAAACACGGCCGGATCGAGGTGACCTATCCGGGCTCGAAGGAGCCACTCAAAGTCGTTGACGTCGCTCTCGAGGAGATCCGCGTGCACCTCCCGCGCGGCATGGAGTATTTGCCGCCAGGGCAGCCGTTTCCGGTGCGCATTCGCAAGGACGGCGGCGGCGTTGCGACCGCCGAGGCTTGGCCCGTTCGACGAGAGGGTCGGGACGTGGTCCTCCGCCTCGACCGGCCGAGCGACGAAGCGCGCAAGGCGATCTACCTCTGCACGGACGTTCGCTGGGAAATCGCACGGCGTATTCGCCCCGGCATGCCGCTCTATCGCGTGGACGTGGTCATGGACGGCGTCACTCACGAAGGCGTGGCGAATGTGCTCGCAGACAGCGACTTCATTCCGAGCTGGTTCGGCGACCACGTGCGCCACTACGGTCATACGGAGCGTAAAGGGCACGATCCGGCCCAGGAAACCTTCTTCAAGCGCTTTCGCGAGTAGGCTCGGCGGCCGCAGGCAGGGGTGCGCTCGCCGGCAAACGCCCGTGACGGCGCAACCAGGCGAAGACCACCGGGGCACCGATCAACGCCACGACACCGCAAGCGATCTCACCGATGATCGCCGCAAGGCCAAAGGAGCGGATCCCCGAATTGTCCGACAGCAGCAGCGAACCGTAGCCGATCGTCGTGGTGAGCGAGCACAAAAACACCGCCCCGCCGGTAGTGGCGAGCAAGTGGCGTGGGTTGGAGGGATTGTCTTGCTGATCGCGGGCCGCGATGTTGGCGGCATAGTCGACTCCGATTCCGATCGTCAGCGGAAGCGCGATGAAGTCGAGGAAGTTCAATTTCACGCCGAGGGCCGAGGCGATGGCGATCATGGCGAGGGTGCCGAGGCCCGCGCAGGCGAGGGTGACGACGCCATGCCAGCGCATGCCGACGATCAGCAGCACCGCCAGGAACGAGCCGATCATCGCGAGGGCGGAGGCGATCGGACCATCTCGAGTCATCGAAGCGACCATGTCGGCGAACACGAAGGCTTGTCCCCCGATCACCGCTTCGCGCGGAAGCTCGATCTTTCGGAAGCGCTCGACGAAATCGACGAGCTGCACGACGTTCCAGTGGTCGAAGCGTTCATCGAGGGCGGCGACCAACGTGCGCCCGATCTGCCCGTCGGTCTCGACAAACGCTTTCGTGAGCTCCGGAGGAATTTCCTCCGGGCGGATCGCGTCGAGGCCTGCCGAAGGCCTGAGCTTCCGCATCATTGGCCGGTCTTTTCGTGGCACCTTGCCCATGACCTCGTCGATGGTGCTTCGGATCTCGGCGAGCACCTCGAGCTTCTTCTCCTGGTCACGCGGGACGGCGTCGTCGTAGCCGCGCATGTAGGCGAGGAGCCGTTTATCGTCCGGCGCGCTTTCGCCAGCGTAGGGTTTGAGCGCGTCGCGAATCGCCGAGGCGTCCTCCGCGCTCTCCGCGGCGATGAGAAAGCGGCCGGCAAGATACTTGTTCGGGGCGTTGACGAGCTCGGCCTTCATGCGCTCGTTCCAGTAGCGCGTCTCTTGCAGGTCCGAGGAGCTCGAACGCAGCTTCCGCCAGTCTTCTTCGAGCGGGTCACCGGCGATGAAGCGATAGGTCTGCGAAATGGAAAGGACACTCAGGATCGCGCCCGTGGCGAGAACCAGGCCATAGCGCCGCTGCGGGAGCAGCTTTGAGAGGGCCACGCCCCAACTCTCGCCCTCGGACCAGTTCGTCTCTCCCTTGCCGCCAAAGCGCAACACGAGCGCCGGCACTACGGTGAACGCCGCCACCCAGCACAGCGCCATGCCGAGGGAGCCGATGATTCCGAAATCGCGAAAGCCCCGAAACTCCGTGGCGATGAGCGAAGCGTAGGCGACGCCGGCGGTGAGCGATGCGGCGACGGTGCCGCGGAAGGCTCCGGCGATAGCACGCACGAGAGCCTCCCGGTCGGAGCCGCCGTCACCGTACTCCTCGCGGAAGCGGGCGATCAGGATGATGTTCGGGTTGATCCCGTTGCCTACGACAATCGCTGCGAGGAACGCGGAGGCGACGTTGAGGTGGCCGATGATGAGCTCGGCGGCGCCGAAGGTCACCACGGATCCGACCGTGAGACCTGCGAGGATCCACCACACCGCCCGGAGCGCGCGGTAGTAGAGGACGAGAGAAATCATCACCAAGAGCACGGTGATCCCCGCGGCGGTCGCCATGCCTCGAATGATCGACTCCTGCTCCTGCATCGTGGTGATCACGTCACCGGTAATGCCGAAGCGTGCCTCGGGGAATTTGCCGCGAGCCTCTTTGACCACGCCGCGCACCGCGCGCACGAGCTTGCGACCGCTGCTCGTCTTCGAGCTCTCAAAGCTCGTACGGATGACGATGACCTGGAACGCGCCGTCCTCGGAGACGTAGCCATTCTTGGCGCTCTCGTAGCGGTACTCGGCGCGGTCGAGGCGCTCCTTCATTCGCTCGAGGCGGTCCCGCTCGGCCTCCTGCTCCGCGTCCGATTCTTTTTCGTCCTCGAAGTCGAGGAGGAGCGGGTTCGCTTTCTTGCGGCGCTCCTCGATGAACTCCGGGAGTCGGGCGAGGGCTTCTTGAAGGTCATCGAGGGAGACGAACAGGAAGCGGTTGTTCCACAGGTATGAGGCGGTCGGGAGCGGGTCCGACTCCACCGAGCCGATGAGCTCACTGTCGAGGTCGCCGAGCGCTCGTTCGATGAACCGGATCGCGTCGCGACGTTTGTCTTCGTCGGCGTGTTCCACCGCGACATAGAGGGAGCCCAAGACCTCGATGCGTGTCTGCACCTCGTCGAGCGCTTTGACCGAGGGGCGATCCGGCGGAAGGAGATCCGCAAAGCTGCCGCGCACCTGCAGCTTCGAGGCGAGAACTCCGCCGACGAGGGTCAGCAAGAGGCTCGCGACGAGCACGGCCGTGGCCCGGGGCGCGAGCCAGTCGACGTATCGGCGGGAGAGCGCGAGCAAGCGCCCGGAAGGAGCGTCGTCCATCACCGGCGCCCCCTAAACCAAAGAAGGCGTTCAGGCCAGAGCATCGGCACCAAAACCCCGGGACGGGCGAGATCTGTCACCAGACCCTACGGACGCCCCAGGCCTCGGAGCCGCCGAACGTCCGCTCAGAGCGGTTCGAGGACCCGTGACCACAGCCGCGCTCCGCCTCGGTCGCGCAGCGCGACTTCGAGCTCACCGCTGGAGCGCACGTCGAGCTGGCCAAAGAACTGCAGTCCCGCGCTCGGGGGCGCGTTGGGCGCGTCGCCCGCCCCCTTCTCGAAGACCGCCTCGGGGCCGAAGGTCGGATCTAGCGGATTCGGGCCAAAGGTTCCCGCATGGAGTGGCCCGGCAACGAGCTCCCAAAACGGGTCGAAGTCGCGAAAGATCGCCCGCTCCGGATCGTAGTGGTGGGCTGCGCAGTAGTGCACGTCCGCGGTGACCCACACCACATTTTTGACCTCGCGTGCCTTCAGTCCCGAGAGGAGCGACGCCAGCTCGAGCTCGCGCCCGAGTGGCGCACCGCCGTGGCCGTTTGCGATCCCCTCCCAAGCGCTCTTGCCGTCCGGAATCAAGAGACTCAGTGGCATGTCGCAAGCGATGACTTTCCAGCGCGCCTTCGACCGGGCGATGCGCTCCTCGAGCCAGGCAAGCTGTCGGCCTCCGAATGCCGCTGCGCCATTGGGCTGAAGATTCGCGTCGTTCATGGAGCGAAAGGAGCGCAGATCGACCACATAGATGTCGACCGGTCCGTAGTGAATCACCCGCTGAAGCCCGACCCCTTCTCGCCGCTCGCGGGTCGGCATGTACTCGTGAAATGCTCGACGGGCGCGCGCGGAGAGCACGTCGACGCTGCGCTCCCGGTAGCGATCGTCTTTGAGTGTCTGTCCGGGCCACCAGTTGTTGTGAGTCTCGTGGTCGTCCCACTGGGCGACCATCGGAGTTCGGGCGAGGAACGCTCGGTAGTGGCGATCGCGCAAGTTATAGGCGAACTGTGCGCGAAACTCGTCGAGAGTCTCGGCGACCTTCTCTTTGCCCGCTGTCTCGAGGTTGCGCCAGAGGCTCCCGTCCGCCAGGGCGACTTCGGGCTCGAGGGGAATGTCGGCGTAGATCGCGTCACCGGAGTGGATGAACAGGTCCGGCTCTGTCCGCGCCATCGTGTCAAAAATCGCGTAGCCGTCCGGTCCGATGCCGTAGCCCTGGCCGCACACGTCGCCACCCCAGACGATTCGGGTCGATGCGTCGGGGGCGGGCACATTGAACGTGCCGACCACGGGCTCGCTCGCGAGGCCGTCATCGAACCAGGCGCGGTAGGTCACGGTCTGTCCGGGCGGGAGATCCTTCAGCATCGCTTTGGCGACATGATCCCGAGCCGCGGTGGCCTGGGCCTCCACGCGCTCGCGGGGACCGTTCTCGCGCGTGCTCCATTCCACGACGAGCGTTGCCGGGCGGTCGCACTTGCTCCAAAACACCGCCCGGTCGCGGTTGAGGTCGCCCACTTGGGCTCCGAAAGGCACTTGCGGCCGCGCTCTCGTCGCCGGGGCGCGGGCGCAAGCGGCAAGGGCCGCGCTGCTTCCGAGAAACCAGCGCCGGGTCTTTCCGGTTCGTGTGCTCGAGTGCATTTCGCGAGCGAGGATGCCAGCGTGCGCGGGGTCTTGGCGAGTGATGTCGACAGTCGACAGCACGGGGCCGACCTTTGCGGGCTGCTCTGCGCTCCCACATCGCGTAAGGTGCTGAAAACAATGAGGAGTGGGCGGCACCCGGCTGGCATGGGCACTGCAGTGCGATCTCCTCGAAAGAATGAGCCGCCCACCGACCATGCTCCTACGCACCGCCATCGCCCTCTGCCTCGGCTCGCTCCTGATCGCGTGCGACGAAGAGCCGACGCCCCCGGGAACCACCGAGGGTACCCGTGAGCTCGTTCTGAACGCCGGCGAGATCGGCAACTTGCTGTTCTGCGAGGGCGATCGCTGCCAGAGCCTGCCCAACCCGGACGGCTGCGCGTCGCTCGTGATCACGATCGACACCGATTCCGGGGAATCCTGCGCGCGCTGCCTGGCGGAAGACGGTACGCAGCTCAACGAGCGCTGCGACGGGACGAGCTTTGCCTGCACGCTCGTGACCGCACCGGAGCCCGACTGCGTCGTGTGCGCCTACACGAGTGGCTCCGTTCTCTTCTCCACCTGCACGACCGATGCGCCGCTCGAATGCGTTTCCTACGCGATGTCCACTGGCGATCCGATGGACGGCAACTTCGAGTGTCGAGAAGACACGGATTGTCTGACGGGTGCGTTTTGCCTCGATGGACTCTGTCAGGCGGACCCCGACATCGGCGAGTGTCAGGTGTGTTTCGGCCCCAACGGCAACGTGATCCTCAATGAATGCGGTGTGGACTGTAGCAATGTCGGCTGTCCGGACGTGCAGTGCGGTCCCGGATTCGAGCGCGTGGTGTACCCCGGTGAGTGCTGTCCGCGTTGCGTGCCGCAGGTCAATTGCAGCACGGAGGTCTGTCCGATCGCCGCGCCGCTGCCCGCATGCCCTCCGGGCACCGCGCTCATTCGCGACCCGCAAGACTGCTGTGGCTATCTTTGCGCACCGCTCGATTGTTCCTTTGTCGATTGCGCTTTTGCCCCGGGAAACGACCCGACGGAGTCGACGGGTGCTCGCTGCCCCGCGGGGACGGAGCTGTCGTTCGAGTTCCCGAATTGCTGCGGTGCCTGTGTCCCCACCGATGAAGATCCGTTGTGCGCGAGCGATGCGGACTGCGGACCGGAGGCGTTCTGCACAAACAGCCTCGGCGAGTGCTACGAGTCCTGCGATGACGCGGGAAACTGCATCGATTTTTGTTTTGGCCTCTGTCGTCCGTTCGACCTGACCTGTCCCGACTATCCGGCACCGGATCCGTCGACCTGTGAGGGCGAGTGGATCCGCGAGGGCCGCGATGACTTCGGATGCCCGCTGCCGCCTGTGTGTGTCTGCCCCGATGGCACCCAGAGCTTCGACGGCCAGTGCAGCGAGGGGTGTGCCGGCACCGAGTGCACGACTTTCCCGCAATGTGGCCCCGATGAACGGCTCGAATTTGGCTTCCCCTACTGCTGCGGCATTTGCGTCCCCGCCGAAGAGTGCCTCTTCGAGCCGCCGAAATGTACGGCGACTGGAGCCTGCGCGGATCCCGATCTCACCTGCGTTGCGGGCTTGTGCCTTCCGGATGAAGCCGACTGCCCGGTGCCCGCGTGCGACGAGGGGGCGGGGATCGCCCCGGGGCCCGGTTGCTGTCCGGTCTGTGCACCGCAGATCCGATACTGCACGGAGCGCTCCCAGTGTGAGCCAGACGAGCGCTGCACCACCGAGCTCGGCGATTGCCGCCTGGATCCGGACTGCGAGTCGGACGCAGCGAGCGGTGCGGAATGCAGCAACGAGTGCTTCGGGAACTGCGAGCCCTTGCCTTGAGCGCCAACGTCTCGGACAGTCGTGCCCATGATCGCAAACGAAGTGCTCCGCCGCGTCCGGGATGGTGAGCCGGTCGATCCCGATACGCTCCGTCTATTCGTCGACGGGATCAGTGACGGCACGATCGCCGACTACCAGGCCACCGCCTTTTTGATGGCCGTGTACTGTCGGGGGCTCTCCGACGACCTCACCGCTGCCTTGACCCTCGCGATGCGTGACTCCGGCGAGGTGATCGACCTGTCTCGCGTCCCCGGGATGAAGGTAGACAAGCACAGCACCGGTGGAGTGGGGGACAAGATTTCGATTCCCCTGGCGCCGATCGTTGCGGCATGCGGCGTCCCCGTACCCATGATCAGCGGCCGGGGCCTCGGCCACTCAGGGGGAACGTTGGACAAGCTCGAGTCCATTCCTGGCTTTGATGTGAACCTGACGACGGAAGAGTTTCGCGCACAGATCGCGAAGCTCGGCTGCTGCCTCATCGGGCAGACCGGCGACGTCGCGCCCGCGGACCGCAAACTCTACGCGCTCCGGGATGTGACCGCGACGGTGGAGAGCATTCCGCTCATCACCGCATCGATCCTGTCGAAGAAGCTTGCCGAAGGGATCGACGCGCTCGTCCTGGACGTCAAGGTAGGGCACGGCGCGTTCATGAAAACGGAAGAGGACGCGCGCGAGCTCGCGTCTTCGCTCGTTCGCGTCGGGGAGAATGCGGGCAAGAAAGTGCGCGCAATTCTCACGTCGATGGAGCAGCCCTTGGGTCGAACGGTGGGCAATGCGCTCGAGATCCGCGAGTCCGTCGAGATCCTCCGCGGCGAAGGCCCCGCAGACACCACCGAGCTCACCCTCGTGCTCGCCGCTCACATGCTCGAGCTCGGCGGCGTGGCCGGGGACATCGAAGAGGGACGAGCGAAGGCGCGGGCGGCGATTGACGACGGCACTGCCTTTGAGAAGCTCCTGCAGATCGTCGCGGCGCAAAAGGGCGACCCAGAGGCGCTCCGCGATCCGAGCAAGCTACCGACCGCGCCCGTACAGCTCGCGGTGAAAGCCGAAGAAGAAGGGGCGGTTGCCGAGATCGACGCCTTCACAATCGGACTCGCCGGAGTTGCTCTCGGCGGGGGGCGCCAAAGGGCAGAGGACGACATCGACCCGCGGGTAGGTTTCGAGCTGCACAAGAAGGTCGGTGATTTCATCGAGCCGGGTGAAACACTCTGTGTCGTGCACGCAGCAGATGAAGCTTCCGCAGAGCGTGCCGCCTCAGACGTGCGCTCCGCCTATTGTTTCGGTCAACGTGCGGTTCCCCCACCGCTCGTCATCGACGTACTCGAGTCCTGAGCTCAGTACATTGAGCCGCGCGAAGGAAGCATCGCCGGACGGTTGCTCAAGACGCTTCCTCCGGGGCTTCGGCGCTCGCAGATTCGGGTGAGGCAGGAGCGGGGTCTGTCGCCAGGGCAACCTCTGCCTTGGGGGCATTCTCCTTTTCTGGCGGCGGCTCGAGCAGATAGAGCCGGTCCGCGCCAAAGAGCGGTGGGAGCCCCTGGTTCAGTGGGTCGTCCACAACGAGCCACGCTTGACCGTTCGCGCAGGCGAGTCCTACCTCGTAGCCGATGAGATCGTTTTGTAGCTCACCCATGCGCTCAAAGAGCTTCTTGTCGACCTCGCTCTCGGTCCAGGCCACCCAGAGCTGGTTCGCCACCCACGGAGGTTTGCCGTCGCCATGGTTCTTGTACACTCGCTCCTGGCTGCGTTTTCGACCCGCCTCGATCTTCTGGGTGATGTTGCGGATGAACCAAACGTAGACGCCGGTGAGCGCGACGAACATCAGGGAGTAGAGCTTGCCGTCAAAGGCCAGGTAGAGCGCGAGGAGCGCGAAGGAGAGGCCGAAGACGTTGACCCAGTTCGGCGCGAACATGACCCGCGTATCCGGCAGGGGCCTCTCGGAGACGCAGATGAAACGCTGATCCTCCGGCAGAGCATCCGGCAAAGGGTGAATCCAGCCCTTGAACAGGGTGAAGGTGGCTTCGCCCGCCCGGTCGCCGAGGTGATGCTTGCCTTCGATGCGCATCTTGCCCCAGCTGCCTTCGAGGTCTTCGCGATGCTTCACGACCGCCTTGCGGCCGGGATAGAGCTCACTCGGTGCGATCATGCGTCTATCGTAACGCGAGTTCCGGGAGCGATAGAAGCCTCAGTCGCGCACGATGCGCAGGGCAGGGGTCGTCTTCGCCGGGCGCCAGGTCTTGGCCATGTGGTCAAAGAACGCCACCGCGGTCAGCGGGTCGAGGGTGCGAGGGTCCAAGCGAGGCAACGGATGGTCAAAGCGGGCGGCGGCAAAACCAGCCGGACCCCTGCCTTGGGGCTGCTGCGTGCCTTTTCCGCCGTCGATGACTCTGAACGTTCTCCGTACCATGAATTGCTTATCGGCGTTCAACCGCCTCCTGTTGCGACATGAGTCTCCGACCGTGCCCCGCACGTTACGAAAAACGGGAGCGGACCCCGCGCTTAGTCCCGAAGAGCGGGAAAGTGGGGCGTTTTTACAAAAGCGCAACCCGCGCGGCGCTTCTCGTGCTCAGAGCAAAACACCTGCGATGCAGGCCGTGAGCCAGGAGGCGATGGCGCCTCCGATCATCGCTTTGAGGCCGAGGGCGGCGAGATCTTGCCGACGGGAGGGGGCGATGGCCGAAATCCCGCCGATCTGGATCCCGATCGACGAAAAATTGGCGAAACCCGTGAGCGCATAGGTGGCGATGATGAACGACCGCTCACTCATCTGCCCCTTGAGGGCACCGAGCTCGACGAACGCGACGAACTCGTTGATCGAGACCTTGATACCGAGAAGGTTGCCGAAGTCGACGAGGTCCTTGCTGTCGACCCCCATGCACCAGGAGAGCGGGTAGAACACCGCCCCGAAGATGTCCTTGAGCGCCAGCTCCGGCGCGCCAAAGAGAGTCCCGACCACGGCGATCAGCCAGTTCAGCATCGCGATCAGGCCGATGAACGCCACCAGCATCGCACCCACGTTGGCCGCGAGCTTCAATCCATCCGTGGCACCGGTTGCGGCCGCGTCGATCACGTTGCTCGTGAGCCGTTCCGGGTCGTGCACCGCGCCCCCGGCGGTCTCGGATTCTCTTTCTTCGGGGTAGAGGATCTTCGCGACCACGAGAGCTGCGGGCGCGCTCATGACACTCGCCGACAGTAGGTGTCCAGGATCGAGGCCGAAGCGGGCGTAGGCTGCGAGCACGCCCCCCGCGACGGTAGCAAAGCCCCCGCACATGATCGCCATGAGCTCCGAACGGGTCATCTTTTCCAGGTACGGCTTGATGACCAGGGGCGCCTCGGTTTGGCCTACAAAGATGTTCCCCGCCGCGGACAACGACTCGGAGCCGCTGGTGCCCATGGTCCGCCGCATCACCCAGGCAACGCCGTGCACGAAGCGCTGAATCACGCCGAGATGGAAGAGCACGCTCATCAACGCTCCGAAGAAGATGATCGTGGGAAGGACGTGCATCACGAAGATCGTGCCTACCGCGACGATGTCGCCGGTGCCGCCGTCGACCAAGCTCAAGGGCCCTTCCGCGCCGATTTCACCGATTCCACGGTAAAGATTACCGAAAATGAAGCCTGCGCCTTCATCGGTGAAGGAGAGGACCTTTTCGATGGCCACCTTCGCCGCTTCAAAGACCGCTCGTCCTGGGTCACTCTTCAAGATGATCAGCGCGAAGATCGCCTGCAGCGCCATGCCCCAACCCACGACCCGCCAGCTGATCGCGCGCCGATTGTTGGACAGGACGAAGGCGATCCCGAGCAGCACGAGCATGCCGAACAGGCCACGCAAACGCGCCAGGAAAGACGAGTCGCTCTCGGCCCGCTCCGACTTCACCCGGCCGAGAAGCCTTTCGAGCTCCGGAACACGCGGGTAGGTCGGGTCGACGGCGATCAGCTCGTCGAGGCGTGTGTTGGCGAGAAGGAGCGTGCGCTTGCGTAGCTCATCGGGCATCGACTCCGCGCCCTCTACCAGCGCCACAACCAGGTCTGCGAGAAGGGTCGAGAGTCCTTGGGTTCTTCCGCTCTGCGCGTAGCTCTTGCGGATCGCCTGAAGAAGCGCGAGCCGGTCTCCCTTCTCGGCGATTAACACGCGACAATGAGAGTCGTTAGCGAGCCCGTGCTGCCCTATTTGGGCCCGGAGAACCGCTTCGCTCAGCACGCGCTCGAGCTCGTCGTCCTCGACGGGGCTAAGACGCGCTGCGCAATAGAGCCCCCGGGCCGTCGGGTCGACCGCCGCGGGAACGGCGACCCGGTCGATCTGGGGAGTGGCGGGCGCCGTCGGGGGCGCGAGGTCGTCGTCTGTCTCCTCCATTGCGGGCGCCGCTGGTGCTGCGGAGGGCTCATTCGGAGAAGACCCTGAATTCTGGGCCGATCCGAGCGCGGGGACGAGGATCACAGCCCCGACGAGGGCTGCGCGAATGAAATGCTGCGTGCTCAACGTACTTCTCCGAGACGAGCGAACCGGCTGCCGGGTACCACACAGTTTCGGCGGCAAAAAAGGAAAAGTGTCTTAAAACGCCCCTTCCCAAGTGCGCCATCCCTCGCTATTGGCCGCGCGTGGACAGCTATGACGCAATTCAGGAAGCCCTCGCCGCAATCCGGAAACACTCCTCTCTGGAGCCCAAGGTAGCGGTGGTCCTCGGCAGTGGCCTCGGGGCCTTCGCCGACGAAGTGAAAGACGCGGTTCGGATCCCCTACGGGGAGATCCCCCATTTCCCCGTGAGCTCGGTGACCGGACACGCGGGAGAGCTCGTGCTCGGAGACCTGCGCGGCGTCCCGGTGGCGGTGATGAGCGGCCGCATTCACTACTATGAGGGGCATCCCTTGAGTGTCGTCACCCTGCCCACGCGTGTGCTCGGTGGGCTCGGCGCCGAGAAGCTGGTGGTCACCAATGCCGCCGGCGGAGTGAACCCGAATTTTCCGCCCGGGACACTGATGGTCATTGTTGATCACGTCAACCTGATGGGTAGCAACCCGCTCATGGGCCCGAACGACGAGCGAATGGGGCCCCGCTTCCCCGATATGACCCACGCCTATTCGCCGGAGGGGCAGCAGGTGTTTCGCGATGCAGCGTCTACGGTGGGGGTGACGGTCCAGGAGGGGGTCTACTGCGCGGTGACCGGACCGACCTACGAGACCCCAGCGGAGATCCGCATGATGCAGCGCATCGGGGCGGACGCGGTCGGCATGTCGACGGTTCCCGAGGTCATCGTGGCCAACCACGCGGGAATGAAGGTCGCAGGCCTCTCGCTCATCACGAACGCCGCAGCGGGATTGAGCGCAGAGAAGCTCTCCCACGCGGAGGTGAAGGAGCAGGCCGCCGCGTCGCGCGATGAGCTCGTCTCGCTCCTGGTCGAAGCGACCGTTCGCTTCGCAGCATAGGTCGCTGATGAGCAAGAACGCATCCACCCTCGTTCGCGGGGCGACGCTCATCACCGTCGACGCGGACGACCGCGTCCTGCGCGCGGACCTGTTGATCGTGAATGGGCGAATCGTTCGCATCGCACCGAAGATCCCGAGCCGCGGCGTCGACCGCGTGATCGAGGCGAAGGGGCTATTCGCGATCCCGGGCTTCGTTCAGTGCCACATACACCTGTGCCAAACCTTGTTTCGGGGTCTGGCCGACGACCTCGTGCTCCTCGACTGGCTCGCAAATCGGATTTGGCCCCTCGAGGCCGCGCTCGAGGCGAAGGACATGAAGGCGTCCGCGCGCTTGGGCATCGCCGAGCTGCTCCTCGGCGGCACCACGGCGATCCTCGACATGGGCACGGTTCACCACACGGAGGTACTGTTCGAGGAAGCCAAGCGAATGGGCATTCGCTACGTCGGTGGCAAGTGCATCATGGACCAGGGACGCGGCTACCCGTCGCGCCTCAAGGACTCGACGGAGCAAGCGATCGCGGAAAGCGTCGAGCTCTGCGAGCGCTACCACGGGAGCGCCGGCGGACGATTGCGCTACGCGTTCTCCCCACGCTTTGTCCTGTCCTCGAGCGAAGAAGCGATGCGCCTGTCCGTGTCCGAGGCTCGCGGCCGCGGTGCTTTGCTCCACACCCATGCTTCCGAAAACGGAGATGAGGTGGAGATCGTGCGCGAGCGCACCGGGATGGGAAATGTCGAGTACCTGCACTCGATCGGTTTTGCCGGGCCGGACGTGTTGATCGCGCACGGGATCTGGCTGTCACCTTCGGAGCGCAAGCTCCTGCGCGAGTCCCAAACGCGGATCGTTCATTGTCCATCGGCGAACCTGAAGCTCGCCAGCGGGATCGCGCGCGTCCCTGAGCTGATGAAGGGGGACGTTCAGCTGGCCCTCGGCGCGGACGGCGCTGCCTGCAACAACACCCTCGACGCGTTCATGGAGATGCGTTTGGCGGCGCTGCTTCACAAAGTTCGCGGTGGTCCGACGGCGGTCCCCGCGGCCCGAGCGCTGCGTCTGGCCACCGCTGATGGCGCCAAGGCCCTCGGCCTGCACGACTGCGGCTCCCTGGAGGTTGGGAAACGCGCGGATTTGGTCTTGCTCGACCTGCAGAAACCCCACGCGATGCCTGGCACCGGCGATCCCACCTCGCGCGTGGTGTACTCCGCCCGGGCCTCGGACGTGCACAGCGTCCTCGTCGACGGGCGCATCCTGGTCTCCGAAGGCGAGCTCCAACCGCTCAAGCTAGAGGGCATTCTGCGCGACGCGGATCGCGCTGCCGTCCGTGTTCGCGACCGTGCCCTGTCCTGAGCCCTGGGACTCCGCGTAGTGACAAAAAAACTCATCCGACTCTGAAGGGCCCGGGTAGGTCTCTGCGCGGGGCGATTCGTAGCAGTCCCGCGCCCTGAGCTGATGGAGTATGTCAATGGGATTGCCCGCGCTCGAGGCGCCGGTCCGAAACGGTGTGCCTTCACCTGACCCTGTTTGTCCTCGTCCTCCGCAGAACGCCCCCGCGACGCCCGATCCGGAGCAGCTCCAACGCGCCTGCGAGGTTGGCCTCTTCATCGGGCGTAACGTGCTTGGGAGTGTCAGTGGCGCCTGTTCCGCTTTACTCAGTGGCCTCGCCGCTCCAGGCGCGCAACCGTCGCAGCCAGTATCGAACGGCACGCCTCGCGAGCTCATCGGCTCCACCTGCGACCCAATGTTCGCCGTGATGATGGGGGATCCGGTGGGGTGGCTGAATCGCCAGAGCGATGCCACCTATGTTCCGATCCGCGCAGAGGAACTCGGCCTCCGGCCGGCGGAGGCCCGACGGCTGCGCAATGGCGTCTATTCGGGACCTGATATCGACTACCGCGCCGCCGCCCGTCAGATGATCGACAGCGGTCGAGCCCGCGCCTACCTCGACCGAGATGGTCAACGGCTCTGGGATCGGGTGATCGGTCCCACCCAAACCGCGATCGATGCCTACAACGAGGTCGCGGGCACACTCGATGATGCGGCGCGCACCGCCGACGGCATCTTTGGTACGGCGGGGCCCGCGGGCAGCTACGTGGGCGATCTGCCGACCTTGGGTGAGCTCGCGCTGCAACACATGCCGAGTCGTCGGGCCGTGCCGCCGGGGCACCCCAACTATCAGCCCTTTCAGGATCTCGTCGGCTCTAACACGGTGTTGGTCGTGCGCGAAGGGGACACGGTGGTCTTGAGCTTTCGCGGCTCGATCACCGCGGGGGATGGTTGGGCCGCGGCGTTCGACCAGGACCGCTTCTACGAGTCGGTGCGCCCGCTCCTCGACGCGGTTGCGCGCTATGTGCTCGACGAGGAGCGCGGGGTCGAGCGCGTGCTGATCACCGGGCACAGCCTCGGCGGGGCGATGACCGAGATCTACGCCTTTCGCGATCTGCCGGCGTTGCGCCGCGCGGGGATGGATGTTCGCGCCGTTGCATACGGCTCGCCGGGAGTGGCCACCCGCGATGCGCCGCACGCCGCACCCGCGCGTCTGCTCGTGATCCAAGGGGAACGCGACAATGTGGCGAACCGGACCATCGGTCCGGGTCCGAATGACCTCCTGGAGATCCGCCGGATCGGCAACCAAGCGCGCACCGAGATCCGTCGCCAGGCCCGGCAGCTTCGCGCTGACCTGTCCTGGATTCCCGGTTCCGGTGCGGCGATCGGTGGTCTGGAGAGTGCGGCGAATGACATCACCCGTGCCTTGCAGCGCGACGTCGAGCGCACGGACATTCTCGCCCTGCGCAACCACCGCCAATACCCCGCGCGCCACATCACGGTGGACTTCGTCAACCAACCGAACAACGACCTGGGTGACTGGGAACCACAGCACAACCCGCACCGCTATCTGCGTTTCGCCCGGCTCCTCGCGGAGCGCCGAGGTCTCGCGGTCGCCCCTGGACGCGCGTTCGATTTTGACGACAGCGACCGCGCGGCCCCTGAGTTACGCCGCGGCGACTGACACGACATTTCGACGCCTCGAACCGGAAACGTGGACCTGGGTGGAACGCGGTGCTACGTGCACGGGTGTTGCAAGGGGGGAGCACGATGAACACGAGTCGATCGAGTCTCCTCGCGCTTACCATTTTCGTTGCGGCGCTCGCGAGCGCGTGCACGCGCACACCGAAGCCGAGTCCCAAAGCGGCGATCAAGTATGAGCCCGTTCCGGAGCGCATCTCGACGCCGAACGCGGTCGAAACGCGCATCGGAACACTCGAGTACTTCGACGGCTATCCGAGCTCGGAGACGGTAGACGGTGGAGCGCGCCTACGACCACCTCGGTTTTCTGCGCGGGGTTCGCGCTTTCCTCGATGGCCTCCCGATCGCCTCGCTTCACGCGATGCGCGAAGGGTTGCGTGAGGTTGGCTGCGTCGATGGGACCGTGGGGATCTTCGAGACACTCATGGACAGCAAGAGCCATTTCCTCACCGCCAACACCGACACGGTCTACGCCGTAACCTGGCTCGACCTATTTCACTGCGCGCTCGAACACCTGCGGCAATTGGCTCATCTGGCGCGTTTTTCTCGTCAACGGCAGCCCAAAAGCTGCGGTGGCAAACCCGAAGAAGGGTGTTCGGGTCTATCCCTTTGCCAAACGCAAAGCGCCGGGGAAGCAGCGCTTCGTGAACCTCTCGGGCAAGAGCTTCAACACCATTCACGCCAACGATGCGAGCTTCTTTGAGGAGATCGACGCGGTGATTCAAGAGGAGCCCGTCGAGTCTGTGGACCGAGAGCTCCTCGGCGTCCTCGCTTCCATCGGGATCGAAAAGGGCAAGGAGTTCGCCTCGGGCGGGCGCCTGCGCGCGATCCTCACGGATGCGGCCGCTGTCGGCAACGCCACCGCTCGCGCGCTCCTCTTCTACACCTGGGACCGGGAAGCGTTTTTTTCAAGGGGAGCGAGTGGAAGACCGGCTTCATCCGCGGCAGTCACGAGTTCTTGCGCGACGGCGTGCGGCTCCTCGACAATCGGAGTCTCTTCTTTTACTACGCCACCGGAATCACGCCGGCAATGGCCGCGAAGATGGTCGGGGTGGGCTCGCAGTACGCCGGCGCCACCTTTGACTCGGAAGGCAAACCCTTCGACGGCGGCAAGACCTACCGTCTGAGTCTGCCACCCAATGTACCGGTCAAGGATTTCTGGTCCCTGGTTCTCTATGACAATCAGACGCGCTCCATGCTGCAGACCGACGCACGGTTCCCGAGGCTGAGCAGCCAGACTGAGGTCGAGCAAAACGCCGATGGCTCGACGGACGTCTACTTCGGGCCGAAAGCGCCGGCGGGGAGAGAGAGCAACTGGATTCAGACCACACCGGGCAAGGGGTGGACCGCGATCCTCCGGCTCTATGGCCCCCTCGAGCCCTGGTTCGACAAGACCTGGCAGCCGGGCGACATCGATTGGTTAAAAGACGTCCCGGAGGTTGCGCCGAACGAGACGCCGCCGAAGATGGCGACGGAGATCCCGGCCTCGATCACCACGCCGAACCGGGTTGCGACACGTATTGGCCCACTCGAGTTTGTCGTTGACCATGCCGAGGGTGTTCGGTGCACTCTCCACCACCACGGGGCCATTGCTGAGGTCGCCGACATGGGCAATGCGGGGCCCGACCGGGGCAAGGGTGGCAAGTACCTCTACGCCCGCGACGACGGGGCGCCGACGCCTGAAACGACCATTTCTTCCGCTACGACTGGGAGGGCGAAGCGCCTGAGGGACACTTCGAAGAGGGAAAGGCGTTTGAGCCGGACGCCGCGCTGAAGACGACGCTGACCGAGGCGTTCGCCGTCGGGAACGCCACGGCGCGCGCGATCTCCTTTCGCCCCCGCGACCGCGACGCCTATCTCTACGACGACTCCGCCTGGTTCAATCCATTCACCATCGGAAGCCACGAGTTCCGCACGGCCTCTGGCGCCCTCGATCTCGATGCTCGCGTGATGTTTCACTACCGCTACACCGCGGTGACGCCGGCGATCGCGGTGAAGATCGTGGGCGCGGGATCGCAATACGCGATCGCGGTGGCGGGCGCAGACGGTGCCTACTTGGATGGCGCAAAGACGTACCGGGTGACCTTGCCCAAGGGCATCCCCGCCAAGGACTTCTGGTCCTTCGTGCTCTACGATCCGCAGACGCGCTCGCTCCTCCAGACCCCGCGCACTCCGTACCCGAGCATTTCGAGCCAGTCGGGCACGGTGAAAGCGTCGGACGATGGCTCCTACGCGGTGTATTTCGGGCCGGAGGCGCCGAAGGGGCAGGAGAGCAACTGGGTTCAGACGGGCCCCGGCAAGGGGTTCTTGGTGATTCTGCGTCTTTACGGACCGCTCGAGTCGCGGTTCGAGAAGAACTGGCGGCCGGGGGAGATTGAGGTCGTTGCCGCCGAGCGCTGAGCGCCTTGGACGGATGATTCGCTCGAGAAATCGGCGTGACGCGCCCTGAGGGCGCGGCCCGAGCGCCGCTAGTCGATGCTGGCGAGGTTGACGTCTTGTACGCCCGCCTCGTTTGCCGCGTCGATCACCTTGACCAAGAGCTCGTTGCGGCTGTTGGTGTGCGCCTGCACGATCACCGCCGCCTCCGGGTTGTTCGCCATCAGGCGCTCGATGTTTGCGCGCACGGTGCGAACGTCCACTGCACGCCGGTCGACGTAGATCTCGTCCGTCTCGGTGATCGCGATCAGGATGTTTTCGACCTTCTCTTTTTGCTCGGTCGGCGGGGCCGCGGACGGGCGTTTCACGTTGACGCCCGCTTCCTTCACGAAGGAGGCGGTCACGATGAAGAAGATCAACATGATGAAAACGACGTCGAGCATCGGCGTAATGTCGACTTCGCTCTCGTCCTGGATTTGGCGATATCGCTTCATGAGTCCTTCACGTCGTAAACTAGCGCAGGCAGCACTCGCATAACGAGCGCTTCATGGCATGGACGCGGGGAGTTGAAAAGGGGAAGCTTGCTCGAGCCCGCGACGGTCTTACCTTCCTGCCCATGTCCGTGCCGAAGATTCGCATTCGCGCCCAGAATGACGCCCCGATAGAGCCCAGTGGGTCCTACGTCCTCTACTGGATGGTCGCCTTTCGGCGCATGCAGTGGAACTACGCCCTCGATCGGGCGATCGAGCATGCCCGGGAGCTCGGGCTGCCGTTGCTGGTCTTCGAGTCTCTGCGCGCCGGTTACCGCTGGGCTTCCGACCGGCACCACCGCTTCATTCTCGACGGGATGGTGGACAACCGACTGGCCTGCGACGGCGCGGCAGTGACCTATTACCCCTACGTGGAGCCGGAGCACGGGGCGGGTGCAGGGCTGCTCGAGGCGCTGGCGGAGCGCGCGGCGGTGGTCGTGAGCGACGACTACCCGGCGTTCTTCATCCCTCGCATGCACGAGGCGGTGGCCGAACGCCTCAGGGTTCGCTTCGAGCTCGTCGACAGCAACGGACTCATGCCTCTGGCCGTGCCGGACAAGACGTTCCCCACCGCATATTCATTCCGCGGCTATCTCCAGAAGAATCTGAAACCTCATCTGAACGAGCGCCCCAAGGTCTATCCGCTCTCTCGCCTCGAGCTTCCGAAGGTTTCGGCCCCGGCGGAGATCCTGAAGAAATGGCCCGCCGTCACCGAATCTCTTCTGGACGGAGGGTTGCTCGAGTCGATCGCCATCGACCATTCAGTTCCCGCGGTGGAAGGCGTCCGGGGTGGATCAAAGGAAGGGGCGCGCTTGCTCGACGAATTCCTCGGGGCGATTCTGCCGCGCTACGGCGAGGACCGAAACGAGCCGGAAAAACGCGGCACGAGCCAGCTCTCTCCCTACCTCCACTACGGTCACATCTCGTCCCACGAGGTCTTTTGGGAGCTCGCGGGACGGGAAAAAGGCTGGAAGGTGGAGAAGGTCCCGGACAAGGGGCGGGGCAAACGCGACGGATGGTGGAAGATGAGCGCGCCGGCGGAAGGGTTCCTGGATGAGCTCATCACCTGGCGCGAGCTCGGCTACAACATGGCGTTTCGAGACGGCGAACGGTACGAGCGCTACGAGTCGCTTCCCGAATGGGCACAGACCACCTTGGACGAGCACCGCGGCGACGCCCGCGACTTCGTGTATAGCCTCGGACAGTTCGAGCGCGCCGAAACCCACGACCACCTGTGGAACGCGGCGCAGAATCAGCTCGTTCGCGAAGGACGGATTCACAACTACCTCCGAATGCTTTGGGGCAAGAAGATTCTCGAATGGACCGAGAAGCCGGAGGACGCGCAGGCGGTGATGGTCGAGCTCAACAACAAGTACGCCCTCGATGGGCGCGACCCGAACAGCTACTCCGGGATCATGTGGGTTCTCGGGCGCTACGACCGGGCCTGGGGGCCAGAGCGACCGATCTACGGAAAAATCCGCTATATGAGCTCGGACAACACCGCTCGCAAGATCAAGGTGAAGGGGTATGTGCAGCGCTACGCTAACGCTGCTCGAATCTAGTCGCGCTCGACTCCGGCTTGACTCCGAGTGGCCCGCCCCTTTTCTATGCAGCATGAAGCGAGCGCTGTTTGCGGCGTCGTTCCTCACCTTGGCGAGTGGCTGTGGCTACAACGAGGTGATCGACCGCGATGAAGACGTGAAGGCCGCCTGGGCCAACGTTGAAAACCAGTACAAACGCCGGGCGGATCTGGTCCCCAACCTGGTCAACACCGTGCGTGGTGCGGCGGACTTCGAGAAAAAGACGCTCCAAGCGGTGGTGGAGGCCCGCTCCAAGGTCGCTTCGATGCAGATCGATGCGAGCACCATCGACGAACCGGCCAAGCTGCAGGCCTTCGAACAGGCACAGAATCAGCTCTCGGGCGCGCTGTCGCGCTTGATGGTCGTGGTCGAGCGCTACCCGCAGCTGCGTGCAACTGCCGCGTTTCGCGACCTCCAGGCGCAGCTCGAGGGGACCGAGAACCGCATCGCCGTCGCGCGGAAACGCTTCATCGAGGCGGTGTCCGAATACAACAAAGTCGTGCTCCGCTTTCCCTCGTCGATCGGCGCGAGCCTCCGGGGTAAGGATGTGCGGCCCACCTTCGAGGGAGACCCGGCGAACGAGACCCCTCCGACGGTGGGTTTTGAGTGACACGCGGCCTCGCAGGGCTCGCGCTCGCTCTGACTCTAGGTGTCACGAGTGGCGCGGCGGCTCTCGATGTTCCTCGTCTCGAACGCCGGGTGACTGATCGTGCTGCGCTCCTGGACCCGCCCGACGAAAATCGCCTCACCGCCACCCTCGAGCTCTACCAGAAAGACACTGCGCACCAGTTTGCGCTCCTCACGATCCCCAGTCTCGAGGGCGAGGTGCTCGAAGAATACTCGATCGAGGTAGTCGAGGCCTGGGGGCTCGGATCGGAGAAGTTCGACAATGGCCTACTCGTCCTGGTTGCCCGTGACGATCGCAAGGTTCGCATCGAGGTGGGTGATGGACTCGAAGGAGTGATCACAGATGCACTCTCCGCTCGCATCATTCGAGAGGTGATCGTTCCAGCTTTTCGCGCGCGCGATTTTACGGGTGGGTTGGAGAGCGCCTTCGATCTGTTGATGCAGGCGGGTCGGGGTGAACCCGTGGCCTTCGAGGATGCATGGGGACAGTCAGTTGAGGTTTCTGGGGGTTCGGATTTCGGATTCATCGCGCTCATTTTCTTTATCTTCCTGGTCATCGTATTGGTTTCTATGTTTGGCGGCGGTGGAGGCGGCGGCGGCTATCGTCATCGGCCGTGGAGTGGCAGCAGCTTTGGCGGTGGTGGGTTTTCGAGCGGTGGTTTCTCCTCGGGAGGGGGCTTCTCCGGCGGCGGAGGCAGCTTTGGGGGCGGCGGCGCCTCTGGGAGTTGGTGATGAGCTTACTGAGTGAAGAGGAGCGCACCCGAATCAGCGACGCGATCGCCAAGGTGGAGAAGACAACCGCCGGAGAGGTGATGGTCGCAACCGTGCGACAGTCGGACGATTATACGATGCCCCGCGTGCCGGTGGCGATCGGGCTCGCGGCAGCCGCTGCCGCTGTCGTCGGATACGTCGCGGTTTTGGGGGCCGCTGCGACGGTTCTGATTCAGATGCTGCTGGGGCTCGCCCTGTACGTGGTGCTCGGTCAGGGCGCCGCGATTCGCGCGCTCGTTCGGCGTGACGAGCTCGATGCGCGAACACAGACCCGGGCTTTTGCGTTGTTCAGCGAGCTCGGGGTACATCGCACGCGGGAGGGGAGCGGGATTCTGATCGCCATCTCCGAGCTCGAGCATCGGGTGGTGATCCTCGCGGACTACGGAATTCACGCGCGGGTCGGCGAGCGCGAGTGGCAAGTCCACGTTGACGCGATCATCGAGGGAATTCAGAACGGCCGCGCCGCCAACGCGATCATCGATGAGGTTCGGGCGTTGGGCGAGATCTTGGCGCAGGAGTACCCACTCGAAGGGGAGAACCTAAACGAGCTTCCGAACCGGGTTGAGCATCGGGAGCGGTAAAAAAAT
>CAYXVF010000006.1:79014-99104 GCA_964468125.1 uncultured Bdellovibrionales bacterium | reverse complement strand
TCCGTTTGGCGCAGGTCCGGAGGTCATGAAATCCATCACGACCTCGAGATTCTTGATGTGGAACTCCGGCAGCGCATCGGCGAGAAAACGGGCACGCGCTTGCAGGTCGCTCAGGCTCGCGTCTACGAGCTCGTAGTCGCCCCTTGCCACCCGTTTGTGCCCTTCCGCACGCGCTTTCACGTACCAGTCGATCTTGGCCTGGTCGAGCACGCCCTTGCGGCCCACCCAGCGCGGGACGAGCTCCATGAGCGCCAGCTCGGCGCGCGACACGCGATGAACGTCGAGGCCACTCAGAATCAGCCTATTGCGGGACTCAGTGCCGCAGAAGGCTTATCGGCGCGGCCGCGCGAGTGTTTCGTCGGGCTCAGCTCAAGGCGATTTCCCGGCCTCCGATCCCGAGCGCCGCGGCGGCGCCGGCGAAGAGGCCGCTGTTGCGATACACCCGAGCTTGCCGACGGTTGGCTGACACACTCACGAGCCCGAGGTCGTAGGCGCGACCGCTGCTGTTTTGGGTCGCGAGGTCGAGGACCTCACGACCGAAGAGTCCCGGACGGCTTCCCACGACCTCCGCGTCCGAACCGAAATGCTTGCCCTTCGGCTGGTAGGTTAAAAACCCGACCCACTCGTACTTCGGCTCGTAGGTGCTGACGCTCCCGGTGACGCTTCCGTCTGGGCGCCACTGCAGATCGACCTCGGTCCGCCGTTTGGCACTGACCGTCGAGGAGTATTGAACGGGCTGATCGACGAAATCACTTCGGCTTCCACGCTTGAATTCGACTGCAGATGACATGGGCGGCTCCTTGTTCACTCCGTGTACGAGCGGAGGTATCGGCACATGGCGCGATGGGACCTCAGAAACAATCAGAACGAAAGAACCTGAAAAGGACCCGGGACCAAAGAAGCCCGTTGCTCAGCCTCGAGCGTCGGTGTCGGCGCGGCGCTCGGCGGCCGCGATCATGCTCTTCTTGTATTCGCGATGCTTCTCGAGAACGTCGATGACTTCCTCGGGGTCGTCCGTCAGCGTCATCAACGCGAGGTCCTCGGGAGAGATCGGTGCCCGGGCCGCCACCGGTTATGATCGTGAAATCAGCCTGAGCGAGACGGCGGGCGACGTCTACGGCGCTTTCATAGGCTTCGTCTCCGGGGCGCAGGCGCGCCGAGCCAAAGATCGATACGGCGAAACCGATGTTCGCGAGGCGATCAAATCCCTCGGTGAACTCGCTCAGGATTCGGAACATTCGCCAGGATTCATCGCCCTTCAGGTCTTGGATCATGGTCCCCTCCCGCGGGCAGACTAGCACACGAGAGGCGTCGAGAGTGGCCGCTCGTATCGTCTAGCGTGCGATGCGCGCGACTGCGTCGCCGATCCGAATCTCGCCCGCGCTTCGGGGCACGATATTCGTTCCGAACCACACGCCTTCGCCGGTTGGATCGCGCCGGTAACGCGCAAGGGTCTTGAGCGGCTCGTTGTCCGGGTCCCTCTCCGCACTGTTTGCGTCGATCGTCGTTAGGACGCAGCGGGGGCAAGGCTTTGCGTTGGCAAAGTCCACGCCGCCGATGCGGATCGTGGTCCAGTCGTCCTCCTCGAACGGCTCCTCTGTCTGCACCACGACGTTTGGGCGAAAGCGTTTCATGGGGATCGGCTTTGGCCGACCGATCCACGCGTTCAACTGGCGCAAGGATGCGGTCCCGATCAGCAAGAGCGGGTAGGAGTCGGCAAAGCTCACGAGATCGCCTTCGCGCGTGGCCGGTCTGGGCTCCACCGGTCGTTCGTCGGCATCGGACTGGTACAGCAGCCGACAGGGCACTCCGAGGTAGTTGCTAAACCAGCGCGCGGCATCGTCGCCTGCGTCGCGCCCGGTCGTGCGTTGGCCCCAGATTTCGACTTCGGTGGCCTCCGCTGCGCGAGGGATCACCTCGAGTGCCTTCTCGTTGCTCACGCGCAGTTGAAGGCCAGGGTTCTGCCACTGAGCATGCACCAGCAGCAGGCGGGGATGGCGGCGGGAGCTCAGCATTTCGCCGTTCTCGTCGACGAGCATCCAGCGTCGGTCGCCGACGAGCCCACGGGGTGACACCTGGGCGCGGTCGACGTCTACGGCGCGCGCGGACTTCAGTGGATAGACGTGGATCGATTCGACGGTGTGAAGCACCTCGAGCCTCCTCAGCGGTAGTCGAGCTGTAGCGGAACGGCCTCGAGCAGATCGTCGAGCGTGTCGACCACGTTGATGCGAACGCCCGCGACGGTCAGGATCGCTGCGGCGCTCTCGATCCCAATGCGCGCGACGGGGTGAACGTCCGGAATGCAGACCGTCGTGTCGCGGTACACGTGTTTGTTCTTGCGCCCGATCTCCACGAAGACGTCGCGTGCTTCTGCGTCGTAGCCCACCATACCGGTCCAGTTCAGTCCGATGAGGTAGGGACCGTCGCCACCGCGCTTTACGAGCTCCGGGTGAAGTGTGTCCCGGACGAACCGGGCCGTGTCGCCGGTGACGAGTTTTTGGATGCCGAGCTCGCAGAGCACGCCCGCCGGTCGCAGGAACCAACCCGCGTACCCGGTTTTTGGACACGCGACGTGTGGCTTGCCCGCCTTCTTCTCAAGCTCATAGGCCATACAGAGACGTAATTATCGCCCATCTCAGACGTGAATGCGACACCAGGGAGCCAAAGGTCGCTGAGGGGCATCTCAAGCGCGCTCGCGCGCGGCTCGCAGATCACTGCTTCGTCGCCGATTTGCCCAGATCACCAAAGGATCATTCTTCACGACTTCAACGCCAACCAACTGCACTGCCTTTCGGACCGCTCTCGCCGCGGCCTCGAAGACCTCCGGTGCGCCAGGAATGATGTGGTCGAGGCCAATGACGTCGGAGAGCCCGGCTCGGGCTAGCAATGACTTCGTCTCCTCGCTGACCCCGACCAAGACGGGGTGTTGCTTTTGCTCCCGCATGCGCGTCGCGAAAGCAGCGAGGGCCTCGGCGCTCGAGAAGTCCATCGCCTGCGCACGTTTGATCCGCAGGACGAGGACCCTGGTGCCAGGCGTCTTCACCACCGGCTCGAGCGAATCACGCAGCTCGCCCGCCGCGCCGAAGAAGAGGCTGCCCTCGACGTGAACGAAGCGGATGGGAGTACCGGCGGCGCCCGGGGCTTCGCCGATCCGATACTCGGTGAGATTTCCCTCGGCGTCGGGGGTCAGCTCGCGTACGACCAACAGCCGTGCCTGGCGCAGGAACAGCACGATCGAGATCGCAACACCGACTCCGATCGCCTGGTCGAGCGAGAGGGTCCAGGTGGCGATCAAGGTGCCGAGAAATGCGACCGCGTCGCCGCGACTCGAGCGGATCAATCGACGAATGCGCGGCACATCCACGAGGCCGACCGCGACCACCAAGAGCAGCCCAGCGAGCACCGCGATCGGCGTGAAGTCGACGATCGGTCCCAGAATGAGGAGCACTCCGATCATGAAGACGCCGGAGAGGGCGCCCGAAAGTCGGGTGCGCGCGCCGGCGCGATGGTTCAGTGCGCTCCGGGTGAGGCTCCCGCTGGTGACGAACGCACCGGTCAACCCCGCCGCGATATTTGCGAGGCCTTGCCCCGAAAACTCGGCGGAGGTGTCGAGATTCTGACCGGTCTCCTGCGCGGTCGCCCGGGCCACCGAGCTCGACTCGACGAACGACAGGACCATACATGCGAGCGCCGCCGACCAGAGACCCGTCAACTGCGTCCAATCCGGCAAGGTGATCGGAGGCAGGCCCGCTGGGACCCGCGCAATGTCGGCGACGGTCATTACGCCGCGGGCGCTCACGTCGAAGAAGAAGCTGACGAGAATACCGAGCGCCATGACCACGATCGCTCCCGGAATGCGTTTGTCGATCCGCTTCAGTACGACCAGAAGTACGACCGTTCCGAGGGCGAGGGCCACAGCGAGCGTGTTGGTTTCACCGAGTCCTCGAAACCAGCCGGCAACCTGCTCAAACAGGTTGCCGCGCGCTCCCGCGGTCCCCGTGATATTGCGCAGCTGGCCGATACCGATGAGTGTCCCAGCGCCGGTGATGTAGCCAAGGACCACCGGGGTGGAGATGTAGTCGATCACCGTACCGAGGCGGAGCAGGCCCGCCGTGAGCTGAAGGACCCCGGTGACCACCGCAAGGGTGGCGGCCATCACCATCGGGTCCGTGCCGCTGTTCGCGGCGACCACTGTGCCCACGAGCAGGCTCAGGGCATTCGTCGGCCCGGTGACGACGTGAATGGAGCTGCGAAAGAGGCTTCCAATGATCGCAGGGAACGCCGCGGCGTAGAGACCCATGGCTGGTGGGAGACCTGCGATCAGCGCATAGGCGACTCCCTGCGGCACGGACAAAAACGTGACCGCGAGGGCGGGGGCGATGTCTTGAAATGCGTCACTGCGGGTCGCTTTTCGAAGGTCGCGAAAAGCGAAGAATCGTCCGATCTCTGTACTGACACTCATCGGTTCTCGTCTGCGATCCCCGCGAGACGACTGAGCAATCCATGCGTCGCGTCAGCGCGCGCACGCCAGGGGTTCACCCAAGGAGCGGTCGTCTCCTCATCCGTGAGACGACCATACTCCGCAACGCGTTCGGCGAACAGGGTGCTCATGGCGTCGAGGCTCTCCGGTCCTCGGTCGTACTGCGCAGCCGATGCGAAGCCGTTCTCGAGCTCGGTCACGCGGGAGCCAAATCCGCGGGGAACCTCCTGGGAGGCGGCCCAGGCGCGGATGGCCGAACGCGAGAGGAACACACCGCAGGCCGACGGGCGCGCCAGAAAGCTCGCGAGGTCGCGCATCGATTTGTTCTCATCCGCCACCCAGCCTTCGACGTCCACCGGTGGCGGCATGGCGCGGTCCGGTTGCATCTCGAGTGCGTGGGCGTGGTCGACGAGCAAGCCCCAAACGGCACGCGTCGCCGCGGCGTAGAGAGGCGAGTCGATCTCCCCCGAGGCGACCACGAAGGGCGGGACCCACTCGACTACGCGAGGCAGAACACTCACGACCGTGCTTCGGTCGGCCAGCGAGAGCAGGCGCAGCTGCGTCGCCAGATGGTCGACCTCGTCGGTCATCCGCTGCGCTCGAGCCGCTTCCACCAGCTCATCGTGATCGCTCGGCGGCGCGTCCGGCCGTTCACCGAGGTAGACCGAGCGAAAGGGAAAGAGCTCGAGCCCTAGGGCCCGGTAGTGCTCCGCCTGCCGCTCGTCCTCCGGCAGGCGAAGGACCTCCCGGAGCTCCGGCAGGTTCTCGGTGAGCGCGGACTCCTTCGGTCCGCTCTCGAAGAGCTGCGCCAGCAGCGCGTACGAAAAACGCCGCGCCTGCTCGAAGGCCGCGGATTCCCTCATGCTCACCTCTTCTGGTGTCATCGGCCCCAGGGCTCTTCGGGCAGCCGATAGGCCTCCTTGACCGGCTTGAGCGGGCGCTTGAGCCACATCGGCCGGCGCGTGCCGTCTGGGCTGTGGTCCATGGCCGAACGGGTCATCGCGTGCCATTCCCGGTAGACCGCCATCGAACGCTCAGTGTCGACGACGACGTCGCCGTAGCGGTCACCGGGTTGCGCCTTCGTCACGTTGACCGCCTTCTGCAGCCAGCAGTGAGCACCGCTGATCGGGTCCGGATGCACGCCGTGGGTGAGGTTTTGGTGCACCCCGACCTCTTCCCACCAGATCCGTTCCGTATCCGGGTCGTGGCTCTTCCACTTGGTGGCGCCGCGAAGCACCTGAAGCTTGTGCTCGTTGCCCTGCTCGTCGAGTCGCACCAGGTTGCTCATACCTGGGTTGACCCCCTGGCTGGCCTCGAGACGCCAGCGCCCGAGGTGGTGGCTCATCGCGATCACCCCAGGTTTGATCCCTTCGGTGACCCAAACCTTGTCGATGAAGTGACCGATCTCGGTTTGCACGCGGATCAGCTCGCCGGTGCGCACCCCGATGCGCGCGGCGTCCTTCGGGTGCATCCAGACCGGGTTCTTGTGGCTGATCTCGTAGAGCCATTTGGCGTTGGCACTGCGGGTGTGAATCAGAGTCGGAAGACGGAACGTCGGCAACAGCAGCATTTCGCCTTTGTTCCGATCGATGTTGTCCGGATGCACGTGGCTCTTGATTGGCCACGGAATGACGTACTGCTGCTCCGGCCAACCCCAGTCGCGCAACGTCGGCGAGAAGAACTCGAGCCGGCGAGACGGCGTGGGGAACCCCTCCAGATGCTCGCCGTCGACTTCTACGCCGACGAGCTTCCCGTCGCCGTCGAGTGCGCGCCCGAGCGCGTCCACTTTCGCCACCGCGGCAGGGTCGAGCGCTTTGCGATAGGGCTCGTAGACCTCCGCGTCCACCTCGAAGACCGCGTACTTCTTCATGTATTCGAGAGGCGTGAGTCCCTCCGCCTTCGCCGCTTCCGGAAGACCGGGGATCGAGTTCTCAAAGATCCAGCGATGGTACTCGTCGATGGTGATGATCTCGCCGTCGCGGTAGGGGCTGATGAAGTGCTTGCGCACTCCGAGACTGCCGTCCGGATCCATGGCCGCGGAGAGCTGAATCCAAAACTCCGCCTCCTCCCAAACTTCGCCGGGGTTTGCTTCGTAGGTGAATTCGACCGGCTGCTTCGCCCGCTCGAGCGCCACCCGCCGCACCGGTTGTCGAAAGCCGATCCAACGGCCCGAGTGGGTCTCCTGGCTCATCAAGTCGTGGCGTTCACCCGCATGCCCCATCGGAAGCACGTAGTCCGCGAACCAGGCCGACTCATTCCAGGTGGGCGTGAGCGCAATGTGGCACTTGATCTTCTCCTCGTCGCGGAGCGCCTTGAGCCACATGAAGCCGTCGGGGTTGATCCACATCGGGTTGTAGACCCGGGTGAAGTATACGTCGATGTCGCCGCGTCCTTCCTCGAGGAAGTGCGGCAACAAGAAGCTCATCTCGTAGAAGGCGAATGGCCACTCATGGGGCAGGTGAAGCTCGTTCCACGCGTTGAACGCCGGCGGCGTGTCGAAAGGTTTCGGGACGAACTTGTTCCAAGCGTTGAGTGAGGTGCCGCCCTTGGTTCCGACGCTACCTGTCAGGACATTTAGAAAGAACAGCGCCCGCGCCACCTGCCAGCCCCCGAGGTTGCCGATGCTCGCGCTCCGCCAGGTGTGGGTGGCGAGTCGGCCCAGGGCGTTCGCCACCGCGTCAGCGCTCTCGCGGATTCGCTCCTCCGGCACCTGGGACTCTTCGGCGGCACGTTGGAACGTGAACGAGCGATAGAGGGTCTTCAACAGGCGGTCGAAGTCGCTGAACTGCAGCTCGGCCTCATTCTTCGCCTCGTCGGCGATCGCCTGCGCCTCTCTGTCCTCGAACTGACCTTCGAGCAGGGTCTCGCGCCAATTCACCCAGCGCTCGACGAAGCCCCGGTCGTAGAGGTCGTTTTGAATCAGGTGGTTGGCGATCGCGAGACAGACCGTGGTCTCGCTGCCGGGCCAGGTGGGGAGCCACACGTCGCTCTTGGCCGCGGTGTTCGACATGCGCGGATCCATCGTGATGAGCTTGGCGCCGCTCTCTTTGCCCTCCATGATCCGCTGGGCGTGAGGGTTGAAATAGTGGCCGGTCTCTAAGTGGCTGGAGATCAACAGAATGCACTTGGCGTGCGCATGGTCAGGACTCGGCCGGTCGATCCCTGCCCAGAAGCTGTAGCCCGCGCGCGCGCCGGCGGAGCAGATGTTCGTGTGACTGTTGTGGCCGTCGACTCCCCAGGCGCTGATGCACCGGTTGGTGAAATGGTCCTCGCCGGGTCGGCCGACGTGGTACATGATCCCATCTAGGCGCTTGCGACGGCTCTCCGCCATCTTCTCGCCGATCTCTTTGAGGACCTGGTCCCAGCTCACCCGCTTCCACTTGCCCTCGCCACGCGCGCCCACGCGCTTGAGCGGGTAGAGGATCCGTTCCGGGTCGTAGATCTGATTGATCGTCGCCGGACCCTTCGCGCAGTTGCGCCCCCGGCTGCCCGGATGGACCGGGTTCCCCTCGAACTTCTTGATCTCGTAGGTCTTCTTGTCGACGTAGGCGAGCAGACCGCAGGCGCTTTCGCAGTTGAAACAGATCGTAGGCACCAGCGTGTAGTGACGCGCGACCTTCTTGGGCCACGCTTTCGAGTCCCACTCCACCCAGCTGTCCCAGCGGTCTGCGGGCGGGTACGAGCTCATGCGACCGTCCGGATGCTTCACGTGCGTGAGGCTGACCGGCTCCTGATCACTCGGGGAAAACTCGGGAGGCCCCTCCGCCTTGGGCGCGGTGGCCGGAGGCGTTTTTGGAGCCGGCGGCTCTTCGTCGGTGCGGCTTCGGAGCAGATTCTGGATGAACGAAAAGGCCTCGGCGCGTGCAGTCATGGTCTCCCTCCTGGTCGATCAGCTGTTGGGAATTTCCTGGGGCGCCATCACGAAGGCGTACTCATAGGCGTAGAGCCCGATGAGGATCGCCGCCGCGGCGCCGAGCACCGCGGGACCACCCAGAAAGACCAGGGCCACGGGCACCACATGGCCGAGTCCGATCGCAACCCACCAAAACGACGTCTTGTAATGACCCTTGGTGATCTTCTTGGCCGCCGCCGCCGCGATCTCGCTCGCGTGGGACATGCCGAACTCACCGGCGAGAAGCATGAAGGCATCGGTGATCACCGAGCCGAGCACGAACCACTCGGCGAGGCGCATCCAGGAGTCCGGAGCGCCGGTGAAAAAGCCCACCGCCCAGGCCGCCGCCGAGCCCGCCATCATCGCCTGCACGATCAGGTGAATCGGTAAGAGCGGGGTCTGCCAGAGATCGCGCCCTTCGGCTTGGCCGAAGAGGAACGCGGTGTAGATCGCCGCGCCGATCGCGGTGGTTCCCGAGGCGGCGAGCAGCGGCAGGCGGAAGTCCTGCACCATTCGCCAATCGATCAGGTCGAGGAAGATCGCCGCTTCGATCGCCCACCAAATGCCACTGATTGTGGAAAATCCGATCAGAAGGAAAGCGCCGCGTACGAGCCAGCTCTTCCATTGCGGTTGCAGCACGATTCGCAAAAACCGCTCCGGCCGCTCGAGGTCGATCACCAGGAAGGCGGTGGTGAGGGCGGTGAAGAAGAGCGACACGGCGCCACTGACGACCATGGTGAGGCGGTGGTGGGAAAACCAGCCGGAGAAGATCCCCAGGGCCATGAACATAAAGAGCCCGGCGCCGATTGCTTTTGTGACCAGATAGGCGGGCACCGGCCAGTGCCAGGGGATTTTGTGCTGCGCGTTGTAGCCGACCTGCACCATGTGCTCGGCCACGCGACCGCCGATCTGAATCGGCCCGCGCGCAGGCGCGCCTTGTTTACCGGGTTTGCGAATGCTCGCCCCGCTGGGCGCGGTGCGGACCCTACCGCCACCACCGGCAGCGACCATTGGCTGCTCGGCGTGCTCGTGTTTTTCGCCGTGCAGAGGCACGACGTCGGCCCACATATAGGTCTCCGGCGTCCGCTCGGTGGCCGTGGGATGCATCGCGATGTCGTCGCCGTCGACGTAGAAGACTTTGGGTGCGGTTCCCTGCTCGGGCTTACGCACCGTGACTTTTTCTTTAGCGAGGACCTTGCTGATCTCGCTCTCCGGATCATCGATGTCACCGGCGATGATCGAATGTTCCGGGCAGACGACGACACAGGCGGGCTCGAGACCGATATCGGTTCGGTGCGAGCAATAATGACACTTGGCGGCGGTGCCGGTGTTCGGGTCGATGTGGATCGCATCGTAGGGGCAGGCCTGCATGCAGGCTTTGCAGCCTATGCACTGATCGCCGTCGAATTCGACGATGCCGTCCGAGCGCTGGTACATTGCGGTCACCGGGCAGATCCGAACGCACGGCGGGTTCGCGCAGTGGTTGCAGCGAGTCACCTGAAAGCTGCGGGTCGTGTCGGGGTAGGTTCCCCGCTCCGTGTACTTCACCCAGGTCCGGTAGACCCCGAGGGGGACGTCGTTTTCGCTCTTGCAGGCGGTCGAACAGGCGTGGCAGCCGATGCAGGTTCGGTTGTTGATGACGAAGCCAAAATTCACGATTCCCTCGCAGGTTGATCAAACCGACTCGTGTTGTGCGCGCTCGGAGGAGTCGAGTCGCTCAGGCGTTTTCCATCATCATGTCGCCACCCTGAGTAGGGCGGAACGCGTTGATCGGAATCTTGAGATAGCGCACCTCGTTCTTGCTCGGGTCCGGCAGGCGGCCCGCGTCCACGTTCACCTGAACGCTCTGGAACAAGAGCTTGGGTGCGTTGAGCCGCTTGTCGCGCTCCGTACGGAATCCCACGAACTCTTCTTCCGTCGTGTCTGCCTTTACGTGTTTGTTTTCGCGCTTGGACTCGCCGATCGTGGTCATGTAGCGCAGCTCACGACCCCCCGGTTGATAGTCGTGCCCCACGAAGACCCGGGTTTCGTCCGGAAACGCGTAGAGGACTTCGTGGATTGAGTGGTAGAGTTCCTTCGCGCTGCCCGCTGGAAAGTCGCAGCGACCGGTCCCGAAGTCCGGCATGAAGAGCGAGTCGCCGGTGAAGAGGGCGTCGTCGATCTGATAAGTCACGTCGGCGGGGGTGTGGCCCGGGGTGAAGATCGCGCGAATCTTTACCGTGCCCGCTTCGAGGGTCTGACCTTCCTCCGTGAGGATGTCGAACTGACGCCCGTCGGTGGGGAAATCGTTCGGCAGGTCAAAGACGTTCTTGAACACCTCTTGCACCTTCGTGATGCCCTTGCCGATCACTGTCTTCGAGCCCGGAAAGCGAGACTTGAGAAGTTGCGAGCCCGATAGATGGTCCGCGTGGGCGTGAGTCTCCATCACGTAATGCACACGGAGGTCGTTCTTCTCGACGAAGGCGATGACCGCGTCCGCCGACTCGGTCGAGGTTTCCGAAGCCGCCGCGTCGTAGTCGAGCACCGGGTCGATCACCACCGCGTCTTTGCTGTTCGGATCGTAGACCACGTAGGTGAGCGTCGAGGTGCGCGGGTCAAAAAATGCTTCCGAGTTCATTCTCGTTCCTCCACTTCCGCCGCAGAGATGAGCAAATTCCTTGCCAGGTCGGAGTTGAAGACTGCGGCACTTTGCCGCTGTGGCGTTTCGTCCTGTTTCATTCGTGTTGAGTCATCTTGCGAGGTTGCGCGACGACGGCGGGTCCGGCGCGCGGGGTGCGGAGGGCGCGAATCGCTTAACACCCCTCGTGCGTTGCGATAGGGACGGCTCTTCGCGAGCGAGGGGACAGGATGGAGCTTTCGTTGCTGGGAAAACGCGCCCTGGTCGGTGGATCGAGCGCGGGGATCGGTCGGGCGGTGGCGCAGGCGCTCGCCGGGCTCGGGGCGCAGACCCTCCTGATGGGCCGTCGCCGGGAGCGGCTCGAGGCGTTGAAAGCGGAGATCGCGGCGGCGGGGCAGCCGGAGCCGGTGGTCCTCGAAAGCGACTGGAACGACACCGCGGCGACGGTTGAAGTCGTGCGCGAATGTCTCGAAGCCGGGCCGATCGAGATTCTGATCGGCAACAGCGGCGGGCCCCCCGGAGGACCGATCATCGAAGCCGCATCCGAGGATTTCGAGGCGGGTCTACGCCGTTTGGTGCTCACGCCCCATGCGCTGTTGAAGGCGGTGCTTCCCGGAATGAAGGAGCGCGGCTATGGGCGTCTGGTGAACGTGGTGTCCACCTCGGTGTACGAGCCGATCCCCAACCTCGGGGTGAGCAACACGGTCCGAGGTGCGACCGCCTCCTGGGCCAAGACGCTCGCGAAGGAGCTGCCTCCCGGGATCACCGTCAACAACGTGCTCCCCGGCTTTACGGACACCGAGCGTCTGGACAGTCTCCGCGTTGGGGTGGCCAAGCGTCTCGGGGTGAGCGAGGAGGAGGCGAATGCACGGTGGCTCGCCACCGTGCCCGAGAAACGCCTGGGACGCCCCAAAGAGGTCGCCAACGTCGTGGCGTTCTTGGCGAGCCCGGCTGCGTCCTTCGTCCGGGGAGTGAGTCTCTCGGTCGACGGCGGACGTCTCAATAGCATCTGAGGAGCAAGCGTGAACTACGACATCTTCTTTTCGATCAGCCAGACTCCGGTGGACGGAGTGCTCCCGGACGAAGGGCGAATGTTTCGCAACTTCTTCGACCAGCTGCGCGCGGCCGACGAAATGGGCTTTGGCGTGGCTTGGGTCGCGGAGGCCCATCTCTCCACTCAGACCCAGAAGAAACACGAAAAACCCGTGGTCCCTCACTGGCAGGGGGAGATCGGCCTCAACGTCGACATCTTTCAGCTTGCTCAGAAGGTGTTGGCGGAAACCAAACAGCTCGAGGTGGGCTCGGCCGTGATGAATCTGCTCTCGAATGGCGGGCCGATCGCCGCTGCCGAGCGGATCGCGTACTTCGCCTCACTCCACGGCGTGGACCCGGAGGAGAAGCGCAGACTTCACGTTGGGTTTTCCGCGGGGCGCTTCGATTTCATGAACCGCGCCTATGGCGTCACCCCGCGCGACCCGGTCGAGGAGGCGGGGTGGCTCGCGGTGCGCGGCAAGATCTTCGCCGAAGCGTGTGAGGTTTTTCTGCGGCTGCTCCGAGGGGAGGAGCTCTCGAGCGAGGACACGGAGCAACACGCGCTCACGCGCGAGGATTTCCGCAGCGACGAAGACTGGGAACGGGTTCAAAAGGCGGCGGGACAGATCCTCGAGCGCTACCCGCTCGCCAAACGCTACCGCTTTGAGCCCGTCAAGATCGTCCCTCAGGATTGGCGCCGAGACCTCGTGCAGCTCGTGATCGGGAGCCACGACCCGGAGCTTCAGGTGAAGGTCAACGAGTGGCTGCCGGTTCAGGTCTTCAATCTGTCGATCACCCGTGCCGAGGTGATCGAGGCGACCCACGAACGCATGTCCCGCGCCTACCATGGAGGCGGGTGGCAGCGCGGCTTCATGCCACGCACCACCTTCGTCTTCTTGAACGATGAGCCTGGACTGAGCGACTCGGAGCGTTCCGAAGCGGCTCGGGGAGAGGCGCGCAAAGCACTCGGCGCCTATTGGAGCGCCCTGGAGGGCACGCTCGATCCACAAAAGGTAGAGAAGGCGGCGGATAACGCACTGGTCGGTAATGTAGAGGAAGTTGCGGCCCAAGCGATCGACCGCTTTCATCCAGAGGATCGTCTGATGCTCTGGTTCGACTTCTTCAACCACGACAACGAACGCGTGATCCGGAACATGCGCGCCTTGATGGAAAAGGTTCGGCCGAGAATCGAGGAGGCGGTGGGATGAGCAACCCGAAGGTCGGTGCCGAGATCTATCCGAGCTCCCCCTTGGGTGACCGCAACGAGGGAATCGCTACCGGTCGTGACGTTGAATGGCAGCCGCTCGTGGACTACCGCCGCAATGGAGTCAGCGAGACAACGATTCACGGGGCCATTGCCTGGGTCTCGGGGGGAGAGCTGATCCACAGCTTCGGTGGCAACGTCCTGTGCTATGGACGCTCTTGCATGAAGCCGGTGATGCTCAAAGTCTTCGCCGATGAGCTCGAACCTTTGACGAATTGGGAACAACGTGCGATCTCGGTGGCAAGTCACAACGGCACCGCCGACCACGTAGCCGCAGCCCAGTCCCTGCTCGATGAGTCCGAGTGGGGGTTGATGCAAACGCCTCTCGACTTACCGCTCGTGCAATTCGGTCGTCAGGTACGTCGACCGCGCCGCTGGTACAACAACAGCTCCGGACAACATGCGGCGATCCTAAAGGGCTGCCGCCTCAAGGGCTGGAAAAGGGTGGGCTACACCTTGCCGCATCACCCGTTTTTTCAGGCTTACCTGGAACAGGCTAGGCGATTCCTGGGTGAGGATTGGACGCCATTGAGGGTCGCCCGCGACGGCGACGGGTTTCCCACCGTGAGCATGACGGTGAACGAGCTCGCCACGGTCTACGCGGGGCTCGCAGCTACCAAGGACGAGGACTGGATCTGGGAGGCGATGACGCGCCACCCGGATCTGATCGGGGGCTTCAATCGCCTGGACTCGACGATCCTGAAGGCGTGCGGCGGCAAGGTGATCGCAAAAGAGGGGGCCGATGGTCTTCTCGGCATGGCCATCGAGCATTCGGAGTTCCCCAAGGGGCTCGGGATCGTGATTAAGATCGCCCACGGATGGAATCCCCAGGCGACTTGGTACGTGGCACGGGCCTGCCTGGGGGTGCTCGGCTTCGAGCTGCGCAATCCTTACCCCCTCTATCGCCAGAAGGCGTTCATCGTGGAGGGCGTGGTGCCCGCGGACAGGCTCGACGCGCTGGAGGCGATCCACACCTGGGACGAGTGGGACCCGGACCGGGACCGCTGGTACTTTGAGGTAGAGGATCACCAGGAAGGGTTTTTCTCTTTCGGCTCCTGGGGGAGCGGGCAGGGAGGCGGCCGGCCGCTCTGATCCTGGCTTTCGCCTTGGGCGCGAGCGGATCGAAGCGTGCTAGAGGAGGAACCGATGGAGCTACGAAATCTCATCGGCTCGGGGTGGCAAACGACTGCGGAGACGCTCGAAACTGTCCGTCCCGCGACGGGAGAGCGGTTGGCGGTGCTCCCCCGCTCCCGCGGCGCGCAGGTCGACGCGGCGGTGGCGCAAGCCTCTGCGGCACAGTTGGTCTGGGGCGAGCGCTCCCGGGAGGAGCGGGCGGCGGTGCTCGATCGCATCGCAGATGGCATCGAAGCGCGCGCGGAGGAATTTGCCTGTGCCGAGTCCGAGGATACCGGAAAACCGCTGGGACTCGCCGAGCGGATTGACATCCCGCGCGCCATCGCGAATTTCCGCTTCTTCGCGGGCGCGATCCGGCACACCCACGAGGGTGCGTTCCAGATGGCCGACGCGTTGAACTACACCCTGCGTCAGCCAATCGGTGTCGTCGGTCTCATCACTCCCTGGAATCTGCCGATCTATTTGCTGAGCTGGAAGGTCGCCCCGGCCCTTGCCATGGGCAACGCAGTCGTGGCGAAGCCCAGCGAGCTCAGTCCCTACACGGCGACCCTCCTCGGTGAAGTGTGTCTCAATGCCGGATTGCCGGCCGGGGTCTACAACCTCGTTCACGGATTTGGTCCGGAGGCGGGGGCTGCGCTCGTGGAGCATCGAGGCGTGAAGGCGATCTCCTTCACCGGCGGGACAGCGACCGGTCGAAGAGTGGCCCAAGCCGCGGCGCCGCAGTTCAAGAAGCTCTCTCTCGAGCTTGGAGGAAAGAACCCGACATTGGTGTTCGCCGACTGCGACTTCGACCGGGCGGTGGAAGGCGCGGTCCGAGCGGCCTTCACCAATCAGGGGCAGGTCTGCCTCTGTGGCTCGCGAATTCTGGTGGAGCGCTCGATCTACGATCGATTCCTGGCGGCACTCACCGAGCGCGTTCGCGGCTTGAAGGTCGGCGACCCTTCAGACCGATCGACCGAGCTCGGCGCCCTGATCTCCGCCGCGCATCGCGACAAAGTCGAAGGCTACATCGCACTCGCCCAGCAAGAAGGCGGACGGGTGGTGGCGGGCGGAGGGCGCCCGGAGCTCCCCGAGCACCTGTCGGGAGGCTTCTTCGTCGAGCCGACGTTGGTCGCGGACCTCGACCCGAACAGCCGCTGCGCCACCGAAGAAATCTTTGGACCCGTCGCGAGTCTGCACCCCTTTGAGACGGAGGCGGAAGCCTTGGCGGTTGCGAACGGTGTGGAATACGGCCTCGCCGCATCGCTCTGGACCCGCGATCTCGCCCGGGCTCACCGGGTCTCCGCTCGCCTGGAATCTGGAATGGTCTGGGTCAACACCTGGCTTCACCGCGACCTGCGCGTGGTCTTCGGCGGCATGAAGAACAGCGGCGTCGGACGCGAGGGCGGTAAGTGGTCCCTCGATTTCTACAGCGAAGCGCGAAACGTCTGCATCAAGCTCGAAGACGGAGGACACTAATGAGTAAAGGGCGCGTGGTCTTGGGGTGCATCGCCCCCCATCCCCCTCACTTGGTCTATGCGGAGAACCCGCCGCAAAACGAGCCGCGCTCCGAGGGGGGCTGGGAAGAGCTTCGATTCGGCTACGAGCGTCTCCGGCGCATCATTGCGAAGAAGGACTACGACGTCATCGTCGTCCACTCGCCGCACTGGCGGACCGTGTGTGGGCATCACTTTCTCGGGGTCGAGTCCTTTCGGTCGCTCTCCGTCGACCCGATCTTCCCGCATCTCTTTCGCTACCGGTACGACCTGAAGGTGGACGTGGAGCTCGCAGAGCTTTGCTGCGAAGAAGCGTCGCGAGCGGGACTTCCCACCCAGATGATGCGCAACCCGGATTTCCGGATCGACTACGGCACGGTGACGTCGTGCCATCTCATTAACCCGGATTGGGACAAGCCGATCGTCGGGATTTCAGCGAATGCGGCCTACGACTACTTCGGCCTCGACGTCGGTGACCGGCAGATGATGGCCCTCGGCGAAGCGGTGCGTACGGCGGTGGAAAAGAGCGGCAAGCGCGCGATCGTGCTCGCTTCCTCGAGCCTCAGTCACCGGCACTTCACGAAAGAGCCGGTGATCCCCGAGGACATGTCGGCGGAGCGTCCCTACAACCACCACCAATACCTCTGGGACATGCACATTCTCGACTTGATTCGGCGCGGCCAGGTGCGCGCCTGGCTCGACGAGATGCCGGACTTCATCGAGCACGCGGTGAGCGAGGCCCGCGGCGGCTCCATCACCTTCATGCTCGCGGCCGCAGGCTACCCGGACTATCCGGGGGAAGTGCATGCCTACGGCACCGTGATCGGCACCGGCAACGCGGTGGTGAGCTGGGATCCGGAGAGTGAGGAGGCGGCGTCGTGAGCGGATTCATTCGAGCCTACATCGTGGGAACCAAGCCGCACCCGCTCCTCTGCCCGGACGAAAACGAAGGCTACCAGGCGATTCGAAACGCGATGGAGCAGGTGCGCCGCGAGATCGAGGAGAGCGACGCCGAGCTGCTCGTGATCTACTCCACCAAGTGGCTTTCCATCTTGGGACACCAAATGCAGGCGGATCCGAAACCGGAGTGGACCTACGTTGACCCCGAGTGGCACGCCCTGGGCTCGATTCCGTACTCGTTCCGAATGGATCCGGACTATGCGAAAGCCTACGTGACCGCCGCCGAGCACCGGGGACTCCACGCCCGGACGGTGGCCTACCACGGTTTTCCCATCGACACGGGAACGGTGGTGGCCCTGAAGCTCCTCAACCCCGACAACCGCATTCCAGCCTCGGTGGTCTCCTGCAACATGTACGCGGATCGAGCCGAGACCCTCGTCCTCGGAAAAGCGGCACGCGACGCCGTTGAGGCGCAGGGGAAGAAGGCCATCGCCATCGCCGTCACCCAGTTCTCCAACCGCATGCATACGGAGCCCATCGAGCTCAAAGACGACCGCATCTCCGCCCTCAAGGACGACGAGTGGAACCGCAAGATGCTCGAGTTTCTCGGTGAAGGTCGTCTGGAAGACGTCTCCCAACTCGCCCGTCAGTTTTTTCGTGAGGCGAACGCGGACCAAAAGCTCAAAGCAATGTGGTGGCTCGCTGCGGCGATGGGGCAACACAACAACTATCGCGGCGAGGTCTTGGCCTACGCGCCGGTCTACGGCACCGGCACGGGCATCGTGCGTCTCGAGCCCGGCACCGGTGGAGGTAAGGACCTCGAGTTCGACGAAGATGACGTCGAGGTCTACCGCGGCGATCGCAACGTGCTCGCCGGTGGTGGCACTGAGAGTCTGTTTGAGGAAGCCCCGTCTCGCGAGCATTCGGCCGTGGGCGACGGCACCACGCGCGCGGGCGCTACCGTAACCTGGAACGAATCCCCCACGGGCATCGAGAGCGCGCGGGCACCGAAGCCGGTCGGGGCCTATCCCCACGCGCGCCGCGTGGGCGACTTCCTGTTTCTGAGTGGCGTCGGGCCGCGCAGCGGCAAAGACAACAGCATTCCCGGCGGACCAGTGCGGGACGAGCAGGGAGCACCGCGTGACTACGACATCGAGGCTCAAACCCGGGCGGTGATCGAGAATGTGCGGACGATCCTAGAAGACGCGGGCACCGCGATGGAGGCGATCCTCGACGTTCAGGTCTTCCTGATCGACATGGACCGGGACTTCGCGGGGTTCAACGCGACCTACAAGGAGCTGATGGGGAGCTACGGAGCGACCCGCACCACCATCGCCGTCCGAGCGTTGCCCACGCCGATCGCGGTCGAATTCAAGGTAATCGCCGAAGCACAGCGCGGGAAGCCGGCCACGTGACACTCGTCGACATTTCTCCGACGCTTCGGGCGCGCACGGCGGTGTTTCCCGGTGACGTAGGTTTCGAGCGCACGGTAGCGATGGACATCGAGTCGGGAGATCACCTGACCCTTTCGTCGATCCGCTCCACGGTGCACATCGGTGCGCATGTCGACGCGCCGAGCCACTACGCGAAAGGCGGCCGTGCGATCGACGCGCAGCCCTTGGAGCTCTATTACGGACCCTGTGAAGTCGTGCGGGTGGAGGGGACACGAGGGCGGAGGATCACCCCGTCCGATCTCCCGGCGCCGGTGCGTGCGCCGCGCGTGTTGTTCGCCACCGGCTCCTTCCCGGATCCGGAGTCCTGGAACGACGACTTCGCGAGTCTGAGCCCCGAGCTCATCCATGCGCTCGCGGACTCGGGCGTGCGGCTCGTAGGTATCGACACTCCCTCCGTGGATCCGGCGAGCAGCAAGGCGCTCGAGAGTCACGCCGCGGTCGCGGCGCGGGATCTCGCGATCCTCGAAGGCATCGTTCTCGACGACGTTTCGCCGGGTCTCTACACGCTCATCGCCATGCCCCTGAAGCTCGAAGGCGCCGACGCCTCCCCGGTGCGCGCGGTGCTGCTGCGGGACGATTGAGCGCTTTCGCGGGGGTTGAAGCGTTCAGGGGTGTGGCACGCCCTTGAAGATCATCGCGCGCATGAGATCCGTATTGACCGCAATGCGGTCCCGCGGGTGTCTGCGGTGCCACGCGACTTCGGCGATGGCGTCGAGGAACTCGTTGAGCTGGACCCAACGGTCGTTCGGCTGCGTGCGCGCCGACTCATCGTAGAGCCGGTCCACCGCGTCCTTCGGGTTGAAGTCGTCCGGCGGTCCGCTGCGCAGTGTGTTTTCCACCGACTCCGCGACGAAACAGGACACGATCGCTTTCTTCACTTGGTCCGGGTCGTCGGCTTCCGGGACGCTTTCGTTTTCCGTGTTCATCCCGCAGACCGGGTGCTCGGCCGCCCGCCATTCGAGAATCCCACCCTTGAGGTGCGAGACCTGTGAGAACCCCAGCTCCCGCACTTGAGGAGGGCCACCTTGGCGAGACCGAGCGCATTGCCCTCGAAATCGATGAGCTTCACCTGATCCTGGACGCCGGGTTGGCTGCTCACCATCACGTGGCGGGGATGGATCCCGCCGTGGTACACGTCGTGCCGGTGGGCATGCCCGAGCGCCACCAGGAGCTGCACTGCGATCTCCAAAGCCCGTGCCGCCGGAAGGGGGGCCGATTGGAGCAGCTCCTGGAGCGTGTGCCCATCGATCCATTCTCGGATGATCAGGCCCGCGGGTTCTGGCTGCGTGACCTGCTCCAAATCGAGGAGCTGGGCGACATTGGGGTGGGTGAGGCGGGACAAGCGGGCGAGGTGCCGCTGCAGGCGCTCACGATTCCAATCGCCCTGGAGCCGTCGTACCGTAACCGGCCGATCCAAGCGGAGCTGCTGCGCTTTAAAGACCTGGGTCGTTCCGTTGTGGATACGACACTCGATGGCATAGCGCGAGCTGCCTTGTTTGCGCGGCGGCGGCGATGCCCCCTCGGTCAGGGCCTTCTCGATCCGTGTGTCGAGCGCCTTGCGGTCTTCGGCGAAGGTCGTCGCAATGCGGGACCCGAGGGTCCGTGTGTCCGTGGCGCCAAGCTCGTCGATGCACGGGTCGAGTCTGCGACCTCCGAGGGCCCGTCGGTGTTCGGGACCGTGCCGCGGGCAAGGCCAAAGTCGAGAACTTTTACCTGTCTGTGGTAGGTGACGAATACGTTGTCTGGACTGACGTCCGAGTGGACGATTCGTCGACTGTGACCGGAGAGGTCGCGTGCCCCATGCCCCCGCGCCCCAATTCAAATAGGATTCGATATCGGTCC
>CAYXVF010000006.1:0-78914 GCA_964468125.1 uncultured Bdellovibrionales bacterium | reverse complement strand
CGAGGCCGCCCTCCTGACTCAGGCTCCCGACCTTCACACGGGTGGCTTGCGTCCAACCGATCAGGTCCGCGGAGAAGGTGGGATCGTCACCGAGCACCTCTACGGTTCGCCCGGAAAGCTGGCCGAGAGACTGTGAGAGACGGATGATCGGTTCCGGCGCGCGGAGTCCACGAAGGTCCCTTGAGCTCGGCGGAAACGGTCCGACACCAAGCCTCGATGTCGGTCGACCTCGTGAAGGCTCGAGCCGTCCGGCGTGACCAGGTGTTAGGCGTCGAAGTGTGTCCGCTTCGCGCAGAATCCGCGTGCGCCCATCGGGCTCGTGAGCACCGCAGATCCAGGCAACGAGCGCGGGAACCGTCGGGCTCGGGTCTGCGACGACGCTGCTGCTCATCGCCCGGCCGAGTCGTCCCAGTCGTAGAGACAATAGTGGGGAAGTGTGGACGCTCACCCCACAGCGATGGCTCACCGTGCGTTATGGGGATGTGCCCTAGAACCAGAACCGCAGTCCCGTGTGGGCAACGAGCTGCGAGAAGTCGCTGCTGCTCGCGACGTAGGCCGCTTCTACGAAGAGTCCGCTAAAGCCGATGTCGATGTCGAGCCCGAGTCCCAAGCTTGCGCCGATCCCGAAGTCGCTTTCGGAGAAGGAAGCTCGGGTCGGATCGTCGAAATCGAAACGCGTGCGGATGAAGTCGAAGTGCAGCCCCGCGGTGCCGTAGAGGTAGGCGGGCTCCCGGGAAGAAAAGGTGTATTGCACGTTCACCTCTGCGGTGACGAGCAGGCTCGAAAAATCAAAACCCGTATCGTCGCGCTCGTCGTTCGGAAAATAGAAGGTGCCCTGACCGCCGACGCGCCAGGGCGAATCGCCGAGCTCTTCATAGAACGAGGCGTGCAGACCCGGCTGGCCGATCTCCGTGCCGAAGGACAAACCTCCTCCAGCGACGCTTCGCGCCGAGGCGAGCCCCGGCGAAAGCAGAAGGAGAAGCGCCGCTAGGCCCGCGAAGGCCTCACATGTCCGAAAGGTCGAGATCGCCTCCTCCTCCTCCTCCTCCACCGAAGTAGAAGCGCAAGCCGCCGCCAGCGATCAGACGGCTGTCGATGTCGCCAAAGCTGATCAGGAGTTTTGCCTCTGCGTAAAGGGCGACGGCGCGCGCGAGGGTGAACTCCGCGCCAGCTCCGAGGTTCAGACCGAGGTCGATGTCATTGTCGCGCAAATCGGAGTCGTAGGTCACCGTTGAAACATTGAGTCCGATCAAGCCGTAGCTCAGCGCCTGCGGCCCCTTGAACCACAGGTATTGGCCGTCGATGTTGCCCGTGTAGTAGGAAAACCCGTCCTCGACGAACCAATACTTGAAATCCAAAGCGAGACGCGAGCTGTCGACCACTCCGCCGGTGTGGAACACGAAGTTCGCACCGATGCCCGGGTCCTCAAACTCCGTGTCATAAAAGGCACCGACCCCCAACGCTTGGGCCGAGGCAGTGTCCGGGAGCAAGACGACAGCGAGGGCGAACGCTGCGGCGGGAATGATGACCTTCAAGTGGGACTCCTTTGTGGTTGTGTGACGCTGCCCGAATCCTACGAGCTTCCCGGTGACCGTCCAAGATTCGGGCTCTTGGCGGCGGAGGACCGAGGATGTTAAGGCATCGCGATAGACGAGAGGAGCCCATGAGCGATTCAGCGCCCAGGAATTTTTCGGAGTTCTGGCCCTATTACATGGGCGAGCACGCAAAACCCGCGACCCGTGCCTTTCACGTGTTCGGCACGACCGTGGGCGTCTCGCTCCTCATTTGGGCGATTCTGACCGCATCCTGGCTCTACCTGCCCCTCGCCTTGGTCAGCGGCTACATCTTCGCCTGGGTGTCTCATTTCTTCATCGAAAAGAATCGACCCGCGACCTTCACCTATCCCCTGTGGTCACTGATAGGCGACTTCAAGCTCTGGGCGCTGACGTTGACCTTCCAGATTGGGCCCGAGATCGACCGACTGGGCCTGCGCGGACAGAGCGACACCGCCACCGCTGAGAGCTGACCATGGTCCGCGCCGTCGGCTTTGTTCCAGTCGACCCTTTTCTTGAGCACGTCGAGCCCTCGGGTCATCCCGAGCGCCGTGCGCGGCTCGAAGCCGTGCGAGAGGTCACGAATGCAATCGAGGGTCTCGTCGCTCTGCCCCATCTGGAAGCAACGGACACTCAATTGCTCGCAGTCCATCCGCAGCGCCACCTCGATCGCGTACGCGCGATGGCTGAAGGAGGCGGCGGACACTTAGACCCCGACACCTATGTTTCGCCGTCCTCGGAGCGGGTGGTCCGTCTCGCGAGTGGCTCGCTCTGCTCCGCTGTCGATGCGGTCGTTCGAGGCGACGTTGACACTGCGTGGTGTTTTTCGCGCCCACCGGGACACCATGCGACCTCGGAGGTGCCGATGGGATTCTGCCTCTTCAATGCGGTGGCGGTTGCCGCGCGGCACGCGCAGGCGAAGCATGGGGCGACATCAGTGCTCGTGATCGACTGGGACGTGCACCATGGCAACGGCACGCAGGCGATCTTCTGGGAGGACGCCTCCGTGCCTTTCTACTCCTCTCACCAGATGCCCCTCTACCCCGGCACCGGCGGACCCGACGAACGTGGCGCCCATGGAACGGTCGTCAACGTGCCCCTGCGCGCGGGCGACGGCGACGATGCGCTGCTCAAAGGCCTGGAGGAGGGCTGCAGGCCGCTCATCGAACGGCATCGACCAGATCTCATTCTCGTCTCCGCGGGCTTCGACGCGCACGTCTTAGATCCCCTCTCGGGAACCCAGGTCACCGCCACGGGCTTTGCGGCCGCCACGGCCTGGGTCTTCGAGGCGGCCGCGGGGCGCCCGGTGGTCTTCACCCTCGAGGGGGGCTACGACCTGCAGGCACTCGAGGAATCCGTCGAGGCCTGTCTGCGTGTCAGCCTCGACCCCCCTTGACATAAATTAGGCAATTAGCGAATTGTCTAATTGATGAGGGATGCTTTTCGAGCTCTGGCCCACCCCGACCGGCGAAAGATCGTCCGGCTTCTGAAGGAAGAAGGGGAAATGGCGGCCGGGGATCTGGCGTGCGGCTTTAGTTTCAGCAAGCCGACCTTGTCGCATCACCTTCAGATCCTCGCCGACGCCGGTCTCCTCGACCGGGAACGGCGCGGACGTTTCATCTACTACCAGGTGAACATGAGCGTCTTCGACGAGGTCGTTCAGATGCTCTTCGACCTGGTCGGGGAGACCCCTCTGCCGCGAGCGGAGGAGCCTTCTTCCATGGCCACGACCGGCCCGAAGGACGAGGAGGACGCGTGATGCTCAAGGAGTCGTTCTGGATCGGGCTCGTGGCCGGGCTCGTCTCGCTCGCTCTCAGTCTCTGGGTTTGGGGTGAGCTCCCGGGTCGGGTGCCCATTCATTGGGGAGCGAACGGCGAGCCGGACGGATGGGCGAGCAAACCCTTTGGTCTGCTCCTGACGCCGGCATTCAGCTTCTTCTTGCCACTGATGATCGCCTTCTTCGCGCGTCTCGATCCGCGCGAGGAGAACATCAAGAAGAGCTGGCCCGTGCTGCGCTGGGTGGTGATCGCGGTGGCCGTTTTCATGGTCGCACTGCACGGCTTCGTGCTCAATGCCATGGGAGGGGACCAGCAGCTTCGGCCTGGGATTGTCCTCGCCTTGGTAGGGGTCCTCTACGCGGCAATCGGGAACCTGCTGCCCAAGTTGAAATCGAACTTCATGGCTGGGGTTCGCACCCCCTGGTCACTGAGCAGCGAACGAACGTGGCACAAGACCCAGCGCGTGAGCGGTTGGGCGGTGACCCTCGCTGGTCTGCTCACCGTCGCGCTCGCGCTGCTTCTCCACCCGACCTACGCGGTGTGGGTGATCATGCCTGTTCTGATCGTGGCACCCATGGTCGGCGTCGTTTACTCGTATTTCGAGTATCAGCGGGAAACCGCTTAGCCATCCCGCATATCCGGTTCGGGGACCGGTCGATTCGCGAGGATGGACTCGATCTTCGCGACCGCTTCCCCGTCGAGCTTCTCGTAGAGAGCCAGAGCCTTCATGTTCTCCTCCACTTGCTCCACGCGGGATGCGCCGGTGATGACGGTGCTGACGTTTTCATTCAACAGGCACCAGGCGATCGCCAGCTGTGCCATGGTACCGCCGAGCTCTTCGGCCAGCGCGCTCAGTGTCTTCACTCTGGCGAGCTTCTCTTCCGCGTCGTCGCCGAGCAGACGGTCCTTCAGCCAGGCGAAGCGTTCGAGGGAGAGCCTGGAGCCGTCGGGGATGCCGTTGTTGTACTTGCCGGTCAGCAAGCCGCTCGCGAGCGGGCTCCAAATGGTCGTTCCAAGGCCGATGTCACGGTAGAGCGGCGCGTATTCCTTCTCAACCCGCTCGCGCCACATCATGTTGTACTGTGGTTGTTCCATGAGCGGAGGAATCAGGTGTTCTCGCCGTGCGATCTGGTACGCCTCGGTGATCTGCTGGGCGCTCCATTCGCTCGTGCCCCAATAAAACGCCTGGCCCTTGTCGATCACGTGCGACATCGCCCGCACGGTTTCTTCGATCGGCGTGTTCGGATCCGGCCGATGGCAAAAAATGAGGTCTACGTAGTCGAGCTGGAGACGCTTCAAGGACGCTTCCGTGCCTTCGACGATGTGTTTGCGACTCAATCCTCGTTGGTTTGGACCCTGGCCGCCCCAAAAGATCTTCGTGGACACCACGAGCTCATCGCGACGCCAGCCGGCTTTCTTGATCGCCTGGCCCATGAGCTCTTCGGCCTTGCCATCCGCGTAGACCTCGGCGTTGTCGAAGAAGTTCACGCCGTGGTCGAAGGCGCTCTTCATGCAGTCGAGAGCCTTTTGCACGTCCAACTGATTGTCGAAGGTGACCCAGGAGCCGAAAGACAGAGCGGAAACCTTTAGGCCGGAGCGGCCGAGATAACGATAGAGCATGTCCATGGTGCGTTTCCCCTTGCGATGATGGCGGCACAGTAGAGATGGCGCGAACCCGCCGCAAGGGTCTCAGGCCGCCTTGTTGTGGCGCTCTTCCTGGGCTCCGAAGCGCAGCCGTACGCGGGTCGTGCGGTACTCGAAGATCCCACGGAGCATGCCGCGAATGAACACCGCATGCGCGATCCACCCCAGCGGACCGAAAGGCGGTGAATACCAGACGCGGTCGGTCATGATCGTACGGTCGCCGTCCGCGACGAACTCGTGCTCGTGGAACCACGCCCGGTAGGGCCCTCGGTGTTGCGCGTCGACGAAACCGTCCGGCGCCCAGCGCTCGATCACGGTTCGCCAGCGCATGGGCACCGGGCCGAGGGTGATTCGGTAGTCGATCACGCGCCCTTCGACCATGTCGATCGGCCGCGGCGTGAGAATGCGAAACTCCATGTCCGGTGGCGTCAGGGCGCCCAGATTGGCCGCCTCGCTGAAGAACGGAAGCACGTTCTCCAGGCGCTCATCGATCACCGTCTTCTGCTCGAGAAGGTAGCGTGCTCCGCGTTTTTGCAGGTATCGGTGCTTCGGCGGGTTGACGGCGCGGCGGATCGTCACCGACGGCTTCTCATAGGTCACGTCCGCGAGCGCCTGCTCGACCGTTTCAAAGCGGAACCGAAAGCCGAGCTCTCTCAGGCGCTTCGGCTCCACCCTCTGGCTCGCGAGCAGCGCGCGAGCGCCCTCTCCAAAGACCAGCTTCAGTGCGAAGCTCGGTGCTGGAAAGAGAGTGGGGCGATTCACCGCGGCGCCGAGCGCGCGGGTGAGCTCTCGGTTGGTGACCGCCTTCGGCGACACCGCGTTGAGGGCACCGTCGAAGCGTGAATCGGCGATCGCGGTTGCAAACAGCTCTGCGAGGTCTTCGAGGTGAATCCAGGAGACCCATTGGCGGCCGGAACCGAGCCGTCCGCCGAGGCCTGCCCGAAAGAGCGGGAGCATCTGCCCGAGGGCACCGCCGCCGTCACCCAACACGATTCCAATACGGAACAGACACACGCGCATGCCGTGATCCCGCGCGCGCAACGCTGCGCACTCCCAGTCGACGCAGAGCTGGGCCAAGAAGTCGTCTGCGGGCCTCGCGTCTTCGTCGAACGTCGCCTCGAGGTCGCTGCCATAGAAGCCGACTGCCGAGGCGGACACGAGCGTTTGAGGTGGGTTCGAGCAGCGCCCGATCGCGTCTACCAAATCGCGAGTCAGGTCCACCCGGCTTCTACGCAGCTTCTCCTTGCGCGCTGCGGTCCAGCGGCTCACGACGTTCTCTCCGGCGAGATTGATCACCGCGTCGGCGCGCTCGAGCTCGCGAACGAGGGCGTCTTGGCCGCCGTTGGCGTCCGCGACCTCCGCGTCGCCGCCGATCAGGGCGGGAGCTTCGTCCGGTCGTCGCGTCCAAACCGACACTGTATGACCGTCCCGTAGCAGCCGGAGCACGACCGCCTTTCCGACGAACCCCGTTCCTCCAGTGATGAAGACATGCATCGCGCGACTCCTATGGACGAAAGCTAAGCGAGGCGCGGTGGCTGTCAATGAACATGCAAATCGTAAGCGTGCACTGTGTTTGACAGCCTCGACCCGAGTTAGCGATCAATAGAAGGTTGTGAGTGAAGAGCTACTGAGCAGCGGCGAGGCCGCGAAAATATTGGGAGTTGGGGCGTCCACCATCAAGCGCTGGGCGGACACCGGTCAGCTCCAATGTGTCAAAACCCTTGGATGCCATCGGCGCTTTCGTCGCTCCGAGGTCGTGGCCCTGGCGCAGCACGCCCGGCAGCCCAATCGAGGCAACTCAGAGGCGGGGGAGATCCCGGCGATCCGTGGTGCAGATGAGCAGGTGGCGGTCGACGCGTACCTGTCGCTTCTGCTGGGAGACTACAACGCCTACGATGTGCACCGGGTCCTGCAGAAACAAAAGGACGCGCTCGGGTCCTGGTACAAGGTGGCCGATCAAGTCGGCGAGGTGCTATCCGAAGTCGGCGAAGGCTGGCGCCAGGGTCGAATCTCGATCATGCAGGAGCACATCGCCACAGAGCGTTTGGCGCGTGGTCTGGTGATGTGTGTCGAGTCCATTCGAGTGCAACCCAGCCGCCCCAAGGCGCTCCTGCTCACCGCGGAGCACGATGACCACACGATGGGGCTAGCGCTGTGTGAATTGACACTGCGCGAAGCGGGCTGGCGCTCCCAATGGTCCGGGCGCCGAACTCCGATCGTCGAATCCCGACACTATGTGGCATATGGACAGGTGAACCTGGTCTGCGTGTCTGCGTCGATCCTATCCGCAGACTCGCAGGACCTTCGTCGACAGGCCGACGAGCTCATCGCCGCGTGCAAACCGTTTGACGTCAAGCTCATAATCGGCGGCCGGGGAGCCTGGCCCGAGCCGAGCTACGGCCATCGAATGGAAACGTTCGAGGAGCTCCATCACTTGGTAACCGACGTCTTCTGAGACGGTTCGACTTGGCCGCACATTTCGCCTCCTTCGCGTTTCCAGTCCCGCATGTGGGCTGTTAGATCTTCAGGCCCGTGGCACACATCGACATCTACTCCTGGAACGTAAACGGCTTGCGCGCTGCTGGTCGTAAGGGGTTTGCGCAGTGGCTCGAAGACGCTCGCCCTGAGGTGCTCGGGCTACAGGAGGTGCGTGCCCATCCGGAGCAAGTTCCGCCGGAGGTTGCGAGTCCGTCGAGCTACGCCACGCATTTCTTCCCGGCGCAGAGGCGCGGATACAGCGGGGTCGCCCTATATGGGCGTCGCGAGCCGGAGGAAGTCGATACACGGTTGGGAGAGGAGCGCTTCGATGAAGAAGGACGATTTCAGCTCGCGCGTTTCGGCGCGCTTTGGGTCGCGAACATCTACTTCCCAAACGGAAATGGAAAGAATCGTGACAACAGCCGCATCCCCTACAAGCTCGATTTCTATCGCGCCGTTTTTGATCGGCTCGAGCCACTCAGGCGCGTCTCACCGGTAGTCGTCATGGGGGATTTCAACACCGCGCACCGGGAGATCGACATCGCTCGCCCCAAGGACAATCAGAAAACCTCGGGTTTTCGCCCGGAAGAACGTGAAGAGCTCGATCGCTGGTTGCGGCAGGGCTGGACAGATAGTTTTCGCGCGCGTTACCCGGAAGAGGTGCGCTACTCCTGGTGGAGTCAGCGCAAAGGTGTGCGCGAGCGCAACATCGGATGGCGGATCGACTACGCCCTCCTGAGCCCCCGCGCCGCGGACGCTCTGATCGATAGCTACATCTTCAGCGATGTGATGGGCTCGGACCATTGTCCCATTGGCGTACGGCTCGATGCTCGAGTGTGGGGCGACGCGCGAGGAGTGTCACCATGAAGAAAGAAGCGTTCTTCGGTCTGCTGGTCGTTGCGGGCTACATCGCTCTCGAGGGCTACGCCGCGAAACGTGCGGCCCATCGCATGGAGCCGCTCTTCATTTTCGACCAATTCATTCGTTCAGACCGCGCAGTCGAGGTTTGCGGTGGACACCATCAGGAGACTCTCTCGCGCTTTGAACGCAATCTGGAGGGGGTGCGGCGTCACGCGGTGCGTGACCTGGCAAAGTCTCATCCGGAAGCCTCAGCGCAAACGCTCGAAGCGATGGCACAGACGCGCGCCGAGGAGAAACGCGCGGAAGTCGATGCGGAGATTGCGGCGGAGGGATGCGACGGCACATCGCTTTTCGCTCACCGGAAGCGCTTCGGAATCTGGGCGAACAAACGCGTCAACTAAAACGCTAACGCGCGAGTACGGTCCGCGACAAGCGCTCGTAAAGCTCCTCCGCGGGGAGGTGGACCAGATCAGCGTCTTTCTCGTCGATGAAGTGCAGCCGCGCATGCGGGGAGCACTCACTATGAACGCGGTCGAGAAGCGCCTTGGGAGCGATCACATAGATCCCCAGCCAACGGTCGTGGTCGACCTTCTCATCGATGAACGATGCGACGCGACGACCAAAGCCGCTGGGCTTGTTCCCATCCGGTTGCAACGGAGGGGTCTCGATCCAACTCGACGACTGGTCGATGAGGTGTTCAAAGACGCGTGCTCCGCGCTCGTTTGCGACGAGCGCAACCACGTGATGATTCGGACTCGCGTTGGGATACTGCATGCTGATCATTGAGCCAAATCTTCACAGACGGGGGAAGGTTCTCGTTTGAATAGAATGCTGTTCGTTGAAGGGCCTTGCACCAGCAGCACCGTCGAGGCGATTGGATTCGCTTGCGCGCGGGTTTAGTCTGTCCCGGAGGGCGCGATGAGAGTGCGGTCCCTGCTGCTTGCAGCTGTCATCCTATCGAGTTGCCGCGGCGCTACGGAGTCCGCCGACCGGGCCGCGATCACCGTGGCGGGCTCCGACACCGAGGTGAGTCTCGCCCAGCGTTTTGCTGAAGCGTTCTCAGGCTCTCATGAGATGCAGGTGAGTGTTCGTGGAGGCGGATCCGGTGCGGGCATCGCGGCACTTCTCGAGGGGCGGGTGGACATTGCCACATCCTCGCGCCCCCTCAAGAGCGAGGAGCGCGAGCGAGCGAGCCGGGCCGGCATCGAGCTCATCGAGAAAGTCGTAGCGATCGATGCACTCGCGGTGATCGTACATCGAGACAATCCTCTTAGCGCGATCGACCTCGCTACGCTGTCTGCGGTCTATCGCGGAGAGATCGAAAGGTGGACCGACCTCAACGGTATCGACGAGCCCATCACCCTCTACGGGCGGCAAAGCAACTCAGGGACGTACGATTATTTCCGCTCCGCGGTGCTGAAGAACGACTACTCGCTGCGCATGATGAACCTGAACGGAAACGCGCAGATTGTCGAAGGCGTACGCAACGACCGCAACGGAATCGGCTACGTCGGAATCGGCTACGTCAGGGATCTCGACGTTTCTGTCAAGATCCTTCAGCTCGTCGACGAGGGCCGGCGCGTCGACCCCCGGGACGAAGATGCGATCTCCAAAGGGCGCTACCCGGTGGCGCGCCCGCTGTTCATGTTCACCACCGCGACAGCGCTTCCTCGGGTCGAGCCGTTTCTCGATTCGGTGACGACTGAAGCGGGCGAGCGCGCAATACGCGCCGAGGGGTTCCTTCCCCCCAGGAGCGACTCATGAGTCGGAGCTCCGAGCGATGGGCGCAGGCCCTCATTACCCTGTGCGGATGGTCCTCGCTCCTCGCCCTGGCCGGGGTCTTTGCGGTTCTGTTCTGGAATGCGCTCGCCGCGTTTTGGGCGATCGGTTTGCAAGAGCTCTTGGGCAGCGGCCGGTGGGTTCCAAGCGGCTTCGAGGGAAACGAGTTTGGCGTGGCCGCGATGATCGGGTCGACCTTTCTCGTGACCCTGCTCGCCATGGTGCTCGCGCTGCCCTTGGGGATCGCGGCTGCGGGGTTCCTGGCAGAGTTCGCGCCAGCGCGTTTTCGCGCGCTGGCAAAACCCGGGATCGAGCTGTTGGCGGCGATCCCTTCGGTCGTGATCGGATTCCTGGGCATCACGATCATCGGGCCCGCGCTCGCGCCACTCATCGGAGCCTCGCACGGAATGAATGCGCTCACCGGAGCGGTGTTGCTCGCGTTGATGGCCCTTCCGACGATTGTGAGCATTTCTGATGATTCGATTCGCGCCGTTCCTTTGGCGTGGCGCGAGGCGTCCTACGCCCTCGGCGCCGGACGGTTTCAGACCTTCGTGCGGGTGGTACTGCCCGGGGCACGTTCTGGGTTGGTGGCCGCGGCGATGCTCGGCGTTGGGCGCGCGGTGGGGGAGACGATGACGGTGCTGATGGCGACCGGAAATGCGGTGGCCTTTCCGAGCGGCCTCGGTGAGAGCCTGCGGACGCTCACCGCTACGATCGCGATCGAGATGGGCGAAGTGGCCGAGGGCTCGGTCCACTACCACGCATTGTTTGCGGTCGGCCTGGTCTTGTTCCTCTTCAGCGCGGCGATCAACTACGTCGCGGATCACGTTCTGACCCGGTCCCCAACATGAAGCAGTGGGAGCACATCGGACCCCGAATCCTGCTCGTCGCGGCAGCGCTCTGCCTGCTCGCTCTCTTCGGCGTGATCGGTACGGTGCTGTTCGAAGGCGCGGGGGTGCTCAGCTTCGAATTCCTGCTCCGGTCACCGCGTGAGGGCATGGTCGAGGGCGGCATTGGTCCCGCCATTCTCGGCACGACCCTCGTCACTCTGGTGGCGGCGTTGGCGTCGGTGCCGGTGGGTGTGGGGGCCGCGATCTACCTCTACGAGTACGCGCCGGAGGGGCGTTTGACCCGACTCATTCGTTTGACCGTGCGCAACCTCGCCGGAGTGCCGTCAATCGTCTACGGCCTCTTTGGGCTCGCGCTCTTCGTCGATGCGATGGGGCTGGGTGCTAGCATTCTGGCCAGTGGGCTGACCCTCGGGCTCCTCACTCTGCCCTGGATCATCACTGCCAGCGACGAGGCGCTGCGTGCCGTTCATCCGAGCTTTCGCGAGGGTGCGCTCGCCCTCGGGGCAGGACGATGGCATGCGGTGCGGACGGCGGTGCTGCCGAGCGCGCTGCCGGGGATCCTCACTGGCGCAATCTTGGGCATTGCCCGAGCAGCGGGAGAAACCGCCCCCATCTTGTTCACCGGAGTCGTCTATTACATGCCCCAGTACCCTTCGGGACTCGGGGATGCGTTCATGGCGCTTCCTTACCACGTCTACGTTCTCGCCACGCAGCACAACGATCCGGCCCGCGCCAGGCCTCTTGCATTCGCGACGAGTCTCGTCCTCGTGGCCCTGGTGCTTCTGCTCTCCGGCGGCGCCATGTGGTTCCGTCAGCGCTTGCAGGATCGGGAGATCAGAGAATGAGCGCTGCAAAGCTCACGGCCCACGGCCTGAATGTTCACTATGGCGACAAGCGCGCCATCAGGGACGTTGACCTCGAGATTCCCGAGCGTCGCGTCACCGCGTTCATCGGGCCGTCCGGTTGCGGCAAGTCCACCGTGCTTCGGTGCTTCAATCGCATGAACGATACGGTCCCGGGCTGCCGGGTCAGCGGAGCGCTGACACTCGATGGCGGTGACCTGAACGCGTTGGAGGTGACGGAGCTGAGACGTCGGGTTGGGATGGTGTTCCAGAAGAGCAATCCATTTCCGATGAGCATCTATGACAACGTGGCCTACGGCCTGCGCGTGAGCAAACCGCCCCCGCGTTCGGAGCTCGATGAACGGGTCAGGCGCGCCCTGGAGCAGGCGGCGCTCTGGGATGAAGCGAGTGAGCGACTCCAGGAGCCGGCTCTCGGCCTGTCCGGAGGGCAACAGCAGCGTTTGTGCATTGCTCGCGCGCTTGCGGTCGAGCCCGAAGTGCTTCTGATGGACGAGCCCGCTAGCGCCCTGGATCCGATCGCTACCGCAAAGCTCGAGGGGCTCATCACAACCCTGGCGGACCGCTACACGGTCGTCATTGTGACGCACAACATGCAGCAGGCCAAGCGGGTCAGTCACCTGACCGCGTTCTACTACCTGGGCGAGCTCATCGAGATGGACGAGACCCGTCGGATCTTCGAGCAGCCCAAGGAAGAACAGACGCGAGACTACGTCTCCGGGGTGTTTGGCTAATTGTCATAAAAGACGCTACCGTCGTGGAATGCGTGTAGTCGTCATCACCGAGCCAGGCGATCCGGAGGTCCTCGAGGTCGCCGAACGCCCTGACCCTCACTTACCCCCAGAGCACGTCCGTGTGCGTGTCGTCGCCGTTGGGATCAATCGAGCAGACATCCTGCAGCGGCGCGGCTTCTACCCGGCGCCTCCGGGGGTGGATCCAGATGTCCCGGGACTGGAGTTTGCCGGGGAAGTGCTCGAGCTCGGGGCGGGTGCGCGCCGGTTTGAGGTAGGCGACCGGGTCATGGGTTTGGTCGGCGGAGCAGGCTACGCCGAGCAGGTGGTCGTGCACGAACGGGAAGCGATCGCGGTTCCCAAGGATTTTGATCTGGTCCAGGCCGCCGCGATCCCAGAGGTGTTTCTCACCGCCTACGACGGCTTGAACCAGCTCGACGTTCGCCCGGGCGAGCGGGTCTTGATTCATGCAGCGGGTAGCGGGGTCGGGACCGCCGCCATTCAATTGCTCAAGTGGATGGGGTGCACGTCGGTGGGAACGAGCCGAACGCAAGCCAAGCTCGGCCGCGCGCAAGAGCTCGGGCTCGCTGAGGCGATTCTCGTGACCGACCCCAAAGACTATGCCTCGAAGCTTCGGGCGCCGGTCCACGCGACCCTCGACCTCGTCGGAGGAAGCTACTTCTCCGAGAGCCTAAAGTGTCTGGAGCTGCGCGGCCGTCATTTGATCGTCGGCCTCACCGCCGGCGTGTCCTCTGAGGTTTCGCTGGCGCTCATGCTTCGCAAGCGGCTGCGGGTCACCGGAACGAACCTGCGCTCGCGGCCGATCGAAGAGAAGATCGAGCTCGCGAGGGACTTCGAGACCCGCGTGGCTCCGCAGCTCGGGGGCGCGCTACAGCCGGTGATCGACCGCGTGATGCCCATGGAGGAAGTCGTCGAGGCGCATCGGGTGATGGAGTCGAATCAGAACTTCGGCAAAGTCATCGTGAAGTGGTGAGCGCTGCGGCGAGCTTCGGGAGCGAGACGTCGTAGCGATAGCTCAGACCCCGGTGGCCGTCGTCGAATTCCTCTTGCTCGTGAGGGACGCCGTGCTCGGTGAATCGCTTCGCGAGCTGCCGGGCACCGAGGTGGAGGTGATGCTCATCTCGCGTGCCGCAGTCGATGAACAAGAGCGACAGCGCGCGCAAACTATCGAGCGCTCCAGGGGTCACCGCGAAGCGCAGCGGATCGTGCTCAAGCCAGCGCTCCCACACGTCCGGGAGGAGCTCGCCCGTTTCCATCGAGAAGGGCAGCGCGATGCCCAGGGGCTCGTCCGGAGCGGGAGAGTAAGCTGCGGCCATCGCCACGACGTTCATCGTCGCGAAGTCCTGACCGCGTTTCTTTTCGCGCGACTCGAAGCGTTCGACCCAACGGCGCAGTCCTCCTGCTGCGGTGAGCGTGGCGAAAGCGTTCGCAAAATCCGGGAGGTAGCAGAGGTGAAAACCGACGTCGCCGCTGTGGCTGGCGAGGGCACCGAATAGATCGGGACGGTTGACTGCGAGTCGAAGCGCGCCATAGCCGCCGGAGCTCTTGCCGAAGAGCCCCCGATGATTTCGCTCCCCGCGGGTTCGAAACTCTCGGTCGATCAGTGGCACGACCTCGTCGCAGACATAGTCTTCGTAGGGACCGGTGGCGGTCGAGTTCAGGTATTGGCTGCCGCCGAGGCGCGTGAAGCCGTCGACGAAGACCACGATCACGTCGCGGTGCAGGCCGAGCCCTCTCAAGCGCTCCGGTACGCCCGGGGCCCACGGTGTGCCGAGGATCTGACCCGGTCCGGTGCCCGCAAAGCCCGCGAGGCAGTAGAGGACCGGATAGCGGGCTTGGCTGCTGGCGTAGCCGTCGGGCAGGTACACCCAGATCGAGCGCCGGTGCGGGTCACCCAGGGGGTTGTCACGAAGAAGCCGGCTGTCGTGTTCGAGGATTTCGATCATGGCGACGAGCAAGCCACGAGGCCGCTCGCAGAGGAAGGCGGGAATGCGGAGAAGCCTCGGGACGTCAGCAAGAGCGAGCTCCTGCTGACCGTCGTCCGATTCTTGCTTCACTCAGAGGTCGTACGGGCGAACCGTCGCGCGACCGTTTTGCTTGGCGCGCTCGACCGCCGCCTCGAGCAACTCGTGCACTCGCTCGGATACCGCTTCGACGAGGTCTCCCGAGCTCTGGCAACCCAGCCCCTTGACGGTCTCCTTGACCTTTGAGCCCACTACCACAATCTCACGTGCTTTCTTCTTGGCCATTGTAGAGCCCTCTCCTTGTGGAGGTTGAATGGCCGGAATATTTAGGGATTTGGAGGGGATTACAAGCAATTCAGGCCCCGCAAGGGCTCAAAATACGCCAAATCGGGCGAACTCGGGGCAATTTAGATCGAATTTGCGACTATTCGCGTCTCAGGCGAGGATTTCACGGTGATTCTCTACGTCATGCGTCACGGTCGGGCAGAGGATGCCCATGTCGACGGCGACCGGTCCCGCGCGCTCACCACGGACGGTCGCGCGGCCGTTCGCGCGGTGGGCGCGGCCTTTGCGCGCGAAAGGCACCCCCTCGCCGGAGTGGTGGCCAGTCCGTTCCTGCGCACCGTGCAAACCGCCGAGGCGTTTCTCGAGGGGTTGAGCTCCTCCCTTTCCTTCGGCACCGATCCGAGGCTCGCGTCGGGGACTCGCGCCGAGACGATGCTCGACCTCGTTCAGGACAACACGCTGCCGCTGCTGCTCATCGGACACATGCCCGACGTCGCCTCCCTGGTGTCGCTCGCGAGCTCTGGCTCGGAAGGCACGCGCCTGGTGTTCGAGCCCGGCACCGTCGCTTGCATTCGTTTTCTCGGGCAGCCGCGCGTCGGCAACGGTGCCCTCACCTGGATGCGCCAACACCATCAGTGGTGAAGCGGGCGCCGCGCAGTCGATTCAGAGCTGCGCCGATCTCGAGCGGCCGTGCCGCTGCCCACTCTCCATCGGGCCGCTCCTGCAATCCGTGCAGGCCGTCGTTAGCGATTCGCTGCGCGAGGGCCCGCAGGCCGTCCTCGAGGCTCACCCCTTCGAGCTCGCTCGGCCGACTCGCGAGCAGCTCCGCTATGAATCGCGTTTGTCCTGGCTCCACCAGCTGTTCCAGGGCGCCGAGATCGAGCTCCCCTTCGCCGAAGGACACGCGGTCCAGATCCCGCACGCGGGTCGCCCGTTCCTTCTTGCCCCGTCGCGGATCGACGGAGTCCAGCTCGATTCGACGCGGTCGAATCCACCGCTCGGGGAAAGGCGTGTCGGGGCGCGGCGCGCTTGCTGCACGAGCGATGCATTGGGCGCGTTCCGTCGCGACCCAGGGGTGGTAGTCGCGTAATGCGAGCACCGTGTCCGCAACCTCGAAGTAGTCGCCGGAGCCGCCGACCACCATTAGCAGTGAGCAGCCATGCTCCCGCAACCAGTCGACTCGGTCACGCAGCGGGGTGATCGGCTCGTCTTCGCGGGCAACGAGCTCGGCCATGCGCGAATCTCGTATCAGGAAGTTCGTGGCCGAGGTGTCCTCGTCGATCAGCAAGAGCCTCGCGCCGAGCTCCAGTGATTCGGAAAGGGCGGCCGCCTGTGACGTGGAGCCGCTGGCGTCGTCGGTAGAAAAAGACTCGGTCCTCCGTCCGCCGGGGAGAATGCCAATGAACGGCGAGATGTCGACCGCGCTCACGCTGCGCCCGTCCTCGGCGCGAATCTTCATCGCGTCCGCCCGTGTTACGACCCGCTCACGACCGTCCTCGGGAATGTGGTCATAGACGCCGCGCTCGATCGCCGCCAGCAGGGTCGATTTGCCGTGGTAACCGCCCCCGACAATCAGTGTGAGGCCCCTGGGGACACCCATTCCGGTGACCGTGCCCGCGTGTGGGGCTCGGAGAGTGACGCTCAGCTCCTTCGGAGATTGAAAAGGAATCACCTCGTCTTGCATCGGCCGGTCGTCCGTTCCGCTGCGCCGCGGGAGAAGCGCACCGTCGGCGACAAAGGCGACGAGGCCGTGTTCGTCGAGCTGCCCGCGGATGGCGACGGCGTCTTCTACGGTCGCAATGTGGCGCTCGAGGGGGTCGCCCTCGAGCGAGGCGAAGGTTTCCTGGAGAATCTGGGGGACTGCGTCGCAAAGCAGCTCTGCGGCCCGTTCGCCGAGAATCCGTCGACCTGCGGCCGGAAGTCCCACGCCAACTCTCACCTCTACGTCGCCCTCCTTCGAGAGCAAGACCGCGGTGCGCTCGAGCACTTGCTGACCCGGCGACGGCAAGAGCACGGCGCCGGACTTGCCGCTGCCCGCTCCACGCCGATGGGATCGAAACCGCTCTACGAGCGCGCGAAGGGCGAAGTCCTCGACTGCCCGTCGTGCATCACCGCGACGACCGGGTGAGAGCACGCTGGAGAGCCGGTAGCGTAGCTTGGACGGCGCTGCGAACGGGTCCCCTTGCACGTGATCGACGATGAGTGTCAGGCCCGAGCCGTGATGGCGCCCTTTGATCGATTTGTAGGCGGGGTAGCCCCGCCCGTCGAGGTTCCAGAGCCGATGGCGAAGGGAGTCGATGGAGCTCACAGGGCGCCTTTATCAGGCCGCGCAGAAAAAGTCCGACCCCTCTCGAAACCCCAACTCCTCTGCGCGGGCGCGGATCAGCGGTCGGGCTCCGGCGGCGCCTACCGCAGCGACGAGCACTCGGTTGGGATCCGGGCGAAGGTCGTCCGGGGAGGTCACCGGGATTCCGCGACGGGTGCGGCCGATCTTTCTGCGATCGATGTCGACGTAGCGCTCGATCTCGACCCCGCGGGCGAGCAGTCCGCTCCCAAGCCACTTCCCGACCTTACCGGCACCCCAGAGTACGCAGCGACGTTGGGACTTCGCGAAAAGGAGGCGGTGCATGTAGTGCGCCTTGCACTCGACGAAGGCACGTTCCCGGTAGCGCTCCTGCACGCGGGAGGCGCGGGTCGGGTGGTCGTACCAATCGAGGAGGCATTCACGCGTTTTCCCAAAGCGGGCGCCCTGGGCGTAGGCGCGCAAGAGGAGGTCGTAGTCCTCCGGCCAGGTGGGATCTGCATAGCCTCCCAACGTGTCCAGGAGGGCCCTACGAAACATCAGGGAGGGGTGCGCGAGAGGACTCTCCACGAAGATCTCACGCGTGATCGTGTCGTGGTCGAGCAGGGCGTTTTGCCAACGCGCATAGCGCTCAAAACCCTCGCCACCGTCTACGATCCGTACACGTGTGCCGACCAGGTCGAAGCCGCACGCGAGCAACTCGAGCTGCCGCGCGAGTCGGTCGGGAGTCGACCAATCGTCCCCGTCCATTCGGGCGACAAACGGGCCAGGGCAGTGCTCCAGTCCATGGTTGAGGGCGGGCACGAGCCCTCCCCGCGGGCGTCGCAGCGCGACCACCCGACGGTCCTCTTCCGCCAGGCGCTCGAGAATGAGCGGGGTCTCGTCCGCCGACCCATCGTCGACGGCGACCAGCGTCAAGTCCTCGAAGGACTGGCCGAGGATGCTGCGCGCGGCTCGTTCCACGCTCCTCGCCGCGTCGCGGACGGGCATCAGGACCTGCACGCGGCTCATCGCCGTGAACTCGATGCCGTCGCGGTGACAGCTCGGCAATAAGTCGGTGAGATCCCTGGACTTATCTTGCGCATCGGCTCTCCGCGAGGCGTGATGACCGGATGGTGCGTACGGCCCTCATGGTGACGTTTCTGACGCTGGTCGGATGCCAGGGCGAGGTCCCGGCCCTTCGATTGGTGGCCTCCGACGACGCTTATGTACTCGCCGAGCGTCTGTCCGCCAACTTCGTTCGTCAACGCGCTGAGCGAGTTTCCGTGTCCTGGAGCAGTGCGCATCACGGCGTGCGACGCGTGTGCGACTCGCTCGCGGATGGGGTGCTCCTCGTCGGCGAGACTCCGGCGATTCCTGGCTGCGTGCTCGAAGAGGCGCTCCTGGCCCAAGACCGTCTCGTGGTCCTCGCCAACGATCGATCGCTTCGCCGCCTCAGCACGCAGGAGTTGGCCTGGATCCTCGCGCCCGCCAATCGACGGTTTGCCGATGTGGGCGGCACGTTCCCCGACGCGCCCATCGAGGTGTCGGTCCTCGGTGGCGCGTCGGAGCTCGAGCGTTTGGCCGACGCCGTCGGGGTGGCAAAGAATGAGCTGCGCAAGGACGGTGTCACCTTCGTCGGGACCCTCGTCGCCCGCAGCGGCCTTGCCACCGCAGGACCGCGGCTGTGGGTGGCCCGCCGTTCCTTTGCGGTGACCTCTGGACTGGAGCACCTGATTGTCCCCTCGAGCGAAGCGCTCGGTCTGCGGACGCGGTCGTGGGTGCGACTCCTTCGCCGCGTAGAAACGACGGAGACCACCCCCTGGCTACGCTTTGTGGAGCGCTACGGAGCGTCCGAGCTCACAGCCCTCGGATTTGAGCCCATGCTGTCGCGGGAACCGGAGCTGCGCACGGCGATCGCTCCGCGCTGATTGTGTGCTCTTCGCCTTTGTGAAAACTTGAAGCCGTGCCCTCGTCTCGCTCCCCACATCGAGCGCGGTTGACCGCATTGTTCGCCATCGCCGCTTTTGCGCCCCTTGCTCTCAGCTTGGCCCTGGTCGCCGTGCTCTTCAGTGGCATGGGGATCGCCGTCCCCACGCGGAGCGATAGGGTTGCGCTCCTTGCCCTGACCTGGGGCTCTTTGCGCGTGGTGCTCGGGGGAATGCTCGTTGCGGTTCCGCCGGGCCTCGCCATTGCGGTCCTCCTGAGTGAGCTGCTCACGACCCGCGCTCGGCGACGTCTGAAGCCCGTGGCGGAGGTGCTTGCCGCCGTGCCGACGGTCGTCTGGGGCTGGTTTGCGCTCGCCGCGCTCTCGCCAGCGCTCGCTCGACTGATCCCTGGCCTCGCGCCGACCTCAGGCCTGGTGGCGACGCTCGCCGTGGGGTTGATGGTTCTCCCCACCTTCGTCAGCCTTGCCGAGGATGCCTTGTTCGCTGTCCCGGTGAGCTTGCGAGAAGGCGCTTACGCGCTCGGTGCCGACCGCTGGACTACGACCTGGCACGTGGTGTTCCCCGCGGCATCGTGGGGTTTGGCCTCCGCCGCCTTGCTCGCCGTCGCCCGCGCGATCGGCGAGTCTATGATCGTACTCCTGGCGGCGGGCGGGGTCGCGAGTCTGAGCCTGGATCCGCGCGCACCGCTCCTCACCCTGCCTGCCGCGATCGCGCAGACCGGGCTCCAGCTCGGGCCGGGGGCTCCTGGGGCGCGCCAGGTCTTCGTGATCGGGGCGTTCCTGCTCCTCCTCGTGGTGGGGTTGAGTGCCACGAGCCAGCTCCTGCTGCGTCGTGGAGTGATCCGACGATGAGACTGAGCGCCAAGGATCGTTGGGCCTGGGGTTTGGGCATCGCGAGCGCTTTGGCGGTCGTCGCCGTGATCCTCTGGCTCGTTCTCGTGGCGCTGAGTGAAGGGGCTGCGGCAGGAGGAAGCGTGATTCTGCGCAGCGGCGGGCCTGGAGCTGACGAGGCAGGACTGCTGCCCGCGATCCTCGGCACGATCTGGCTCGTCCTCATCGGACTCGTGTGCTCGGTTCCGTTCGCGGTGGCCGGCGCGATCTACCTCGAGGAGCTCGATCCGCCGATTGCGGTCGCGACGATCCTCGAAATCAACGCTGCAGTCCTCGCGGCGGTCCCGTCGGTGGTCTGGGGCGTTTTTGGTGCGGTGGTCTGGGTTCGGACCGTGGGGCTCGGGGATTCACTCTGGGCCGGGGGCTTCACCCTCGCCGCCCTCATGCTCCCGGTCGAGCTGTTGGCCGCGCGCGAGGGGTTTCGCGCCGTGCCCGTAGGCGTTCGGGAAGCGGCGCTCGCTCTCGGTGCAACTCATTGGCAATCGCTCTGGCGCGTGATCGTGCCGGCGGCCATACCCGGGATCGCCACCGGGATCGTGCTGTCCATCGCACGCGCTGCTGGTGAGGCTGCGCCTCTCTTGATGGTCGGGGCGTTGGCGTACGTCGGGTATCTTCCGCTCGATCCCGGCGGGGCCTACACCGCGCTGCCGGTGCAGGTGTTTTCGTGGTTGATCCGTCCGGACGGGGCGTTTACGCCCCACGCCGCGGTTGGGTCGCTCGTGCTCTTGTTCACCGCGCTCGGCATGAGCGCCTTCGCGGTGTGGGGGCGCGCACGGCGACAGGAACGGGTACGGGATTGAGTCCGCACGTGGCAAAGGTGACGGTCGAGAATCTCCGAGCGGGTTACGGGGACGACGTCGTGTTGCGTGGAGTGAGTCTCGCAATCCCGAGCCGCAAGGTGACGTCGATCATCGGTCCGAGCGGCTGCGGCAAAACGACCTTCATTCGCTGTCTCAATCGCATGCACGAGCTCACCTTCGGCGCTACGGTGACAGGCCGTGTGCAGCTCGACGCGCTCGACGTCTACTCTGAGGACTGTGACCCGGTTCTGCTGCGTCGCCGTGTCGGAATGGTATTTCAGAAGCCCAACCCCTTTCCGACTATGAGTGTTCGGGAGAACGTGCTCGCAGGTTTGCGATTCACGAAGAAAATCGAAGAAACCCTCCTCGAAGAGGTCGTGGAGAACGCCCTTCGGCAGGCGGCACTTTGGGACGAGGTGAAAGACCGATTGAATCGGCGTGCGGTCGATCTCTCTGAGGGACAACAACAACGCCTGTGCATCGCTCGCTGCCTCGCCGTCGAGCCCGAGGTTCTGCTGATGGATGAGCCGTGCTCCGCGCTCGATCCGATCGCGACGGCACGGGTGGAAGATCTGCTTCACAGCCTGCGAGACCGCTATACTGTCGTCGTCGTGACACACAACATGCAACAAGCTGCGAGGATTTCACAAAGAACCGCCTTCTTTCTCACGGGCGAGCTGGTAGAGTGGGAGGCTACGAGTAAGCTCTTCACGTCCCCGTCAGATCCGCGGACCGAGGACTACATTACCGGGAAGTTTGATTGAGAAACGCGATGCCGAAGGCCCACACCGATCGAGAGTTTGAGAATGAGCTGCGCGTGCTCCGTCAGCAACTCCTCTCCATGGCGGGTTGGGTCGAGGACATGATCGCGAACTCGGTCCGTGCGCTGACCGAACGCGATGAATCGCTCGCCGCGGAGACGATCGAGCTCGACAAGAACGTCAATCGCTCGGAGCTAGAGACCGACGAGCTCTGCATGGTGATCCTCGCCCGCCGTCAACCGATGGCGTCGGATCTGCGGTTCATCACCCTCGCTCTGAAGATGGTCACGGACCTCGAGCGCATCGGTGACCTCGCGGTGAACATTTGCGAGCGGGCAATCGATCTGAATCGTCATGCGCAGCTTGCGCCGTACCGTGACATTCCCCGGATGGGGGAGATCGTGCAGTCCATGGTCCACGACGCCATCGACGCCTTCGTGGAGGGTGATGCGGACAAAGCCTATGACGTGATCGAGCGCGACGACGAAGTGGACGAGCTGTACGCCCGCGTCTTCCGGGACCTGCTCCAACTGATGACCGCCGATCCCGCGGCGGTCGAGCGCGGGATTCACGTCCAGTCGGTCGCGAAGTTTCTCGAGCGCATGGCCGATCACAGTACCAACCTCGCGGAGCAGGTCATATTCATGATCAATGGAAAAGATGTTCGACACGTCGGCAAGTTGGGCGACTAGCCTCGCCGTTGTCCTCGCTCTCGCGGGCGCCTGCAAAACGAGACTCCCGGAGCCTCCGGCACAGACCGCGCGAGCGATCATGGAATCACATACACACACTGGACTGTCCGGCCTCGCGGTGGACGGTGAAGGAGAGCTCTGGGCGGTGCCCGAACGGCAGGCTGTGCTCGTGCGCCTGAAGGTCGAAGGCACCCGTCTCGCGGTGGCCGAGGCGCTTCCGATCGAGGGTTTTCCCGAGGGTCGCGATCTCGAATCGCTCGCCATCGCCGAGGGCACGTTCTACGTCGGCACCGAAAGCCTGGAGCCGGAGCGAGACGAAGATCCAATCGTGGTCATAGCGAGGGGAGATCACGGCAGCGCCAAGGTCGTCGGTGCCATCGCATTCCCCTATGGCAAGTGGAACACGAAGGGCAGTCGCAACCACGGCGTCGAGGGCGTCTGCATTGCCGGCGACAAGCTCGTGGCGGCCGCCGAGCTCGGCCTCGGTACCTCGAAGCGGCGGGCGCCGGTGGGGGTGTTCGACCTCGAAACGGGCGCCTTTGAGCGGGCTTGGGAGGTCCCCCTGACCAGCGAGACGGGCAAACTCTCGGCCCTCGACTGTAACAAAACAAGAGAGGTGATCGACCTGCGGGCGATCGAGCGGCACTACGGAGTGGCGCGTCTCATCGAAGCGCGCCTCGATCCCGCGGCGGCGACTGTGAGCACTCGTGTCCGGGTGGACCTGTCGACGAAGCTCGATCCCCTGCCCAACATCGAGGGCATCGCCTTGGACAGAGACGGCTGGATGCACATCATAACGGATAATCAGGGCCGCACCGCCAAGGGGCCCACCCTCCTGTTCTCCGGGCAAGAGGGCAAAGGGATGTTTGGACCTGACGGAGACTGACAATGGGCGACTATCACTACGACTACTTGGTACTGGGCGGTGGCAGCGGCGGCCTCGCGTCCGCAAAACGGGCAGCGAGCTACGGGGCCAACGTCGGTCTCGTGGAGGCTGGTCGTGTAGGTGGAACTTGCGTCATTCGAGGCTGCATCCCGAAGAAGCTGATGGTCTATGCGGCGCACGCCCGTGAGTGGCTAGAGCTCGCGGAAGATTTCGGCTGGAACAAGGGTGAGCACAGCCTCTCCTGGGAGAATCTCGTCGAGATGCGCAATGGCGTGGTGCATCGACTCGAAGGCATTCATGAAAAGAACCTGCGCAACGCGAACGTCGAGCTGATCCGTGGTTTCGCCAAATTCGTGGATTCGCACACCATCGACTGCGACGGTCGACGAATCACCGCCAACAAAATCCTGATCGCCACAGGCGCCGCTCCGGTGATGCCGGAAATCAATGGCGACCACAGCACCATGACGAGCGACGCGCTGTTCGACCTGGCGAAGATGCCAAAGACTGCGGTTGTGATCGGTGGAGGTTATATCGCCGTCGAATACGCCGGGATCCTGCAGTCGCTCGGCTGTCAGGTCACCATGCTCGTTCGCAATCAGCTCCTTCGAGGGTTCGATCGGGAAGTGGCAGACCATCTCGCTGATGAGCTGCGCCAACAGGGTATCGACCTTCGCATGCCAGCGGAGGTTCTCGACGCGAACCACACGGACGACGGCTACCGAGTACACTACACGTGCAACGGCGAGGAGCTCACCGTCGACGTTGAGGCGGCGGTCGTCTTTGCGATCGGCCGCGACCCCAACACGCGCCATCTCGGTTTGGAAAACGCGGACGTTCGGACGAATGAGCGCGGAGCCGTCATCGTAGACGACGATCACCGGACCAACGTCGCGAATATTTTTGCGTTGGGAGACGTGATCGATAAGTCGAACCTCACGCCCGTCGCCATCAAGGCCGGCCGTTCAGTGGCCGACCGCGAGTTTGGCGACACGCACTCGCCCGTGTCCTACGAGACGATTCCGACGGCGGTCTTCTCCCATCCTCCGATTGGTACGGTCGGTCTGACGGAAGAAGAGGCGCGGGTGCGTTACCCGAATCTTCAGGTGTACAAGGCGCGTTTCGCGCCACTCTTCTATTCGGCAACACCGGAAGGGCGGAAACTGCGCAGCTTCATGAAGATGATCGTCGATGGTGAAACGGACCGAGTTCTCGGCCTGCACATGCTCGGCGCGGATGCCCCGGAGATCATCCAAGGCTTTGCGGTTGCGGTGAAGGCTGGGCTGACCAAGGCGCAGTTCGACGAGACCGTAGCGATCCACCCAACCCAAGCCGAAGAATTCGTCCTGATGCGCTGAGGGCGCGAAGGATCCGGAGCGATGGCGTAGCGGCCAGTGCCGTGTTAGCACCGCAAAAATGCGACGGTTTGGCGCTCTAACTTTGAGTCTCGTTTTGGCCGCTCATCTGATGAGCGATGCTGCGGATGCCGCGAAGAAGCGGAACCGCAAAAAGCGCGATCGAAAGGGCAAGGAGCCCCCGACTCTCGAGGTGGGGTCCACACTGCCAGCCTTCTCGGGAACCACGCCCTTCGGAGTCGTGCTCCGTTCACGCGAAGAGGTTGGACCCGAGGGGACAGCGCGTGCGATCGTGGTGGTCTTTGCGGATCTCGGGGAAGACGCGTCGACACGAGTCCTGAACGAGACTCGCAAACTCGACGTCGAGTGGAGCAGCCAGGGCGTCACAGTGGTCCTCGTCGGTGTTGGCAACGATGCATCCGCGGTGGAAGCACGCGCGCTCGAGGCTGCGGCCGGCTGGCCGGTGCTCGCGGACCCCGAGGGTGAAATCGCGCGTGCCTTCGCCGTGAGCGATCTGCCTCGGGCCTTTGTCGGCGATGCTTCAGGCATGCTCCGCGCCGTTCACGAGGGCGCGGACACGGATCTCCACGCGCAGATCCGACGTTCACTCGCGGACGTACTCGGCGTGGAGATGCCCTGGGGGGAGAGCGGCAGACGCTCCACGCTCCTGAGCTTCGATGCAAAGTACCGCTTCGGACGCCCGCCATCGGACGCGGGGGCAGCCACGCGTTGGCAGCCTCTCGCGAAATACATGGGCGAGGTCGCCAACGTGTTCATCTCCATGGCCAGTGCGCGAACCTATGAGGAGTTCGAGAAAAAGGTCCGTGCCGCTGAGTTCGAGATCGTAAACGCCGGGCCGGCGACGGGGGCGAAGATGCTCGAGCGCTACGAGCCCGTGGCGCGTTTCGATCGGCGAGGGCAGCCGACCTACCATGGGATCTTTTTCGCTCGTCGCGACCGTGGAATTGCGCAGCTTGACGACCTCCGGGGTAAGACCGTGGCAATGGTCTCCGAGCGCTCGACGAGCGGTGGGCTCTATCCGGCAGCGTCGCTGATCCAGCGTGGATTGCGCCTCGAGGACGACGTGCGGCTGCTCTGGGTGAAGACCCACAAGAATGTCGCGGAAGCGGTGCGGGACGGCAAGGCGGATGCGGGCGCCTGTTACGATGACTGCCGCGATCTCGCCTGGAAGAGCGCGAAGGACAGGGACGCAGCGACCGTCGTCGTCGGGAAAACGGCAGAGATCCCCAACGAGATGGTATTCCTCCGCCGAGACCTACCGCGGGAGAAGAAGGCCCGGCTGCGCGCGGCACTGCTGAGCATCGGCGCCAAGGAGCTCGTCATCCGCCAATTGTCGCGTAGCGAGGAGCCGATCACAGGTGTCAGCCCTGCAGATCCGTCGGAGCTCGCACGTGTACGGGAGGCCCTCGAAGGCGTCGCCGAGGCGATCGACGAAGCCAAACGAAAAGCCGCCAAGCGGGAAGCAGAAGGTCGCTGAGCTATTGCCCTCGGGGGCTCTCGGTGACACGACGACGTCATGAGCGATGTGCGGAAGCAGGAGGAGAAGAGCCGGCCCCGTCTCTTGTTTCTCTGCCAAAATGCGCCCTACCCGCCGCATGGGGGACAACAGATCAAGAGCTTGAACACGCTGCGCATTCTGGCTCGCGAGTACGACGTGCGTGTCTTGTCGTTCTATCGGCGGGCCATTCATCCGTCGCCAGAGCAACGGGACCGGGCACAGATCGAGCTCTCGAAAGTGGGTCCGACCCAGCTGTTTCCAATCGAGGGCGAGCACGATGCCGCCCGCAAGGTGCAGGACCATGCGAAGAGCCTGGTCTCGGGCCGACCCTATGTGTGGCATGGGTATCGCTCGGGGGCGTTCGCGAGCGCGTTGCGCGCGACCTTGAACGAGTATCGACCGGACCTCGTGCACCTCGACACCCTCGACCTCGCGCGATACCTGCCGGAGCTCGACCTTCACCGGACTGTCGTCTCTCACCACAATATCGAGTCGATGCTCCTGCGGCGTCGCGCCGGCGGTATGCCGCGGCTCGTTCGCCCCTATGTTCGTCTGCAGGCCGATCGGTTGGAAGAGCTCGAGCGCACCTGGTGCCCAAAGGTCGCGCACAACTGGGCGGTTTCGCCGAGCGATGGTGAAGAGCTCACGCGCGTTGCGCCGGATGCGAGCTGGGGGGTGTTTCCGAATGGCGTCGATACGAAGGAGCTCCGCCCAGGAACCGCAGAGCGTGATCAGGACATCGACGTCTTGTTCATCGGCGGTGTCACTTGGTTTCCGAACACCGATGGGATGAAGTTCTTCGCCGACGACGTGATCCCCCGGCTTCGCGATGTGCTCGGAAAGCCATCGGTGGTCTGGGTCGGCCGTGCCTCCGAGGAGATGCAGCGAAGCCAGGCCGCTAAGGGGATCGAAATGACCGGCTATGTGGAAGACATACGCCCTTGGGTGGCACGAGCGAAAGTCTTCATCGTGCCGCTTCGCATCGGCGGCGGAACGCGTTTGAAGATCCTCGATGCCTGGGCGCTCGGAAAAGCGGTCGTGTCCACGGCAATCGGCTGCGAGGGCCTCGAAGCCCGAGCGGACGAGAACATCGTGATCGCCGATTCAGCGGATGCGTTCGCCAATGCGATCGTTCGGGTGATCCGTGACGATGCGCTACGCGAGCGGCTCGAACGCGCGGCCCGTGCCACGGCCGAGACGCTCTACGACTGGCAGGTCATTGGCGATGCGGTCCTGCCGAAGTATCGGGAAATTCTCGAGGCGAGCTGATGTGATGGGAACGCTCCGTGACCTCATACAGAAGTCAGTGATTCTCCCAGCCGCGCTCCTCTATCGAGGCGAGACGTCGGTGCGCAAAGAGCTCGACGTGCTCTCGAAGATGTCCGGGGACGAGACCTTTGCGCGCGAGAGCTCCGCCGACCGCCTCCGCGCGGTCCTGCACTTTGCTCGGTCCAACATCCCCTTCTACCGCGAGCGGGCCCGCGCCGGTGCGGGCCTCGAGGGGTTTCCGATCCTCACGAAGGCGGATCTCATCCGACACGCGACTGCGCTGCACGCTCCGGGTCGCGGGCGTTTCTCCACGAAGACCACCGGCGGCTCGACGGGGCGGGCGGTGACCGTCCGGAAGAACCCCGCGGGCGTCGCCGCGGAGCGAGCCGCAACATGGATGGCCTTCGGCTGGTACGGCATTCAACCCGGCGATCGAGCGATCCGCCTCTGGGGGACCGGCGGGGGCCGTGACCGCATGCTGAAATCCACAGTAGCGGACCTCGCGATGAATCGACGTACGCTCTCGGCTTTCGCCTTTGACTCCGACCGGTTACGGCAGCATTGGGACGAGATTCAGCGCTTCTCGCCGCGCTATGTCTACGGCTACGCATCGGTGATCGACGAGCTGAGCCAGCTCGCCCTGAGCGACGGCTTGGCGGCCCCGGAGGGATTGAAGGTCGTGATCAGCACCGCCGAGCCTCTCTGGCCCGAGCAGCGCGCGCGCATCGAACGCGCTTTTGGCGTACCGGTCCGCAACGAGTACGGGTGCGGCGAGGTTGGACCCATCGCCTACGAGTGCGAAGCGGGCTCGCTACACTTGATGCAGTCTCACCTGCACTGCGAGGTGCACGGCGACGACGGGCAGGAGGTCGGTCCCGGCGGTACGGGCGTGCTCGTCGTGACAGACTTGATGAATCGAGCGATGCCACTGATTCGCTATCGCTTGGAAGACACGGTGACCAGAGCCGACGCCGATTTTCGTTGTCCCTGCGGCCGCAGGTTGCCGGTGCTCACCCAAGTCCTAGGTCGCCAGTACGATGTTCTCGAGGACAGTGAAGGGCGACGCTTTCACGGCGAGGCGGTGATGTACGCCTTCGAGGCGTTGAAGAATCGCGGCCGAAAGATTCGAGCTTTTCAAGTGCATCAGGAACGCCCGGGCGTCGCGCACGTCCGCTATGTGTCGAGCTCGGAAGGGCTCGATACGGAGATCAAAGACGCTCTGGCTGAAATGCTCGGGAGCATCGATCTCAGTGTCGAACGAGTAGAGTCGATCCCCCGCCTCGCTTCAGGAAAGCACCGGCTGATCACGCGCGCCTGAGCGCCCCTGTGGTCCTCCAAAACGGGGGCCGCACAGCTCTGAGGCCTCAGCGCCAGCGGGGGTTCTCGTCCCAGATCTTTACGTAGCCCCACCATAGGCTCATCCACTCGTTCGCTGGCCCATCGTCCTTGTTGCGGCCTAGGGCGATTCCACGGATCCGGTCTTGGACGCCTCTGTCAGTTGCCGTTTGGATTTCCGTTTCTTCGTAGCGGAGTTTGCCATCGACCCAGAGGCGCATCTCGCCGTCGCGACCGCCGCCTCCGGTGGAGTGGCGAAAGTGCAATCGAATGATGTGCCAATCACCGTCCCAAAGATCCGACGCCTTGAGGCCGCGAACTCGGCGCTCATCGTTCTCGCCGGCGTTTGTCCCCGCTGCACGCACGACGACACTGTGATCGGGGCCCACGTCCGAGCCGACTTTGAGCTGCCAACGATAGGTGTTGGGCTGTTCCGTCGCTCCGAACACGAGCTTGTGATCGTTCGGCGCACAGCTGTCATTTGTGGTTCGGAAGTTACTGGCCCAGCGGATAGCCACTTCGGCCCACACTTCTGGCAGGGGAGGGTCGAGCGGGATCTCCCGGGTGATCACCTGCGTGTTACAGCCGTTGCCCGGGTGGCGGTAGTCGAAACGCATCGATTTCTCGAAGCCGCGATAGGCGACCTCCGAGTCGAGAACGCGCCGACGATTTTCGTCGTCGCGCGAATCTTCGCCGCAGCGCCAGGTGGTGCAGTCCCTGAGCAGCGCGTCCGTACTCGAATACGCGTCAAACGTGATGGCCTTTAGGGGCGGCACCGGTGGCTCTGACGATTCCGCCGAACCGCCGCAACACATCAGCCCCAGCACCAAAAGGAGCGTCATCGACTGCTTCATGTTCTCTGGCTAACAGCCGAGGTGGGGGCTGTCACTCTACTTTCCAGGTGATCGAGGCCGAAAGCGTCGGCCGCTACGCCTCTCGGAGCAGCATCCAACCGGGAGCCACACCCATGGCCGCCCCCAGGATCGATCCGGTCAACAGCGCAACGCTGCCCGCGACGCAGCAGACTGCGACCATCACCGCTCCCATCGCGACGAAGGCGAGCGCCCCGCGTCGGAGCGCATTCGGCGGACGCTCTGCAAAGACCTTGGCGAACGCGAAGCCGACGGCGACGCTGCCGGTCGCGACGATGGCGAAGCAGATGTCCATGCAGTGACTGGGGAAGTAGCGCATGCCCAGACTTAGCATGAAGAGCGCGGCAAGCAGTTGCACTCCGCCGAGGGCGAGGCCCAGCCAGGCGCCACGAAGAAAATCGTGGTGGAGGAACGCGGCCACCAGGTGGCCCAAAACGGCGAGCGCTCCGGCGGCGAGAACGAAGGGGCTCGCATCGTGAACGATCGCCGCCACGCCGGCAAAGAGCAGAGCGCCGGTTGCATGGCGCAGCGCGAAGCCGAAGCGGCCCCGCTCGTACGCACGGCGACTGAGGAGCTCAGGTTCCATGACGTTGTCTCCAGGCTGCGCGCAGGCGCTCGAAGGCCCTCTGTTTCCGTTTTCGATGTCTCGCTTGCTTTGGCGTTTCCTCCCGAAGAGCGAGGAGGATCGCCTCACGGTCCATGATCTCGAGCTCGGCCAGGGTTTCGAGCGCGGCGGCGTGCATCAGGCGCCGGTCCACGTCTGCTTCGTCTGCCACCGGCTCCTCAGCAACGCCCAGCTGCTCGCGTCTCCGGCGTCGGCGCTGCAGGCGGGTGCGACACTCGAAGCGCGCGAGCGTGATCGCCCAGGCCTCGACCGGTGTGCCCGGGCGGTAGCGGGTGGCTTGGTTGAAGAGCCGGAGAAGGACCTCCTGCGCCGCGTCGCCTCCCTCGTCGTCGCCGAGGGTTCGCGCACAGAACCGCGTGATCAGAGGGTGCAACGCGCGGTAGACCGCGGCGAAGGCGTCCCGGTCCCCTTCAGCCAACGCGGCCATTGCATCGGAAGCAGAGCGCGCCATCGCTCCCGATCTAACCATTGCGGGCGCAAACGCGCGAATTTTGCTGAGGGTCGCCGTCATCCTCTCCTATGGGCGGATGGCGACGTCCTGTGACAGGGAATCGGTCAGTTCGGCAGCTCGGCGATTTCCGCCGCGAGCCGGCGCTCCACTACTTGCTCGCCGGCGATGACCCCACGGGCGATCAGCGCGTCGGCGACCTGCTCCAAACGAGGCGTGTATCGACCCGAGCGTACGAGGGCCTTGAGGGCCTGAACGCGGCGGGCTCGGGCATTTCGGATCGAAATCACCGTGCCGCGGCGGCGAGTGGCATTGCTCTTTTGAATACGGGTGCTGCGCATGGTGACCCTCCGTTCACACCCATTGGAACGGAACGCTCCGACACCCGCTTTAGGAAAAAATGACCCCGGGTCTAGTTGACCCATACGTGGTTGAGCTTCTTGCGCAGGATTCCGAGCGCTTGGCTGTGAAGCTGGCAGACGCGGGAGTCGGTCACGCCGAGGATTTCACCGATCTCCCGGTAGGAGAGCCCCTCGTAGTAGTAAAGCGACAGGAGGGTGGTGAGCTTCTCGGGAAGTGCGCCCAAGGCCTTCACGACGCTGTTGCGCATGTCCTCGCGCAGGAGCTGCTCGTCCGGAGTCGCAAAAGTGCTCTCGATGCGCTCCGAGTCCTCGAGGTGGGTCACCTGAACCGCGGCGAGCTGGTGTTTGATCTTGCTGACCCGGTCGCGGGTCATGCCCATCGCGCGCGCGAGATTTTCGAGCTCGAGCTCTTCGTTGTTCCGTTCGAGCACCTCGGTGGCGCGACGTAGCTGTACTACAGCGGCACGCTGACGACGCGTGAGGTGGTCGTTTGCGCGCAGGTGGTCCAAAATGGCACCACGAATCCGAAGCTGCGCGAAGCGTTGCAGCACCGGCCGCGGCCGGTCGAAGTGCTTCTGGACCGCGCAAACGAGCCCGAGCGCTCCGGCGCCGATCAGCTCGTCGAGCTCTGTGTGGTACGGCAGTCGACGCGCGATACGGCGCGCTTCTTGGGTAACGAGCCAATTGAGCTCGGCGCAGACCTTGTTGACCTCGCCGGTCTCGATCGGCTGGGGCTGCGGTCGCTCAGCTGCTTCCCGACGCACGCGTTTCGGCGCGCGACGGACGCTGCGGGTCTTCCGAGTGGACTTGGATTCCAGGAGAGCACTTCGTTCAACACTTGCGTGGGCCATCTTTCACCTCCGACGTCGGGGAGATGAGCAAGGTGGATGCCAACTTGAAACGGCCAGACTCGGTGTGTCGAATGAGAATGCGTGCCGCTGAGCGTGGATGTAATCCCGTGTGATCCGGATACCGCGGGCGTGATCCGATGTCGTCGACACTCAGTTTCTTGACGGAGCCGTTTCAGAAAAGTCCAAAACGACCATCGCCGATCGCAGGCAAAGCACAAATTTACACGGGTTTTAGAGCACGCACGTCCGTCCCAAAATGAAACTCCGGCGTGACGGCGGCCTCTCGATGCCGCGTTTTTTTCGTCATCAGATCCTCTGGACCCGCAAGAAACGTCGAGTGTTTCGTCGCGGGAATCGGTCCGTGCAGATGTGGGGACCCGGCTCCAGAGTGAGCACCTTCCCCGACCTGCATTTGGTCAGTCGGCCTGGGGTCGGTCAGACCCAGGGATGGTTGAAACCCGGCTCAGTCCGAGCCAGGCCTGGTCCATCAGTGGCTCGAGCGGTTGACCGCGTCGCCCCTCGACGATCACGACACGCCGCCCTTCGCGACGGATTCGAAACTCGCGATTTCGACTCTGATGGACCAGTGCGCCATCGCGGAAGGAGGGAAGAACCGGAGGCTCGAGATTCGCGTCGCGTCGCAAACGCACCTCGATGTAGCGGCGCCAGGCATTCGAGAATTCGTTCGCATCCCGAATCGAATCCCAAACGGTCAGCCAAGCCAGGGCGGTCCCTGAAGGGCCTTCGAAGATGGTGTAGCGGTCGCCCCCCCAGCCCGCCGCGGCGTCCTCATCGTCCAGGACGTAGCGGATTTGCACCTCTCCGAGTACGTTGCTCCCGAGCCGCTCCACTCCCTTCACACGCCACTCGGGTTCCGAGAGCATCACAGGTGCCTCACCCCGCAGGTACTTCTCCGGGTGCAGCACCTGCTCCGTCGACAGCGGCGGGTTGGCGTAGACCTCGTCCACCGCTGCGTAACCGCGCCGCGCTCCGACATCCAAGAGGAACACCATGCCTTCGGAGTAGGGGAACATCAGCGTCTTGGCGAAAAAGGGCGGCGCCTGACGGAGCACCGATCCCGACAACTCGGGCGCGAGATCCGCGAGGAGCTCAAAGGCGAGTCGCCAGTAGTCGCCTCCAGCCTCGAACATCGATGCGGAGCGCGCGAAATCACCGCTCATCGCGGCCATCATGGCGATCATGGCGTCGCCTTCGATCAGCGCATCGATCGCCATCGACGCATCGTCGATGTTCCGTCGAGCCTCCTGGAGCTTTTTGAGGTCGTAGTGTTGGTCGGTCAGGGCGTGGGTCAGCTCGTGGGCGATCACCCCCTGGTTGTCGTCCGTGTCAAACTTCTCGTTCCGATCGCCGGCGAGGAGCTTGCCCCAGAAGCTGCTCGGCGGGGGCTTCTTGGGCGCCGTGCTCGCGTCCACCAGCGTGATCTGTTTACGCTCCGGGTCGTAGTAGCCTGCGACCTCCCCCTCGAGCATGCTGAGCATCAGGGGCTCGAGGGACATGACCTCCGGCAGCACGCCGAAGGCTTTCATCGCGCGGTCCCAAAAACGCATCTCGGCCTTCGCTTCGTCGTCGAGGGTTTCGCCGAGCCGCTCCTTGAGCTCTGCGCGCGGAATCACCTCCGCGGGGGTGGTCTCGAGAAAATCGAGGCCCCGAATCGACGGAAGGAGGCGGTCGTAGGCGCGTTTGTAGTCGAGGAGGGCGCGGGAGTAGTCGCCCGCCTGTGCTGCGGAATCGCCTTTGTCGAGCAGCAGCAATCCCTCGGGGATCGAGGCTTGCGCGGGGGGAGCCGCCGCCAGGAGCGACGCAACGACGAGTGCGGTCATGGTCGGCACAGCATCACATCCGAGTGGGGTAGGTCGAGAGCCTGCGCGGTAGCACGCCTGGCGAGATTGTAGACCTCGAGCCCTCGCTGCAGGCGGTTTGGGCCCAAGCGAGGCAGACCTTCGATGCTGAGACGCAACATGCCGGCGCGGGAGGGCGGTTGGTGGACTGCGGCGGTCTTCCGATGCCACGTCTTTGACGGCAACAAGTGGTGAAAGAGCAGTCGGGTCCCTGGCGGAGGGGCGGTCGCGAGGCTCGTGCGGTCCAGAATCCCGCCGTCGAGGCAGGGGCGTCCCTCGAGCCAAACCGGCTGGAACAGGCCGGGCAGGGCGGCGGACGCCTGGATCGCGGTCGCGAGCGGCCCTTGGCGCACAACGCGGGTTCGGCGGGTGGCTAGGTCGAAGACGGACACGGCGAGAGGAACGGGACACTCTTCGATCCGAGCGACCGGCGCGCGCTCGCGCAGGAGTGCGCGCAGCTTGCGGCCGCGCAGAAGCCCGAATCCGACCCCTGGATCCCAAAAGTCCTCCCGGGTGAAGCCGCGCAGCTGTGCCTCTAGGGAGCGGCCGTCGAGCCCCGAGGCGGCCATGCCGGCGGCGATCGCCCCAGCGCTCGAACCTCCCAGGCTCGCGGGAAAAAACCCCGCCTCTTCGAGCGCCCGCAACACACCGGCGTGGGCATAGAAGCCGAAAAAGCCGGAGGAGAGTCGCAGGTGAAAAGGCCCCCGGCTCAGCCAATCTCCGAGTCGCATGCCCACGAAAGTGCCACGTCTGCGGCGAAAGTGAAGGTTGGCCTTGGGGCTCAACGTGTTATTGCGGATCGGACACGCAAGCTTCGAGGACCGAAACGGACATGAGAACAGTCTACCGTGCGTTTATTGCGATAACCGCGCTCGCCGCGTTCGGGGTGATCACCCTCGCGCTCTATTTTCGACCCGCGGCGTACCTGCCGCCCACGCTGCCGAGTCGGGTTCCTCTCGTGGTCGAGGCGAGCGGTACCGAGGGTCCTCGAGCGCCCGTGGACGTGTACTACGACGAGCACGGCATGCCGCACCTGTTCGCGGAGGCCGAGCGCGACCTCGCCTATGGGCTGGGCTTCGTTCACGCTCGCGATCGTGTCTTCCAGCTCGATGTGCTCCGACACGCCGCGACCGGTCGCCTGACCGAGATCTTCGGAAAGGATCTCCTGGCATCCGATCAACGCCTTCGGATGCTCACCCATCGCCTGGATGCGCAGATCGCGAAGCTCGGCGCGCGGGACCGAGAAATCCTCGAGGCCTACGCCGCCGGGGTCAACGACGGCGCCCGTCACGCTGGCCGTTCCCTGGAGATGGAGATCCTCGGCCTCGACTTCGAGACCTGGAAGCCCGAGCACACCCTCGCGCTCGCCCGGCTTCAGTCCTGGGACCTCGCCTTCGACTCGAGCTCGGAGCTGTTTCGCGCCCGGGTCCTCGATACGATCGGCGAAGACGATCCGCGCATGGCCGCGCTGATGGTGGGCATTCCGTCCGGCGGGGTTCCGATCGTGTCCAAGGAGGCCCATAGCGGCGCGCGCTTTGCCTCCCTCGAAGAGATGCGCGAAAAGCTCGACGATGCGCTCGGTGAAGAAGACGCCATCACCACCGAGCCTGTGGAAGAGGAGCCTGTGGAGCACGGTCGCCGCTTCACGGTGGAGCCTCTGCGGCAAGCGCTCGCCGCCGCGTTCAAACCCTATCTCGTGGAGCTCGCCGAGGGCGGGCAGGGCGCGTCGAACTCTTGGGTGGTCAGCGGGGCACACACGAGCAGCGGCGCCCCGATGCTGAGCAACGACCCGCACCTCAAGCATCGGCTGCCGAGCGTGTTCTATCTCGCTCATCTCGAACATCCTGAGTTCACCGCCGCGGGAATCACCTTTCCAGGCATTCCCGCGGTGCTCATCGGCCACACGCGCAACTTCGCCTGGGGCATGACCACATCGTTCGTCGATGGGCAGGATCTGATCCGACTCGACGTGACCGAAGACGGCAGCGCCTATCGCGTGGACGGCGAGGTCGAGCCGTTCGAGACGGTGGAGCAGACCTTCGCCCTCGGCAAAGGCGCCGACGCGGAGGTGGTGAAGGAGACTTGGAAGATTTCGCGTTTTGGACCGGTCCTGAGCGCAGGCTACGCCGGCCGCCACCCGACCTACGACCGGTTTGCGTTGAAGTGGGTCGGCTATGAGACCGAGCTCTCCGGCGAGCTGATCACCGCGTTTTGGGATTTCTATCGTGCCCGTGACATCGATGCGGTCCATCGGGAGGTGGCCAAAATGTCGATCGCAGGCCAGAACATGGCTCTCGCGTTCACCGACGGCACGATCGCCTATCGCCTCGCATCCGCGATCGCCATCCGGGCGAGCGACGAGAACACTCACTTGCCACGCGACGGAAGCTCGTCCAAGGCGGACTGGGTCGGCTTCCTCAGCGCGGATTACAAGCCGCAGCTCACCAATCCGGAGGCTGGGTACATCGTCTCGTCGAATCAACGAGTCGTTGACGATGATTGGCAGGCCATGAAGTTCGCTGGCGCCTTCGGGGCGATGTATCACCGCGCGAAGAGGATCGACGAACGCATTCGCGAACAGCTGGGCAAGAAACCCTTTGGCCCGGAAGATTTTCTCGACATTCAGCTCGACCACACGTCGGTGGAGGCGCGACAGCTCGCGCCCATTTTGGCCGATGCCTGCCCGTCGCAGCTCGATGGGCGCTCGCAGGAGTTGGTTTCGAGCTTTTGCGACGCCGTTCGTAACTTCGACGGCGTCTACAGCATCGAGAGCACCGGTGCGCTCCCCTATACGTTGCTTCTCGAGGCGTTGCGCGTTGAAGTGATGGTTCCGATCTTGGGTGAAGCGATCGCGGCCCAGACCTTTGATCAGCACGGCTTGCGTGCAGCGGTAGAAGTCGCGCTTCTCGAGGAAGCCGCCGGCAAGGGGTCGCCGCTCTTCGCGGAGGGAGGACTGAAGGCATTTGTGGCGCGCGCCGCGGATCGCGCTCTCGATCGGATTCAGGAGATGGCGGGATCTACACCCGCGACTTGGCGGTGGGGGAGGCACCACACCTTGGCGCCGGCCCATCCGATGGGCGAGCTGCCGGTGATAGGCAGCCTCTTCGCGGTGGAGCCGCGTCCCGTGACCGGCTACGGCGAGACCGTGCGTTCCGAGGACGGCCTGCCCGTGAACCACGGATCGGCCCTGCGCTTTGTGGTGGAGCTCACCGATCCGCCACGGGCCCGCATGGTACTCGACGCGGGGAACTCGGGTGCGAGCGCGAGCGAGCACTACTCGGACCACCGTCGCGCCTGGGAGACCGCCGAGCCCTACGCGATCACGATGGACCGCGAATTGCTCGAAACCACATCTGAAGGTCGACTACAGCTCGTGCCGGCGCCCTAGTCTTCGTCCTGCTCGGCGAGGATTGCCTCGATCTCTTCCACTGAGTAGAGGCGTCCCTTGCCGACGCCGGGGCAGAAGCTCGCCACCTCCTTGCGCCAGGCCCGGGGGTTCATGTTCTCGGGCCAGAAGGGCCAAGTCCGGCACTGGGTCGGACGGGCTTCGTAGACGCCGCAGCCCGTACCTTCGAGGAAGCCGCAGTCTCGCTCCGGATGCTTGAGATGAAACTGCCCATCGGTCTTGGCGCAGTAGGTCTTCGTGAAGCGCTGGGTGCTCATCTTCAGATGAGTGGCGAGTCGTCGACGGTCTTGGAGGGTGAGGTAGACGAAGCCGTAGGCCCCGCGGGAGGTGCAGCATTTGCCGCTCTGTTGGCATTCAAAGCGGATTCCTTCGCCGAAGGCATCGAGAACGGGGAGAGGCATCGGTTCAATTTTCGTATCAATCGAAGTGTACTCCGTACCGCTCCTAACACGAAGGAGGCTTTATGTCCTCGGATCGAGAGCGACGACATCTTCGGGTTTCGGTCAGGCTCCGCGTGCGCGCACAGGGTGTGCACGGTGAGGAGCTGCTCTACTTCACCCGCAACGTCAGCGTGGGAGGCCTCTTTCTCCTGATGCAGCCGCCCCTCAAAGGAGGCAGCCTCCTCGATATGGCCATCCTCACCGGTGACGGGGAAATCGAGGTGCGAGGCCAGGTCGTGCGCACGGAAGAGTTCGGGTGCGCATTTGAATTCATCGGGCTCTCCGCCGAGGCCCGCGAGGATTTGCGCCGCCTCGTATCGAATCTACTCAATCACTCCGTGGCCACGATTCAGTCGATCGCGCACTCGAGAATTCACGAGCGAGCGACCACCTACTGGGCAAAAGACGCCGAGGCGGTGCCCGTCCGGATCACGAAGCTCAGCGAAGACGGCGCCCATTTCGAGGGGGATGACCTTCCCGAGCTCTATGATCGCATCCGCGTCTACCTTCCCGCCGAGGACCGGGTGGACCTTGCTGAGTCGCCACTGACCGCCTGCTCCGCGCAGGTGATCGACCGGCGCTCGAGCGGCTTCTCCGTGGTTTTCTTGGAGCATCGACCGGACTTCATGAGCGCGATTCACACAATGCTTCAACCCCCGCGCCAGGTCATTCACTGACAGTCGGAAGCTCCTTGAATGCCCACCAACCCAGGCAGATCGCCTCCGCCGTGTCAGTGCGAAGCTCAGTGGCACCGTTCGCCGCGCGCTCGGCGATGAGCGTTTCCGCGAGTGTGTGGGCAGAGGCCTTGGCGACTGCGGAGCTTCTCTGTTCGCGTGGAAGCAAGACATCGCGCCGCCAGCGCTCCGGCGATGGATGGACCAAACTCGCTCCCAGCTTCAGCGCGCTCTTCTCCCAGATCGCTGCAAGGCGGCTATCGCCCTCTACCACCACGAGTGACGGGTTGGCATCCCGCACCAGGCCATAGACCGCGCGCTTCAGCGCGGCGACGTTGGCGAAATGGTGGGAGCGAAACCAGGCGAGCGTGCCGTCCGCCTCGAAGAAGGCCAGTCCGCAACGGAGGCCCAAGTCGACGGCCAAAATTCCGGAGCTCACGAGGAGAGAGCCTCGAGCTCTTCCTCGGTCGGATCCAGAAGCGTCAGCACCGCCGCACGCATTCGTCGGTAGTCGTTTCCGAGCAAACCATCAGACCAGACTCTGAGTGTCGTCTTGAGGAGAATCTCACGAACTTCGGCCCGGGTGATCTTGACCGCTCCTCCGAGAGCGAGCGCCTCCGTCGACTTGGACAAACGCTGAAGCGTGGCGACCGCCATCCAAAGGGGCCACAGGCAGAATAGACGCAGTCGCCAATACTTGCGTGGGATCGCCAACGTGTAGGTCATTGCGTCGTCGAGGTGGGTGATGGCCTTCCTGGCCAAACGGGTGACCAAGCGTGCCGCCAGGCGTGGGTCGAGTCGGCTCAGATCCGAGCGCGACGCGCCCTCGTCTTCGAAGTAGCTCGCGGGGATGAAGCAGTCGCCCCGGTCGCGGTCCGTGACAAAGTCCTTCGCGATGTTCGTCACTTGGAGCCCGAGTCCAAAGCTCACCGCGGTCTCGTCCATTCGGTGCACCGAATCGTCGGGGAGGCCCGGGTAGTATCCCGTAAAGAGGCCGCAGAGCATTTCTCCGACCGTCCCGGCGACGACGTAGCAGTACTCGTCGAGATCCGCCTCGGTAGCGAGCGGCGTGTACGCGTCAAAACGCGGGGCGGAGCAGAATCGGGCCATTCCTCGAGCCATCCGCTCAGAGGAGCGGTAGACCGCATCCTGAAGACGATCGTCGAGGGCGTGGAGGCAGCGCACGACACGATCCGTTCCGCGCACGAGCTCGATGTCATCGCTCTTGCCCGAGATCGCGCGGGCCTCCTCGAGCCAAACCTTCAGGGCGTCGCGATCGGCAAAACGGCTCGCGATCAGGTCTCCGCAGTCGTTCAAGAGCCTCGCTCGTTCTTCTCCGTCGACGCGAGTGTCGTCTTCGATCGTGTCGAGAATGCGGCAGAGGAGATAGGCCAAAAGCGCCGCGTCGTGGAGCTCACCCTCGAGAATGCGGATGTTGAGCGCAAAGGTGCGGCTGACGCGTGGGAGCATCTGCCGGCAGAAGCGCCAATCGGCCTCGGTTGCCATCGTCCGGATTGGTGGGCCATGCGTGGCGAAATTGCAAGCAGATTGAAATGAAGCGCCGCGTCAGAGTTTGCCGTGTGCTCCCCCCCTGCGCTACACCGCGCGAGATGAGCGACCCGTTTCCCAAACCCGCCCTCGCGGACTTCATCGACGCCGCACGCGGTGGCGACGGAGAAGCCGTCGCCATGGCGTTTGTCGAGGGTGTCTCCGCCCAAGGCTTCGAGCTCTATCCCGCCCAGGAGCAGGCGATCCTCGAGCTGATGAGCGACAACCACGTCATCTTGAGCACCCCCACGGGCTCCGGAAAGAGCCTGGTGGCTTTTGCTCTCGTCTTCCGAGCGGTCGCCCAGGAGCGGCGCGTATTCTACACGGCGCCGATCAAGGCGCTGGTCAGCGAGAAGTTCTTCCAGCTCTGCGACGAGGTGGGAGCGGAGCACGTTGGAATGATGACTGGCGATGCCACGGTGAATCGGGACGCCCCGGTGATCTGTTGCACCGCCGAGATTCTCTCGAACCTCTGTCTTGCGCCTCCGGATGAGATACCGATCGACTTTGTCGTGATGGACGAGTTCCACTACTACGGCGATCGCGACCGAGGAGCTGCTTGGCAGATCCCTCTCATTGCTCGCCCGGACGCTCAGTATCTTCTGATGTCCGCGACACTCGGTGACACGCGGGAGATCGAAGAATCGCTCGAGAAGCTATCGGGACGCACGGTCGTTCGGGTCGCGAACGCCGAACGACCCGTTCCCCTCGAGTTCGAGTACGTCGAGACCCCCCTCCACGAAACGATCTCTGAGCTCATTCGGCGCGAGAAGGCGCCAATCTACCTGGTGAATTTTACCCAGCGGGAGGCAGCGGAGCAGGTCCAAAATCTGACCAGCATCGACGTTGCGAGCAAGGAGACAAAGAAGCGAATCCAGGAAGAGCTCAAGGGGTTTCGCTTTGATTCACCCTACGGCAAGGACGTGCAACGCTACGTCCGGCACGGACTCGGTCTTCACCACGCGGGACTCCTGCCGAAGTATCGACGCCTGGTCGAACAGCTCGCACAAACGGGACTGCTGCGCATCGTATCGGGAACCGACACGTTGGGGGTGGGGATTAACATTCCGATCCGCACCGTCCTGTTCACGAAGCTCTTCAAGTTTGACGGAGAGAAGCTCGGTATTCTCTCGGCTCGGGACTTCAAGCAGATCGCGGGGCGCGCCGGACGGAAAGGATACGACGATGCGGGGACCGTGGTCTGCGAGGCGCCCGAGTACGTGATCGAGAATCGCAAGATAGAGATGAAAGTCGCGGCGAACCCGCAAAAGAAGAAGAAACTGCAGAAGAAGAAGCCGCCGGACCGGAACTTCGTCAATTGGAACGAGCAGACCTATCGACAGCTCGTAGACAAGCAGCCCGAACCTCTCGAGTCGCGTTTTCAGGTGACCCATGCAATGCTTCTGAATGCCATTCAGGGGTACGGCTCGATTCGGGGTGGTGGATACGGCAGGGTGGTCGAGCTCATTGGCCGCGCTCATGGCGGGGACGAAAAACGCAAGCAGCAACGGCGCGTTGCGCGAGCGCTATTCAAGAGCCTTCGTGACGCTTCGATCGTCAGCATCATTCGCAACCGCAAGCTCGGTAACCGAGTGGTCGTCGACGAAGAGCTGCAGCGTGACTTCTCCCTCAATCACACGCTTTCGCTCTATCTCGTCGCCGCGCTGGAAGTCCTCGACCCACAATCTGACGAGTACGCGCTAGACGTCCTCTCCCTCGTGGAATCGATCCTCGAGAACCCCAGGGCGATCCTCTTCAAACAGATCGACAAGCTCAAGGGCGAGCGGCTTGCGGAGCTCAAGGCCGCGGGAGTGGAATACGAAGAGCGAATGGAGGAGCTCGACAAGGTCGAAGCGCCCAAGCCGAAAGCGGAGCTGATCTACGAGACCTACAACGCCTTTGCGGCGAAACATCCTTGGGTCCGCGAGGAGAACATTCGGCCGAAATCGATCGCGCGTGATCTCTACGAGCGGTGCATGTCCTTTCGCGAGTACGTGAAGGAGTATGGACTCGAGCGCAGCGAGGGGCTGGTGTTGCGCTATCTGAGCGACGCCTACCGAACTCTCGTACAGACCGTTCCCGAGCGCTTTAAAGACGATCGGGTAGAAGAAATCGAGATCTACCTCCGCTCCATGCTCTATCTGGTCGACAATTCGTTGATCACTGAGTGGGAGGCCCTGGTGAACCCTGAGTCCGTCGAAGAGGACTCATCTGAGAGCGAGGGACGGCGGCAGGTGAGCTTCGACCCCCGTCGTGACAAGCGACGCTTTCTCACACGGGTCCGTGCGGAGATGCATCAAGCAATTCGTGCGCTCTCTCTTCGGGACTGGGTGAGTGCGTCGACGATGTTCCGTGGAGGCGAAGAGGGTGAGCTCGCTGACCAGCTCGCTCGGGAGCTCGAGCCCTTCTTCCAGGAGTACGAGACCCTCGACTTCGGGCCCCGAGCGCGACAGTCGGACATGAGCACCATTGCCGAACGGGAGCGCAATCACTGGATGGTGACGCAGACCTTGGTCGATGATCAGGACGACCTCACCTGGGCGATTCACGGCGAGGTCATCATCGACGAGGAGTTTCGCCTCGATCGGCCGCTGGTGCAGCTGCTCCGAGTGGGGACCTGAGGCAGAAGCGAGAGCCCGGGGCTCGCTCAGGCGCTGCGCATGCGGCGGCTCACCGCATCGAGAAGGTCGACGCGACGCCAGGGTTTCGGCAGCCAGCCGGCCCCGAGCGCCTCGAGGTCTCGGGCCTCCAGCGGGTGCCCACTCGACACCAGAACCGGAAGCTCGTGCTCGTCGAAATCGACGCGGAGTCGTTTCAAGATGTCGAGGCCGTTCACGCCGTTCATCGACACATCGAGGAGCATCAGCGACGGGCGATGGTCTTGAATCAGCTCATCGATCCGACGCACGTCGGTCGTGCACACGAGGGCGTGACCGAGCTCCTCGAGAAGGAGCTCGGCGGTCTCGAGGACCGTAGCGTCGTCATCGACCAAGAGGATCGTATGGTCCTGCCCCGCGCGGGGCGGGGTTACTGCCCGTTCTCCAATGCCTCTCAACATCTCCAGCGATCGGGCCCGTCGGGGCAGCTCAACGTGGAACGTCGACCCCCGGCCGAGCTCGCTCTCCACCCAGATCGAGCCTTCGTGTAGCTCGACGAGCTTTCGCGTGATGTGCAGGCCGAGACCGGACCCAGAGCTCTCGTCCTCGCTCAGATCGCTCTGCAGTCGGATGTAGCGCTCGAAGATGCGCTCCTGATCCTTGATGCTGATCCCGATTCCGCGGTCCTCCACGGAAAAACAGACGCGATCGCCCGCATCCAACGCCCGGACGGTGACCCTCTCGTGCTCACGCGAGTACTTCACACCGTTGGTCACTAGATTGGTCAGGATCTGCGTGAGACGCAGGGGATCGGCGAGCAACTCCCCGGCTCGTTCATCACACTCGACTTCGATCGCTACCGAGCGGTCCTCGGCCAACGGCTGGCAAGAGGCGATCGCATCTTCGAGAACCTGACGTGCCGGGATTTCGCCGGGCCGCAGGCGCATCTCACCGGCTTCGATGCGGCTGACATCGAGAATGTCATTGACGAGGTTGAGTAGATGAGCGCCGCTACGTTCGAGCATGCTAACCGAGCGCAAGACGACCTCTTCGTTGCCCGAAAAACCACCATCAAACTCCTGCCGGATGCGCTCCGGTAGGTTGATGATGGCATTCAGTGGCGTTCGGATTTCGTGGGAGACGGTGGCGAGGAGGTCGGCCTTGGCGCGCGCCTCGTTGGCCATGACCTCCGCCTCGCGGTAAGCCTCCGCGCGCTCGAGGATGACCTCCATGGCGAGGGTGAGCTGAAACGCGAGGTCGACGAGTGAGCGTCCATCGATGACCTCGCCGTCGTCGCAGGCGATGCCTAGAAAAGCGCCGACTCGCTCACCGAGGACCGCGCTCACTGCAACCGGTTGTCCGGCGGAGAGTGGATCGGGACCCGCAGGAATGACCGTGAGCTCGCCGAGCGGTGTACTCGAATCAAAAGGGAGCTCAAAGGTATGATGCTCGCTTTCGGCGACACTGATGGTTTCCTGGTAGGCGTCGAGGGTACCGACGAGCGTTCGACGACCGAGAACGCTTCCGAGCCGTGCCGCGCAGCTGCGGCGGTAAGCAGCGAGCGTCGTGTGCCCGCGGCTCATCTCAAAAATGGCGACCAAGGCGCGCCCGATGTTCTCCCGGTTCAACATCGCTCGACCTGGGCGAGTATCGCACGCGCCAGCTGGCGACGCCACTCGTCCACCGATGGCAACTCGCGATTCGCGTTGAACCGCCAATTTGGGGTATTGAGGACTTTCATGAAGCGCGCGGTTGATGTGACCTTTCCGTCGAAGGACGTACCCCTCCGACGTGACGTAAATCTCCTTGGAACCTTGCTGGGCGAGGTCCTGCTCGAGCAGGGCGGGAAGCGCCTCTTCGACCGGGTGGAAGCCGCCAGGCGCGCCGCGAGCGAGTGGCGGGCCGGTGAGCCCGGGGCCGACGCACGGCTCAAAGAGCTCGTCGAGGGCATGGAGCCGGACTTCGGTCAGGAGGTGGTGAGAGCGTTCTCTACATTCTTCGAGCTCGTCAACATGGCAGAGCGGGTTCACCGAATCCGGCGGCGCCGCGCCTACGTTCGCGCCGATGCATGGCCTCAGCCGGGAAGCCTGAACTTCGTGATCCGACGCCTCCTCGAACGCGGTGCAAGCGCGGACGAGCTCGGGCGAATCCTGCAGGACATGGTGGTGAGTCCCGTCTTCACCGCCCATCCGACCGAGGCGACCCGGCGAACCCTCTTGGTGAAGGAACAGCGCATGGCCCGCGCCATGGTAGAGCGGATCGAGCCAGGCAAGCTGCTGTCGCGCGAGGAAGAACTCGAGCTCGCCAAGATAAAAAACGAGATCAATCTCGCCTGGCAAACCGAAGAGCACGCGCACACCCGCCCCACGGTGGCCGACGAGGTCGAGCACGTCGTCTTTTACATCGGGGAGGTGATCTATCGCATCGTACCCGCCTTCTTTGACGAGCTCGATCTCGCCCTGGAGACCCACCTGGGCCCGCTCGCCAAGTCCTTGCCGCGTCCCAAGCTTCGTTTCGGCTCCTGGGTAGGCGGCGACATGGATGGAAATCCGAACGTCGGGGCCCATACGATTCGCGCCACTTTGCGCCGGCACCGCCAGCTCGTACTTTCAAAATATCGAGGCGAGTTTCGCAATCTGATCGACCATATGAGCCAGTCCGGGACACGGGTGAAGGTGACGGACGCGTTCCAGAAGAGGCGTGAGGAGTACGAAGTCCTCCTGCCCGAGCTCGAGAACGAGATCCCGAGCCGCTACTCGGACATGCCCTACCGGGTGTTCATCTGGCAGATCGGAACGCGGCTCGAGCATACGGAAACAGGAGGACCGGCCGCCTATCGTTTCGTGGACGAATTCCGTGACGACCTTCGGATCGTGTTCGAGAGTCTGACCGGCGAAGGCGGTGGCCGCGGTGGTGCCGACCTCGTTGAACGCCTCCGCTGGCGAGCGGAGACGTTTGGATTTCACCTCGCCACCCTCGACATTCGCCAAGACTCCTACGAGCACCGAAAGGTCTTGAGCGAGCTGGTCGGGGGACTCGACTTCGTGAAAGCGACGGGTGAAGAACGTTCGCGGGTCCTCGAAAACCAGCTCGCCGGTTCCGTCGAGATCCTCGGAGCGGGCCAGGCGCCTTCGGAAGCCTCGGAGAACGCCCTCGACGTCATGCGCGCCATCGCGGAAGGACTCGAACTCTACGGTCCAGACGCATTCGGTCCCTATATCGTTTCGATGACCCAGGGCCCGGACGATGCGCTCGCCGTGCTCTATCTCGCCCGTCGCGCGGGGCTACTCGACGGCGACCGAAACGTGCCACTGGATGTTGCGCCTCTCTTGGAAACGGTGCCGGACCTCGCCGCCGGGCGGGCAACGCTGACCGCATTGCTCTCCAACGCGACCTACCGCAAACACGTTGCGCTGCGGGGTGACGAGCAAATCGTGATGCTCGGCTACTCGGACTCGAACAAGGAGTCTGGCATCGCAGCCTCGCGCTGGGCGTTGCAGCGGGCGCAAACGGAGTTGCTCGAGGTTGCGGAGCGCTTCGGCGTGCGCCTCGTCTTGTTCCACGGGCGCGGAGGCAGTGTCTCGCGGGGCGGGAGTAAACCGCGAAATGCGATCCTCGCCGAGCCCCCGGGGGCGGTGAACGGGCGGTTGCGCGTGACGGAGCAGGGGGAAATCATTCATGCGAAGTACGGCCTTCGCGACATCGCATTGCGCACCCTCGAGCTCACCGCCGGCGCGACCCTCGAGGCGACGGCGACGCCGGGCCGACTACCGCCGTCGGACTATTCGCGTGCCATGGACGAGCTCGCACGGGCGAGCCGCGAGGCCTATCGCAATCTCGTCGTCGACGAGCCTGACTTTTTCGCCTACTTCCGCGAGGCCACGCCCATCGACGCGATCGAGCGCCTCCGGATCGGCTCGCGGCCGGCGTCTCGCCGCGCCAAGACCGGTATCGAAAACCTGCGGGCGATCCCCTGGGTCTTCAGCTGGATTCAGTCCCGGCACCTACTCACCGGCTGGTTTGGCAGCGGCACTGGCCTCAAGGCTCTCATCGACCAGAATGGTCTCGAATTCGCCCAGCGGATGGCCCGGGAGTGGCCGTTCTTTGGCACACTCCTGTCGGATGTGGAGATGTCTATGGCCAAGGCTGACATGGAGATCGCCGCACGCTACGCCGCGCTTGCCGGACCCGTGGGCGAGAAGATCTTTCCCCTGATTCAGGCCGAGTTCGAGCTCGCCCGTGAGGCTGTTTGCGCGGTGCAGGGGATCGACGAGCTCCTGGCGCGGGACCGGGTACTTCAGCGCGCGATCCGCTTGCGCAATCCCTATACGGACGCGATGAGCTTCACTCAACTCGACCTCTTGCGACGCTGGCGCGCCACCGATCGCAGGGACGAGGCCCTGGAAGCGGCCCTCATCACAACGGTCCAGGGAATCGCTCGGGGAATGCGGAACACGGGTTGAGCGAAGTCCATCGACCGTGCACTCAGGCCCCATGGAAACGGACGCAAGCGCTGAGGTCGTGCGTAGCAACCACAGCCTCGCTGAGCGTGCACTGGAGGTGTTTCTCGTCGTCGGGGCACTGTGCGTGCCTTTGGCGGAGGGGGCGGTGCAGGTGTCCTGTGCGTTGGCGATGCTCCTCGTGCTTCTCCTTCGCGGGGCCTCGATTCTCCCAAGACACCGGCTCGGCCGTGCTTTCCTTGTGCTCTTGGGGGGCTGGGTGATCCTTGGGACCTCGAGCGCGATCGCTCACGGCAACGCGATTCGCACCTCGTCGCTCAACTACGCGCTCATGGGATTCGCATTGATCCTCGGTCTCGAGCTGTCCCGTCATTCCGATCGCGAACGGCTCGTTCGGCTCGGGCGCGCCCTCTTGCTCGGCGCGGCGATCGCCGCGGTCTTGGGAGCACTGCAACTCATACTCGGAGAGTTTCCGGGTGAATCGCTCCTGGCCGACGGGAGAATTCGCGGGCAGCGCTATATCCCGGGAACGCGCAGGCTCGCCGCAACCGGAAGCCTTCAGCACCGGCTCAAAATGAGCGAGGTGTGGGTCGCGATTCTTGCCGCTGGGGTCGCGCTACGTGTTTGGGGCGTGAGTGTATTTCGGGTCGTGACACTCATCGTTACCGTCTTCGTCTTTATCGCGCTCACCTATGCGAAGGCTGCCGCTGGTGCTGCGCTCGTTGCGCTGTTCGCCTATGCGCTTCTGCGCTTCGCCCCTCGCCTCGGGCGGTGGCTTTACGGCATGGGGGGGCTCGCGATTGCGTCGGCGGTTCCCGTGGCTCTCTGGCTCGGCGCCCGGACCACGCCGACACTGCCAGTTCCCCAGGGCTCCTTCGAGGTGCGCCCTTGGCTGTGGTCCTTGGCTTACGACCTCTTCATCGAGTCCCCGGTGTTCGGCTCAGGTCTCGGGACCTACTACGGGCAAGCGAAACCGCGTGTGGTCTCGGGGTATGATGTGCACAGCTTCGGCGCGCATCAGGAGCTCCTCACGGTGACGGTCGAGACCGGCATCGTCGGCGTCGTTCTCTTCGGCGCCATGTTGGCGGTGGGAGCCACCGCGCTCTTGCGTGCGCACGGGACCGCGTTGAGCCGTCCGCAACGTGCCCTCGTCACCTTTGCCTTGCTGTGCTTCAGCGCTTACGCGGTGCTCGGAGTGGTCCACGATTTTCTCTTCAACCCCACCACCGCGATCCTCTTCTGGACATCGATAGGGGTGGGGTTGGGTGCAGACCCGCGAGAGCCGGCCAGCGAGGGCTAGCGCTCGGCGATCGGTTTCACTTTTCGCTCGCCTGGGCCCTCGTACACGCAGAGCGGACGAATGATCCGGTTGGACTGGTGTTGCTCGATGATGTGCGCGGTCCAACCGGTAATGCGAGACATCACGAAGATCGGCGTGAACATCGGGATGTCAAAACCCATCAGGTAAAAGGCGGGCCCGGCGGGAAAGTCGAGGTTGGGATAGATCCCTTTTTGCTCGATCATCGTGTCCCGGAGAATGTCGGAGATCTCGGTCCAGGTTTCGTCGCCCTTCACCTTCGCCATCTTGTCGGCGTACTTCTTCATCGTGGGCACGCGGGAGTCGCCCTTCTTGTAGACCCGGTGGCCGAAGCCCATGATTTTCCGCTTCTGTGCGAGGGACTCGAGCATCCAGTCCCTGGCCTTCGCCGGATCGCCCACCTCTTTGAGCATGTGCATGACCGCCTCGTTGGCGCCGCCGTGGAGCGGGCCCTTGAGCGCTGCCACCGCCGCGACCACGGCGCCGTACATGTCACCGAGGGTCGAGGCCACGACGCGGCCGGTGAAAGTCGAAGCGTTGAAACCATGCTCCGCGTAGAGGACCATCGCCACGTCAAAGGCCTTGAGCACCTCTTTCTGAGGCACCTCGCCGAAGACCATGTTGAAGAAGTTCTCTCCCATGGTCAGATCGTCGCGCGGTGCGATCGGATTCTGACCCTTCCGAATGCGCGCATCGGCGGCGACCATCGTCGGTATTCGCGCGAGCAGGCGTAGCGCCTTTCGTTGCTCGGCTTCGAGGCTGTTGTCACCCGCGTCAGGATCGAAGAGCCCCGCGAAGCTCAAGCTCGTTCGCAGCGTGTCCATGGGGTGCGCGTCTTTCGGGTACTTCGCGATTACGTCGATGAGCTCGTCAGCGATGGGCCGCGCCGCACGTTCTTGCTCGATCATTTCGTCGAGCTGAGCCTTGTTGGGTAGCTCACCGTGCCACAGGAGGTAGGCGACCTCTTCAAAGCTCGCCTCCTCCGCCAGGTCTTGAACCGGATAGCCTCGATACACCAGCGCATTGATATCGGGCATCACCTTTGAAACGTGGGTGACGTCGGCGACGACGCCGTCGAGTCCTTTTCTGATCTCCGTCATCTGACTGCTCCTCGGGTTCGCGTGGTGGCTGCGATTCTCAAACCTTGAAGTTGAAGACGTCCTGGTCGAATGCGTTGTAGTCCTCGTAGCGCAACAGCTCGTAGAGCTCGCGTCGATGCTGCATGCGCGCTAGGACGTTCGCCTGCGTGCCTTCTTTCTCGATCTGCTCGAGACCATCGTGGACCGCCTTCATGGCGATGCGCAGAGTGGTGACCGGATAGATCACGACGTTGTAGCCGAGCTCGGAAAGCTGACTCGTACTCAGCAGCTCGCTCTTTCCGAACTCGGTCATGTTGGCGAGCAGGGGGACGTTTATCGCCTTGCGCATCGCCTCGAACTCGGCAGGGCCCCTCATCGCCTCGGGAAAGATCATGTCGGCCCCGGCGTCGACGTAAGCCTTGGCGCGATCGATGGCCCGGTCGAGATCCTCAACGCCGCGCGCGTCGGTGCGCGCGATCAACACGAAATTCGAGTCCCGTTTCGCGTCCGAGGCGGCGCGAAGCTTGCGGACCATTTCCTCCACGGGGACGACCATCTTGTTATCGAGGTGGCCGCAACGCTTCGGGTTCACCTGATCCTCGAGGTGGCAGCCTGCCAGGCCTAGGTCCTCGAGCTCGCGGACGGACCGCGCCGCGGACATCGGCTCGCCAAAGCCTGTATCGATGTCGACGATCGATGGTAGGTCGGTGACGCGTGCAATCTGACGCGCGCGGGTGGCCACCTCCGAGAGGGTGGTCAGTCCGATATCCGGGAGCCCCAGGTCCGCGGAGAGGACAGCGCCTGAGATATAGACGCCGTCAAAGCCGATGCGCTCGATGTCCATCGCCACGAGGGGCGAGAACGCGCCCGGGAAGCGCAGGAGAGACCCCGAATCGAGCGCGGCGCGAAAGGCGGCGCGCTTTTCAGGACCGGACTTCTTCGAGAACAACATGAATCCCTCCTGGTCACCGTAGAGTAGGCACGGTTTGGACTCGCTGCGTCATGCCTCCGTCAAAAGATGCCGCGGTCGTCGCGGTGTGCACGCTCGAGAGCGTCGGCTGGGAGACTGACGTTGAGAGCCCCGAGATCGTCGAGATTCGGCAGCTTCTGGACCGCCTCCAAAAAACGGTCGCGCTCGCCTGCGTCCAGAATCCCATCGGTGAGCGTCACGAACTTCTTGATGTAACCGTCACGCTGCAGGGGAGTGGCTCCGAGCGGGTGGGCGTTCGCAACCGCGAGCTCGTCGGCGATGACGCTGCCGTCCTTCATCGTGATTTCCACCCGGCCGCCGAACGCTTTCTCGTTCGGATCGGTCGCGTGGTAGCGCTCGGTCCACTTCGGGTCTTCCACCGTCTCCATCTTGTGCCACAGGCGGACCGTGTCGGGGCGCGCCGCGCGCTCGGGGAGGTAGCTGTTCACGTGATGCCATTCACCGTCCTGCAAGGCGACAGTGAAGATGTACATGATCGAGTGGTCGAGCGTCTCCCGCGATGCCTTCGGGTCCATCTTCTGCGGGTCCCCGGCGCCGGTGCCGATGACGTAGTGCGTGTGGTGACTCGTCTTAAGGAGGATTTTCTCAACCGCCTCGAAGTCGCTGATTTTCTCGCGCATCTTGAACGCGAGGTCGATCAGGGCCTGCGACTGATACTCGGCGGAGTGTTCCTTGGTGTAGGTGTCCAGGATGGCCCGTTTGCTCTCGCCGGCTCCCGGGAGAGGCACCGAGTACCTTGCATCGGGGCCGTCGAGCATCCACGCGATGACGCTGTCCTCGCCTTCGTAGATCGGCGAAGGCGCCTTCTCGCCGCGCATGGCACGATCGACGGCTTCCACCGCGAGCTTGCTCGAGTGCGCCGGCGCGTAGGCCTTCCAGCTCGAGATCTCGCCTTTTCGAGACTGGCGAGTCGAGAAGCTCGTGTGCACCGCCTGCTGCACCGCTTGGTAAATCGTGTCCGTGTCCAGGCCGAGCAGCGTCCCGATGCCGGCGGCGCTTGCGGGACAGAGGTGGGCGATGTGGTCGATCTTGTGTTTGTGCAGACAGATCGCGCGGACGAGATCCACATGGATCTCGTAGGCAGTGGCGAGACCACGGATGAGGTCGCGACCCGTGCACCCCTTTTGTTGGGCGACCGCGAGGATCGGGGGAATGTTGTCGCCCGGATGCGAGTAGTCCGCCGCGAGGAAGGTGTCGTGCATGTCGAGCTCGCGCACGGCGGTGCCGTTGGCCCAGGCCGCCCACTCCGCGTGAAAGCGCTGCTCCGCAGTCATACCAAACACGGTTGCACCACCATCCCGGGGATGGGCCAACGCCTGCGTGCGCGCGCTGGCGACTGGCCCGCGGTTGATCGCGGCGGTGGCGACGGATGCGTTGTCGATGATCCGATTGATGATCATGTCCAGCACGTCGTCTTCGACCTCCACCGCATCGGTGGCGACGGAAGCGATCTTCCAGGCGAGCTGGTCCTCTTTCGGAAGGTGCTCTTTGGAGGGGTAAACCCGAACCTCGTGGTGCTTCATGCCCTGGCTCCTCGCGTGGGGATGGCACGACCGCCCATCCCGGGGGGTAACGGGTGCGTCCTAGCGCTTGGCGCGCCGTGTTACAAGCAGCAGCGGGCCAGGGAGCCGGACATTTCGGCAAAGGTGCTCGAAACCGGTCTAGCGCCCCGTGCGGTCTGCGACCAAGATCTCCAGCAGTTCCGCCTGCGCGTCGACATGGAGAAAATGTCCGGCGTTCTCGATCGTGTGGACCCTCACCCCCGCCGCCTGCATGCGTGCGACCTCGTCGTCGCTGACGAAAGGCGAGCGGCCCCCCCGCACGCACAGGGTTGGCCCGGCGACTCCATCCCAGAGGTCCTCGTCGCGAGAGCTCTTCTGCAGCGCATCCAGTGCCTCGCGGTCAAAGCGCCAATGGAGCGCTCCGTCGTCCCTGCGGACTAGATTCATCAACAGCCAATCGGTGAGCCCGCGACTGAGGCCCGCCTGCTCGAAGTGGTCGCGAAAATGCTGGCGGTCGTCGGCGACGGCGGGTGCCCGAAGCAGGGCCTCGACCACCGGATCGAGATTCCCCGCCCGCGACCGAATCGGGTCGGGCGTGATGTCGAGGAGCGTGACCGCCTCGACGCGCTCGGGCGCGAGCAGGCGTGCTTTCAGGGCAACTCTGCCGCCCATCGAGTGACCGACGATCGGAACCGCTTCGTGGCCGACGGCGTGCTCGGCGAGCTCCAGCACGTCCCGAGCGATCTGCTCGAGGTCTGGGGGCTCTCGAAGAGCGGGCGACTCTCCGTGACCCGTCATGTCCGGGAAGATCAGCGTGCGGCTCGGGTCGAGCTCCACCCAACGACGGGCGAGGCTACTCAAATTGCGTCCCGAGCCCATGAAGCCGTGAAGCAGAAGGGTGACGAGCGGTCCTTCTCCGCGCCGATCGAAATGCAACATCGTCCGACGCCATGACACAAAGGTCGAGGCGAGCTCAATCGCTCACGTAGGGCGCGAGCGCACGTTCCGACTCGGGCGTTACGGTTAGACGCGCGGGCTGGCGCAGCGCCGCAGCCGCGAGCACGGCAAGGGTGCGGCCCAGCTGGTCGTGCAAGAGAGGTTCGTCCGCGGTGCGCTCGTGAAGCATCACGAGCCCGGTCAGATCGAGGCTGCGTACGGTCGGCAAGGAGACGACCTTGTTCGTGCTCACCCAATCGCGCTGTGCGAGTCGAGCGGCCTCCGCGAGACCGTAGCCCTGGTCGATGCGCGCCCCGAACAGCTCGCGCTTTTTGCCGGGACGTTCCGATCGAGCCCGCTCGAGGTGGGGGTCGGCAGTGACGCGTGTCAGGAGTTGGCCAAAGAGTGGTAGCGCGTCACGCAACGCCCGAAGTGGTCGCGTTTCTTCCGTGAGCCAGTTGAGCACGGGGACGATGTCCTCGCTCGGTTCCCCATCCTCGAGCCGAGCCGACAGCAGCTCCGAGTAGGCGCTGCGCAACAATCCGTCGCTCTCATCGACAAAGAAGTCGAGAAACGCTTCGAGCTCCGTGCCTTCCTCGAAGAGCGCGTGTGCTTCCGGGGCCAAGAGTCGCACATCCAACACTCCGGTCTCCGCGGACACGATGACCGCCCACAGGCTGTCGCAGGCCTCGCAGGTCCGAAAATGAATCCGGGGCCCATTCGGAATCCATCTGCCATAGGGAGGACGCCAGCTTCGCGGAAGCTCGCGCACGCTGCTGACGTCACCCGCTAGCGGATACTCACAATCGACACAGAGAGTCATGGTCAGTGCACGTCGGCACGCAGCTCCCTGAGGAGCTCTCCCACTCGCAGAGCTGCCGTCTCCGGGCTCAACGCGCTGTCGGAAATCCCGGAAATGACCCGGGTCTCGTCGTGGTCCACGTCACCTCGAGCCCATCGTGCGCCGCTCGGCGAGGTGAGATAGACCGAGGCGTTTTGATGCCGCGTTCCCGGCCGCTCTCCGATGAAATGCACGAGAGAACGGGGGTGCTCGTCGTGCTCGTCACCTAAGAGAATCTGCGCCAAGGCGTAGCCCGCCCGCACCCGCCCATGGTGTAGAAATGCAATGCGCTGCGCCAATCGCAGCTTCGAGAGCTCGGTGCGCACCGCCATGAGAAAGGGCGCGAAATGCCCTGGATCCATCACCGCCCGCGCGTTGAGACCGTCAGAGACCATGAGGACGACGTCCGGCTTCGAAGAACCCCAGGAGGTGCGAATCTCTCGTAGTGCGGCGACCGATTGTTCGTCCAGGCATTCGCCGCGTTTCGGCTCGAGGTTGTGCACCGTGCGCGAGCCCGCGGTGGAGCGAATCTCGAGCGCTTCGGGAAAGCGCGCGATGAACTCCGGTTCCAGATCGATCACCAATGAGGCCTGCGCGTCCTCGTAGCTGCGCCAGAGCTCTCGCTCGAGCTCCGGGGTGAGGGTCCACGGAGTCTCACCTCGACCGCGCGCGATCGGGACGTCCCTCGCTTCGACGCGGGCGATCTGGGCCTCGCCCTCCGCTCGGATCTCCGACTCCGCGCGCTCATCGCCCTTCGCGCGCCGGTACTGGAGATGAACCCAGAGCGGATCACCCGCCCGTTCGGTGAGCCGGCCGTCCGCGTCCAGAATGCCCAGCCGCTCAAAGAACGCGCGCATCTTCGGTTCGGGCTTCAAACCGAAGCGTTCGCGCAACCGCAGGTGATCCTGGTAGCCCGTGGTCATATAGCTCAGCATCGGGTCGTTCTTGGTGGGGAGTGCCATCAGATACGCCGGGGCTGCGGGTATGACCTGATCGAGGCACCAGTCCAAGTCGGCGGGACTGAGTGACATGTGAAGCGTCGCGCAGACATCGAGGCCAAAACACAGACCGTGGAGCTTGGCCATCACGATGTCTTCGAGACAGCAACGAACGAGCTGCTCGCGCGTTCTGAACACCTCGGGGCCGATGAAGCCCGCGACGTCATTCACATGAACGTAGCCACGGGTCTCGCGGGCGAGTCCCCGTGCCAAGCCGTACTTCCGGGACTCGAGCACGACCATGTCGAGCCCGTCCCCGGCGCCGTTGGTGAAGTCCGCGCCCTGCCCGGTCTCGAAATACAGCCCCTGCTCGAAACACCGGGCGTACTCGCGCAGCTTCTCGACCGTCAGCCCAAAGGTTCGGTTGGTGGCGTCGCAGCCTCCTAAGCTCTGAAATACCGTGCGCACCAGTCCAGGCTCACGCGCCTCCACCTCGGCTTGAACATCGATGTGCGACAACACGCACCAGGGAAGCACGTCTTCGAGGTCGAAGGTTTCAACAATGTCTTTGAGTGTCCTTTGCAGGCGCGCCACATCTTCCGGGCGGCTACTCACCGGATTCGTACCGAGCACCACGTCACCCACCGCGTAGCTGAGGGCGCTAAACACCTGCCAGCGGACGTCTTCTGGGTGATCGGTCGGGGAATTCGGTTGAACGCGCGCCCCAAGATAGCCTGCGCAGCCGATTTTCCGATCGGGCAGGGGCGTCTCGAGCTTGGCGCCCACGGCGATGAGCTCCCGTTCGTTCATCAGCTTCACGACCGCGGCGATCGCATCGCTCGAAAGCCCCGGCGCGTTCGCCTGGATTGCAGCAGATGGGCGTTCGAGCAGGTAGCGCTTCAGGTCGCCGAGCGTCCAGCGGGCGCAGGTGCGCCGGAGCTCCGCATCGGTGGTGTCACTGATGTAGCGCCGGACCGTGTCGTCGAGCAGCACGACCTCGTCAAAAAAACCGAGAGACGTCGCTGAAATCAGCTCCCGAGCAGCCTCCCGGGAACGCGGATCCGCGGCGGCGACGCCGATGGTTGCGTCACCTTCCTTGAAGGGATTCGCCGCGCCGAGGATCTGCGTGAGTCGTTCCGGCCCGGCGCCGGTTCGCCTGAGGTAGCGCGCGAGCGATTCGCCGGGCCTCGCATCGTTGATTTCAACGGTGCCCGACTGGCATGTGTTTGAAGGGGGCTCCAGCTCGGATTGCGATGAAAGTCCTGGGATCAAATCGGCCTCCGTGTGCATGAGCCTGCCGTTCCGTTGAAGCGCGCGCAAGCGTTCCGTGCGATCGTGCGGTTTGCCTTTTGGACAATGAGCGGCGGAGGGCTCAACGCACGAGGTAGGCCCAATCACCAATCCGCTCGATCGGTGCTCCGTCGATTTGGCGTGGATAGGCTCGTGTTGGCCAGTAGAAGAAACGTGGCTCCTCGAGGTCCGACGGAGAGGAGGGCACTCGCAGCTCCCAAGGTGCATCCATTTCGATGCGTTTGCTGTTTGGCTCACCGAGCAGGGCGATGAGGTCGGCGCTGGTCTCGAGCGCTTCCCGGTGGTTGTCCAGGAGGTCCGCAACGATGTTCAGACGTTTCTCCGGGCTTCGTCGCCACAGCTCCTGGGAGAAAGGCTCGGCGAGCGGGCGAATGGGCATGCGGTCGGCGAAGATTTCACGAAGCTCCCCGACCGCGTCGAGACGGGCCACCAGGATCGCATGGTCCACCTCTCCGTCGGCGCTTCGCCAGGTGCCGGTGAGTGAGCGACCGGCCCGAGGACCCAAGTCATACCACCAGAGCTCCGTGCGCGACTGCTTCGCCGAGCGCGCGCGGTACTGATAGGTCGGATAGGCGCGCATCCCAGTGTTTGGGGGGTCGAGCTGGAGCTCGCTCAGTCCCGCGGGCGGCGAGCCGCGCGCTAGCCTATGGCGTTCGATCGCGAGGATCAGAGGTTTTGCCCGGGCCGCCGCGCGCGCCAGCGCCGCCTCCGTCATGGGCCAGGCGCTCTGCCGTGCGATCACGAACGCGAGCCACGGCGTGAGAAAGAGCAAGAGCACGGAGAACCAGTAGCGCGTACCGGCGTCCGTTCGGAGCCCTGAGAAGGCGCTGATCATCAGCGGGATGGGCGACGTCACCGCGAGGAGAAACATCAGCTGGCCAGGGATGGCGGCCGAGGAGTGCAGGGAGACGAGCCCCGGGTCAGCGGGGCCGGCTTGGAGCGGGTAGCTGTGCAGGCCGACATAGGCGACCGCGCAAAGAGTCGCGAGCCCCGCCCAGACGGACAACGCGCGGTGCGAGGCACGGGGGGCCTCCGGGACCGCGATTTTCTTTTCTTGCTCCATCAACGACGCTCCGCTGCAGTCTTGGTGATGCTCGCTGCCAGGATCAAGACTCCCCCGATGATGCTCTCCCAGCCGATCGATTCGCCTTGGAGCACATAGGCCCAAACGGGATTGAGGGCGGGCTCGATCAGGATGATGAGCGAGGCACTGAAGGCCGGTACGCGGCGCAGGCCACGGGTGAGAAAGGCGTACGCGGCGCCCACCTGAAACAACCCGAGGTAGAGGATCGCACCCACGTCAGTGAGACCCGCACTCGGCGCACTCTCGAACAGAAACGGGGTGCAGAAGACAAATGCGAGCACGTTGCCCGCGACGACCGCTGTGGTCCCGGGATCCGTTTCGCTCTTGTCCGAGCGACTGAGTCCCCGCAGACCCATCAGAGTTGCAGACCAGCACAAACCGGCGAGGACACCGAGTGCGTTGCCCAACGCGGGGTGGGGAGCCGATGCCTGTGCCTCCGCCTTTCCCGTGAGGATCGCGTAGAGGCCGATCAATATGAGCGACGCCACCGCGAAATCGATCCGGCGCAAAGGCTCGCGAAGAACGAGCGGGGCAAGAAACAGCACGTAGAGAGGCGCCGTCGACTGCAAAAAGATCGCGTTTCCCGCGGTGGTGAGCTTCGTGGCGAGAGCGAAAGAAATCAGTGTCCCGGCGTAGAAGAGAGCGACGATGAAGGTCTGGCGCGTCCACCGCCCCCGCGCTCGGGGCAAGAGAAGCCACAAAGCGGCCGAGGCGACGATGGAACGCAGTCCAGCGACTTGCCAGCCGCTCAGTACGGAAAGCTTGATCGCCGCGCCGCCGGTCGAAAAGAGAAGGGCGGCGACGGCTACGTCGACACGGGCACGAAGGTCGTTTCGGTCCCTAGTCACGCCTGTTTCGTGGCGAGCTCGAGGCGCGTCATCATGCGTTCGATCGCCATGCGGAACTCCGCACTCGCGCCGAGGAACTTCACGCCGAATCCGTCCTCTTCGACGCGAACGACCTCGGCCTCAACGCCGCGAACCTCGCTCGCCTTGTTTTCATCGGTCGCGATGAACCCAGGCACATAGACGTAGACCGTCTCGCCCACGCGCACCGGCACGTCGCTGTCGAAGAATGCACCCGCCAGCGAAAGGTCTCGCACGTCAGACAACTCTCGTCCCGTCCCGTCTCGCGACCATGTCACGGCATGTTGGATGACGAAGTGCGGGTCCGTGTCGTCGCTGGCTTGCTGGTGAAGGATTGCATCGATCTGCTCCCGCACGATCTCTCGCAGCAGTGGCGACGGGTCGACAAATGAAAAGCCAGCACCGTCCGCTTGTTGGTGCGTGACCCGGGCGGTCACGGCGAGGTCGACGCCCGCGATTTCCAGAACGAGCTCGACGTCCGTGCCGACCTCGAAGCGCTTCGTCGTGATCAGAAAGAGTCCGCCCATCGAGATGTTTTTTGTGACCGCGGGAGCACCGCCTTCGGGGGTTGCGACGGGCAGGCGAAGGGCAACGCGGGGATCGGGGCGTGGAGGATGGTCACTCATGAGGGTCGTGTCGTCTCCCAACAATAGCCGCACACCTCGGTCGATTCAGCCGGGCGTTTACGAGAATCTCTCTTACAGCACGAGACCGGAGGTGCGATAAAATCCCACCCAGCGCGTGTGCGAGCTCCAGGCGGGGATTGGATCGCTCGCGCTTTGATCCTTTTTTCGCTGGCGACACCGACGGCCCTGCGGCTACCATCGAGGCATTCTGAGAAAACGAGGCGTCGATCGTGAGAACACCAAAACGCATCGGTGAGGCGAAAGGCTTCACGCTCGTCGAATTGGCGATTGTGTTGGCCATCGTCGCGATCCTGTCCACGGTGGTCGTGCCCGACTTCATCGAGGTCGCGCGCAACGACCTCGCGCAACAGGCCGCACGGGAGATGACGCTCATCCTCGATACGTCGAAGTGGTACTACGCGAACTCTGGCACCTGGCAGGGCAGCGACTTCCGCCCGGACGACATGCGGTGGCCCGGCGATTATACAGGCAATGACTCGGAGAACGGCAGCAATGCTGCTGAGAACTGCCTGATAGGCGCAGGTCCGGGGAGTATTCTGGGAATCTCGCTCCGCTGTGACGTCGGCTACCTCCCGCGCAGCGCCCTTCAGAATCCCTGGGGGGGCCAATACGAGATCAACCTGGGCTTGGCGAACGGCGGCATCAATGTCGCGACGAATGTTCCCGAATCCGTAGCCGGCGTGATCCGCTCGTTTGTTCCCGGGGGTGAGTGCCAAAACGGTTTCAACGGCGGCGCTGGAGCCCCCCAATACTGCGGCCCCATGGCGGGTCAGCCCGCCGGGTTCGTGACCTGCTGCGCCACCATTCCGCGTCCCGGTCGCGAGGCTTCCTTCCAAGAGATGGTCAATCAGTTGTCACCTGACGGCGACGATGAATGCGACAGCACGGGATGCTCGCCGGTGAACAGAAACTGCCCTGAGGGATGCGTTCAGCGCGGACTGTTCTGCGGCGGGGGCAAGGATTGCACGAGCCCTCAACCGGTTTGCTGCCGAACACTGGAGTGACGGTCACCGCGCGCTGCGCTGAGCAGTCGCCCAGTGCGACCAGGCGCCGAGCGCAACGACGAGCGCGACGGCGTCGCAGAGCGCTGCGACCTGAAATAGAGCCTCTCCGCCCGCGAGCTCCATCAGCCAGCCGCCGCCGAGGGAGCCCACCATCGAGCCCAGCGCCAGCACGCCAGCCGAGAACACGCCCTGAAAGGTGGCGCGAAGGTCTTCCCCCGCGAAGGCGCCGATGCGGTCGATGGCCGCGGCGTACCACAAGCCGAAGGTGAAGAAGTGCAGCACCTGAAGGGCGACGAGGACGCCCGGCGCGCTCACGGTTCCCGTGAGCCACCAGCGCACGATCGACACCCCGATCCCGGCGATCACCCACGGCGCGGCCCCGAAGCGTGAAAACAGGCGTGGTGCCCACCAGAACGCCAGCGCCTCGCCCAGGATCGCGATCCCCATCGCGTCTCCCGGCACATCCGCCGGGAGACCGAGCTCCTTCGTATATAGCGAGAAGAAGGTGTTGTAGGCGGCGATCGCCATCCAGTGGAGCGAGTTCCAGAGGATGAAGAGCAGGAACGAGACGCCGTAGAGGCCGTGTGCTTTCGCGGGCGTGCGCGCGAGGCTCCGGCGCTCGCGGGGCAGCGGCAGAGCAGCGAGGGCGGCAGCCGCCGTGATCACGACGTAGACGAGAAGGGCGAGCTCCCCTGCGCCGTCGTAGTCCAGCTCCCCGGCGAGGCGTCCAACGGCTGCTGCGGTCGCGCCGAAGCCCAAGGAGCCCCAGAGCCGCACGTTGCCAAAACGGGCCGCCCCCACCGCGCGAACCGTGGTCGAGTCGATCACCGGCACGATCGGCGCGCGGAAACACGCCTGAGCCCAGACGACCGCGGCGATTCCGAAGAAGCCCTGCACCTGGCCGAGGGCCACGGCCCCTAGAAACTGCGCGCCGACGGCGATCTTGAGGATCGTGTGCGGTCGCTGCAGGCGGTCGGCGAGCTGGGAGAGCTTGGGTTGGAAGAGGATCACCATCACCGTGCGACCGGTGAAGAGCAGGCCGATGTCCGCGGGGCTCAAACCCTGGCTCGTGAAGTAGTAGGGCAAGAACACGTATTCGATCGCGACCGAAGCGAAGAGGAAGGCGTAGAGCGCGCGGAGAATGGTCGGCACGCCCGCTACAAAGAACGAAATGCGCCGCCGGGGCAATGGCGCGAACGAGACATCCTTCGTGAAATTCGCTATCGACGCGCGCAATGCGCTTCATCGTCTCCGCTCCCCGCCCCTTCGAGGACCTGCTCGAGCGTGAGCTCGATGCGCTCGGCATTCGCTGCGCGCCCGCGGGCGGGAGCTCCGTCGCTTTCGATGGCGATCTCGAGCACGGATACCGGGTGGTCCTGTGGTCCAGGGTGGCCACGCGGATCGTTGCGGAGCTCGCGCACGGCGCCGTGGCGACGCCGGACGAGATCTACGAGTGCGTGGCGTCGGTCGATTGGGGCGACTACCTGGCGCCCGCAGGGACTCTGAGCGTCAGCTATCAAGGCACCGGGGCTGGGGTTCGCAACACTCGATTTGGGGGGCAGAAGGTCAAGGACGCGATCGTCGATCAGTTTCGCGCCCGCGGGCTCGGGCGGCCTAGCGTGGACAGCAAACGCCCGGATCTCGCGGTTACCGCTCGTTTTCGGCGCGGCGAGCTGTCGGTCGGATTCGACCTGGGCGGGGGGAGCCTCCACCGTCGTGGCTATCGACCGCGAACGATCGAGGCACCGCTGAAGGAGAATCTGGCCGCGGCACTCCTGATGCGCGTGGGGTGGCCGGAAGCCGATGAGGCGGTGCTTCTCGATCCCATGTGCGGGTCGGGTACGCTTCTGATCGAAGGCGCGATGATCGCTTACCGCATGGCGCCGGGGTTGATGCGGCCCGCGCTCGGCTTTGGCCGCTGGCTCGGGCACGACCGAGACCTTTGGAACCAGCTGCGCGCCGAGGCCAAGGCGATCCGCGACGAGACACCGCGCGAGCGTCGTTTTCTCGGAGCCGATCTCGATCCACGCGCGATCCATGCGGCCCGTGAGGCGCTGATGCGGGCGGGTCTCGAGGACGCGATCAGCGTCTCGGAAGCGGATGCACGGCACTGGGCGCCGGAAGTCTCTGGACACGCGCTTCTGATCTCGAATCTCCCCTACGGCGAGCGTCTCGGCGAGGTCGGGCCGGAGCTGCGCCGGCTCTACCGAGAGGCAGGCAACGCCTGGCGGCGGAGCTTTGCGGGCCAACGATTCGCTCTGCTCGTGTCCAAGGACGAGGTGAGCCATCACCTGCCACTGAAAGTTAGCAAGAGAAACACGGTCTGGAACGGACGGCTGGAGTGTTGGCTTCTGCAGGGCACGCTCGAAGAAGCAAAAGAGGATGAATCGAGGCAGAAGAGCCGTGAGCAGATTGCGAATCGCCTCCGCAAGAATCAGAAACGCCTGGCGCGCTGGGTGAAGGAGCAGGGCATCGAGGCCTATCGTGTTTACGACGCCGACATGCCCGAATACGCTGTCGCCATCGACCGTTACGGCGACTGGCTTCACGTGCAGGAGTACGCGCCACCGAAGAGCGTTGATGCCACCCGCGCCCAGGAACGGCTGGACGACCTCCTGGCCGCGGCCCCAGAGGCCCTCGGAGTCGACCCCGCCGGGGTGGTGTTGAAAGTGCGCGAGCGGAAGCGGGGTCACAAACAATATGGGAAACAGGACTCCCGCCGCGAGCGGCTTCAGATCCGCGAAGGCGCGGTCGAGCTTCTCGTGAACCTCCGTGACTACCTGGACACCGGCTTGTTTCTCGACCATCGACCGACTCGCCTCCGCATCGCGGGCCTGTGTCGGGGAAAGCGCTTCTTGAACCTCTTCGCCTACACGGGAGCGGCGAGCGTGCATGCGGCGGCGGGAGGGGCGCGCTCCACGACGACCGTCGATCTCTCCAACACGTACCTCGACTGGGCCGAGGACAACTTACGCGCGAACGGCCTCGAGGTGGGGCGAGCGAATCGTTTGCTCCGCGCGGACGCTTCCAAGTGGATCGCGCAGGACGACGGCGAGTACGACCTCATCTTCTGCGATCCGCCGGTCTTCTCGAACTCGAAGGCAATGGACGAGACCTTCGACGTGCAGCGCGACCACGCCGAGTTGATCGAAGCCGCCATGGCACGACTGGCGCCGGACGGGCTCCTGATCTTCTCCACCAACCTACGCAAGTTCTCGCTCGATCCTCGGGTGCGGGAGCGCTTCGCGGTAGAAGACGTCAGCGCCGCGTCGATCCCGCGGGATTTCGAGCGCAACCAGCGCATTCATGTGTGCTTCGACATTCGACATCGGGGCTGATTCAGCGCGGGCTGCTTCACCGGGCGAGCAACGCTTCATACTCACCCAGCTCCGTCCCCCGCAGCGCCTTCGACTCCTCGAGGAGGCTGTGCAAGGGCGTTTCGGACCAACGCCCGTCGGTCGATGCGTACTCGCGGCGGGCGAACCAGGTCATCAGCGGATAGTGCTCCTCGACGTTTCGAATCGCTCGTGCCGCTCCCGGCCAGATGTCGCGAAGCGACGGATCCAGACCCGTCTGCTTCATGTAGCGGGCGTTCGACGGCGAGAGGCGAACGTGCGCGGCTTCCACGCGGAGCGTGTCGAAGGCCTCAGGCAGGGGGACGGACCAACGCCGTTCCTCTCCCGCCGGAATCCGCGTGTCGCCGACTCGCCGGGCCGGACGCACCGGGTCGGTCGAGCCCCAATCCCATTCCTGGGCAAAGCGCCGCGTGTCGAGGACCTGCTCCTCTCCATCGTGCACCGCGATCGCTCGAACGATCACGTAACGCTCCGGGTTCGCCGAGGTGAGGTGATGGCCCGCGTGGGCGTTCCTCAGACGCACGGTCAGCGTCTCTCCGGAGACCTCCGCATCGAGCTCGCCTCCGGGCACGTAGGCACGGGAAAGGAGCTCGTCGTAGGCGCCATAGGTCTTTGGAACTCCGCCGCCGGTCCAGAAATGATGGCGTGTCTCGACCGGAGGCGATTCGCCAACGAGTGACCGAGTGACCGGGGGCATGTGACACTCGACACATCCCTGCTTCACCCCGTGCGCTCGGCCCTCGCGCGCCGTCTCGAACCAGCAGAAGAAGGTGGGGGTGATGGTTCCCGGTCCCGGGTCGTGACATCGCAGGCAGACGGACCGGAGCTGTTCGGGGTGTGGGCGAACCGGATGGGGCGCGCGCCCCGTATTGCGACTCGCCACGACCACTGACTCGCCGTCCTCTACCCGCACGTGGCAGGTTGCGCAGGTCACCCCTTCCCGCTGCATCGCCGGATCGAAGTCTGGGTTCGGCACCTCGATGATGCGCGACACGTCGTTCGGGTCATCGATGAGCTGCGTGTCCGGGGTGATCATGATCCGCCGCTGATTCTGGTTGGGCGCATGACAGTTGAGGCAGAGCCATTTCGGCGAGCTCGGTTTGCTGAGCTCCGCGAAGTATTGCGCGTCCCGCATGGCGTGGGCATGCGTCGAGCGTCGCCACTCCTCGTAGTTGGTCTGATGGCAGGCACCGCAGTCACTCGCCTTGACGCCGATCGTCTCGCCGCCTGCGAGCCGCAGCGGAGGTGCCGCAGGCAGGACCGAGCCGACCTCGAAGGGGATACGCTCCGCGATGGTGGTCAGCTTTCTCGCTCCTGGACGCTCAGCGAGGACGGACAGCAGCGCGGTCGCAGCTGCGATTGAGACGAATGCTCTAACCCACATGGCTTTTAGAGTGTGCGCACCGAACGATCGCTTCGCCACCGTTGGAGGCTAGCGCCTAGCGAGCGCTACACCACCACCTCCGTCCGTTCCTCCTTCACGCGGAGGAGCAAGAGTCCACCTACGACGAAAAAGCTCAGGATGACGACCATCCCGGAGCGCTGATTCTGAGTGGCATCCGTGAGCAGCGCCACCAAGACCGGGCCGAGGAAGGCGGTGGCCTTTCCAGTGAGCGCGTAGAGGCCGAAGAACTCGGTCATCATCGCTTTCGGCGCGATTCGCGCCATCATCGACCGCGAGGCGGATTGGGCGGGGCCGACGAAGATCCCGAGCGTTGCTCCGGCGATCCAAAAAAGCGTGACGTCGGTGGCTACGACCGCGAGCGCGGCGCTGAGGACGAGGCCTACGAGACTCACGAGGATCGTTTTCTTCGAGCCGATCTTGTCGTCGAGGAAGGCGAAGGCGGCGGCTCCGAGACCCGCGGTCACATTCAAGAGGAGGCCGAACATGATCACCTCCGAGAGCTCCATTCCGAAAACACCGGCGGCGTATACCCCGCCGATCGCGAAGACCGTAGCGAGCCCGTCCGCGTAGATCATGCGTGCGATCAGGAACAGCGTGAGATTGCGGTAGCGGGGCAGGTGCCCCAGCGTATGACCAATGGTCCTGAACCCGAGTCGGATCGCTTCGCCCGCGGCGAGCCCGGCGGAGGGGCGGTCTGGGGTGAAGACGAACAGTGGCCACAAGAAGAGTAAGAACCAGACGCCAACGAGAGGACCAACGACGCGAATGTTCTTCGCGTCTTCGTCGAGTCCTAGCGCGGGGTTGACCCACTCGAAGCCGCCCATGGGTTTCACGAAGAGCCACAGAGCGATCAGCATCGCGACCAGGCCACCGAGGTAGCCGAGGCCCCAAGCCCAACCGGACCAGCGGCCGAGCCGCTTTTCGTCGACCAGGTCCGGGAGCATCGCGTTGTTGAAGACGATGCCGAACTCAAACCCCACGGTCGCGACCACGACGACCGCCATGGTGTAAGCGATCGATTCGGTGCCCGGAGCAGCCCACCACAGGGCGATCGAGCCCGCCGCGCACAGCGCGCTGAAGACGAGGATCCACGGTTTGCGGCGTCCGCCGACGTCCGCGATGGCGCCGAAGATCGGAGAGCCGATCGCTATGAGGATCCCGGCGATCGCAGAGGTGTATCCCCAGAGCGCCTGGCCCCGCGCCTCTTCGCCGACGATCGCCTGCTGAAAGTAGGCGGAGAACACGAAGGTGATGATCACCGTCGTGAAAGGCGAGTTCGCCCAGTCGTAGAGGGCCCATCCCCACAAAGCGCTGGTTTTGACGGGCTTTTTTTCCGCCGCGGGAAGCTTTGGCTCGTTCATCAACAACTTTCACCTTGGCAGCGCGAAAACGCATTTATAGGAATGGCCGCGTGGGTCTGTGTGCGTTTCGTGTCGCTCTGCCGCACGTGCACGCTGCCCGGCCCGCAATGGAGATGGAGATATCATGAAGCTTCGCGTGACGTTCACTTTCGCGTCCTTACTGTCCGCGATCTGCGCTTGCCAATCCAGCGTCCCCGTCGAGCCCACGGGGACATCGGACCGTCCGGAGGGAGCCATCGTGGGGGGGCGCGAGTTCGACGGCCTCCCTGCAGTCGGTGCATTCGCCCTGGCCAATGGACAGCACTGGTGCACCGGAACACTCGTGGCGCCGCGGGTCGTGCTGACCGCGGCGCACTGCTTGTTGGGTCGGGAAGACGACGGGCTCGAGTTTCGCATCGGCCCGGTGAGTCAGAGCGCGCCTGAGCGCATTTCTGCCCAAGAGCTCGTGCCGCACCCGAGCTATCGCGACGGCTCCTTCGACTACGACATCGGCGTCGTGCTTCTCGAGCGCGCGGCGAGTGTTCCGCCGATGCGGCTCGTTCCCGCTATGGACACGAGCTGGAGCGGTCGCGAGCTCTTCTTCGTGGGCTACGGGATCGTCGACGGTGTCACGCGTGAAGGGGCGGGGCGTAAACGCTCTGTGGTGATCCCGATTGAGACGATACAGTCCGACCGCTATCGCTACAGCAGTGAGAGCAAAAACACGTGCACGGGAGATTCGGGTGGGCCGGCCTTTTGGCAGAGCCCTGCCCGTGAGTGGCTGATCACGGGTGTGGTGTCAAACGGTGATGCGCCGTGCCTCGAGTGGGGCGTGAACACGCGGGTCGACGTCTATCGAGGCTTCCTCGATCCCTATTTGCCACCGGAAGAGGCGCCAGGGTGTGGTGATGTCAGCTACGAAGGCGAGTGCGATGGAACGATCGTGCGCTGGTGTGAGGCTGAACGGCTGCGCGAGGTCGACTGCGCGAGTCGCGGAGAAGTCTGCGACTTCGACGATGAGAACGGGTTTTACGACTGTGTACCGACGGGGGACGAAGACCCGTGCGCCGGCGAAAACGCGATCGGCCGTTGCGACGGGCAAGTCTTGATCTGGTGCGAAGACGAGGAAGTGAAAGTCGTCGACTGCGCGGCGCGCGGGCAGCAATGCGTGTACGACGCGCAGCGCGGCTACTTCAACTGCCTCTGACTCAGGCCCGCTCGATCTCGAGGCGGGGGACCTCGCGTCCGAAGAGTTGGAAGAACGCGAAGGAGGCTCGGTCGCGGAGCGCGTCTGCGCTCATGGCAAAGGGCGAGTCCCAGGTTCCGTCATCGGATAGAAGCCAGCGCGCAACTTCTCCTGCTGCCGCCTCCGGTGAGCTCGGTCGGCTCGTGGCGACCGCGACGAGATGAGCGAGGCTCAGGTGCGGCAGTGGTCCATCGGCGATCTCCGCGAGATAGGCAGAGAGCTCGGCGGACGTTCGCTCGAGACTCGCGGTTCCGTAGCCTCGCAGAGTGTTGCGTACGGCGTCGGGTACGCGGGCGCCCCCGCGCTGGTCGTCCACCATGTGCTGCAGCTCGTGGCGCTCGACGTTCTGAGCCAGCGCCTCGATGATCAGTGGCTCCACTTCCGCCACGAGCGCCGGGCAGTAGCGTTCGGCGAGCCGCGAGCTCTGGCCGGTGTGTTGACCCGCCAGGCACACGAGGTAGCGGTCAAACGCCGTCGAAGCGTCCGCTCTCCAGGCCGACGGCGCGCGCTCCACCACCGTCGCCTCCAAGGCTTCCCGGAGCACCTTCGCGTACTGGCCGTAAGACGTGTAGTAAGACGTGTCCGTGCCGAGGAGGCTCGGCGCGAGCTGACGATCCCAGTTGCGGCGGACCTCATCGAGAATGACGACGCCATAGACTTCTTCCGGCCCGCTGAAACCCTGATGGACGCTGGCACGTTCCTGCGTCGACTCCACCCAGAGGGTTGAGAGGTCGAGGGACGCCATGCGCGCCGAGCGCGACTCCTGAATGCGGTAAGCGTTCAGCTCGAGATTCCAAAAGGCGCTTTCGCCTGCTCCCAGGAGCGCCACGTCCACATCGAGGTAGAACGGGAGCTTCGCGTCGCGCGCCTTCTCGTTGATGTCACGCGCCCGGCGCGCGATCGCTTTGCGATTGAAGCCTGGGTCATCGAGGAGTGGGACCAGCCGCTCCCACGCGCGCTGGAGCTCGGGGTTTGCCTCGGCGAGTGCGAGAACGATCCGCGCCGCAGCCCGACGCTCGTCGCGGTCCCGGGCCCCTGCGAGCGCAGGGACGGCGTCTTGGTAGAGGGCGTTTGCCCACGCGGGTGCCCGATCGAGTCGCCAGGGCTCACTCTGCGGGGAGTGGGGCACGAGCAGACTGACGAGGGCCACCGCGGCCACCACTCCGGCGCTCAGGGGGAGCCGTGAGCGCGGGATCGCCCGCTCTATGCTCATCCGTCCGATCACCGCGATCGTCGCCGCGACCGCGACCGTCGCGAGCGTGAGCCATGCGCTCACCGCGCGCAACGCGGTGAGAAACCCGAGCCAGCCATCGTCCAGGGTGCCGCGGGCGCTATCCGCCAAAACCAGGAGGGCCAGGGCCGACAGGAGAATCGCCACACGCTCGAATCCGTGCGGGCGACCGTGGAGCACGCCGGTTGCGACGAACACGCTCGCCGCCACGAGTCCGACCACGAGCACCTCACTGATGGTCGCGGTGATGCGCTCCTGCATTGTGAGTCCGACCTCGAGCGCGTAGCGGAGCTGACTGCTCATCTCGGCTACGACCGTGCCGTAAGCGGTGGGCGAAGCGAGAAACGCCATCAGTCCCAAGAGGCCGAGCATCGCCGCGACCCGAGCGGCCAGGAGGCGGCGGGGGTGGAGCGTCGAAGCGCTCGCGTCCGCGCCTGCGATCAGGGCCACTGACAGCGCGAGAGGGCCAAGGTTGTAGGCTCGTTGGCCGCCGAGCGCGGCCGAGCTGTCCGCTTGCCCGAGGAGCGCGACGGCGAGCGCGAAGAGCAGCAGAAGCAGCGCGGTGGTCGACCCCGGCGGACCCTCCGGCATGCGCCGTGCCAGTGCGTACAGCGTCGCGGCGCAGAGCACCGAGACCAGGGTGGCGACGACAAAGCTCGGGTCAAAGGCCAGCTGCCAGGGCCACAGCGCAGCTCCTCGCCCGCCGAGCGGCAGGAACGTTCCGAAGAGCACGGCGATCGCCGCCACACGCAACAGAACCGAGGGGGGCGCTTTTCGCTCCACCTACAGGTCCTTCTTCATCTTCTGATAGCCGTCCCGAAGCTCGCGAAAGAGGTTTCGCGTCGCGCTGCCAAACTCATCCAGCGCCTTGCTCGCCTGGTCTTCGAAGCGCTTCAGCGACGCCTCGACCTTGGGCCATTTCGACTCGAGCTCGTCCCAGGCGTCCTTCATGTCGGCCTTTGCCAGGTGCGCTTTGACGCGCAGCTCGTCGCGGACCTGCTTGAGGTCTTCGTACTCGCGATCGAGCTGCTCTTTCCACTCGGACGCGCTCAAGTTGCTCTTTTTTGACTCGTCGTCCTCCGGCATGGTGCCCCCTCGTCCGGCTGGTTTTCCGGGTATTCGAGATCCTAATGCCTAGGACGTGAAAGTCTATTCCCGAAACTCGCGAGGAAAATGTGATGCCCGATCATCGTCTCCGCTACGGAATCACCCGTGACCAGAACGCCTTTCAGGCACGCTATTGGCTGCCCGGGGCAGAGTCCGCGGAGCTGCGTTTTGAAGACGGCACCGTGTGCCCCCTGCGCATGCGAGGCGACGAGGTTTTCGGCGCCGAGCTCGAAAACCTTCCGCACCCGCGCTACCGTCTCGCCATCGACGGCGAGGTCCGGCCGGACCCGTACGCCCGCTTTCTCCCAGAAGGCGTCGACGGTCCGGCGGCGGTCGTCTCCGGGCTGTCGTTCTCACACCCGCCGGTGAGCAAACCGATTCACGAAGTGGTGATCCTCGAGGTGCACGTGGGCACTGCCACCCCTGAGGGGACCTACCGCGCTCTGATCGACGAGCTCCCCCGCTACCAGGACCTCGGCATCACCGCCGTCGAGCTCCTGCCGGTCAATCAGTTTGGTGGGGACTTCGGCTGGGGCTACGACGGTGTGTTTTTCTTCGCGCCGCATCACGCCTACGGTCGACCGGAGGAGCTCGCGGCATTCATCGACGAAGCCCACCGACTCGGCCTGATGGTCTTCAACGATGTCGTCTACAACCACGTGGGTCCGGTTGGAGACCCCTGGAAGCTTTCTGCACCGGCCTTTGAGCGCCCGGACCACGTGACCCCCTGGGGCCCAACGCCAGATTTTAGTCGAGCGCACGTTCGCGAGATCGTCATCGGCAATGTGCTCGAATGGCTCGAGGTCTATCGCTTCGACGGCCTGCGTTTTGACGCCGTGCACACGATCTACGACGAGGGGACGCCCCACATTCTCGAAGAGATCGCGCAAGCGATCCACGAGGGACCGGGCGCGGACCGCCACGTTCACCTGATCCTCGAAAACGACGACAACGAGCTCTCGCGCCTCCGCAGACCCGGCTCCCGAGTCTATGACGCTCAGTGGAACGACGACCTGCACCACGCGCTTCACGTCGCCGCGACAGGTGAAGACGGCCACTACTATCGAGACTTCCAGGACGAGCCGCTGCGCCACGTTGGAAACTGCCTCACGCGCGGTTTTGCCTACTACGGTGAGCATTCGCTGCACCGAGGCCGAGAGCGCGGTGAGCCCTGTGTGCCCGCGAGCCCCTTTGCGTTCTGCAACTTCGCTCAGAACCACGACCAGGTCGGCAACCGAGGTCGAGGGGATCGCCTGAACGTTTCGCACGGTGCAGACGTTCATTGGCTTTGCGCGACCATCGCCTGGATCGCTCCAGGCATTCCTATGCTCTGGATGGGAGAGGAGAGCGGAACGACGCGCGACTTCCCCTTCTTCGGGAACTATCCGGACTCCTGGGCTCCGCTCGTGCGCGACGGTCGGAAGAAGGACCACGAGGGACTGCCGGGCTTTGACGGCGAGATCCCTGACCCGTGCGACCGAGCGACCTTCGAGGCCGCAAAACTCCCGGGTGGCGTCGAGGACGAAGCACATGCGAAGCGGGTTGCGCGCTTGCTGCGGGTTCGTCGCGAAGAGCTCGCGTCGCGCTACCGCGACATGGAGGTCCTCGCTGGCACCTTCACCGTCGACGGATCGGTTTTGAAGGTGTGCTGGCCCCTGCCCGAGGGAGAGGTCTTGCATCTGGTCGCGAACTTCGGAACGGAAGCAGCCGAGACGGCCCCGATAGCCGGGCGTGCTCTGGTCTGCACGCACGATGCCCCCGCAGCGATGGCGGGAGTGCTTCCCGGACGCGCAGCGCTGTTTGCCTTGGAGGAAAAGCGATGAACGAAGAGACCCTGTTCACCCTTGCCGACGCGCTCGGTGTCACGCGTTCCTACGTCGGCCTCGATGGACGCGAACGACCCACGAGCGTGGAGGTTGCCCGGTTGTTTATCAACGGCATGGGCTTCGACGCGAATGTAGAAACACTCACGCGCCTCGAACGAGAGCAGTGGTCACCGGGGGTGCACGGGCTTGCGGTCGTAAGGCCTGGAGAAGCGGGCAGCGTTAGCTGGACCGTTCCGCACAACACCACGGAGGAGCCGCAGCATTGGCGCATTACCAGCGAGAGCGGCGAGCTCATTCGAGAAGGAGTGGTGCGCGCCGATGAGTTTCCCGTGTTGGAGCGAGGTGAATACGACGACCGCCGGGCCTTTTCTACTCCGGCGCTAGGTGAAGGGTACTACGTCCTCGAGCTCGCGGGCACTGAGGCTTTTCTCATTTGCGCGCCGGTGCAGGCGCATCGCCCGTCCGAGCTCGACGAGCGACGCATGTGGGGGCCGGCGATTCAGCTCTATGCGCTGCGCAGCGAGCGCAACTGGGGGATCGGGGACTTGCGCGATCTCCACCGAGCGATCGCCCACTTTGCTGAGCTCGGAGCAGACTTCGTCGGTTTGAACCCGCTTCACTCGCTCTTTCCGGACAATCCAGCGCAGGCGTCGCCCTATGGACCGTCGAGCCGGCGCTGGTTGAACCCGCTGTATGTCGCGGTCGAAGACGTACCGGAGGTAGAGGCGAGCTCGCGGGCAATGGACGCGATGGGGGCTTCGGCCTTTCAGAGCCGGCTGGCGGAGCTGCGGGCCACTGAGTTTGTGGACTACCGCGGCGTCGCGCGGGCGAAGGACGAAATCTTGCGCCTAGCCTTTGAGGACTTCGATCAGGATGGGGAGCGCTTTCAGCGGTTCCAGCAATGGGCGAGCGATCCCGCCTTGATGCGTCAGGCCACCTGGGAAGCGCTGCAGATGCGCTTTGCGGCGGAGGAGACATACGGGTTCTTCAACTGGCCAGAGGAGTATCGCGACCCGGAAAGCGACGCAGTGCTCGCCTTCGTCGCGGAGAACGGAGCCACCGTCGCTTATCGTGCCTATCTGCAGTGGCTGGCGGCGGAGCAGCTCGCGGCCGCGGCCGCGGCGACGAAAGAGGCGGGTATGGCGGTCGGGCTCTACACCGACCTTGCCGTGGGTGTCGCCGGAGATTCGGCCGAGCGTTGGGCGCGCCCCGCTCTCTATGGCGACGGCGCCTCTGTCGGGGCGCCGCCGGACGACTTCAACCTGATGGGGCAGGACTGGGGCATGCCCCCACCGATTCCTCACGCGATGGTCGAAGACAGGCTTTCGGCCTTCCGCGAAGTGCTCCACTCGACGATGAAAACCAGTGGCGCGGTGCGGATTGACCACGTGATGGCGTTGCGGCGCCTCTACTGGGTCCCCCACGGGAGACCCGCGTCGGAGGGCGCCTACGTGCTCTATCCCTTTGACGCGATGATGGCGGTTGTGACGCTCGAATCGCAGGCGCAGGGGTGTTTGGTGGTCGGAGAGGATCTCGGCGTCGTGCCGCCAGAGGTCACGGCTGCGCTTCGGCGTTCGCGCTGCTACTCCTATCGGATTCTGTTCTTCGAACAGACCGGTCCGGGCCAATACAAATCGCCAGAGGAGCTTCTGGCCGAGTCGATCACCGTGCCCAGCACCCACGACCTCCCGACGCTCAAGGGCTTCTGGGAGGAGCGCGACCTCGAAGTGCGCGACGCGCTGGGGTTGTGGCCGCGGCCAGAAATGCGCGAGCAGTTCGTTGCGGAGCGCGCGAAGCAGCGCCAGGGCCTGCTCGATGCTCTCGCCGAGGCGGGACTAGTTGAGACAGGACTCTCAGAGTCCGCGTTTGAAACGCTGCCTCAGGAGCTCGCGGACGCGATGCTCGTCTACGTCGCGAGAGGTAGGAACGAGCTGATGGCGGTGCAGCTCGAGGACGTGATGGGGCAAAAGGAGCAGGTGAACCTCCCGGGCACGGTGGACGAGCATCCGAATTGGAACCGAAAGCTCCCCCGTACCCTCGAAGCGCTGATCGGCGACAGCGATCGGAGCGCGCTGTTCGAGAGGATCACGGCCGCCCGACGCGGCTAGGGAAGAACCGAGTGGCGCCACGAGCTGCATCATGATGCAGGGAGGGCTATTGTGACGGCATCATGCGAACGACGGTGGACCTGAATTCCGCTGTAGCGCCCGCGTCTCAAAGAAACGCAGCCCACCCTCGAATTCAGGCAGCGCCGACCACGGAATTCGCATACGTAGCCCCGAATCTCGCCTGGCACGATCGCTGCTCTCCGGTCGCGCGCAATGCGCGGCACGTGCTCATCCGAATACCGGCGTCGACGCCCCGAGCGAGCCGTTGAGGCGATCCCAAGGCACCATCCGACGTTCCTCGCCGAGGTCGAGGCCAGTGGCCGCACCTCCGGGCTTCGTCACCCGCGAGCTCGAGAGGTTCAGCCGCTGCGGCATACTCGCCAACGGCTTCGCCCGCGTGCACTGCGGCACCTGTGGCCACGACCGGCTCGTCGCCTATTCGCGCAAGGGGCGCGGATGCTGTCCGAGCTGCATCGGGCGCCGCATGGCCGACACCGCCGCCCGGCTGACCGACCAGGTCTTTCCCGACGTCCTGACTCGGACCTGGACCCTCACGCTCCTCCAACCCCCGCGCTACCTCGTCGCGTGCAACACCCAGGTTCTCTCCGATGTGCTCGCAGCCTACACAAAGGCGGTGTTCAACTGGCAGCGCAATCGCGCAAAGTCGGTCTTGGGCCTCCTCCGCATCGAGCAGGCGCACCCCGGCATGGCGACATGGATTCAGCGCTTTGGCTCGGCCGCGAACCTCAACGTTCACCTGCACTCGTTGGCGTTTGACGGAGTGTTCGTGGAGGTCGAGCCGGGGAAGGTAGAATGGCGCGGGCTGCCGAAGCCCCAGAGTCACGACGTCGTGACCATCGCCTGGGAGGTCTGCACGCAGGTGGTGAAAGCCCTCCAACGGCGCGGGCTGTCTCTTGCAGACGAGAGCGGTGACATCGATGCGCTCGCCGAGCGCGAGCCGCTCCTCGCAGCGTGCTACGCGGCATCACTGCGTGGATTCGTCGCGACCGGGCGCCCAGCGGGACTGAGAGTCATGCAGATGGGTGTGCCGGTGGACGCACAGGACGGCCAGCCGTCGTCCTGCGGCACCAATGGCATGCAGGCCATCGCCTGCATCGACGGGCCGAATGCGGTGCACAAAATCCTCACCCACATCGGCGAGCCTGCCGCCCCAACCCACTTCGAGCACGCCGTTCACCACGACACCTTCTCCGCCGCCTGATTCTCGTTCGACGCGACCTGCATCGATAGGCGCCCGTTAGTAATGTCGTGTTTTCGCCGGATAGGAATGTCGTGTTCTCGCGCGCCGTCGCGCGAGGAGCCGCATGCAGAATTCAGGGTTGATCACGATGAATGCACGGGAGCTTGATCGATTGCACGTCATTGAGCGTGTTCTCGATCGTCGACTGACCCAAGAATTGGCTGGCGAGATCTTAGGCATTACGACGCGGCAAGTGCAGCGTCTTTGCGCGAGCTACACAGCATTTTCCGTGTCGTGACGTGCGGCGGCAAAACCCTTGAGGGTCGGCTCACGCAGTTTGGTCGAGCTCTCGAGGCGCTCAACGTCGACATCATTTGCGCCAACACGCCTCAGGCCAATTGCGCGTGTTGCGAGCAATCCTCACGACGCGCATCGAGAAGTTCGACAGGATGAGGATTTGAGTCAGATCTTCTCTTGGCAGGAAGAGCGAACGCTCACCCGCAACCAGGTGGTCCACTACAAAAACAAACGCTATCTCGTGATACCGACCCCCGAGACGAAGAGTTCGGCGGCAAGAAGTGCATCGTTTACGAGTGGCTAGACGGCTCCGTTGAGATCCGCTACCAAAACACCCTTCTTCCTTTCTCAGTGCTCGACAAGAACCCGCGAGTTCCTCAATCCGCCATCGTCGAGAACAAACGCTTGGCCGCAGCGCTGAGCTACATCAAAGAGAAGCAGGAAGAACGGGACGAAAAGCGACTCAAATCACCGAAGATAACGAAGCGTCAGAAGCGCCGAATAGAACAACAAATCAAGGCAAGCGGCTGACTTCAGCGACATCAAACACGACATTTCTAATGAGCACTGAACCCGACATCTGGCGTGGACACTGGGTAACCGCCACAGGCCGGTTGAATTTCCTATCCGCAATCTGACCGACGAACGTCTCTTCGCCTTTCTTGGCGTTCGGCGCTGGTTTGGACGAGCGCACAGAGCGAGCGGCGGCTACCATTTCGGCATGCGTCATTGGTGGCACCCTGCCGGTTTGCCGAGGGCCCGGGTCGCGACGAGGTGCTCGCTGCTGGCCTCCGTGATTGTTGTCGGTTGCGGGCGGGGAGGGTTCGAGTTCTCGCAACTCGTCAGCTCCGATGGACCCCAGCCAAGCCTGATCGACCAGCCCGATGCCACTGAGATCTTCGGCTCGTCGCCGCAGGTTCGGCTCGACACCGTCGTCGCCACCACTGCCCTCGGTCTGGCATGGGCGGATGTCGGTTCGGCTTCGACGGGCGAACCCGACGGAACACCGGATCTCATCGTGTCGTCGATTACCGATGGCCTGAGCGTGCACCTGGTCGCCGGGACCGAATTTGGAAACAGCGCCTTCGAACCGCTCACCGTCTTCGCGCCGCTAGGCTATCGTCCCCATGGAGTGAGTACGACCGCGACCCTCCCCTCGGGTCGAGTGGAAGCATTGGGTCTTGCCAGCACCAGTCAAAACACCGCCCTGTTTCGATGGAGCGAGCCGGCGGCGGACTATGTAGACCTCGCGAACGACGACGTCGTGGAAGACAATGTCCTCATCGCGGGCGACACATCCCAACAGTACTCGTTTCAATTCGCGCTGCTCGACTACGACGGAGATGGCGACCCGGATCTCTATCGGATCGGAGGCCTCGACGGGGTACCGCGTTCCAATGAGCTGCTCACCAACGTTGGCTCTGCCGGCAGTTGGCTCTTCGAGCGTGTCGGAACCGCCGAAGATGCGGCGGCCGATGGCGGCACGGAGGCGCGCGGGCTCGTCGTGTCCGACCTCGATTCCGACGGCCGGCCGGATCTGTTTGTTGCGAGCCTGGAGACCACCCTGCACATCAACGGTACGACGGCAACTGACACGCCCGTATTTCGGATTCTCACGGGGACGGGCGACGCGTCTTTTCCGTTCTCTAATCCGGGCGAGTTGATGCACGGGGTCGCGGCGTTCGACTACGACAACGATGCCGATCTCGACCTCTATCTCTTGCCGTGGAACTTCGGCGCTGCGCGACTCTATCGCAACGAGTCCTTGCCGGGAGTTCCGAGCTTTGACTGGATTGCGGCCCCGACCCTTCAGTTGCTCGACGTTGGATTTAAGACCACGGCGTTTCCCGGAGACTACGATAATGACGGTGATCTCGACCTCTACGTGACGGCGGCCAGCGACGCCACGACTTCTTTTCCCAACACGCTGCTGCGAAACGATTTCATTAACGAGCGCGGCGAGGTATCCAGTGCGCCGCCATTTGTAGATCTCACGCCTGACTCGCTCAGGTTCGCGGTGGGTAGCTGCTACAACGCATCCTGGGTCGACCACGATCGCGATGGCGATCTCGATTTGTTCGTAGCGATACACGGTGGGGCGGGCTCCGGGGGCGGGCTTTATCTCGTGCGCAACAACTACTACGAAAGCGGGGGAACGCTGCGCTACTACCGAGTCCGCTTGCGTCGGTCGGGACGCGCCAACCCCACCGGCACACGCGTGGTTGTCCACTACGGGGAACATCGTCAGATACAGGAGATCACACCCACCCTAGGTTTTGGTTCCGCCCCGTATCCCGACCTGCATTTTGGGGTCGGGCCGCACGAGACCGTAGACGTGGAGGTCTTTCAGCAGGGCGACCCCGTCGGTGCACCGAGTCTGTCGCTCGAAGACGTGCCAACCTCCAATACCCCAAACTACCTGCACGAGATCGATCTTTAGACCTCTGCTCCGCATTCCCGCGGCCCGAGTGCGTGTTTCGAGCAAGCGCGGCGGCGCGCTACCGGACGAATCGCTGCGAGTAGAGCGATCGAATGCGCTGGTCTAGGTGCTCGAGCGAGGCGACATCCACTTCGGACTTGCGTGCGATCTCAACGAGCAGGTCCTGATCGGCGCGGCGCGCATTATCGGTGATCCAAGTTTTGCAGGAGAGGGAACAGGGTTTGCTCGCCCAAGTGCCGCGATCGCGCGGAGGAGGACGTAAGGGTGCACCTCCGCGCGGTGCAGGATTTCGTGGCACGGGGAGTAATGTCTTCTTCATGCCGGGGGATCGTTAGTATCACGACGGGCGCGGCGAAGTGCGGCGGCTCCGCACGTTCATCAACCGTGAGCTCGAACACATCGCCGGCGCCGAGGTCGACGCCATGCCCGAGGCCGATTGTGGCGACCTCAACGTAATCGACCTCGGTCCCAACGTCGCCCTCGCGCTCCTTGGGGTGGGATGTAAAATCCAGCGCCGAGTTCCGCGAGGAGTTCAACTCGCTCGCTAAGAAGTACAGGACCCGGAGACTCTTAGTGGCTGTGCGCCACCCCATAGATTTTTTGTTATCCTTTTGCGGCAATTTCGATAACATCGACTATCTGATTCCGCCGATCTTCGGGAGCCTCGCGATCTGGGCCCGCCAAGGCGGATTGATTCCTCAGTACCGAAGCCACGTGATGTACGACTCGATCGCGTCGAGCCTCCTCACCAGCGCCAAGACATTTGGCTCCTTCGTGTTTGCGTCCGGGCACGACCGCAGCCTCCAGGTCTTGAACGTAGACGACCAGATCCAGCTGGTGGCTGGGCACTCGGGCTCCAAGCCGACGCGGGTGATTAGCCCCGATGAAGGTGAGTTCGCGGAAGCCATCGCCGGCTGGATCGAGGTTCGCCTGCAAGACTCGGGCGAGGGCTGGGCGGTGGTGCTCGGCGGTCCGAGCGGTGAAGAGCTGAGCCGTGTGGCACTCCCGCCCCTGCGCCGGTCTCAATCACCTCTCGTGTCGTGTTGAATTTCCTATCCGCGACCCATTTCATGAGGCACTCGTGGGACCCGGCCAGCTCCGGACTTTCAGCAATCCGTATCCATGTGTTGAGAACGATTCGCGCGAGTTGGTATTGTGGGCTCATGGTTCAAGAAGGCTACACAGCGGCGCTGCTCGGTCCCCGCCTGAGTCTCACCGAGTGGGGCGCGTTGCCCGAAGACGTGCCCGGCGAATTTCTCAACGGCCGCCTCGTGGAGGAGGAGATGCCCGATTATCTGCACGAGGTCTTGGTGGCGTGGCTGATTCGGGTGCTCGGGAATTGGGCGGACGGTAAGGGCATCTCGGTTGCGGGCTCGGATGCACGCTTCGCCGTCAGCACGGAGCATGGACGCAAACCAGACGTTACCGTCTTCTTTGCCGGCCGGAAGCCCCCCGCACGCGGCGTCATCGGGATACCGCCTAACATCGCAGTGGAGGTTATTTCCAGCTTGCCTCGAGATGAACAGCGAGACCGCGAAGAAAAGCGGAAAGAGTACGCCGAATTCGGAATCGAGTCGTACTGGATCGTTGACCCTCAGAGGCGGCGAGTCGATTTCCTCGTACTCAACAACTCTCGCGACTACGCCGTGGCATTTTCTGCAAGTGGGGGAGTGGTCGCTCCGCCTAGCTGCGAAGGTCTAGAAATTGATCTCGACGCCATGTGGGCGAAGATGGATGAGCTCTTGTGAGTCCACGAGAAGGCGACCCCTCGTTCGGCATCGCCCCGACCACCCTCGAGGGCACTCCATCCGGGGAGCCTGTGAGGGACAACCTCTCGTTGTTTTCGGCTCCGATTGTCGCCGGCGGCCGCGTAGAGCCGCTTCGTGACCCCGACGGCCTGCGCGACGCCCGGCGAGAAGACCGCACCATTTTCGTACGCATCGGACGTGCCGACAGCGCTCGATGACCTGCGGGTAAAAATCACCGACCACACGCAACCCGTCGCGCACCGCGAGTCTTTGACCGCTTTTCTACGGGCGACCGTACGAGGCGTCTAGTGCGCCCTCCAACCCAGTACGGCGATGACCCCAGCAGGGCTCTACGCGCCTACCTGCCGACCCGCGAGGGTTCGTAACGTTCAGCGGGCTATCGCTGCC